>NZ_JBDGBA010000016.1:0-49835 GCF_040910185.1 Collinsella aerofaciens | reverse complement strand
GGCCCCGCCGACCGATTGCAAGCGGTCGGCGGGGCCATTGTGGCTCTTGACAGCGGATTGGGTCATATGAGCGAGCGGGTCGCATTTGAGGCAAGGTGACGTGAAACGAAAGGGCGCTGACCTTCTGGTCGCGCCCTTGAAGTTGAACGTCAGATTGCCCAAATGCGGACCGCGCAGCGTCGAGCCGTTACGCGGTTCGTAGAACCGCGTAACAAGTTAGTACATCTTTGCGCCGGCGGGGATGGAGGCGTCGAGCTGGATCAGGTTGAGGCGCTCCTCGCCCTCCTCCTCGTGGACAGCGCTGATCAGCATGCCGCAGCTGGGAATACCCATCATCTTGCGCGGAGGCAGGTTGGTGATGGCGAGCAAGGTCTTGCCAACCAGGTCCTCGGGCTCGTAATAAGCGTGAATACCGGAGAGGATGGTGCGGTCGGTGCCGGTGCCGTCGTCGAGCGTAAAGTTCAGCAGCTTCTTGGACTTCTTGACGGCCTCGCATGCCTTGACCTTCACAGCGCGGAAGTCGCTCTTGGAGAAGGTATCAAAGTCGACGAACTCCTCAAACAGCGGCTCAACGGCGATCTTGGAGTAATCGAGCGTGGGCTTAAGCGACTTAACGAATGGGCTCGCGGCGTTGCCGGCCTCGGCAGCCTTGGCGGCAGCGGCACCGGACTGGAAACCCTTCTCGGGCTTCATGTGCGGGAACAGCAGCACGTCGCGGATAGAAGCCTGGTTGGTAAGCAGCATGACCACGCGGTCGATACCAATGCCAATACCGCCCGCGGGAGGCATACCGTACTCGAGGGCGCGCACGTAGTCCTCGTCATACTCCATGGCCTCATCGTCGCCGCCGGCCTTCTCGGCCATCTGGGCGGCAAAGCGCTCGGCCTGGTCGACCGGGTCGTTGAGCTCGGAGAACGCGTTGGCGTACTCGTGGCCGGCAATAACCAGCTCAAAGCGGTGCGTCAGGCGCGGGTCGTCCTCAAAACGCTTGGCAAGCGGGCTGACCTCGATGGGGTAATCGCACACGAAGGTCGGGTTGACGATGGTGTCCTCGCCCAGCTCATCGTAGATCTCGGCGATAATCTTGCCGGCGGTCCACTCGGGCTTAATCTCCAGGCCCTTCTCGCGCGCGGCGGAAGCAAGCTCCTCGACCGGCGTGTCGATGGTGACCTGCTTGCCGAGCACATCGGAGACGATGTCGGTCATGGGACGGCTGGCCCACTCACCAGAAAGGTCGATGGTCTGGCCCTGGTACTCGATGACCTCGGGGTTGCCGATGGCCTTGTTGGCAGCCTTGATGACACCCTGGGCGAGTGCCTTCATGCCCTCGAGGTCGGAGAAGGCACGGTAGGCCTCCATCGTGGTGAACTCGGGGTTGTGGGTAAGGTCCATGCCCTCGTTACGGAAGATGCGGCCGATCTCGAACACGCGCTCAAAACCACCGACAATGCAGCGCTTGAGGTGCAGCTCGGTGGCAATACGCAGGTAGCACTCCTGATCGAGCGCGTTGAAGTGGGTAATGAACGGCTTGGCAGTAGCGCCGCCCTGGATGGTCTGCAGGATGGGGGTCTCGACCTCCATGTAGCCGTCGGACTCCATAAAGCGGCGGAAAGTGGAGAGAATCTGCGAGCGCTTGCGGAAGGTCTCGCGAACATCGTCGTTGGCAATCAGGTCGACATAGCGCTGACGATAGCGGGTTTCCTTGTCGGAGAGGCCATGGAACTTCTCGGGCAGCGGGCGAACGGCCTTGGAGAGCAGCGTCGCGCTCTTGGGGGCGACGGAAAGCTGGCCGCGCTTGGTGCGCACGACCACGCCGGTCACGCCCAGGATATCGCCCAAGTCGAGGGCCTTAAGCGTGCTCCAGGCCGCCTCGTCCATGTCGTTAATACGGCAGAACAGCTGAATCTCGGCGGTAGCGTCGCGCACGACGATAAACATGATCTTGCCCTGACCGCGCTTGGCGACCACGCGGCCGCCGATCTTCACGACGCCCTCAGTATCCTCGCCATCGGCAAGATCGGCATATTTGGCCTCAATGTCGACGACATAGTCCTCGATCTCGGAGTGCTCGGGATAGGGGTTCTGGCCCGCCTCGAACAGGGCGGCGCGCTTTGCCAGACGCGTGGCGCGCTCGTCGTTGAGCGTCGAGGCCTGATCGGCGACGTTCTGGTTCTCTGCCATAAGTTAGCTCCTCAAACTAAAACGCTCCCCAGGATTCGGTCCCAGGGAGCGAAAACATACCTTTACGCGGGACCGTGGTCTAGCGTGCGATCTTGGCGATGGTGTAGACGCGGGTCTTGCCAGAAGGCGTAACGACCTCAACGGAGTCGCCCTCGCCATGACCGATGATGGCGTGGCCGACCGGAGACTCGTTGGAGATCTTGTGCTCGAGCGAGTTGGTCTCGGTGGTACCGACGAGCGTGACCTCCATGACCTCACCGTTGGGATCAATCAGCGAAACAGTGGAACCGATGGAGACGGTCAGACCGCCCGTGGTGGCAGCAACCTGGGCGTTGGCGAGAATAGCCTGAATCTCGGCGATGCGAGCAGCATTCTGGGCCTGCTTGTCCTTGGCGGCATCGTACTCGGAGTTCTCCGAAAGGTCGCCGAACGCGCGGGCTTCCTTGATGTCCTCGACGATCTCCTTGGCGTAATCGCCCTCACGCCAAGCGAGCTCCTCGACGAGCTTCTGGCGGCCCTCAGCGGTCAGTACGATCTGGCTTGCGTCCATACGGATATCTCCCCAACTATGATGTAACGATCAACTGTCAACAAAAACGAAAAAGACCGGCTAGCCTGCGGGCAAGCCGGTCAGGTGCTCACCCCAAAGGGATGGGACTACTCTGCGTCCGCGTCGCTGTCCTCTGCCTTCTTTTGCTTGGCAGCAGCGAGCTTGGCCTCGAGCTCTGCGATCTCCTTGTCCTCCTTGGACTCCTCGACCACAACGTCCTCGGCCTGCTTGGTTTCGCCCTTATCGTCGCCCTCCATACCCTCGCGGATATTCTTGACGGTAGAGCCGAGGGACTTACCGAGCTTCGGCAGGTTCTTAGGCCCAAAGATAATCAGGACAACAACGAGAATAATGATGAGCTCAGAAGCCCTCAGTCCAAACATGTAGACCTCCACAATACAGCGAGACAAGCTCGAATGAGTATACCGCGGGTATCGCGGTATCACAACAATAGCTAAAAAAAGGGACCGCAAGAAGCGGTCCCTCCTCATGCTCTGGTCGGGTTGACTGGATTTGAACCAGCGACCCCTGCGTCCCGAACGCAGTGCTCTACCAAACTGAGCCACAACCCGTTAGCTCGACTATAGTAACAAAGATTTTCGCCGCGTGCTAGAGAAATTTTTATTTCTTTGGCGCGTCGATTTGAACCGTGTTGGGAATAAACTCAGTCGCGCAGGCCCACCAGCCATTTTGCTGGGCAGCATCGGCAAGCCTTTCGACCGTGGCAGCGGTGTCGCAAATGGCAAACGAGCAGGCACCCGATCCGCACACATCTACAGCAACGGTTCCGTCCTGTTTACGCAGCCAGTCGAGGACCGTTTGAATCTGCGACTCCATCTGTGCGGAAATGACACCCAGATTGTTATGGATGAGTGCATATGCCGTCTCGGCATCACCAGCACGCAAGGCAGAAGCTATCGCGCCGGGCTTGTCCGCAGGCACCGGGGCCTCGTCAAAACGTCGATAGGCTTCAATTGTCGAAACGCTTGCCTCGCGCGGCTTGACCAGCACGACGGGCGTCGCGGGCAGCGCGGGGTACTCAGTTGCCAGCACGTCTCCCCCACCTACGTAGAACGCAGGACTCGCGTGCAAAAAGAACGGGACGTCAGCACCAATGCCCCGCGCAATATCGTCGAGCGCTGGGTCGGTGCGATCAATGCCCCAGAGCTCTGCCAAGGCGACAATGACCGCGGCCGCATCCGTCGAGGGGCCGCCCAAGCCGGCGCACAATGGAATGCGCTTCTCAATCGTCACGCAGATGTTTGCCTCGCGACCATAATGCTCGGCCATAGCAACCGCAACCCGATACGCCGTATTCTTTTGCATGGGAAAATCTGATGCCGGAACCGTCTGGACGGTCAGCGCCTGCGCCGGCGTGACCGTCACGGTATCGGAAAGACCGACGGCCGCCATCAGGGAATCGACCCTGTGGTAGCCGCGGTCATCGCGCTCGGTATGAACCCCCAGGTAGAGGTTAATCTTTGCCGGCGCGGAAAGAGTCAGGGACCGATCGGTCACCGTTAATGCTCCTCGAGCTGATTGCCGAGCGGGGTAAAGATATGCTCGCCGCTCTCGGGGTCGAACAGCTCGACCTGACCGGTGAGCACATCGATATACTGGTAGGACTGACGCGACTTGCGGCCACGACGCTCGTCAACCTCGACAATGAAGACGGCCGGGTGGACGCTCTTGATGGTGCCCATGCGCTCGACGACGCGGGTACGGCCCATGTTGGCCTTAACCTTGACGCGATCGCCCACCATATCGGTCAGCTTCTCGTGGATGTCGTCGACGTGATTGACTTCCATCTCTTCCATGAACAGGGCCTCCAGAAGGTGCAATTCAAAAAGGGGATAATACCCCTAAGATAGACAAAACTCTAATACTATAGCACCCTGTTGTGGCCATACGCAAGTAGCTAAAAAAGCCCGGTCTCGAATACGTACCAGACGACAATCTCGCATGACCAGTTGTTACGCGGTTTGGTAAAACCGCGTAACCTAAAGGTTATCGGTGTCCAAGACGATGGTGAATGGGCCGTCGTTGACCAAGTCGACTTTCATATCGGCGCCAAAAATGCCGTGCGCCACGTGTTCGACATCTTGGCGAACGAGCGTCAGGAAGTACTCGTAGAGCTCGTTGGCAACATCGGGCGCGCCGGCATCCGTAAACGATGGGCGGCGACCGTGGCGGCAGTCAGCGAACAGCGTGAACTGCGACACCACGAGTACCTCACCGTCGACATCGGCAAGCGCCAAGTTGGTCTTGCCGTTCTCGTCCTCGTTGATGCGCAGCCCGCGGAGCTTGCCCCACAGCTTATCGGCCTCGGCACGCGTATCGCCATGGCCCACACCCAGCAGCACCAGGTAGCCGCGTCCAATGCGGCCCACGCACTCGCCGTCGACCGTCACGCCGGCGTTGAGTACGCGCTGCACCACCGCACGCACGGCCTACTCCTCGCCCGTCAGTTTGGCGGATAGGTGCTCGAGCGCATGGAATCGATGGCTGATGGCGTTCTTCTCGTCCGCCGTCAGCTCGGCCATGGTCTTGCCCGGCGTGTCGACCGGCAGGAACAGCGGGTCGTAGCCAAAGCCGTGATCGCCGCGGCCCTCGTGCGCGATAACGCCCTCGCAGGCGCCCTCACCATAGGTGACCAGACCATCCGTGTCGATGAGCGCGACGACACTCATAAAACGCGCGGTGCGATCCTCGTCTGCCACGCCTTCCAAGTTAACGAGCAGCTTGGCGTTGTTGGCGGCATCGTCGCCATGCACGCCCGCATAGCGCGCGCTATACACGCCCGGCTCGCCGTCCAGGGCATCAACGACCAAGCCCGAATCGTCGGCAATGGCCATAAGGCCCGTCTCCTCAACCGCGGCTTGGGCCTTGATGATGGCGTTCTCCAAAAACGTCGTGCCGTTTTCCTCGGGATCCTCAAAATCACCCAGCTGGCCGAGCGCCACAAAGCGCACCTCGGGCATGACCTTGCCCAAAATGGCCTCGATCTCGGTGAGCTTGTGGGCGTTGCCCGTTGCCACGACGATGGTCGCCGCCGGGTCGAGGGTGTCGATGTCAATCTTCTCAAGTGCCATGACTGGCCTCCTTGTCTCTATAGCAAGCCGCGTGAGGGGCGTTTGGGCACTTGACCTCTCCCCTCTCAGGCGATCGGACCTTTCAACGCAGCATTTCAGCAGATAAAACCTACCAAAATAAACCTGTCCCTTTTGGCAGGTTAGGCGATGGCTTGGCGCTGAAGCTCGATGAGCTCGGCGATACCCTTGTCGCCCAGGTCGAGCAGGGCGTTGAGGCGTTTGCGGTCAAAGGGCGCCTGCTCGCCGGTGCCCTGGAGCTCGATCATCTCGCCGGTGTCGGTGGCGACGAGGTTCATGTCGACCTCGGCATGGCTGTCCTCGGAATAATCTAGGTCGAGCAGAGTGTTGCCGTCGACAACGCCCATGGAAATCGCGGCGACCTGGCCCGTGAGCGGGATGCGCTCGAGCTTACCCGCCTCGACCCACATGGCAAGGGCGTCGTGCAGCGCCACCCAGGCGCCGGTAATGCTCGCCGTGCGTGTGCCGCCATCGGCCTGGATCACATCGCAGTCGACGGTAACGGTGTACTCGCCAAGTGCCTTCATATTGACGATGGTACGCAGGCTGCGACCGATGAGGCGTTCGATCTCCATGGAGCGGCCCTTGCGGTTGGCATGCTCGCGCTTGCAGCGCTTGCCGGTCGATGCCGGCAGCATGGCGTACTCCGCCGTTACCCAACCGGCCTTGGCGCCCTTGCGCCAGCCCGGCACGCCCTCCTCGATAGTGGCGGCGCACAGCACGCGCGTGTCGCCGAACTCGGCCAAACACGAGCCGTGGGCGTGCTTCATGACGCCACGGGTGAGCTTAACGGGGCGCAACTCGTTGGCGGCGCGACCGTTGGCGCGGTTGACCTGCATGTACTCCATAGAAATTTCCTTTCGGCAAAAGATGTGGCGAAGGCTTTGGCGGCTGCCTTACATCTATTTCAGCTCATCGATATCGATATGTTCGATGCTCTTGAGCGGCTGACCAAAGATAAAGCTACCCGCCACCGCAAACTCGGCAATGTTATCGGCCGTCGTGGCAAAACGATGCTGCGGCTCGGCGGCGTCGCCCGCCAGCTGCTCGCGGCGCGTGAGAATATCGGTCAGCTCGCGCGTGGTCTCCTCGGCGGAACTCACGACGCGCACCCCAGGCCCCAGCGCATGGCGGATAGGTCCCACCAACAGCGGGAAATGCGTACAGCCGAGCACCACGGTATCGATACCGTGGTCGCGCAGCGGCTCAACCGTGGCACCCACCAGCGCACGCACGGCGGGCGTATCGAAGATGTCCTCGTTCTCAAGCCACTGTTCCTGCAGATGTGCACCCGAGGCGAGCTCGTGTTCGACAACCTCGACAAAGCTCGAGGCAGGACAGCCGTATACATCGACACCGGCATCTAGATCCTGAATGGCGCGCGTGTAGGCGCCCGAGCGGATGGTGAGGTTGGTAGCGAGCACGCCCACGCGACGCGTACGCGTGCTGTTGATTGCTGCACGGGCACCCGGCGCGATCACGCCGATCACGGGAACGTCGAGCACCTGCTGGGCCAGACGCAAGGCCGCAGCGGTCGCCGTGTTGCAGGCGATGACCATAATCTTGACGTCGTGCTTCGAAAGCCAACGACCCGCCTGCAACGCAAACGAGCGCACCTCATCCTCGGTGCGCGTGCCGTAGGGGCAGCGCTTGGTGTCGCCAAAGTAGTAGACGGACTCGTGCGGCAGCGCCGTCGCGATGGCGCGCGCAACCGTCAGACCGCCCAAACCAGAATCGAACACGCCAATCGGGCGCGTGTCACCTGTCGGATTCTCGATATCGGACATTACCTCACCAGTCTCTCTCAAAAAGACATGTCCAAGTGCGGCGACGCCGCGCTACGAACGCGCCGCGACCAGCAGCTCTGCCGTCGCCGCCCAACCATCGACAATTTTGCCGCGCGTAACGAAAGCGTTCTCGCAAGCAGCCAGGAACTCGGGCGCGCCGGCGCTCGTCAGGCCATTCTCGACCAGGCAGAACGTGCCCACGTGATCGGCCATGTAGAAGTCGGACTCGGAATCGCCGAGCGCCAACGTCTCCTCGCGCTCGATCCCTAGGTGCTCGCAGAAGCGCGCAATGGCGACGCCTTTGTTGAGGCCTGCGGGGTTGATGTTGAATGCGCGACCGTCCTCGACGCGATCAAGCTCGAGCGTCGTCGGCTTGGACAGATGCGTCAGGTGACCGTTGCAAGCCCAGATCAGACCGCAGCCGGCCTCGTCCAGGATGGCCTGAACCTCATCGTCGGGCACATCGCCGCGCATGCCGACGGTGACCTCACGGTATTTGTAGCCGGTCGACATGTCGTTGTGATACTCGATCTTGTGCGGCCAGCGGGCGAGGATCTTCTCGCACACGCCGGTCTGCTCGATCACCTGGTGCGGCGTGAGGCCGCAAGAGGAGTCGTAGGGCATGTCGCCGGTCAGATACTCCCAATCGTTGGCTTTGAGGTCGTACATGACCAGGCCGCCCATCTCGCCGATGTAGGAGTTGAGACCGAGCACACGCGCGTCCTCGTGGATCATGGTACGGTTGCGGCCCGAGGTGGGAACCACCTGAATACCAGCGCGAGCGAGCGCCACGACAGCCTCGACGAGTTTGGTCGAGGGGTTGCCGTCGTTGTCGCGCAGCACGCACGAGCCGGGCGCGAGCATCGTGGCATCCAGGTCGGTAAAGACGTACTTGACCTTGGCCAAGCGCTCGCGCATCTCGCCCGAAAGCTCGGCAACGGTCGGCAGGGTGTTGTGGGACATGGTTACTCCGTTTACGTAGAAGGGTTTGGACTTGGACGGCATGTTTTGATTGAGGGAACACGCTTATGGCGACAGCGCACTCAGGGCGCCGCCGCCATCATGGTTCATTAGTCAAACTGGGTAACATCGATCAGGCGATTGGCCAGCGAAAGGTCGCTCTCGATGGGCACGAACTCGTCGCCCACGTGCATGAGCTCCTCGTCACCCTTTGCCAGCAGCAAGACAATGGTGGGAGCATCGGGGTTGACGTACTCCTCGCGCGCCGCCTTGAACGCCGCATGCACAGCGGCTTCGCGGTCGAGGATGATCTTGTTCGGCGTATCGTCGGGAACATGCTCGGCAAGCTCGCGACAGACCTTCATCGGGTCCTCGTGAGCTGGATCCTCGTTGGCAAAGATCATCAGGTCGGAATACGGTGCGGCCTCGCGCGGAAGCTGCTCGCGGCGCTCCTGCGCCTTGCCGCCGGCAGCGCCAAACAGCGCAATGACGGGGCTAGCGGGAAACGCGCGCTTGACCGACGAGAAAAGCGAACGGAACGAAAGCTGGTTGTGCGCATAGTCGACGACGCAGATCACGCGACCGTCCTTCGACTCCACGACCTCCATACGGCCCGGCACACGCAGTTTGGAGAGGCCCTTCTTGATGGCATCGATACCGATGCCGATCTCGCGCGCAGCGGCGATAGCGACCAGCGCGTTCTCCACGTTAAAGTCTCCCGCGATACCCAGCAGGATCTTCTCCCCCGCCTCGGACTCGTCGGCGCTCATGCCGTGCAGGTTAAACTCGATGTTAAAGCCGACCATGCGTACGTCGCTCGCCCACAGGCTTGCCTCGGGATGCTCGACGCCAACGGTCACCAAGCGCTCGGCCGTCGACGCTGCCTCCAGCACACGGTCGACCTCTTCGGTGCCCAGATTCACCACGGCGGTCTTTGCCTGGTCAAAAATCCTGAGCTTGCTCTCAAAATAATCCTCAAACGTGGGGTGTTCGATCGGCGAGATGTGGTCGCGGCCGATGTTGAGGAAGCACGCCACGTCAAACGGCAGATTCTCGACGCGTTGGTACTTGAGCGCCTGGCTCGAGACCTCCATGACCATGGACTGGCGACCGGACGTGCGGCAGTTGGCGATATGGCGCCAAACCTCGGGGGCCTCGGGCGTAGTATTGGTGCTCTCGTAGCACTCGATACCATCGTCGGTACTCACCGAGCCGATCATGCCGCAGGACTCGCCCGCCGCTTTGATAATCGACTGGAGCATAAAAGCGGCCGTGGTCTTTCCCTTGGTGCCGGTGATGCCCACGATCTTGACGTCGTGGTCGGGACGGTCGTAGACCTCCGGCGGCAACAGGGCCATGGCCGTGCGAACACTATCAACAACCAGCATCGCAGCACCGCTCTCCTTCGCCAGCGGCTCCAGAGACTCGACCAGCGACTCCTCGCACACAAATGCGACGGCGCCCGCATCGAGCGCCATGCTCAAAAACGCGGGCTTAAAGGCAGCACCTTTACAGAAGAACACGTCACCTGCCGAGACCGCGCGCGAATCAAACGAGCAACCGGTCACGGCACGCTCGTCAACCTGCTCTGATGCGCGCAGCTCGCCGCACACATCGAGCAGCTTGGCAAGCGTATCGACCGTGGTCACGGTCGCGGAATCCGAATGGTGCATCTTTCACCTTTCTCAGCCATTTGGCAGGGACGGTTTTCATAGTAACTGAAACGTGCTCGCGCAAAAACGGCTCCCGGAGGAGCCGTTACGCGCAGGCATTCGTAGGCCGAGACTAGGCAGCCTGAACAGAAGGCTGGCCCTCGTCGATAAAGAAGCGCTTGTACCACACTAGGAACACGAGCGGCGTATAGATCTTGCGCTGGAAATCGCCCTTGCCCGCAAAGTGCAGATCGAGCAGGTGCATGAGTTCGTCGGTATTGAAGAACTCACTTGCCCACGGCGCGGTGAAGTACTCCTTGACATAGTCGTACCACTTTTGCTCGCGCAGCCAGTAGACAATCGGCACCGGGAAGCCCACCTTGGGACGGGTGGCCCACTCATCGGGCAGCGACTTGTTGGCAGCGTGGCGGAGTACCTGTTTGTTGCCGTTCTCGTTGATGCGGTAGCGGTCGGGAATGTGCTCGGCGAACTCCATGACTTTGCGGTCCAGGAAGGGCACGCGCAGCTCCAGCGAGTGTGCCATGCACATCTTGTCGGCCTTGAGCAGAATGTCGCCCGGGAGCCACATGTTCATGTCCAGGTACTGCTTCTTGACCAGTTCGGGCTGACCCTTCACGCGTGCGTAGATGGGTGCAGCGAGCTCGAAGGCGCCGTCGCCGGTGTTGTACTCGGGCTTGAGCACGCCGTCGACCTCGCGCTCCGGCCATACCAGAGCCTGTCCCAGGAACGACTTCTCGGGGATCTCGGCACCCTTGACCAGGAAGTTATGTCCCTTGAAGTACGGCATATGCAGCGCCAGGTTACCGAGCGCGCGACGGATGGGCAGCGGTACCATCTTTTTGTACTTGCGCACCGGGACCGTATCCTCGTAGTAGGCGTAGCCGCCAAAGAGTTCGTCGGCGCCTTCACCCGAAAGCACCACGGTGACGTCCTTGCGGGCCATCTCGGCCAAGAACCACAGCGGCACGGAAGACAGGTTGGACTGCGGCTCGTCCATGTGATACTGGATGTCCTCGAGCGCACCGAAGAACTCGTCGGCGGTAATCATCTTGCGAACGTTTTCGACGCCGAGCTTATCGGAAAGCTCCTTGGCGTAGTTGGTCTCGTTGAAGTTCTTGTAGTCAAAGCCCACCGAGAAGGTCTTGTCGGGCATGAGGCAAGCGGCGATGTAGCTGGAGTCGACGCCACCGGAGAGGAACGACGCGACCTTGACGTCGGCGATGCGATGGGCCTCGACGCTCTCGTGCACGACCTCGTCCAACTCATCGACATACTCTTCGAATGGCTTCTCGACGGCAGAGTAATCGCAATCCCAGTAGCGCTCGATGTTCATCTTGCCGGTCGGGATATCGGCGGTAAAGTAGTGCGCCGGCGGCAGCTTGTAGACACCCTCGAAGAAGGTCTCCTCGGTTGCCGAATACTGCAGCGTCATGTACGGACGCAGGGCCTTTTTGTTGACCGCCTTGTGGAAGTGCGGGTAGTCCAGGAAGCTCTTGATCTCGGAACCAAAGAGCACGCCCGGAGCGCCGTCGCCCGCATCGGCCATGGGATAGTAGTAAAGCGGCTTGATGCCAAAGATGTCGCGGGCGCCAAAAAGCTTGTTCTTCTTTTTGTCCCAGATGACGAAGGCGTACATACCGCGCAGGCGATCGAGGACGGCCTCGCCCCACTCCTCGTAGCCGTGCAGGAGGCTCTCGGTGTCGGCGCCGCAATGGAACTTGTAGCCCTTGGCTTCGAGCTCGGAACGGAGTTCTTGGAAGTTGTAGATCTCACCGTTGAAGACAATGACGACGCTACCGTCCTCGTTGGCCATAGGTTGGGCGCCGGCCTCGGTCAGGTCGAGGATCGACAGGCGGCGGAAGCCGAGGGCAACGCGGCCGTCGATAAACTGACCGCCCATGTCGGGACCGCGATGGACGATGCGGTCCATCATCTTGGTGAGCACCTCGGATTGGTTATCCGTCCCACCGACAAAACCGACAAAACCGCACATATACTATCCCCTCTGCTGTTGCTGGGCATCAAATCGAATCAGTAGCTTTTGAGTATACCCGAGGGCGTAAAGAGGGGCGGAATGTTCAGGCAATCTCAACTGAATCAGCTCCGCTGTGACACGCGCGAGTTACCTTTAATGGATATGAGGTGAATGAGGCGATTGTTTTGCTATACTCTCTCCGCACGGGCGATTGGCGCAACGGTTAGCGCAGGTGCTTTACACGCACAAGGCTGGGGGTTCGAATCCCTCATCGCCCACCATTGAATTGGAAACGGTCCTCGAAAGGGGACCGTTTTTGTTTGGGCCCATTTCATGGGATTCGAACCCGCAAGGGTGCGGAGCTGAGGAAACGCGAAGCGTTTTCCAGCGCAGCACGCGAGGAGCGAAGCGACGAAGCGGATGCGGGCGGCGGAGCCGCACGCGGACATCCCTCATCGCCCACCACTGATTTGATAGGCTCCCAGCAATGGGAGCCTTTCTTTTTTGGGCCCAGCGCATGGGATTCGAACCCGCCAGCACGTCTGTCACAAAGGCCGTGGCCAAATAATGGCAAAAATGAGTACTGCTACTTTGCTTGCAACATATAAACAGATAGTGTTTGCTTAGGTTACGCAACATATGTCCATTATAAGGACTAACAGTCAGATCAAAATCGTGTATTCATCGCCATTTCGACTTGCCATCTGGCCTTATTAGTCCAAAATTGCTGCTACCAAATCGGTAACAGTACTCATATTTGATGTTTTTTGACCAGCAGGTCTCCCTGCCTTAGCAAATCTAAGGCAAAACGGGCTCCAGACCGCTGAATCATGCCGCATAGGGCACGTCCGCAGTCCGGAACTCGGTCCAAATTGAGTTATTGCGCCGCGTTAGCCCAAAACACCCGACAGGATCTCGATCAGACTGTCCACGTCGGCTTCCTCGCAGACGAGTGGCGGCAGGAAACGCAGCGTATGCGCACCCGTAGCGTTGATCACGGCACCGGCGGCCAGCGCGCGGGCAACAACACCATGCGCGTCGCCCGCGGCATCATCCAAATCACAGCCGAGCATCAAGCCGCGACCACGTACCTCGGTCACGTGCGGCAGCTTGGCGAGCTTTGCCTCCATATAGGCACCCACCTTGGCAGCATGCTCGGCATAATCGCCACGCACAAGCGCGGAGAGCGTCGCGGCACACGCCGCGATGGCCAAGCAGCTACCGCCAAAGGTCGAGCCGTGGTCGCCCGGCTTAAACACGTCGGCAATCTCCTTCTTCGCCACGACGGCACCCATGGGCACGCCATCAGCAATGCCCTTGGCAAGGCTCATGATGTCGGGCTCCACGCCATAGGTCTGGAACGCAAACGGCTTGCCGGAGCGGAAGATGCCGCACTGGACCTCGTCGGCGATAAGCACGGCGCCCACTTCGTGTGCCAGGTCGCGCGCCGTAGCCATAAACTCCTCGGTCATGGGATGCACACCGCTCTCACCCTGGATCGGCTCGAGCATCACGGCACAAATTTCGCTCCCCAGCTGCTTAAAGATCGCACGCAGCTCATCCACATCGTTGGGCGTGCAGGCCACAAAGCCACCCGGCAGCGGGCGGAAGCTGTCCTGCAGCCAATCCTGCATGGTGGCGGCAATGGTCTCGAGCGTACGGCCGTGGAAGCCGCCGCGCATGCACACGATGGTGTTGCCGCCATTACCGGCACGCTTGGCGTACAGGCGCGCGAGCTTCATCGAGCCCTCGTTGGCCTCGGCGCCAGAGTTGGCAAAGAAGGTCTCCCAAACCTGCTCATCCGCAGCCGGGGCACCAAGAGCAGCTGCCGTGGTCTCATCGCCGGCGGCAATGGCATCGGCAAGCACGCGCGCACCATCTACGTCGTCGTTAGCAAGCTTGGACAGCAGCGCCGCGACCTGTCCGCGCTGCTCAATGTAGAAGTAATTGGAGACATGCATGAGCTTTTTGGTCTGTGCCTCGAGCGCCGAGAGCACAGCCGGGTCGCCATGACCTAGGCTGCACACGCCGATGCCGGCAAGAAAGTCGAGGTACTCACGGCCATCGTCGCCGGTGAGCTTCATGCCGTGACCCTCGACAAACTCGACCGGAGAGCGGCCAAAGGTATGCATAATGTAATGGGATTCAAGCGATTGCTGAGCTGCAAGTGACATGAGATGCCTTTCGTTGGGCGCCAGACGGCGCGGGGCTATGGGTGCAGGAATGGGGCGGCTGAGGGTCAGCTAGACCGTCTGAAGCTTCTCGACCTCGTCAAGGTTCTCGGTCAGACGCGCAGCAAACGTCGAAAGCGGATGCGGATGCGTATCGAACTCGTAAGCCGTCTCGGTGGAATGGATCACGGTGCCGACGCCGGCATCGGTCAGCAGCTCCAGGAGCAGCGAATGCGGCGTAGTACCGTTAATGATGTGGGCACGAAATACGCCGCCGGTAAGCGCATCGACGGCCGCACGCAGCTTGGGAATCATGCCCTTATCGACCTCGCCGCCGTAGAGCATTTCGTTAACCTCGTTGAGCGTTAGGTTGGAGATAAGCGAGTCCTTGTCGCTAAAGTCCTTGTACAGGCCATCGACATCGGTCAAAAAGATCGCCTTATGCGCGTGGAGCGCCGCGGCAACGGCACCGGCGGCGGTATCGGCGTTGATGTTGAAGAAACCGCCGTCCTCCCCCGCCGCGACGGTAGCGATGACGGGGATGTACTCGCTATCGAGTAAGCGCTCGATATAGTCGGTGTTGACGTGCGTCACTTTGCCCACGCGACCGAGCTCGGGGTCGAGCGACTCGGCGATGAGCGTGCCGGCATCGCTGCCCGACACGCCCACGGCCAGGTTGCCGTGGTGGTTGATGGCAGCAACCAGCTCCTGGTTAACCTTGCCGCCCAGCACCTCGCGCACGATATCCATAGTCGCCGGCGTGGTCACGCGCTGGCCGTTCTTAAACTCGACGGGAATATCGTAATGGCTCAGCGCCTCGTTGATAGCCTTGCCGCCGCCGTGCACGATGACGGGGCGCATACCGATGATCTTGAGCAAAACGATGTCGCTCATCACGTCGCGGCGCAGCTGCTCATCAACCATGGCGGCTCCGCCATATTTGATAACAACCGTCTTGCCGGTCAGGTTCTTAATCCACGGCAGCGCTTCGAACAGCAGCTGCGCGGTTGCTTCGTTGGATTCGCTCGAACGACAATCGCGTGCGAATTTCATAATCTGCCTCGTCTTTCGTATCGTTATCGCGCCGTGCTCCGCTGTCCGCAATCGCGGCAAGATGCGCAGCGTGCCCGGAATCTAGGAACGGTAGTCGCCGTTGATGGAGATGTACTCATGCGTGAGGTCGCAGGTCCACACGGTCGTTGCCGCGTCGCCTGCGCCCAGGTCGGCCGAGATCACGATCTCGGGCGCCTCGAAACGTCGTAGAGCCTCGTCCTCATCAAAGGGAACAGTCAGACCGTCGCGACAGACAGGCATGCCCATCATGTCGATGGAAACGTCTTCCTGATTAAACTTCACGCCGCACTTGCCAAGCGCCATAGCAACGCGGCCCCAGTTGCAGTCGTGGCCGGCGATGCAGGTCTTAACGAGCGGCGAGTTGGCAACGGCACGGGCGGCGATATCGGCTTCCTCGTCGTTCACGGCGCCGGTAACGTTGACCGTAACAAGCTTGGATGCGCCCTCACCATCGGCGGCGATATTGCGCGCCAGGCTCTCGCACACCTCGTGCACGGCAAATGCCAACTCGTCAAAGGCATCGGAGCCCTCGACGATAGGCTCGGCATCTGCGGCAGCGGCGCCGGAGGCAAGCATGATGCAGGTGTCGTTGGTCGAGGTGTCGGAATCGACCGTTACCTTGTTAAAGGTCTGCTTGACGGTCGAGAGCAGCAGGGTATGAAGTGCCGCAGGCTCGACGGGGACATCGGTGGTGATAACTGCGATCATGGTGGCCATGTTGGGCATGATCATGCCCGAGCCCTTGCACATTCCGCCCACCGTATAGACATTGCCCGCATGACCCGCAGCCTCACTGACGTAGGTCACGGCGTACTCCTTGGAGTGCGTGTCGGTCGTCATGATGGCGCGAGCGGCATCGGGGCCACCGTGAGCGGAGAGCGCCTCGTAGGCAGCAGGAATGGCGGTCTCAAACGTGTCGATCGGCAGAATCTGGCCAATCACGCCCGTGGAGGCAACCAGAATCTGCTGGGGCTCGCAGCCGATGACCTGCGATGCGATGCTGCACGTCTCGCGCGCGCATGCAAGGCCGGTCTCACCCGTGGCGGCGTTGGCATTGCCAGAGTTGACCGAAACGCCGGCGATGATACCGTAACCCTTGTCGGCACCGCCCAAGTTGGCACGGCTCACTTGCACGGGCGCCGCGCAAAAGCGATTGGTGGTAAACACGCCGGCACCGGGACAGGGTTTATCGGGCACGACGAGCGCGTAATCCAGACGCTCGGGGTTCTTGCGGAACCCAGCGTGGATGCCCGCAGCTTTAAAACCAGCCGCAGCCGTAACGCCACCCTCGACGGCGCGAATCTTGATATCAAACAGCTCGGTATTCATCGTCTTTATGACTCCTTATGTCAAACAAATAACGGACATCGGTTGGTGCGCCATGCCAGTCGTAATCATGAGACCAGCTTAAGAGTGGCGCCCCACTCGATGCCCGACTACCAAATCGTTAACAATCGAATGTGCTACACCGGGCACGCCACTGTGGGCAAGCCTCGTCGCTCGTCAAAGCCAAAGACGATATTGGCACACTGGACCGCTTGGCCCGCAGCGCCCTTGCACAGATTGTCGATGGCGCCCGTCGCCACCAGCACGCCCGCGCGCTTGTTGAGCGCGAGGCCAATCTGGGCGGCGTTGGTTCCGACGACCGAAGCCGTCTTGGGCTGCTGGCCGGCATCGAGCACGCACACAAAGGTGCGTCCAGCGTAGAACTGCTTGTAATAGTCGACAACGTCCTCAAGGGTCAAGGTATCGATAGCCTGCGGCGTAAGCGGCATCGTCACCGTGGAGAGCAGGCCGCGCTTGAGCGGTGCCAGATGCGGGGTAAAGACGACGCGATCGGTTAAGCCAAGGATTTGCTCAATCTCGGGCGTGTGGCGATGTTTACCCACGCCATAGGCTTCCAGGTTCTCGTCCGCGCTGCAAAAGTGGGTGCGGGCGTTGCAGGACTTACCGGCACCCGTCACGCCGCTAATGGCATCGACGATTACGGGGCCGCTCTGGGCAACCCAGCCGGCGCGCACGGCGGGAGCGGCAGCAAGGCTCGTTGCGGTGGGATAGCAACCGGCGCAGGCGACCAACACGGGCCTGCCAGCGGCATGGCTGGAAGCAGCGGTCTCCAAGTCCCGGCAGAATAGCTCGGGCAGGCCAAAGGCACGGGTCTTGAGCAGCTCGGGGCTCGTATGCTCGGCGGCATACCACGTCTCAAAGACGGACGCGTCGTTCAGGCGGTAGTCGGCCGAAAGATCAAAGCAGGAGACGCCCGATGCAAGCAGCGCGGGCACCTGTGCCATGGCAGCCGTGTGCGGCACGGCAAGAAAAACCGCATCGCAGCTCTTAAGCTCGGGGGCGTCATGCGTGGTAAAAACCAGATCGCTCACGCCAGCAAAGCTCGGATACACCGCGGACAGCGGCTGGCCGGCATCGGCGTTGGACGTAATGGCAACAAGTTCAAACTCGGGATGGCCGAGCACGAGGCGAATGAGCTCGGCTCCGGCATATCCAGCCGCGCCGACGATTCCAACCTTCAATGACATATCAGACTCCTTGTCTGCGATTTATGCACCGATGCGCATTTCGCAGTGGTCGTTATGAAGTGGGTTGAAACTTTAGCACCAAAAGATGCATGAACACGTAAATGGCTTGCATATTCATGCATTGAAACAATCCCGACACATTCGCTTGAAGGAATTGACAAATGGAGCGGGCCCCGTATTGACCGGCGCTCCTAACGGCACCGGGCAATACGGGGCCCGCCCATGCGAAAACCAAGTTGTTAGGATGAGCCAGCCGGCTAGAGCTCGACCGGCACCCATTCGTCGTGATTGCAGATAAAAGCCTCGGGATCCTCGACGCTAAAGAAGACGAGCGTGGGGTCGTTAGGCCCCTCATAGTGCTCGCTCAAGCGCTCAAGATGTTTCCATCCGGCCTCGCGCATTTCGCTCGAAGCCCGGTCTTCCAGCCCCGCACGCCCGCGCAGAATCAACCAACCATGGCCCGGCCACCAACTCGTGGCCTCAAAGCGCTGGTTTTGCAGCAGCTCTTGCCACACATCTTTGGTGCGCGCTGTTACAAACCACAGTTTGCCATCCTGGATCTGCGCAAACGAAAACGGACGCACATGAGGCTGTCCGTCAACGCTCGTCGCCAAATACCATGCCGGCACCGACGTCAGATACTCCAACACCGTATTCAATCCGTCCACGTTTCCTCCTGTACTAGTTAGTTTGGGAACCTGGTTTGTGCGAGCTAGAGCTCCAGGCGCTCCTCGCTGCCGTCGATATCACAGAAGCGCGCGGCAATATTGCGGACCGAAAAGAAAGCAAGGCGGCCGTCGTTGGCACTCTCGTGTTCCTCGCCAATGCCCACCATGTGCTTAAAACCCGCTTGACGCACCTTGTCGCTCGCAACTGCGTCGTCCTCAAGTGCGGCTTCGCCGGTCAATACGATCCAACATTCCCCCGGCTTCCAGCCCGATACCTCAAACTTGGGATTCGCACTCAGCTCCGCCCACACGTCCTTGTCGCGCGACGTGCAAAACCACAACTTACTGTCATCGACCATGGTAAACGAAAACGGCCTCACGCGAGGCTGATGCCCGTCACTTGCATCGGTCGTGGCCAGATACCACGCCGGAATGCGCCTGAGATACGAACAGGCGCGCTCAAGCTGAGCCGTGCGGTCGTTGTCGGTCATAGGGACCCCTTTCTTGCGCCCGAATCGCGCCTAAACAAGTTGAAGATTGATGACGATGACGCAGATGAGCAGCAACGCCGTCACTACCGCCGCCAACGCATCGCCGCGGCCAAATGCAAGCGCATGCAGGCGCGTGCGGCCCTGCTCGCCGTGATAGCAGCGTGCATCCATGGCGGCAGACAGCGTCTCGGCATGGCGGAACACGCCCGTGAACAGCGGAATCGCCACACTGCCGAGCATACGCACGCCGCCGAGCGGACCGCCCATCACGCGCGCGCCGCGGCTTGCCTGTGCATCGGCCGTCTGCTTCATCTCAGTGGCAAACTGCGGCATAAAGCGTAGCGCGATACCCATGATCATGCCGAGCTCGTGCGCAGGAAGTCCCACACGCGCAAACGGCGCGAGCAGGCGCTCAAAGCCCGCGGTGAGGTCGAGCGTCGGCGTGGTGAGTGTAATGGCGCTCATGCCGGCCATCATCAACGTCAGGCGGCACGCCATAAACGCCGCAGAACGCAGCGAGCCCTCGCTTATCTGCAGAAAGCCGAGCTGCCACAAGATGCGCCCACTCTGATCGGCAAACAAGTTGAGCACCGCGACCACGACGACGATTGCCAGCAGCGGCGCCATCGATGATAGGACCCGGCGCAACGGCACCCGGGACACGGTATAGATCAGGACAACGAAGATTGCGACCGGGACCAGTCCGCGGAAGCTGCTGACCGTGAGCGTCGTGATCAGAAACACAAAGCCCAAGAGCAACTTAGTTCGCGGGTCCAGGCGGTGGATCGCACTATCGCCGGGATAGTAGCTGCCAAACGAAAACGCCTCCATCAGCAGCCCTCCTCTCGCGCGACCGTCTTGGATTTAGCAATGTCCGCGACGTTAGAAGGACCGTCCGAGCAACCGATTAGCAGGTCCGCCAACTCGCCTGCCAACGACTCAACCGTATAGAGGCCGTCAAAGTGCAGCGGCACGCCCGCCTCCGTAAGCGCCAGCGCCATGCGCTGCGCGGCAGGAACGCCCAAACCGATCGATTTGAGCTCGTCGGCATGCGCAAACACCTGCACGGGGGTTCCCTCGGCAAACACCGCACCTTCGTTCATTACGACGATACGGTCGCAGCAATTGGCCAGGTCATCCATACTATGCGAAACCATGACAACGGTCAGGCCATCGCGGTGAAGTCGATCGATAAGCTCAAGGAAATCCCTGCGCGCAGCCGGATCGAGCCCCGCCATGGGCTCATCGAGCACCAGGACTTCGGGCTCCATGGCGAGCACGCCGGCGAATGCCACACGCCGTTGCTGACCGCCCGAAAGCTCAAAGGGACTCTTGTCGCCGACCGTGGAAAGGTCGAGGCCCACGCGTGAGAGCGATGACTCGACACGACGGTCGACTTCATCTTGCGGCAAGCCAAGGTTATGCGGACCAAACGCCACGTCCTGTGCCACGGTCTCGGCAAACAGCTGACGCTCTGGATACTGAAACACCACGCCGACCTTTGCCTTAACCGCGGCGGCATCTTTCTTGTTTGCCAGGTCGAGCCCCAATGCGTAAACGGAACCCTCCTGGGGACGAATCAGGCCGTTGAGATGCTGAATCAGCGTCGACTTACCCGAACCGGTATGACCTGCCAAGCCCAGGAACTCGCCGCGACGCACCGTCAGCGATACATCGCGCAGCGCCCACGGGCTGCTGGGGTCGTTTCCCCAGAGAGCCTGTTTGCTCGATGTGTCCGCAGTGGTCGAGCGCTTGCGCCAGCGGTGGCGCTCGCGCGGACTGAGCGAATAACTGTACGAAACATGGGATAGCTCAATGACGGGCTCCGACGCGTTTTCCTCGTTGTCTGCCGAAACAGTGCCGTCAGCGATTTCCAACTGGGGCGCGGAAGGCTGCCCCGCGGTGCCCGCCTCACTTCGCTCGGTATAGACCTGCGCAACCTCGGCAACCATATCTGCCTCACGCACCTGCGAATGAACAGGCACGCCCTTCGCACGAAGCGCCATGCCCAAACGGCACGACTCTGGCATGTCAAGGTTGAGCTGAGCGAGTTCATTCGCCTGCGTCAAGATCTCCTCGGGCGTGCCCAACATGGCAACGCGGCCCGCTTGGAAGACAGCAACGCGATCGGCCTCAGCGGCCTCTTCCATAAAGTGCGTAATCATCACGATGGTCATGCCGCGTTCGTGCAGCGCGTGACAGGCCTTCATAAGGCCCTTGCGCCCGCGCGGATCGAGCATCGAGGAGGCCTCATCCAAAATGAGAACGCGCGGCTCCATGGCGAGCACGCCGGCAAGCGCCACGCGTTGCTTTTGACCACCCGAAAGCGCATGGGTCTCGTGGTGCTCAAAGCCCACCAGGCCCACGCCCTTCAGCGCCTCGCGTACGCGCTGCGCAATTTGCGCCGATGGCACGCCAAGGTTTTCGGGACCGAACGCAACGTCATCTTCGACAAGCGTTGCCACCAGCTGATCATCGGGATTCTGGAACACCATGCCCGCGGTCGAACGAATGTCGTAGACCAGCTCGGGGTCGGACGCATTCATGCCGTTGATGCGTACCGTGCCCGCGTCGGGCTGCAGCAGTGCATTCAGATGCTTGGCAAACGTCGACTTGCCCGACCCATTACCACCGAGGATGCAGAAAAACTCGCCGTCCTCGATATTCAGATCGACGCCGTCGAGCGCCGGTACGGCACCGTCATAGCTAAAGGAAACGCCCCGACACTCAATCATGCGCGGCCTTTGACCTGGTCCTTTTTAGGCGTGATGAGGTTGGAGACCGCCTTGTACACCGCAAGCGTCAATACCGAATTAAGCACGGTCTTGATAAGGTTGAACGGCAGCACGGCAGGAATCATGAGCGGGGCGATCACATCGACCGAGCCATACCAGAACCAAACGCCGATGGTCAGGTTCGCAACCATGGACAGCGCCGTAGCGGCAATGACGCCGAGCACCAGACCAATCACGGCACCCTTGTAGGTGTGCATCTTTTGGTAGACGATCGCCGCGGGCAGAATAAAGCCCAGCGTAGCGACCAAGTTCATAAGCGCGCCGACCCAGTCACCCGTGGTGAGCGCATGGATAACGATCGCCATGGCGGCAACAGCAGTACCGGCACCGGGACCGTACGCAAACCCGCACACCATCGCCGGCACCAGCGACGGGTCATACGTCAAAAACGGCGCCGAAGGAAGGATGGGCAGCTGCACGTACATAAACAGGGCGCCCAAGGCGCACATCAACGCCATGGTAACGAGCTGTTTGGTGCTCCACCTATTCGTGTTCTCAAAATGGATATGCTGCGACTGTTCAGACATAAGATCACCTGCCTCTTTCATCCGGACTCTAACCGTTGGTACTGGGATCTCACCAGTTCAGCCGGCATGCGAACCAACGCACACCCGGGTCGCGGACTCATCGGCTCGGTCGCAGGCACCTCGCCTGCGCCACGGCACCCCTTTGGCACCGCCCGATTTACCGCCAGTGGGGAATTCCACCCCGCCCTGAAACAGCAATTGCAAGTGTAGCACCAGTAGGCTTTCGCGCAAGTATGCCAAGGGTAATTTATGGTAGGGAAACGCCCCACAAATACGCCCGGGATAGAGCGGCGCAACAACAATGCTGCAGCACGCTAACAACTGATCGCAGGCAAGTACGAAAGATCAAGAAGGGCAGTCAACACAGAATTCCCCGAAGTGCAAAGGGCGCGATTCCACAATCTAACCCGAATTCCACCACAAATTGCTGAGTCAATGGATGTAGACTCAAGCCAGACAGAGAAATTAGGTTTTCCGCCATCTCCCTGTCCTCCGTTTTTTGAAGACCTCCGACAGTGGCTCCAATCTTTAGCCGGAGTACCACAGCTCGGGGGTCAATTCATGTAGCAGGAGATATCATGACAAGAACCGCTGTCCTAATCGATGGAAATTTCTTCCTGAAACGAGCGCGCAGGCTATGGGGAGACACTTCACCCGAAAAGCGCGCATCGGAATGTCATGCCTATGCCCTGCGGCACATATCCGCTAAACGAAAGATGACGCTAGAATACGGCGACCGCTCCCTATACAGAATCTTCTTCTACAACTGTCCACCACTAGAAAACGGCACTTTTAAGCAGCCCTGGGACGAACACAATACCGTGTTCAGCCGGAAGCATCCCTCCAATGTATGGATGTCCGATTTCCACGCAGCCCTCGGGGAGAAGAGGAAAGTTGCGATGCGCATGGGCGAACTACGCTCAGCGAACGCGCATTACAACTTGAAACAAGAATCGCTCAAGAAGCTACTCAAGGGTGAGTTGACAACAACCGACCTCGGGCAGGAAGATTTCACCCTCGTTGGGTTAAAGCAATCCGGTGTTGACATGAGAATCGGACTCGATGTCGCCTCGCTCGCCCATGGGAGAACTGTTGATCAAATCGTTCTCATAGCTGGTGACACAGGCTTCATCCCAGTCGCAAAAACGGCCAGAAGGGCAGGACTCGATTTCCTAATCGATCCGATGGGCCACCATCTGCCTAGCGAGCTCATTCTTCAATCTGATGGCATCGAAGATATATCGAATGAGTTCGATCCTGCCAAAGTCAGATAGCAAGTAAGGGGCCGTCCCGCGGGACGGCCCCTTTCATAAACCTCGAGCAAGCCGTCTACCCAAGAACTTGCAAGACGCGAGTCGAGACGAGCCCGCCACTCAATTGAGCAGACAGTCGATTAAAGTCGAACAAATGAGAGATTTCGAAAAGTTGAACAATAATTCAGCACAAAAAGGACCCCTTGTCCGCGGCTCCAAAGGAGCAGGACAAGGGGTCCCAATCTAACCGAGGACGTTCCGGAGAGAAGTCCCCGTCCCGCCCCCGGATTCCCGGTGGGAGTTCTAGACCTTGTCGGCCTTAGTACATACCGCCGCCCTGCTGACCAGCGGTAGCAGCAGCGATAGCATCCTCAAGCTGAGTGTTCTTGGGCACATCGGAGACGGTAGCCTCGGTGATGAGGATCAGGCTGGCGACAGAAGCAGCGTTCTGCAGGGTGACGCGGCTGACCTTGACGGGGTCGAGGACGCCCATCTCGATCATATCGCCCCACTCGCCGTTGGCAGAGTTGAGACCCTGGCCGGCGGGCAGCTCGGCAACCTTGTCGACCACGACAGCGCCCTCAAAACCAGCGTTCTTGGCGATGGTAGCGACCGGAGCAGTCAGAGCCTTCTTGACGATGTCGACACCGATCTTCTCCTCGGGGTCGTCGATCTCGACAGCATCGAGCGCAGGAGCAGCGTCCATGAAGGCGACGCCGCCACCGGCGACAATGCCCTCCTCGACAGCAGCGCGGGTAGCCTGCAGGGCATCCTCGACGCGATGCTTGATCTCCTTGAGCTCAGACTCGGTAGCAGCGCCAACCTTGATGACGGCAACGCCGCCGGAGAGCTTGGCCAGGCGCTCCTGGAGCTTCTCACGGTCGAAGTCAGAGGTGGTGTTCTCCATCTCACCCTTAATCTGAGCGATACGAGCGTCGATGGCCTCCTTGGAGCCAGCGCCGCCGACGACGACGGTGTTGTCCTTGGAGATGGTGACGGACTTAGCGGTACCGAGCATATCGGCGGTGATGTCAGCGACCTTCACGCCCAGCTCGTCCAGTGCAGCCTGACCACCGGTGAGGACGGCGATGTCCTCGAGGATGCGCTTGCGGCGATCGCCGTAGCCCGGAGCCTTGACGGCGCAGACGTTGAGGGCGCCACGGATCTTGTTGAGGACCAGGGTCGGCAGAGCCTCGCCGTCGATGTCCTCAGCGATGATGAGCAGGCCACGGCCAGCGCGCTGGACAGCCTCGAGAACGGGCATGATGTCCTGAACGCTGGAGATCTTCTGGTCGGTGATGAGGATGTACGGATCCTTCATCACGGCCTCCATGCGGTCGTTGTCCGTGACGAAGTAAGCGGAGACATAGCCCTTGTCGAACTGCATGCCCTCGACGGTGTCGATGGTGATGTCGAACGTCTGGGAATCCTCGACGGTGATGACGCCGTCCTTGCCCACGACCTCCATGGCCTCGGCGATCTTCTCGCCGACCTCGGGGTCACCGGCGGAGATGGTACCGACGGAAGCGATCTGCTCCTTGGTCTCGACCGGCTTGGCCTGCTTCTTCATCTCGGCGACGGCGGCGTTGACGGCCTTGTCGATGCCGCGACGGATGGCCAGCGGGTTAGCGCCAGCGGCGACGTTGCGCAGACCGTCGTTGACGATGGCCTGAGCGAGCAGGGTTGCGGTGGTGGTGCCGTCACCCACGGTGTCGTTGGTCTTGGTAGCGACCTCCTTCACCAGCTGAGCACCCATGTTCTCGATGTTATCCTCGAGCTCGATCTCCTTGGCGACGGAAACGCCGTCGTTGGTGATGGTCGGGGCACCGAACGTGCGCTGCAGCGCAACGTAGCGACCCTTGGGGCCCATGGTGACGGTAACGGCGTCGGCCAGAGTGTTGACGCCCTTGGCAAGCTTAGCGCGGGCATCGGTGTTGAACGTAATGTTCTTTGCCATGGTAGGTAATCCTCCAAAAGAAATGTGACTCGCGCCGCCGCTTCCGAGTCCTATGCGGCGGGCGCGTTCAAAGACGAATCAGAGATTCTGACGAGACTAGGCCTCGACGACAGCATAGATGTCGTCGGCGCGCATCAGCAGATACTTCTCGCCGTCGACCTTGACCTCGTTGCCACCGAACTTACCGTAGATGACAACGTCGCCAACCTTGACGTCCATGGGGATGCGCTCACCCTTGTCGTTGACCTTGCCGGCGCCCACGGCAACGATGGTGCCGCGCTGCGGCTTCTCCTGAGCGTTGCTGGCGATGTACAGACCAGAAGCGGTCTTCTGCTCGGCCTCGTCGGGCTTGACCAGAACACGATCTGCAAGCGGCTTCAAAGACGACATGCTTGTCTCCTCCTTTTTGGGCCGCGCGGTTATACCACGCGAATTAACCCTTTTTGTTTGCGTACGCGTTGAATGGTACCCACGAATGGCGGGTTATACAACACGGAGTCAAAAAATCTTATTTTTTGGCACTTAGATTTTCTGAATGCTGGGGGATAACTTAGCGATGCCTCCCGTGTGGCTCCGGAGGGGCGGGGCGTAAGGTTTCCTACTCGGGCAGTCCTGCTCGCACGAAGGCCACATTAAGTGGCCTTCGGCTCGTGCGGAACTCGCGATAAACCTTATGCCCCGCCCCTCCGGAGCCACACGGGAGGCAGGTTAACTAATTCGGGCCCGACATTCAGAAAAGTCAGTGCAGCAAAATGGCGATGCGGATAGGAACGTGGGTATGGTTTTCGCTGCGCGCACGGGTCCCCTGGGAAGCACCGTGCATTTTTGGGAGTATTCAGCAAGCCAGGACGGCTGCATACGCGCCGGACATACCTTATTGGTCCCAAGAACGCCCTCAGCGGGCGGTTTTGGTCGGTGGGCAGACCCCGTTGGGACAAATGGGCGTACTTCGCGCCGTACCGGAGCCCAAAATGACGTCAATCTCCGCAACGTTACTCAGCCACAGCGGCACCGGCAGAGCTCGTGGTGCTGAATACTCCGTTTTTTGCACGGCACGGGCGGGGGTACATCAGGATCAGGAAGAACATCCCAGCCTTTTTATGCAATCTGTAATGGGAAGTATGCAAAACACTAAGAGTCAGCATTGCTGATGTCCAAATTGAGCGCACGAGGCAGCAGCACCTCAACCCCGCGCCCAAATCCAACAGAGCGGGGACGCTCCTAACGAACCCCCATCGGCAAACAAATGCGGCTCGAGCGCCATCCCAAAATAGACTGCCCGAGCCGCGTTTAACGGTGCGGTATGAACGTCAGTGCTCGTAGATCAGGTTGCCGGCTAGGTAGGTGGCTTGGACTTTGGTGGCTTGGAGCTCTTGGGGGTCGATGGTGAGCGGGTTTTGGTCCAGGACTACCAGGTCGGCATACTTGCCGGGCTCCAAGCTGCCGAGGTTTTGCTCGTCGCCCGCTGCATAGGCGCTGCCCAGGGTATAGTTGCGCAGGGCTGTTGCTGCATCGATGCGCTCGCTCGGTAACCAGCCGCCCTCGGGCCAGTGGCTTTTGGGATCCTGGCGCGTGATAGCCGTGTAGAGCACGTTCATGCTTGTAACAGCTGTGATGGGGCTATCGGTGCCGAAGGCTTGGCGGATGCCGCGCTGCTTATAGGTCGCAAACGGCCACATGATGCGGCTGCGTTCCAGGCCCAGATCGCGCTCGGGGCCGCCCGGGTCGAGTGTAATGTGACAGGGCTGGCTCGAGGCAACGACGTTAAGCTTGCGTAGACGATCGATGTCCTCGGGCAAGAGGTTCTCCAGGTGCTCGAGCGTGTTATGGCCGTGCTGGGGCAGGCCGTACAGTTCGGCGGCCTTCTCAAAGATATCGAGCGCGGCATGGATGGCACCGTCGCCGATGACATGGATGCGCACGGTATGGCCGCGCTCCGCGGCCGCCAGAACCAGCTTGCGCATGCGCTCGGCAGGAACCGTCAGGCGACCTTGATCGCCCGGGAAGCGCGGGTTGGTATAGGGCTCGGTGAGATAGGCCGTGTGTTCGCTCGACACACCGTCGAAGAACTGCTTAAAGCCTGGCGCCGAAAGCAGCGCGTTGTTCGCGTAACGTACCTGCAGCTCTTCCAAGCGTGATTGGTCATCCAGCAGCGTGGGAAACAAATGGGCTCGGATGCCCAACTTGCCGGCTGCCTGCAGTTTGTCGTAGACGTCGTCGCGGATAAAATCGCAGCCCGGCATGGGCATGAGCGACATATCGCATATCGAGGTGATGCCCTGCTCGGCCATCCGCCTCATTTGATCGGCGTAAGCGCTTGCAATGCGATCCTCGCCCAGCCATTCAAGACAGCGCGGCAGCAGCTGCATAGCAGCTGCCTCGTGGGCGATACCCGTAAGCTCACCGTTTGAGTCTTTGTCGTAACTGCCACCCGCCGGAGGCTCGCTGTCGCGTGTCACGCCGAGGGCTTCGAGTGCGCGGCTGTTGAGCCAAAGCGTGTGCCCGTCGCCCGAATACATAGCGCAGGGACGATCGGGGAATGCCGCATCGAGCGACGCCTTGGTAGGATGCTCGGGCGGGTCCCAACGGTAGTCGCGCCAGCCCTGCGTCACAACCCAAGCGTCGTCGGGCAGGTCCTGGGAAAACTCGAGCGCATGTTGCACCAGCGCCGCCTCGGACGTGCCCATATCCATGAGCATGTACGGCGAGGAACCGACCGAGGTATGGAAGAAGTGCAGATGAGCGTCATGGAAACCGGGGCAGACAAACTGCTCGCCGCAGTCGATAACCGACGTGGCGGCGGGAGCGGCGGCGATCACGTCATCGGGCGCACCGACTGCGACGATACGGTCGCCTGCGATGGCAATCGCCAGCTCGCGGGCGGTATCGATGCCGTCTTGGGCGGTAAAAACGTTCTTGGAGCGGATAATCCGATCGATATGTTGCATGGGCATCCCCATCTCTGGCAGGAAATTCAACACCCCCGAGTGTACTCCCCCGCCCTTGTAACAAAACCCCAAGCGGCAAACGGCAACTTTACCAGCCCTAGCGGCAGGTGGCATACTGGAGAGAGCCTGTACGATTTTGCGATCAACCCAGCAAGGAGCAAATCGACCATGACGAAGACCAAGGCACAGCAGATCATGGCGGCAACCGAGGTTCGCGCGGCAGATGACGTCACCGCGGCCATCCAAGATATCGCCGCTGAGTTTGAGCCCTACATCATCAAGCAGCGCCGCCACTTCCATAAGCACCCGGAGTTGAGCCTTGCCGAGGAGCGCACGACCTCCGACATCGCCAACCAGCTCGACGCCATGAATATCCCCTACGAGCGTCCCCTCAAGACGGGCCTGGTGGCGACCCTTCGCGGCACCGCGCCCGACGCCTATCGCGAGGACGGCACGCCACGCCGCCGCATCCTGCTGCGCGCCGATATCGACGCCCTGCCCGTTACCGAGCAGACTGGCGAGGAGTTCGCCAGCGTCAACGAGGGCTGCATGCACGCCTGCGGCCACGACTGCCATATCGCCATGATGCTCGGAACGCTGCAAATCCTGCGCCATATGACCGACGACATCCACGGCGAAGTCCGCATCGTATTCCAGCCCAGCGAGGAAAACGGCCAGGGCGCTAAGCTCATGATCGGCACGGGTGTGCTCGACGGAGTCGATGGCGCCTACGCCGCGCACATCTGGAGTGAGGTCGACGCCGGCACCGTGAGCTGCGAGCCCGGTCCGCGCATGGCCAATACCGACTGGTTCCGCATCGACGTCCGCGGCACCTCGTGCCATGGCGCCATGCCCCAGCGAGGTCACGACGCCGTCATGGTTGCCGCCGAGATCGTCAACGCCCTGCAAACCATCGTTTCGCGCGAAATCAGCCCCTACGAGCCGGCCGTCATCACCGTCGGCGAGCTGCACGGCGGCACCGCGCGCAACGTTATCGCCGGCACGGCCTACCTCGCCGGCACAGTGCGCACCTACGGCGATTCGACCCACGAGGAAATGCCGGAGCTTATGCGCCGCATCGTGGAGCATACTGCGGCCGCCTTGGGCGCCGAGGCAGAGCTCACCGACTACACCATCGCCAACTACAAGGTCGAAAACGACGCGGGCTCGAGCGAGCGCTGCCGTCAGGCTGTCATCAAATGTCTTGGCCCCACCGGCCAGGGTCATTACCGCGGTACGCTTTCGGGCGAGGATTTTTCGGAGTACCTGCGTCGCGTACCGGGCGTGCTCGCCTTTGTAGGTACGCGCAACCCCAAGATTGGCGCCACATACGCCCAACATTCCTGCTTCTACAAGATCGACGAGACCGTGCTGGCAAAGGGCTCCATGGTGGCCGCCCAGTATGCTATCGACTTTTTGGCCGAGCCCACGCAAGAGGAGCTCGACGGCCCCGCGATTACCGCGGTCGCCGAAACCAACCCCGATCTGGCCGCCAAATTGCGCTCTGCCAAGGCGACGACCGCCGAGGCTCGCGACGCCATCCATGATGCCCGAACGGCTCGCCATGCCGCGATCAAGGGCATCCACGACGCACGCGCTGCTGCACGCCGCGAGGAGAAGCACGACGAGTAATCGATTCGCTGGCATCTCCCAGTCATAGCCACATCGCGATGTCAAAGCGGGGGCGGACGTTTCGACACGTCCGCCCCCGCTCATTCTTCAAGCGCTATTTCTACTATTTCTACCCCGTCCCCAAATGGCAGACGGCATGGCTACTCGTCCTGAGGTTCCTCGTCGGAGCTTGGCTCGGACGCCGACTCAGGTGCAGGTGCCGGCTCAGGCTCAGGCTCAGGCTCAGGCTCAGGCTCAGATGCCGTCTCAGGCTCGGGCGCCGGTTCAGACTCGGTCGCGGGAACGGGTGCAGGTGCCGGCGAAGCATCCGGAGCACCGTAACCCGAGGGAGCGGACTTCTTCTCGAAGGGCAATACAAAAGTCAGGACGTCGTCCTTGTCCTCGTCGGCCCACTCGCTTGCATAACGTGCGGCCCAATAGCCAACGGCACGGTGCTTGAGTATCTTGCCAAAGACCGTAAGAAATACGGTGACAAAAGCGACCAGCACCAAGAACAGCGCGAGCGTGACGCCACCGCCGGTAACAATTGCCTCAATACCCGTAGGACGATAGTAGTAGCTATACATACCGACAGAGGCAATGGCGCCAAAGACGACCGTCAAGATCCATGTGACAACGTTGGCGACCAGGCCCGTCAAAAACTCGGGAAGGAACGAAGCACAGAACAGCTTGGTCTTGTTGTGCTTAAACGCCGCCCAGACCTTATCGAGCGAAAACGCGCTCTCGACACGCCCGGTCACCGCAAAGTGCATCACGGCGATGTCGGCGAACATCTTAAAGAAGACACCCAGAATCGCCGAGGCAATTAGCGCCAGGACAAGCAGGCCGAGCGAGCCAAACAGCGCAGCCTCGAGCGCATAAGAGCCGTAATAAGAATACGAGCCCGCAGCGCCAATTACCACGCCCTCCACCAGCGAAAGCACTACACCGATAACGGGAATGGCAGCGATAACCTCGAGCACGACCGAAATAACGCTCGAAAAGACTCCGAGACCAAACGACGTGGAACGCATGAGTGGACGGTCCATGCCGTCATCGACCTTGAGCGACAGATCGCGACCCCACTCGATACCGAAGCCGGAACCGCACACACTCGCAATGCAAGCTGCCAAAAAGCCGATGGCAGCTGCAATACCGCCGATAACGGGGATGAACAACACGAGCACCGACACAACGCAAATCAGCGCCGGCAAAAACGCGATTTGGCATACACGCTGAAGCACACCCGGAGTCTTGGTCATATCTTGGAACGCCTGAGCCACACAGCCCTTTGGCGCATTCGCCACGGGCGGTTGCGGAACAAACTGCTGGGGCTGAGGCTGTCCCTGGGGAGCGGGGCCAGCGGCACCGGCATTAGGAGCACCACACACGCCGCAGAACTTGTCGTTATCGCCCATGGGGGCGCCACACTGCGAGCAGAACATAGAATCATCCCTTCGTATCTTGAACGAATCACTTGGATCGCAAACGATGTCTTTGGCATCATTATCACCCAATGTGAGGACAAATACTCTTAGATGACGTATTTGCAACGCGCGAGGCGCTTTTCGATTGTTTGATGAGTGTGTCCGCGCTAGTTCGTTCCGCGGAAGCCCTTGCCGACGATCTCGGAGCTGTCGACGATCGTGATAAAGGCACCCGGATCGACTTCGCGCGCATAGCGGCGTAGTTGCACGGCCTCGCGACGGCTCAGCACGCTCATGATCACCGTCACGCACTTGCCCGAGAAGGCACCGTAGCCGCGGCTGATGGTCGCCGTGCGGTTGAGATGCTTGACGATAAACTCCTCGACCTTAAGGGGCTCGGAGCAAATGACCGTGCAGACTTTGCGCAGGTGAATGCTCTCAATGGCTTTGTCGACCACAAGCGTCTTGGCAAACAGGCCGAGCACACAATACAGACCGACACGCGGGCCATACAAAAAGGCCGCGATGGCCACGATGCCGATATCGACCAACAGCAGCGCGCGGCCAATCTCGAGCGTCGTGCGGCGCTTGAGGATCATGGCAAGAATGTCCGTGCCGCCCGTCGAGGCGCCGATGTCAAAGACAATAGCGCTGCCAAGCGCCGGCAAGATGACGGCAAAGCACAGGTCGAGCCACATATCACCCGTCAGAGAGACATCAGTCGGAATAAAGAGCTCAAACAGCGAGACATAGGCCGAAAGCGCAAACGAGGCGAAGACGCTCCACAGGATTGCCTTGCGCTCCAAAAAGATAAAGCCCAAAACGACGAGAACCGCGTTGATAATCCACATAAAGACGCCGACGGGCAGGGTCGGGAACAGCGTGGACAGAATGACCGACACGCCCGAGGTACCGCCAAAAGCAAAGTGATTAGGGGTTTTAAACGCAACGATGGCGAAGGCCGTAAGAATCAGACCCAGATTGAGCTCGGCAAAAAAGCGCGGGAAGCCTGGCTCCTGGCTGCGCTTTTGACCGGCACGCTCGCCGCGCTCGATATCGGTGCGATCAACCACGCGCTCCATCGGCACCACGGGAGGACGATGCACCTCCTCGGCAGCACGCGATGCCGCCTCTGCAGCGGCGGCCTCAATCGCCCATGCCTTGCTTTCTGTTTCGTGCTCGTCGGCCATTACGGCAACTCCTCGTTAACAATTTGGAAACAATGCGCTCATTAGCGTAACGCGGAACGTGGGGATTGCAACCCTTAGTTAGACGAGCGGTATGACTATATCGGGAGCGTACAAAAACAGCCGGCCACGCTTTTGCTTGCGCGGTCGGCCGTTTAACGTTTTCGCAGATAAAACCTGCCAAAACAAACCTGTCTTTTTGGAAGGTTATTCGTGCTGGCTGGTGCGGTGCTCGTACTCCTCGGGGGTGATGACGTCCTCGATACGCAGGTTGACGCCCGCCACCTCAAGGCCGGTCATCGCGGCAAGGCGCTCGGTGACACGTGCCTTGACATCGTCGAAAATCGCGGGCGCATAGGCGCCGTACTCGATAATGACGGAGATGTTGACGACCACACGATTGTCATCGGTGACCTCGACCGTCACGCCCTTGGTCAGATTCTCGGCACCAAACTGCTCCTGCACAAAGTGCATGAGGTTACCCTTCATGCCCAGAACGTGCGGAACCTCGCGAGTGGCCATGGCAACGATCTTCTCGATCACACCGTTGGAATAGGTCAGCGAGTCCTCGGACTCGTCCGCCTCCTCGTCGTCCTCATCCTCATCGGACTCGGCCTCGACGAGCGCCTCATCCTCGAGCGTTACGTCCTCGGCCTCGGCGGTGACGGTCTCGTCTGCCTCGAGCTCGGTATCGGCCACATCGACCTTCGTATTAAAAGCCATGGTTCCTCCTTATGCCTGCCGCGGATGCGACAGTCGAATACATATTAGCGGCCGCTAAACAGACGGCCGAAGAAGTTGACGATCCCGTTCTCGCCGTCGCGAATTTGGCCGATCACAGCGCCGATCAGCACGAAGAATGCAATGACGAGCGTGTCCCACAGGCCCAACGTGAGCACCAACACAGCGAGGATAAAGCCAGCGACGGCGCCGAGCGTGGTGTTGGGATGACGCACAGCATAGCTCCAGATGGCAGCGCCCGTACCCTTGATGAGACCCATAGCCTCGTCAAAATCCGCGGCTGCCGCATCTTGCAACTCGGTTGCCTCTGCTTTGGAATCAACAGGTTCGCTCGCCGGCGTGGCGCTCTGGTCAATCGTCAGGCGCGGCGTACGAGCGGTCTTATCTTGATTGGTATCACTCACCGGAAACCTCCACGGTCTGGACGGTAGTCTTGGACGGCAAAAAACGGACGCGCGTGGTCGTACCCGGCGTGCCGAGCATGGTGTCGCAAGCTTCCTCGATGCGCTGCTGCATCGCGGTAGCCAGAGATGCCACGTCCTTATCGTCAAGCGCGATAGCGTCGACCTTAAATCGGACGTGCGAATCGTCGGAGCCTTGGACGCGGGCCTCGACATGCTCGACCATCACGCGGTCGTCGCGCTCGGCAGCAGCTCTGGCGCACGAAGAAAGCGCCGCAAGGGTAACCTCGATATTGCGCTCCCCCGCCGGATGTACACAGGACGGCTCGCGACGAGCAAACATCAGGCGGAAGAAGCTTACCAGCACGCCGATCGCCACAACTCCGCCGCATGCCGTCACGACAATGCGCGGCATGGGGTCGCGCATCAGCAGCATAAAGCGATACGTATACGGCCCCCAAAACTGGCAGACAAGCGTACCCAGCGCCACGATGGCGGCGGCAAGATACACAATCGCTAGGGCTCGTTTGAGTACGCGCACGCGGCGCTCCCTTCAAATCTCGGCTCTCGAAATGCAAAACGGTTCGCATCATTATAAAAGAGCCGGGTCCGGTGCTCTACGCACGCGGATCCGGCTCATCTATTCCACGAGGCTTGCATGCTCGCTTCATTATGCCCAGATATGCACGGCTTAACCCGTGCGGGCGCTACTCCTCCTCGAGGGCAGCGATGACCTCGTCGGTCATGTCCATGGTGCTGTAGACGTCCTGGACGTCATCGAGCTCCTCAAGACGGTCGATGAGGCGCTGAACCTTCTTGGCGTCGGCGCCGGAGACCTCGGTCGGGGTGGTCGGGACCATGGTGGTCTCGGAGCCCTTGACCTGGACGCCCTGCTCCTCGAGCGCCTTGGAGACAGCCATGACCTCGTTGGCAGTAGTCCAGACGATCCACTCCTCGCCGGCGTCCTCGTAGTCCTCGCCACCGGCCTCGGCGATGGCCATCATGAACTCATCCTCGTCACCGGCAGCACCGTTGGCGATCATGGTCTCCTTCTTGGCGTTCTCGTCCAGGATCTCCTTGGCGACGACGATCTGGCCCTTGCGCTCAAACTGGAAGGCGACGGAGCCAGAGGTGCCCAGGTTGCCACCAGCGTGGGAGAAGGCGGAACGGACATCAGCGGCGGTACGGTTGCGGTTGTCGGTCAGGCAGTCGACGTAGACGGCGACACCGGCGGGACCGTAGCCCTCGTACACGATGTTCTCGTAGACAGCGGCGTCAGCACCCGAACCAAAAGCCTTGTCGATAGCGGACTTGATCTTGTCCTTAGGCATGGACTGAGCCTTGGCCTTGGCAACGGCAGCGGCGAGGCTGGCGTTGTTCTCGGGCAGCGGGTCACCGCCGAGACGGGCAGCAACGGTGATGTTGCGGCTGAGCTTGGAGAAGAGGGCGGAACGCTTGGCGTCCTGCGCGCCCTTACGATGCTTGGTTGTGGCCCACTTAGAGTGTCCGGACATACGTGTCTCCTATCGGTTTCGACCTAAAGCCCAGCGCAGATGCTCGGGCAATATAAACAAACGTCGTTATGATATACCTACTGGCCTGCGAGATAAACCCCAAAATGAAGGCGTCGTGATGATGACCCCTTTGGTGCAAAGAAACCTGACCCCAATGCACCAAGTTAGGACCAGAGGAAGTCACTGCGGGTGACGGTGGCGCCGATGGCGAAGGGCATGCAGGCGATGACCGGATACAGGTAGCGCATGTAGGTCGAGCCGTTGCACGGACCAATCAGGCACACGGCGAGCACGCCCAGCAGCGGCACCCAGATCGCCAGCGCACGCCATGAATGACGACGCAGCAGGTAGACCACCACGGCGATCATGATCCACACATAGGTGGCCGAGCTCATGGTGAGCGAGATAAACGGGACGCGTTGTACTGCCACGCGATACAGGTTGATCAGGTGGTCGCACCAGCGCACAACCTTGCTATCGACCGGATGGAAGTCGAAGTACTTAAGGTTATCGGGCTTCGCCATAATCTCGGCACTGCGCGCCGTGCTGTAGACCCACGCATCGCGGGCACTCGGATAAAAGTAGCCGTAGTAGTTATTGATGAGCGCCGAGATATAGCACTCGGGATCCTTTTTGAACATCTGGGCCCATACCTCAAAATAGGCCTTGATGTCCTCCTGCGAGGCGTACTCGTTAAAGCAATTCTTGACGGCATCGGACTTGTCGGGGTTGTAGCGGCGGCCCAGGTTCTCGTACTTGAGCACGCGATCGATCACGGCACGCTCTTCGTCGGTCACCGAACCGTCGCAAGGAGCCTCCACGATGGTGCCGTCCTCCTTAACCGTGGGGTTGACGCCCGAGTTGAGGCCGTCGTGCTTTTGGACAAAACGAGCCGTCTGCTGGAACGGAATCGAGAGGATTTCGCGCTTGGAACCAGGCGTGATGTCGTGTGCCGGCATAAAGACCTTGGTGAAGTACATATTAGAGGCAAGGCAGAGTGCAAGCACCGCAAGAACTCCCACCCAGCGGAAACGCGGGGTGGTGCCCGAAGGCGCAGCACCAGCCTGCTTGGCTGCACGACGAGCCGCATGCGCGTCCCATGCGCTAAACGCCGCCGCGATTACGCATGCCGCCAGGGGAAACACCAGGCCGCCATTGCGCAGAAACGTGGAGCCCATGGCGCCCAGAGCGAGCAACAGCCAGTCGTGGCGCACAAAGAGCACGGGGGCTTTCTCGCCCGCACGCTCGACATTGGCATCACGACGGGGCAAGCCACATGCCACGAGCTTGACGGTCTGTACCAGCAGCACCAAGAACGCGTCGGCAAAGAGCACGTCTTTGGTGAGCAACGCCGCGTAGTTAGAGAACATCGGCATAAACGCAAAGAACAGCAGGATCGCACCGCGAACCGGCAGGCTCACGCCCAGTTTGCGCAGCGACGAAATGGAATAGGCCATGCAGGCAGCCGTGATGACAAATTGAGCGCAGGTATAGATGATGAGGCCCGCGTTAGCGCTGTTGAACAGCGAAAGCCCCAGCTGAACGCACGAGCCGATAATGGCCGTGTGCACTACGGGATGATGCCCGTTGAGCAGCACGTTGGGGTTGAGTAGGCGCAGGTAGTCGCTCGTGCCGTTGGGATAGTTAAACCACTGGCGAATCTGCGCGCCCGTATCTCCCATAAAAAGGCCAGGCAGCGAAGCGATGAGCGTGGGCGCCCAGGCGATCATAAGCACCAGGAAGGGCCCGGCAAAGGGATGGACCGAGAGCACGGCGTGAGTCACACGCCATACGCGGCCAAAGTGCGCCTCGGAAAACGGAATGCGCCGAGAGCTCAGCCAATCTAGACACTCAAAGGCAAGGTAGAAGGCAACGACCGCCAAGAGCATCCAGCCCGCGCCGCCAATCCAGGCGCAGATGATGCGGGCTTTGTCGCCAAGGACAATCTCGGCCGAGTCGGTGAGATCGTAGCTGCGGCCGAACACCATGCAGATGGCGAAGAACAGCGACGGCAGAATGATCGATGGACGCCAGGTGTCGCCACGGCCAAAGAACACGTAGCGAAACGGCAAGGTGAGCAGGCAGGCAAGTGCAAGCAGCATGACCGCGTCGGTATGGCCGGCAAACGAGAGGAGCACCTCGTAGCACACGTACAGCATACCCGAGGCTTTGGGGTCAATCGCCAAGACTGCGTTGCTCGACACCGGGGCGGGATCGATGGAAAACGCCGTGGTCGCCAACAGCGCGAGCAAAAATGCGATGAGCGTCTGCTTGGCGGGGTAGCGCTTAAACCAGACGATGCGGGCAGCGTCGCGCGCAGCCGTTGTGGAGAGATCGGAATCCTTCACAGTCCAAAGAGCCTTTCTAGAAACCTGCCAAAAAGGGACAGGTTTATTTTGGCAGGTTTTATCTGGGGAAACGTTACTGTTCTGTCATCGTTGCCCAGCGAACCACCACAAAGGTGCCTGCCCCCTTTGTGGTGGTTAGGCGTCGAGGTAGATGCGCTGGGGACGGTTGTGGCGGAGGGCAAAGATGACGAGCGCCAGGCCCGCAATCACGAGTGGCAGACTCAACAGCTGACCCATGGTGATGACGCCGCCCAGCAGATAGCCCAGCTGGGCATCGGGCACGCGCACAAACTCAATGAGGAAGCGGACGATGCCGTAACCCATCACAAACACGCCCATAAACGTGCCTTGGGGCAGTAGCGGCTTTTTGCGGCTGAGCACCTGCAGAATGCAAAAGAGCACGATGCCCTCAAGAAATGCCTCGTAGAGCTGGGAGGGGTGACGCGGCATATCCCCCGCGGTGCCACCGAAGACCACACCCCAGGGCAGATCGGTCGGCTTGCCCCACAGCTCACCATTGACAAAGTTGGCACAACGGCCCAGGCACAAGGCCAGCGGCGCGCCTATGACGGCAAGATCTGCCAAAGTCCAGGCATCGAGCTTATACATGCGGCACACGATGATGCCGCCGATAATGCCGCCCACCAAGCCGCCATGGAAGCTCATGCCGCCCTCGTTGGTGGCAAAGATCTCGAGCGGGTGCGCCCAGTAGTAGCCATCACCATAAAAGACGACGTAGAACAGGCGGGCGCCAATGATAAGGCCAAAGACCACGCCGACCACGACACTCGTCAGGTCGTCGACCGTAATGTCAAAACCCCAACGGCGCTGCGTGCGGTACATGACGACCGCCGTGAGCAGAGCTCCGACCACATAGGCCAAGCCGTACCAGTAGATGGTGATGGGCCCCGCCGAGATGGCGACGGGATCAAGCATATGGTAGAGGTCGTTGAGCATATCGGTCCCCCTGCTCCCTACATACAAATGCGGCCGCGGGCCTTGCGCTCGCAGCCGCATATTCGGGCGTGACGTCTATGCGGAGCATATCGCCCGCAGCTTTCACTTCTTAGAACGGCGCATACTCGTCGTACAGGTCATCGGTCTCGCCGGAGGCATTGACCTGCTCGACACGCGTAACGCCGGGCACGTGCTCCTTGAGGATACGCTCGATGCCCATGGAAAGCGTCAGGGCGCTCATGGGACAACCGGCACAGGCGCCCTGAAGCTCCAGCTTGACGACGCCCTCGTCGTCGACGCCCACATACTCCATATCGCCGCCGTCGGCCTGTAGATTGGGGCGAATCTCTTCAAGAACCTTCTTAAGCAGCTCTTCGTTAACAGCCACAGGGGCTCCTTTCTCACAATAACGCGGGCGCGCCCGCGGACAGAAGCTATGTTACTACAGCCATGTACCCGCTCACGAGCCGTCCATGCGCGCAGACGCGACTTTCACGAGTAGTCAATTTGGGACGGGACTCTTTGAGCTGCGTTCGTCGTCAGATAGCGACAACGCATAATTACTGTCGAGCCTGTCCCCCGGTACCAATCTGGACATCGACGATAACCTGGCGGTAGCTGATGCCACAGGAGTCGAGGATGCGGCGGCTGATGCGTCCATCATCGGTGTCGGCGTACTTGTTGTCTAGGTAGACAACCTCGCCCACGCCCACCTGCGCCAAAATCTTGGCGCAGTCGTGGCACGGGAACAGCGTGACGTAGACCGTGGAACCCTCGAGGTCCTTGAGCGAGCCACGGTAGTTGAGCACGGCGTTGGCCTCGGCATGGACCACGTAGTTGTGCTTGTCCTGCAGCGGGTCGTCGCTCGTACCCCACGGAAAAAAGTCGTCGTTGAGCGCCGAGGGCGTACCGTTGTAGCCCACCGAAAGGATGCGGTGGTTGGTGTTGGCGATGCACGCACCCACCTGCGTGTTGGGGTCCTTGCTGCGGCGCTGCGCGGCGATGGCCACGCTCATAAAGAACTCGTCCCAGCTAATGACGTCCAGGCGCTTGCCTGACGAAGTTTGATGAAGATCGTCCGACATGGCAGACACCTCCGTAATCGCAATAGTTTGACCCATTGTAGCAGGTGAAAGGTGGAGGCGTTTGTCCCACCGGCGCCCTCACTTTTACACGCGGCGGGGCTTTTGGTTGATGCGGTAGAGCTCGGCGAGACCCCGCAGCGTCAGCGCGTCGTCTACCGTCAGGCTATGGCCGACCAACGCCGCGAGCGCCTCGGCATCATCGCCGGTGATGATGATGGGCACGCTGCCCTCGCCCGCCGCCTTGGTCGAGCGCATCTCGGCAAGCACCATGTCGAGCATGCCGTCGATGCGGGCTACCTCGCCCAAAACCACGCCCGAGCGCATGGCCTCGCGCGTGTTGCGACCGATCACATGCGTTGGCGCCGAGGGCTCAACCTGGGGTAGGCGCGCTGCTGCCGCCGAAAGCGAGCGGGCGCCAAGTGCCAGACCCGGCGCGATGACGCCGCCGACAAAGGTTCCGTGCGCATCGATGACCTCGATATTGGTCGTAGTGCCCAGGTCGATCACGATGCACGGAGAGCCGTAGACGGCACGGGCCGCCACGGCGTCGGCGATGCGGTCGGGACCGATCTCTGCTGGATCGTCGTAGTGCACGGGCATGCCGGTCTTGAGGCCCGGTCCCACGGTGAGCACGCGCCCCGTGCAAGTGCGGGAAAGCGCTGCCTTCCACGGGCGCTCGAGCGCCGGCACTACGCAGCTCAGCACTGCGGCTGCGGGAACGAGCGCACCCGGCATGCCCGCATCGGCTGCCAGTGCGCCCATGACCTGCGCGAGCCTCATGCGCGCCTCGTCGGCCGTGATGCTCGACGGCGTCGTGATCTCGCACGTCGCGAGCGGGCGCTCCTGCGCCGCGGCCGAATCCTCGGCAAACAGGCCAAAGCGAATGAACGTGTTGCCCACGTCGACCGTCAATATATATGCGCACCCATTAAGCATCGTCGGCGCTCCTTTCGTCTGCCCAGCAGTATATCGCCTACCTAAACCAGTCATCCCGAAATGACTAGCTTGCGGTTATACTGGTGCGCGGTCGCGCGCGAGCTCACGCGGCGGCCCTTGGTAACCCGACTTCCCGCGCCGTATCCGTAGCGGCGCTCCCGGGGGAAGCGGATATACGCAAAGGAGTTTTATATGAGCAATCCCTCGAACCGCGCCTCGATGCGCGGGCAACTCACGCTGCGCGGCGTCGTCATCGGCGTCCTTGGCTGCGTGATCATCACGGCAAGCTCGGCCTATACCGCCCTCAAGATGGGCGCCCTCCCCTGGCCGATCATTTTCGCTGCCGTCATTTCGCTGTTCTTCCTGAAGCTCATGGGCAACGCCAGCCTCAACGAGGCCAACGTCACCCACACCATCATGTCTGCGGGCGCCATGGTCGCCGGCGGCCTGGCGTTTACCATCCCGGGCGCCTGGATGTTGGGCTATGCCGACCAGATCAGCTGGCTCGACATGTTTATCGTGGCGCTCGCCGGCACCATCTTGGGCCTTCTAGCGACAGCGCTCATCCACCGTCACTTTATCGTGGACGCCGCGCTGGAGTTCCCCACCGGCAACGCCGCAGCTCAGACCCTACGTGCTACCGAGGCCGGCGGCAAGACCGGTAAGCAGCTCTTTGGCTCCATGGCCATCGCAGGCATCTACAGCGTGCTGCGCGACGCCCTGGGCGTGGTGCCCAGTATGCTGTGCACGCTCAATATCCCCGGCGTGACCTTTGCCATCTACAACTCGCCCATGCTGCTGTCCATCGGCTTCCTCGTGGGCTTCGCCCCCGTCGCCTTCTGGTTTGCCGGCGCGCTGCTGGGCAACTTTGGCATCATCGTTGGCGGCACCGCTGCTGGCCTGTTCGATATTGTGACCGCGCAGGGTATCGTCAAATCCCTCGGTATGGGTCTTATGATGGGCTTTGGCGTCGCCGTCGTCCTTAAGGACATCCTGCCGCAGGTCGCCGGTATCGTCCGTGGCCTCGCCGCCGACAGCTCCACCGACACCGACGAGCAGTCGCTTATCTCGGGCTCGCTTAAGCTCGACGCCGGCATCATCGGCCTGGGCACCGCAGCCATCGCTGTGATCGTTGCCATCGCGCTCGACCTCGGTCCCGTCCCGGCCGTCATCGTCACACTGTTTACCTTTGTCACCACCATCATGAGCGCACAGAGCTGCGGCCAGACGGGTATCGACCCCATGGAAATCTTTGGCCTCATCGTCATGCTCATCGTGGCAGCCTTCGCGCAGCTCGCGCAGGTCAAGCTGTTCTTTATCGCCGGCGTCGTGGCCGTGGCGTGCGGCCTTGCGGGCGACGTCATGAACGACTTTAAGGCCGGCGCCGTGCTGGGCACCAACCCACGCGCACAGTGGGTCGGCCAGGCCATCGGCGGCATCGTGGGCGCCCTGGTCGCTGCCGCCGTCATGGTCGCGCTCGTCACCGCCTATGGTCCGGACGCCTTCGGCCCCGACAAGAGCTTTGTGGCCGCGCAGGCAAGCGTGGTCGCCACCATGGTCTCGGGCATCCCGAGCGTGCCGTGGTTTGCGGGCGGCTTTATCGCCGGCATCATCATGTACTGGCTCGGCATTCCGGCCATGATGATCGGTCTGGGCGTGTACCTGCCGTTCTACATGTCGCTCACGGCCTTCTTGGGCTCCTGCGTTAAGCTCGCCTACGACAAGTGGGCCGCACACCGCGACGCCGAGGCCGGTCTTTCGGACGAGGAAAAGGCCGCCAAGGACGCCGCCTTCCAGGAGCAGGGCTTGGTCGTTGCCAGCGGCCTGCTGGGCGGCGAGTCCATCGTCGGCGTTATCCTGGCGTTTGTCTCTGTTGGCTTGAGCCTGCTGGGCTAAACCCAATAACAACGCACCCGTGCAGAGCGCGGGGTCGGAGACCATCCGGCCCCGCGCTTTTTTGTCTATTTGACTCTTATGATCCTCACGGCGTTTTTTGTCATGCCGATTGGCCTGACTTCCAGGTCAACAAACCCTGTCTGACACCTCGCTCAACGCGGTGTAGAGTAAAGACGACGGGCGGGATACGCGGCACGTGCCAGAACGAGGTGGACATGGAACTCGATAAACAACAGCTCAAGCGACTGCGCGAGCGCCATCATCGGCGCCATGGCATCCGCCCCGCCCACAGCGAGGCCATGGAGAACGCAAGCCGCTTTCTAAAGCGGGCATTCAACATTCGCGAGGGACGCGCGCCCTATCACGTGATTCGCAAGCGCTTTGTAAACGGGGCGCGCCTGACTGGCTCACACTTATGCATCTTGATCATTGCCATGTTGATCGCGAGCATCGGCCTCGATATCGACTCGGATATCGCCATTGTAGGCGCCATGCTCATCTGCCCGCTCATGGGTTCGGTCCTTGCCATGGCATACGGCATCGCCACGCTCGACCGCGAGATTACCCTTGAGGCCGTCGCGAGCTTGGCTCTGCAGATGGCCTTTTGCCTGGTCACGTCCACGTTGTACTTTAAGCTCTCGCCCCTTGGCACCACCACGGCCGCCATCATCGACAATTCGACACCGACTGTGTGGGACCTTGCCGTCGCGCTCGCGGGCGGCTTTGCGGGTGGCCTGGGCAACTCGCGCGACCAGGAACCCGCCACGCTCATCGCCGGGGTGGCTGTGGCGACCGCGCTCATGCCGCCCCTGTGCGCGGCGGGCTATGGCATCGCCATCGCAAGCGGGTCGCTGTTCCTCTCGGCACTCTACGAGTTTGGCATCAACGTGGTCTTTATCGCACTGGCCGCCGAAGCCGTACTGCTTCTTTTGCGCGTGCCGCTCAAGCGCGACCTGAACGGCGACGGTATTGTGACTGCTGAAGAAAACGCCGAGGTCGACGAGCTATCGCGCAAGGTGCGCCGCCGCATCATTGTGGGCACGGTAGTCTTTGCCATCCCCTGCATCGTTATGACGGCGGGTTCCATTGGCTCGGCGCAGGCCGGCGTGCAGGACGGCTACGGCGTGACCGAAACCACGCGCGAGCTTGCAGCGGTGCTGCCAGGCTTTAAGGATTACACCGTCGCCGTCGAGACCTCGGCTACCGAAGGTGACGAGGAAGGCATCGTCGAGCGCGAGATTGTCGCCCATGTGACAACGAGCGAGGCGCTTGGGGCACACGACCGCCGTATCGCCCGCAAGCTCATCGACCTCAATGTGCCCGGGCTCGATCGCGTGGAGTTTGATGTGGAGTAATGCGGAGCATGGGATGGCTCTCGCGCACAGGCGCAAGTCGCGGCGAGGCTCAGACGCGACGCAGGCACATGCAAAAAGCGGGACGTAGTTCACGTTCGCGCCCCGCTCGCTGTTTTATTGCCGTGAATCAGACGTCCGCATCGACATCGCCAGATTCCACTGTAAACGCCGGATCGGTGCTCACCAGATAAAATCGGGTCACCTTAGTATTTCTAATTAGGTAAATCTGCCCCTGATTGCGTCGGCGCGATATATACGCAACGTGAATCGTGCCGAATTCTTCGCCGTTTTCCTTCTTTAATATCAGGATGTTGGGGTCATCCGTACGCTTAAACTGCCCGTCTGTGCAGATTCCGTCTTGATCGACCAGCTGCCATCGACAGTTGTCCTCCTCAAGAAAAGCCAGGGTTTCCCGACTCGTTTTGTCATCCCGATAGTAACCATCAATGGCAAACCCTTCGGAAGCGCATTCCTGCATATAGGACGTTTCTCGGCTTATAGCAAACAGCCCTGTAGCGCCCAGGAGCACAGCCAGGCAGACCACTGCAAGGGTTATCGAAGTAGCACAGCGACCCATGTTAGCCAGACCAATACTTGTTGAACGGAGTGCAAAACATACTTGGCACCTCCGATATCAAAGCAAACGTCACCCGCGGCCCGCCGGCAACTATGTGTTTCTAACATTAAACCATTTGGCTACGACTCGTTGGAGATAGGTTCCATAAACGGACAGTGATATACGGCGAAAGGCCACACTTATCCATTAACCCAGAGTTATGAAGGCCGTTTTTCATATTGCGAGACCGCGGTTTTCGGAAGTGCGGTGAAAAACTGAGCGCCGCCGACCAGACCGACTTTTTTAGCAACAAAACCGCAGGTCACAAGGGTGCAAAAGAGCCGTGTGCTCGGAAATTCGGAGTTTTTCCCCGCACTTCCGAAATCCGAGTCCGCGAAAGGTGCCGGCAAGGCCAATTACGCAACATATATCCAGTAAAAACGGGTGGCAGCCGGTATGGCTGCCACCCGTTTTTCTCATACCAGCCTAAAGCAGGCATGTTTCTTCTTAATGCCGCCCCCAGACGCTCGGCGACCGATGCCACGGCATCCTCGCTAACCGAATCGCAGGCAGGCGAAGGGCTGCGTGCAGATGGTGTTGGGCGCACCGTGATCGATTAGGTCGAGCATCTCGGCCGTGAGCAGCCAGCCCTCGCCCATGTTATTGCATACCGAAAGCACCGTGCGGGCTTTATCTGCCATGGTGCCAACACCTGAAGATTTTGAAGATTTTGTCCGTAACTCAAAGAGCTAGGATGTTGATAAAATCCAGAGACATCATGGCTAAAAGAGACGGACACACTGTCCCTGTTTTTCGCACGAGCAGCGCAAAAATAAGGCCCAAACAAAGATAGCCCCCCATCATTGCAATGATGTAATTTGTGGGTGCCCCGATTAAACACTGTTGAGTCACGAGAAGCAATGACCATAGCATCGACTGTATAAATGCCCTTATGCAAAACGGCCGAACTATTCCGACGATTGTGTATTCAAATAAAAATACGTACCTAAATAACAGCTCATGCAAAACTGAAACCGAACAGACCAATACCCATCTGGATATTGATTTTCCACCTATATCGAGCATAAAGGCCATAATAATAAATACGATGAAAATGAACTGCCATCCCAAAAGAATCCCACGCCGTTTGGGCTTATCGCAAGAAACAGCGCCCCGAGTTGCAAAAAGATAGACTACCAACGCACAAAAGAGCGCCCCTGTAGAGCACAGCCAAGCGGGGGATCCTTTTGCAATAACCCAAATAGCCCACGGCACGCTAGCAACCATCGTGCCCAGTAGATAACGTGCCCCCAGGCGCATTATTTCAGTCGCTTTTCCCAAGCTCTACCACCTCATCACTAGCATCTATTAGGTCCATATCGTGTGTAATTGCAATGACAATCTTGTGCTTTCGCATTTCCTTCATAGCTTTTATCAGAGCTTCTTTATGAGCAATATCGAGTGATGCTGTTGGCTCATCGAATAAATAGACGTCTGCCTTCTTTTCTAAGACCCGTCTAATTTCCAGTTGTTCCAGTTCCCCGGGAGACATTCCTCCGCACCTCTTCCTTTCGATAGAAGGAAAGTTTCTATCGCAAAGAATATCCTTTACTGATATCGGAGTTTGTTCAGCAAACGAAACTAGCTTCTGCCTAAGGAGCTCACAGTTGATTTCTTCTTGGGCCTTACCGTTGTAGGAAATAGTTCCAACGTAATCCGAATTGAAACAACCCATCAATAAGTACGCAAGGGTCGTTTTGCCCGAGCCATTAATCCCTACAAGAGCATAGAGCTTTCCTTTTTCAAACTTGACATTCAAGTTGCTGTAGAGACACTTTCCATTTAATGTAAAGCCGAAATTATGCAGTTCGATGTAATCGATCTCCAAGAGCTCCTCTCCAGCAGCAGCCGAAGGCATTTTAGAGGCATTTAGACGGGATATCGATGAGAAGCAGTCTTGTGCGCTGCTACCTATACCGTAGATTGACCTCACGGCAGATAGCATTAAAGCCATGTAGCTCGAAACAGCAACAAGTTGGCCTACACTCATGCTTCCATGCATTACATAAAAAGCCGAAATCAAAAGAATGGTCACCTGGGACGCAGCCGCAGCAAAGGAATCAGTTGCCTGAAATTTCGAAATGACACTTTGATAGGCGACTCCGGCGTGCAGCAAAGACGAAAAATAGCTATCTATGGATTTCAATGCTCTTTCGAACAGCGCATTAACATACAAAAATCTCTGATGCGCAAGTAGGGACTCCACTTTTCCGAAATACAGGGACTGCTCTTCCTTAAAGGTCAGACCTGAAACAAAAAGCGGTTTTTTAAATGAAGCATATGCAATTGCATACAAGATGCAAAATGTCACGGAAACCCAAAAGAGCGCTGTGGAACATCCATAGAGAAAAAATAAACTGATACCTAGCTGGACAATCGCAAGGAGTACCGTCTGGAGCATCGACAATCCGAAGGACGCCACAGTATTGGCATCTGAACAAATCTGTTGAGTTTTTTCAGCAGACTCCTGCTCAAAAAACAACTCAAAAGGCATCCGCACGAGCTCATCGATTTTCTTTCGAGCAATCGAGAATGCAGCCACGGTCGTTATCCGCATTGAAAGAAGGGTGCTTAAATAGCTGACAACAATATCGATTAATGCCGCGAAACCAATTAACGCACTGTCAATCATAATAGCACCATAAGGAGCTTTTTTAGATATATTATCAACCAGAGCGCTCGTGAGCAGCGGGGATACAGAGGCCATCATTCCAGATATTATTAAGCACAACGTAAAGGCTATAACCAGAAGCAATTGGGAAGAAAACCCAAGTCTGAAATATGGCAGATAGTCGAAGATCGCCGTTGAATCCGCATCACTTCTTATGCTTGAGATCATAGGCCGCCCTCATTACTTTTATACAGTTCTTTCTTGCGGATACACAGCTTGTCTTATTTTCATACAGCCTGGTGAAGGGACAGCCACCCATGCACATAGGAAGAAGTGAGCAGTTAAGGCATTCTGAATCTGAACAAAAGTCGTAAGCATTCCATATGGAAACTTCGGATGCGCTACTCGTTACATTTTCAAAGATGCTCCCATAGCTTCTGTCGGAATATCCTATTTCATTCCAGCATTTATATAAGGAACCGTCTGGTCCAATAACTTCTGAATATTTATTGACGGCTCCGCATATGGTCGGATTAAAGCCTGGAAGAAATGGATCCATGTACCCTGTCATTTTGTAGCGAGACAGACAGGATGCTTCAATCGAAGCAAATTCATCCTCTGAATAGCATGGAGAGTTAGCGCACATCCCATTTATATCATCCACTGCCGCTAAATATAGTTTTACTTTATTACGAAGACCTTTACAATCAAGCGAATCAACCAAACGATCAATCTGATCACCGTTCGACGGATCAACATTGACTCTTAAGATGACATCAAAGTACGCACTAGCCCTTTTTACGTTATCAATAATACGGTTGAACGTATCGCCGCCAGAAGGAAGACATCTTCTTCGATTGTGTATCTCAGGCGGACCATCGACAGTTACCTGAACGTGCGTAACCCCATTTTTTGCAAGCAACTCCGCCGTTTTCCCATCTAAGAAATAGCCATTGGTCACCATGCTGGCGTTAAATAAGATTTCATCGCTTCGGATTCCGCGCGTAATCTTCTCCACAGTCTCAATCGCCAATAAAGGCTCGCCGCCATACCAGGCAATCTGCAAACTTTCCGCCTGATTGTCTATAACCATGCCATTGATATGCTTTATTACCTGATCGACGCATCGGTCGCTCATTGAGCCATAACGCTTGCCGTTCTCATAACAATACGGACATCTGAAGTTACAATTCAATGTCGGGGCTATCGTAAATGAAAGTGATTTTGATTGCATGCGACAGGCCAACGATATCTCTTTTAAATGTTCGATCTCGTCAAGTCCGTCGGGAACCAACAACCCCGCGTCCGTCAAATTATCGACAATTTCCGAAGGGTAATTAGCTCCATTCTCAAAAAGCCCCTTCTCGTATTCTGCATCCAACGCAACGATTGCACCAGAGTACGAGTTATATGCCAGCGTAGGTTGATTCCCTTTATCGATTACATTAAAGCGAGACTGTTTCATTTCTACTCCGTTGCATATTTCAATATTTCAACCTGCCATTAGGAGTAATTCCAGCCACAAAATTTGGTAATGCAGATCCTCAGGCCACACGGTCCTCCCCCTGAATAACTCCAACAAATATGTGCTGCACAGGACACACACGTAGAAATATCTCGAGACGAAGCAGGCATCTGAGTATTCACTGGCTTTTGAATATATTCCATCGGAGCTCCTAGCTAACGTGTATACCGCAATGTTGAAATGCGCGGCAATTCCCGCCCGTGTACACGGCACACATCCCCCAGGGATTACAGCGCCCTTGACATTTTGCGCCCTGACAAGGACACCAACTTGATAGCAAAGCAATATCGTTAGGTGTTTGAGTTGGCTGTATCCAATCCACAATGGCTCCTTTCTCGTTCTAGGCCTAGTTATACTTTGGTCAAAAAGTCAAAAGCTGTTTGATAACTTTTTGTACTAGATGAAACAATTTGTTTGCCTTGTTTAACATTATTTAATTTACACTTAGACTGATTAAAAATTCAACCTAAGGAAATTCTGGTGAATGTTGTTCAGCTGCAGTATTTCATAAAGGTATTTGATTATCAGAATTACTCGGATGCAGCAACTATATTAAGCGTTTCGCCGCAAGCTGTTTCAAAAGGCATTCGAGCATTGGAATCTGAACTTGGTCTGAAGCTGTTCGAAAAAAGAGGCAGTATTCTACATCTAACAAACTATGGAGAGGAAATCCTTCCTATAGCATTAGATGTACTAACTTCAGTTGAGGGAATTCAAGCGTATGCGCAAATCACGCGTGAAAAGATAAAAATAACCCAGACACGTTTGACACGCGTTGCAGTCGGACTAGCACCAATACTCGCAAGCTGGTTCAACCAGCCCACACTGAACAGGCTTTCGAAAAAGTATAAGGGCGGTAAGTTTACTGTTTCCAGATATGACGACGGCGGAACGGATCGCGTCGAAAATGTTGGTGTAAGGGTGACACCCTAGCGCCCGTTTAACGAAAAACGGCCTTCGTCCTAGAATCT
>NZ_JBDGBA010000015.1:0-50202 GCF_040910185.1 Collinsella aerofaciens | reverse complement strand
CTTGCGCATTCAGCGAAATGCAGGGTATGGACGGCCGGTCCGGGTCCAGCCCCGTAATCCGGCATAGTTTTGAAATGATACTAATTCACTAGCAGGAAAACTAGGTCGTTCTAGCGCCTTGTCGCCGGCTAATTTCCGAGTTCCAACCAGTTGCACAGAACATTTGCTCGCAGTCGCGTCTCGGCGCGCTTCATTGCCTCGGATTTGGCTTTATATCGAATCCCCAAACGACTGCAGACGCTTTTGACTATGGCGTCTAGCTGTTTTTTGTCGTTAAGCATATCGTGGGTTACCAGGAACACATCGAAACCCATGCTCTGGAGCGCAGTCATGCGCTCCGCATCTTGGTCAAGTACCGCGCCTGACCCATGGATGACCTCACCTTGGATTTCGATAATTGCTGCCTTCATTAGGATTGGGTTTACAATCACGATGTCACCGTAGCAAACCTTTTGACCTGCGATGCTTTGGGCTTCCTCGGATAGAGGGGTTAAATCGTTGAGGTATACGTATCTGAATCCTGAACCACCTAGACTTCGAGAACGACTTAGAAGCAGGACCCCCGCGACCTCGAGTGGAGATGCAGCAATGCCGATAACCTGCTGAGCGGCATCATAAAACTGCTTTCCCCACATTTGACTTTTGACCTTTTCGGCGAATCGATGCAAGTCGCTCAGTTCGATGAGTGGCTTTCTCATCCAAAGCGAAGTACCTTTGAGTTTCGTAACCTCTCTTCCATCCTCGTGATTGTTCGTTTGGCCTTCATTTGCTGGGACCTTTACGGTTGTGCGGGCATAAACTCGTTTCCAAGGAATCTCGTCTTCGCCTTCTCCAAGTTCGAACAGATTCTGCGTGCTGGAATTGCGATTCTCCTTTAACGCGATTTTTAACTGCATTTCGACAGCGGGGGTCGGCTCGAAAACAGAAAACCAGCCGCAAAGTTCGTACATAGCCAGTACGAGATCTATTTGGGACACAAAGCGTGTCATAGTAAATAACGTGTTAAGCGGATTGGTGACGCTAAAGCCTAAATGAGTGTCGGTTGTTGTGCCGGTATCCGAAGCCCCTTCCCAGCGAATAGTGGAGCGCAATCCCGAGTGGTGATTACAACAACCTGGCGAAGCAACAGCGATAATCGGGGTCTTGAGGATATCGGTTACGAAAGGGGCTTGGGCTAGGGCTCGCCAGCCGTCTTCTGGGCTTGGCAGTCGCGGGTAGAGGTTGCGCGCTTGGGGCGGGCAGCGCCAGTAGCGGAATGCGGTGTTTGCGCAGACGATCTCGTCCATATGGCCTCCCCTGGTTTCGACCGTAGGCCGTGCGGATTGCGGGCATGGCCGATTATCTACGTGGCCGTCATGCGGGTAAGTACGGGAAACTGACCAAACGCTGACCAAATAATGGACGGGATGTGTTGAAAGGTTGTAACGAGGCGAGAACGTGCTGGTACGAGCTGTGAGCCAGTGGTCTCTGTCTCCACATTTGCGCGCGGATCACATGGGGAATTCAATGAAAATCCGCATGCGTTTTATACAAAACATGCAATGGCGTCAGCAAAAAGGGTGCGAAAAAAATGACGCCTTATACGACTACGATTCGTTTTGGAGTCAGCCTTGGTGTCAAAAAGAAAAAGGCCAGAGGCTTAACACCTCTGACCTGTGCTTTAGATGGTGGGCGATACAAGATTCGAACTTGTGACCCCATCCGTGTGAAGGATATGCTCTACCCCTGAGCCAATCGCCCGTCGCCTTTCGGCAAAAGAGATACTAACATAGCCACGCGCGGTTTACCAAGAACTTTTTACCCTCGATTTTAAATTCGTGGGAGCAAACCGTGCAACCGCAATCAGGGTACGCGATAAACCACCAGTTCAACAGCCCTTTATCGCTTGATCCACGAAGTCTCAGGGCGGCAGATGAGTCGCGCGTTGTTGTAGGCCATGTCGAGCGTGAGGCAGGTGCGCGCGGCGTAGAAACCGTCCTCGCGTTGGATGGTCAGCGCCAGCTCGGGCTTGTCGCCGGTCAGGCACAGCGGTAGGAGTAGCTGGATCCGGCCGCCGTAGAACTGCGGCACCGCGAGCGTATAGTTGGCTGCGGCGCGGCGGGCGGCCTCGACGACGGCGCTCTCAAAAGCGCGCGCAGCAGCAGCGAGTTGTCCTCCCCCATCAGGCTGGCGGGGATGCGCGTAAGGTTCTCCTCGTCGCCCAGAATGTGGTCGATGTTGGAGCGGATGGGCAGTCGGTAGTCAAAGACCAGCTCGGAGGGGTCCTCGGCAAAGCGCACGCGGCACGGCAGGTACTCAAACGAGACCAGCATGGGGTCGCTCTCCTTAAAGAAGCCCTTCAAAAACCAGCGCTGGCGCGCGTCGGGCTTGGTGTTGGGCTCAAACAGGCCGTAGATGGTCTCGTAGCGACGCGTGTACAGGCCGGTATTGAACAGGCAGCGGTCATTGTCGAACACCAGCGGCAGGTTGGACGGCCCGGTTTGGTCCAAGTCACGCTCGGTCAGGAACACCGCGCGGCTAAACGAAAACGACAGGTAGTTTTTGAGGATGCGGTTGCCGGGACCCCAGTCCTCGGGGTCGGCGAGGTCGACCAGGCGGTCGTAGCAGGGCTCGGGGCAAAACGCGAAGTCGTACACATTACTGCACAGGGTGCTAGGGAGTTCCATGTGGTGTCCAATCAATTCATTAACCGGCGTGCGGATGCTTAGATTCTATACGAGCGACAGATCGTCCGTGCCCGCAACGAATCCGCAGCGCAGCTCTTCGGCTAGCTCGCTGTTCGTGCGGCGACTGGAAACGAGGTCCTGGATCCAGGCGTAGTACTGGTTGTCTTTTGGTTCGGGGCTGTCAGACAGCACGACCGGAGTGCCTGCGAACCTTAAGACGGACAACGCAAAGACAAGGCTGGTGCGTTTGTTGCCGTCCTCAAAGATGTGGTCCTTGACCATGTGATCGGCCACATAAGTGACCTGGTCAAAGATGTCTGCGAAGCGATCGGCCGGCGATTGGCCGAATATCGTACAGAATGCACCTGCAAGCACGGACTCGACGCGTCCAAGCTCAAGCGCGGCACGGTCGCCCGTGGCGTCGGTTGTATAGCAGCGCCCGACCGTCATCAGCGTGCTGTGCAGGCGCATCACGGCCGCGGCCATATCTTCGAGCGAACCGGCATCATCGAGCACGAGCGGGGCGAACGGATGAGCGCTCCGCTGCATAGCCGCCATCATGAGTTCTCCAAGAGCCTGAGCGCGTTGGGCATGTTCGAAATGGTCAGCCGAATAGCTTCGTCGATTGACGTGGCGCCGCCGAGCAAAATCGGTGATGCTGAATTTGCCACGTGCGCAGTTGAATGATCTTCTTGAGCAACGCAATCAGCACCGTCATCTTGTTGAACATAGCTCCAAGGCATGTCTGACTCCTCTATAGCTTTACAGACGAAATAGCCTGCGAGTCGTACTCCAGAGCAATCGGTTGCCATACGAGGTCTTCGATGGTGCAGTTTAGGGTGTCTGCAAGCGCCAATGCCGAGGAAACCGAGGCACGGCGTAGGTCGAGCTGGTTCTGCTCGTAGAGTTGTATGGCGCGAAGCTTAACCCCCGATTGGGCGGCGAGCTGTTTTTGCGTTAGTCCGGCAGCCTTTCGTGCCGCCTTGAGGCCCTTTTTGTCTGCCTGGGCGTTGTTCCATTTTTCGATGACAATCTGGGCGAATTTATCTTCGGAGGCCTCGTGGAGCGGATGGTACGAGCCGATGATCCAATCGAGCGGAGCGACTTCGAGTAGCTTATTAAAGCCCAAGCTGCTCATCCATTGCGTATAGGCCATAACCCACCCCGCCCAATACTGAGGCGAACGGTCGAACGGATAGGTCTCCCTACATTTGACGGGGGTCAGTCCCGCATGGGCGATAATATCGCGCGCGAGCTCGTCGCCCGCCATGCCGCAGACGACGCGAGGCATACCGCGCTCAAACTGTTTCATCTCAAGAGCGTTCGACAGGATCGCCGTCAACTCGGCTGGAGTCAGCCCTTGGTCACAGAGAGCAAAATCGACCGCCTCGCCCAGCGTTCTCATTGCATCCTCGAGATACATCTCACTGTAGGCGTGGGTCATCGCCCGTCATCCCCTCTCGAATGATATCGACGATACGTATTCCCTCAAACGGGTTTTCGGCAAGGAGCTCCCGATACTGCGCCCTTGCCGCTTCATCTCGTTCCTTGGCCAATGGACCATACAGAGCTTGCTGCGCACGTTCAAATCCAGCAAAACGAATGCTCTTAAACGCACGCTCGCTTTTGAGCACAATCTGCTCCCCCAGGTTACCGAGCCTCATAGATCGTCCAAGCTGATCGACGGTGATCGTATTGTTTACAAAAGCTCTGGCATAGCTAAAGTACGAGTCGTCCGCACGCCACCCCCTTATTACGTCGCAAGTGCTCGTCTGAGGTAGAAAGTGATCATGGAGATATTCGCACGCCCCCGCGGCAATGGCGGTATCTTTGCGAAAAGAACGATGCTCAACGAGCAACGCTATCCAATGCAGGACGCAATATTGCGGCGATAGCAAGTCGAGAACTTTGAGATCGGCTATATCGAGTTCATAGCGATTCGCAAAGCCATCGGCATCGCGCGAGCATGCCCATTCCCTTGCAAGGTCGAGGCTCTCTGTGCAATAGAATCCCTGTCCATAGTCGTTATGGATTTTCCCCAGGCCAAGTTGGGGAGTCTCAATGATTTTCTGAGAACCATGCCATAGTTCCACGCGAGTCTCCTAACAGGTATCGCTCTAGCGATAGTATAACATACTATCGCTAGAGCGATACCTGTATTCAAATAGCAAGAGGGTGTCTGGAACCGAGTCTGAGTTCAATACTTGCTTCTAAGGCTCGCCGAGTCCGGAAGTATGCGACAAAATTCAGACTTGCTGATCATGCCGGAGCACACTAACGCCTCGTCCTGCTTACAGAGCTTCATAGACACGCACCTCATCTTGCTCGATGCTTTTGCGGAATGCTGGGCGCATGTGCTCTGGTGGGTTGGTGACGATTTCAACCTTTCGCCCAAGTTCCCTCTCGAGCTCATGGGAGAGTTCGTAAAGCGTGCCGAACGTCATGGCGTTGCCGCAGACTAGGCGCAAGTCAATATCGCTATTGGGCGTTTGCTCGCCTCGGGAAAACGAGCCAAATAAATATGCTTCGCTGACGTCGTATTGAGCAAGCACGCGGGAGGCGGCGGTGGATATGTCGGTAGGCGTAATCATGGGTTATTTGCCGTTCAACAGTAGACGTCAGGGGGCCAGCGCCGAAACCGCCGGTCCGGCTTTTTGCCGTTCTGCAAGCTCGAAGATAAATGGGGCGTTTGATCTAACGAACTCGGTCAAAAAATCCAGATCGTCAATAGAAAATCCTTCGACATTGAACCAATTAACCGCAGGCAAGAAGCATTCTGCATGGTCAAAGCCAAGGTCAACCGGACGCTCGACGGCTACGCGAACGGTCCCGTCATCTCTTGTCTCTGAGTAGGCAAACTGAGTGCCGTCATCAAGCTGAACATAGCTCCAAAACACGTCTACCTCCTTAGTGTTTATATCCGAGTATAAAGAGCAGACTAGATGGTTTGGATGATCTTTGTAGAACGAGTTTGTCAAAAAGACGATTTTAGAATTCATGCAGACCCTCCGAAAAAGAAAATGCCTCCAACCCAAAGAGATTGAAGGCATCTTCTCAGTGGGCTTTCTTTTGATTCCGTTGGTCGCGCCCTACGACCAATTTCTGATTCAAGTATACCCAAGTTATAAAGGAAATGAGTGAGATTTCGAAAAATGAATGTGGCAGAATTAGGCAGAGTCAAATAACGAATGCCTCGTGTTATTTCTTACCCTTCGTTCGGAAGCAGAAGCTTGGTATATATCTGGAAGACAGTAAGAAGAAATAGGTCTTCCATGGTCTCGATTCTCTCGCCATCGAAACCGCCGGGGCACCCGTAGTACCTATTGTTGGCCTCGTCACAAGAGCCGTAGGTTGCCGCGTAGAATGCAACGGTCGACGCGAACCGGCAGGCCTCTATCTCGGGGCTCGATTCGAAGCAATAAGCCTTTTCTAGACAGGATATAGGAGTGAGGGAAGCGTCCTGCGACTCAAAAGCCCTAGACAGAACTTCAATGATAAAGAGGTTGTACTCGGGAGTACGGCTATCGGAGATCGGACGGTATGCGTCCAGACACTTTGGAAGATTGCCAATTCGCACGGCCGGTATTTTCTCCCCTGCGTACCTGTCGAGGCTGCGTAGGACGTATTTCCCGTCGTCATAGAAAGCCGGTTCATCTTTAGGGAAACGATCGCGGAGGGCGGCTTCGACTGCGGCGATGCAACGGACGAACAGGTCATTCTCTTTCCTGACCCGCAAGTCAAGATCACAGTATTTAAGAATCAGATTCTGCACCTCCGGCACAAGGCAGCAGAATTCCCAATACATCTTACGTGAATAATGGAAAAGATCATTGTACATGGCGGCGACAGCGCAAAGCGGAATTAAGCCTCTGTCTGTGTAATACTTCGAGATAAACTCGACCGCCTGCGCCTTATTCCCTTCGGCGTGTCTGCGTTCGTCTCTTTCGTCCTGGCGACGCTCGAATTCTTCCATGCGCTTACTCTGGCAATACTGTTTCATGCCAATGATGGCTATTACAAGTAAAGAGATAACCGCGCATATTAATTCAGCCCATTCGTTAAACTTCACAAGATGCTCCCAGAATACTTAATGATGTTGCAATTCTATATACCAAGCAATTCTACGCATGGGACGTAGACTTTGACTGCATCAGCCGGGTATACGCAAAAGAGGGGTTATACCATACTGCTCGCACTAAAAATGAACTCAGCGAATTTAAATCCGCCTTGTGCCCGACCATGATCGCCGTATTGCGGAGCTCCGTGTACTGCCGATATTGTGCTTGAGCACCGGAGCCTACATAGGTCCCGGTGCCCTTATTGTTGCTTGTGGTCTGCCCCACTTTATTGTTAATTCTTTTCTCGCGTATATTATCCCGGGTCTCGTTGTCACGATTCGGCCCATGGCTGCGTCCGTATGGCCTCTGCCTTCGATAATTGGACGCCTATACGCAAACAAACAAATAGCTATCCTTGTGGATGTTAGCGTCGGAATAATTTAGCCAAATATAGTCGGCCGAGATTGACCAATCCCGGCCGACCCATTTTAGCCAACACGCCCGCATCTATGACTTTCCTATCGCTTCCCTACATCCCCTCGGGCTGGATCCCCCTCACCTTCACCGCCTGGGGGACGGCCTCCACCGAGTAGGTGTCGAGCCCCCTGCCGCGGTAGCTCGGGCCCCGCATCACGAACACCGACGCCTTGTCGAACAGCCTGTCGAGGGCGCAGAGGAGCGTGTCGTCGCCCGTGAAGAACTCATCCCACCCGCTCGGGGCGATGTTGCTCGTGAGGACCATCGCGTTCGGCCCCTCCTTCTCGTAGCGCCTGTCGACGACATCGAAGAACAGGTCGGTGCACGGCCTGTCGTAGACGCATCTCCCCACCTCGTCAACGATGAGGCACGACGGCTTGACGAGCGAGGAGACGACCCGCGAGGTGTTTCCCCGCTGGACGGCCTTCTGGAACCTGTCCCTGAGCTCGGTCGCCTTTATGTAGTAGGTCTTGAGCCCCCGCATGCAGCACTCGCGCCCGTAGGCCTGCGCGAGGTGCGTCTTCCCTATGCCGCCGGGCCCGACGAAGGCGACGTTGCGGTGCGCGTAGAGGTCGGCCAGCGACGGGAGCTTGCCCAGCGCGGCCGCGTCCCGGCCCTGGATCCTGGAGAAGTCGAAGCCCTCGAAGGTCTTGGGCTCGCGCCTGGGCAGCCTGCTCAGCCTCAGCAGCGTCTCGATGGAGGCGAGCCTCCTCTTCTCCGCAAGGTAGGAGAAGGTGGCTGCCACGGCGGCCATCTCCCCGTCGCCGAGGTCGAGGTCCGAGGCGAGGGTCGCGAGCTCCTCCGCCCCGACGGCGATCCCGAGCCTCGACGCGGCGTCGCTCGCGAGCTCGTAGGGGCTCGCCCCCGCGCCCGCCATCATTCGGCCCTCCCGAAGTCGAACCTCTCGAAACCGGGTTTCGTCCTGGGCGGGGCGATTTGCTCGACCACGGTCCCCACCGGCTGGGTCGGCAGCTCCTCGGGCTGCGCCGGCGATGTCTCCCACTGCCCCTCGCACCAGCTGTCGGCGCCGGTGCCGACGGCGTGGGCGACGAGCTCGCGGGAGAGGTCGTCGCTGTATATGTGCACCACGCGCCCCTCCCGGTTCACCCTGCACTCGCGGCGGACGTACCAGTAGGGCACGCCGTAGCGGTGCCCCTCGAAGCTCACGAAGCCGTCGAAGGAGATCTTCCGGCGCGGGCACAGGTACCGCTCGACCTCGGCCGTGACCTCGAGCGGCCTGGTGTTCGCCGAGCACGCCGCCTCGTGCTCGCGCATCGGGACGCATGCCGCCGCGCGCCGCCAGCGGCCTCCCTGCTCGGCGCACCAGAGGGCGGCCTCCCGGTTGAGGGCGTCAAGGTCGGTGAAGGACCTTCCCGCGAGGAAGTTCCCCTTCACGAAGCGGACGAGCCTCTCCACCTTGCCCTTCGTATAGGGGTGGCGCGGCCTGCACAGCCTGGTGCGGAAGCCGACGACGCCCATGAACTCGGCGTAGTCGGCCTGCCAGACGGGCCGGCCGTCGGCATCGCGGCGGACGACCACGCTCTTCATGTTGTCGGTGAGCACGGTCGCGGGCACGCCCAGCGCCGAGAACGCGTGCAGCATCCCGATGAGGAGGTTCTCCTGGCGCGCGTTCGGGAAGAACTCGACGTGGGCGCCCCCGCAATGGTGGCAGACCATGGCGAAGCAGGCGATCCGCGCCCGCTCGCCGCCGGGGCGCTCGACCGCGACGAAGCCCCAGTCCATCTGGTAGGCCTCTCCGGGCGCCGTCCTGAAGCGCTGCCCGCGGCAGCCCTGCGGGGCCGCCTGCCGCCTCTTCGCGGGCACGAGGTCCCGGTGCGCGGCGATGTAGGTCTTCACCGTGGTGAGGCCGCCGGCGTAGCCCTGGCCGAGCAGCCGCTCGAATATCACCTGCGAGTTGGTGACGCCCTTCCGCAGGAGGTCGTCCACCAGGCCGGTGTGGCCGGCGAGCACGCCCGGCGCGGCCCTCCTCCCGCTGTTCCCGTGGGGCAGGGCCCTGAACCCGTGTGCCCTGACCGTCCTCGCACGGGAGCGGGTGAGCCCCGTCCTCCTGCAGAACTCCGCGAGGTTGCATGCCTGCGGGTCGAACCCGTCGCCCTCCTCCGCGGCCATCTCCCGGAGCGCCGCGTCTATAATCTCCTGTAGGTCATCGTGTCTCTCGTTCACCTCAATGGTCCTCCTAACGCCGGCGTGTTGGCACCACCAGCGTAGTGGCGGCGGGGAGGCACGGTGGCCATTATTCGGTGACCGGGATTGGTCAAAATAGTTTGACTATTAGCGGCTAAAATCGCCCGGCGCTAACATGGATGTCCCTTTCTTCCAAAAGGCAGCTATCTCAATAGCGACATGCGGCAGCTAGAAGCACTGCACCAAGCAGGAAACGCATCACGGAAGCGGGGGTCCAGCAGTTGTCGCCGGTCTTGGGGAGCGTCGCAGTGGTCGCGGTGGCGGCCTTGGGCCTGGAGGACGTGGACACCGTGGTCTTGGCTACTGTCGTTGTTGTCTTGGTTGTCGCGGCCGCGGGCTTCGGCGCGGGATTTGCCTTGGGCCCCGTGGTGGGCTCTCCGGCAGCGGGGTTAGCATCGGTGGGAGACTTGTCCGCGCTATCGCCGGGCACGTCGTCTCCATCGGTCTCCCCCACCGGAGGTGTGGCCGCATCGGGCTCAACCACCACATGCGGTGCCACAGCATCGGAGGCATCCACCACGCCGCTAGCACCAAAAGCCCCACCGGCAGGCATCACAAGCCGCGCGGACACAAGCGACCCGCCCGTGCACGCAACACCGCCGTCGGCACCGGTCGCATCGAGCCACGAGGCGTCGACGGAAAGCCGGCAGCCGGCCGCGCCAGCGCCAAGGCCCGCATCCTGCAGATACACTCCGTAGGCGCGCACGCCCGCTCCGGACCCGGCGCCCGCCGCAACGACGCGTCCGCCGCCGCGCACGGCCATGTCGCCTGCGATCACGCCGGCGACCGCCTCGTCAGTAATATCGGCCCCGTCCGCCCGGGCATCGACGGTGCAGCCGTCCACCGCGAGCGCCTGCGAGGCGTGGATCCCGCACTGCGAGCCCGTGGCCGTCAGGGTCCCGGTGCCGCGAAGCGCCAGGTTGCCCCACACCTCCATGCCGCACAGCGTGATGTCCGCATCGGGCGCATGCGACTCCGTCACGGAGTTCTGCCCGGCAAGCGTCAGCACCAGGTCGCCCTCGGCGCCGATGGCCCCACCCGCGTAGCCGTCAAGCTCCAGGTGGTCGGCATCGGTCCAGGCCCAGCCGGGGCCCGACGCGCCCGGCTCGCAGTACGTCGCGCCCGCGATGATGAGGCTCTCCGCGCCCGCGGCATAAGAAGGCCCGCCCAGCAAAACGCATAGGCAGGCCATGGCGGTAAACATCTTGCAGTCCCTTTTAATGAGAAGGCAAATCGCTATAACCGAGTTTGTCCGAACATCGCGTAAGGCATGAGTCAGGTCGAAGGTGTTCATTGAGACGACAGGGACAAAGATGCCTTAATAGGTCGTCTCGATCTGGGCGAACCCCTCGTACCTAGGATCGACGCACCTCGATAGAGAACGCGGGGGCGCAGTTTGCCGCATTCCGCTCATCGACAGTGTTGGGCCATCGCTTTAAGGAACCTGTCGATGAAAAGGAAGAGTCTGGTAGCGTATGGCCACACGCAGGATCTACCGGCGAGCACATTGCGCAACCTTTTGCAGAGCAAACCGCTGCCAGGGCCTGGTTTGGAGACGATATTCCAGCCTAGGATGGGAGGCAATCATCATTGCGCAGCTGAATCTCCAACAATGTTGAACAAATAGGATGTCATTTGCTTGAAATCCGGATAGCTTTGGTGGTGTCGATATTAAGGGAGCTATCGGAACAGCTCATCATGGCTGCCGGTGCGTTCAAAGAAAGCTACCTCTTCGTTTGATGACCATATGACAAGCCAGTCGCCAGAGTTTGCTACGTGACATTCGATTCGCCCTGCCCAGTTGCCGCTTAGCCGGTGCATATTATGACGTCGTTTTAATATGTCCATTGACTCGGGTGTATTCTGTAGCACCAGGTCAATTAGCTTTTGAAGCTCGGATAGATCCCATTTACGGCGCTTTGCTTTTTTCTTTAAATCGCGGGAGAAGGCTGCAGAGAACTCTGCGGTTAACGTGCTCATTGTGCCATCGCCGCAGCGATAAGATCGGCGCCATTGTCAAAACGTCCTTTTTTGCCAGATGCAAGAAACGCGTCCCCCTCGCGAATGGCCTCAAGGCTTTCGGCATTGGGCTCCTCAGGGGCAAAAGTCAACGGGATGCGATGGGTGTTGACCATTTGCTTGAAGAATGCGCGCGTCACGGACGACAAATCAAGTCCATAGTAATCAGCCACTTCTGCTGCCTCGCGTTTGAGGTCATCGTCAACCCTAATGGTTAATGTTGAGCTTGCCATTTTTAGACCCTCCAATCATGTGAGTGCAACCTTAGTATAACGCACATACAATAGTAGATTATGTAATTACAATCAATTAACTAAGCCTTTTAGTGGTACGGCACCTCATACATTGCATGCAGTAAAAAGGCAACGCTCCCTTTCGGAAAGCGTTGCCTTTAAAGCTTCTACAGGGCCTTTGTATTGCAGCTAGGCATGCCGCACGCCCCAACAGCGATATGCGGCACCTAGATGCCCCAGTCCCAACAGGAGTAGCGTAAAGGACGCGGCGATCCAGTTGCTGTCGCCGGTCTTGGGGAGTACCGCAGTGGTCGCGGTGGCAGCCTTGGGCTTGGCCGTTTTGGCGACCGTGGTCTTGGTTACTGTCGTTGTTGTCTTGGTTGTCGCGGCCGCGGGTTTCAGCGAGGGATTTGCCGTGGGCCCCGTGGTGGGCTCTCCGGCAGCGGGGCTTGAATCGGCGGGAGACTTTTCCGCCCCACCGCCCGGTACCTCGCCCCTGTCCGTCTCCCCCGCCGGAGACGTGGCTACATCGGGCTCAATCACCACATGCGGTGCCACCGCACCGGTGGCATCCACCACGCCACCAGCTCCAAATGCCCCACCAGCAGGCGCCATAAACCGCGCGGAAACAAGCGACCCGCCCGTGCACGCAACGCCGCCGTCGGCACCGGCCGCATCGAGCCACGAGGCAGCGACGGAAAGCCGGCAGCCAGCCGCGCCAGCACCAATGCCCAGATCCTGCAGATACACGCCGTAGGCGCGCACGCCCGCTCCGGACCCGGCTCCCGCGGCGACGACGCGCCCGCGGCCGCGCACGGCCATGTCGCCGTCGATGCCCGGGCGGCCACGGCCTCGTCCGTGACGTCGGCCCCGTCCGCCCGGGCATCGACGGCGCAGCCGTCCACCACGAGCGCCCGCGAGACGTGGATCGCGCACTGCGAGCCCGATGCCGCCAGGGACCCGGTGCCGCGAAGCGTCAGGTCGCCCCACACCTCCATGCCGCACTGCGTGATGTCCGCATCGGGCGCATTCGACTCCGTCACCGAGTTTTGCCCGGCGAGCGTCACGACCAGGTCGCCGTCGGCGGCGGTGGCGTCGCCCGCGTAGCCGTCAAGCTCCAGATGGCCGGCATCGGTCCAGGCCCAACCGGGGCCCGACACGCCCGGCTCGCAGTACGTCGCGCCCGCGATGAACAGGCTCTCCGCGCCCGCGGCGCAAGTTGGCCCGCCCAGCAAGACGCATAGGCAGGCCATGGCAGCGATCGCAATGTGATGACGGCTGGTGTGGGACTCGGCGGCAAACATACCCGCTCCGATCTTCGCGGGAGCCAATAGGATGTGCACCAGAAAATGCCCTGGTAGCAGCAAGTATTAGTTTAGCGAGATCAAGGCACAAACAAAGGAAATACCCCTGAACAGTGACAATAATTAGGTGTAAATCGTTTTGCCAATCGGTGAAAGGAAATTGGATATCGTCAAGATGGCAAATCAAAATACCTTAGGCTTCGGAATTTTCTAGAGATGCATTGATAGAATCGACGGCGTTGTCAAGGCGACTGGGCTCCCCCGTTGTCAAGAACGCCTCTCCTTCGCGAATAGCCTCAAGGGTCTCTGAGCCAAGCGCTCCGTAATCAAAATGGCTCGGGATGGAGTCCGTATCTTTTAAATCAGCTGCGGCTAGCTTTACGGTTTTCCATTTCCCAGTTTTCGGGTCCTTCCATATCCGAGCGGAGACAACATCATCAGCCGCAACAGCATCCACTACGCTTATCCACTCCTTCAGGCCGCAATAGCACAAGTGCTTTTCATAGTCCTTGTCAGAGACAACAAAAAAGCCAAGCACGCAATCTGATTCATCATATGAAAACATAACAACGACCTCGGAATGAATTAGTTGGTTCGTGAGTTGTCGTAAGGAAATGGATGAAGATGTGGATTTAGTTAAGTCGAAATATCGTTCATCAATAAAGCGTTTGTTCAAGGGCGAGATGTCTTTTTGGGCTTCCTTCTTTGCAGGATATAAGTCGACCTTTAGGTTAAGCGAACCGATGCCGTCGCTTAGCTTATTTGCATCCAAGAGTAAGCGAACGGTAAAGACGGACAACAGGAGAGCCTTTTCCAGGCGATAATCACGGTACTCGTCTTCCAGAGTGGTACAAGTGGAAAAGTCCCGTAATTCTGTTGCGTATGATCGTAAGTCATCTTTCCAATAACAGGATTCGTAAACCATCTGATATAACTCCTAGTCACAATTTGACATTGCGATTTTTGCGTAATGTCAATAAAAAGAAATGGTCAGACTATATATGTGAAATTAGCCTGGCAATAGTTTCTCCTTCAAATCGGCGACCCCATCTTCGAGGCCAAGAGGGTGGCGAGGCGGATAATTTGCCGAAGCAATACTTTGCGTCGCGCCATCGTTGACCACCGACGAGGCCGAACCAGCGGTATTCTTATGCAGTCAGCATTACGTGAGAAAGGCTAGCGTTGCGAGACTTCAACCACACTAGGATTGTTTCCTATGGCCGCAATGACTGGGCTGCAGGAGTTTTCATGGACCGTTGTCTTCATATCCTGAAGGAGGGTCCTCGCATTCAAATCGCGACGATTAATGACGCGATAGAGGCTCATCAGCTTAAGCTCACTTTTGAAACGGTCCCCGAACTGTTTAAGGAAGCTGAAGTCGGCGACGCCGCAAGTGCCGTCGCTGCGCTCTTCGCGAACGCCTGCAAGTATACGAGTGAGGCATTCAAGTCTTCGGGAATCCTCGATATTTACGAGGAAGTCGAGATTCAGTACGCCACTCAATTCTGGAGCCTGCTGCACGCCTGCGGCGCAGAGACGCTGATCTCCGGCGAGGAAATTGACGAACTTCTCTCGCGACATGTCGAATGCTTAGCTTCTATCTTGGAGAACGACAAACTCGTCAAATTATTTGATACAGAGCTAGGAAAATCACTGATCGACAATCCGTATTATTCCGCTGAGTTGCTCATCCGCGAGTACGCGACGGAATCAAGGGGCCAGAACGCAATTCACCTCCCCAAATGCCTTTCCCAAGTCGACTTCGATTCGATAATGGCAGGCTACCTTGACGACCAGCGCGCCAACCCGAATTATATGGAGGCCCTTTTCAATTGGCCTTCCGGCGCAACAAAATGCAGATTCTCACCGTCCCCGGACGTTAAAGTGCGCGCAAAGCAGGCCTACGATGAGGCCATGGATGAGCTATTCCGACAAGACGCTGGACTTGAGTACGGAGCCGGGGTACAGATCGACCCTGAACAGATTGCTTGCAAGGGCGTAAAGGTCGAAGGCCTAACCTTGACCTACAGCTTTAGCGAAACGTGGCTCGCCAAATACACCGATAATGCAAGCATCATGAACAATTGCAGATACCTACTGGACGTAGTAGATCGAAGCGGTCTCATGGCCTCGCCTGCTCACTCCCACGAGGAGAGCGGCCTGCTTGCGATGCTGGGTTCCCACGTGCTGGGGGAATACCGAATGAATACGATCTCCAACATGCGGGAATCTCTCGCCAATGTCGAAGTTGTAGCATACGCGAATTTCCTCGAAAGCCGAGGTAAAAGGCTCGAAGATGCACTCGAATGGACGTACAACGTTTATTTTGCAGAGGAATACTCAATCAGTGGATTCAGCTTGGCGCTGCCGTCAAGCGGGGCTTCGTGGCTCGACAAATGCAAGTCGATAGGGCCAGAGATTGAGCGCGCCGTTAAGTCCTATTCAATATATTCGAGGATTGGAAAAATCGACGGAGACTATTTCCCCTATGAAAGCTTTAAAACTTTTGGAACCCTCAACGCGCTCTCTGAGAAAAAGTACGCAATCGACGGAGCCTGCTTTAACAGATGGGGATTCTATCTGTTCTCCGACCAGTGCATGCTGACATACAGAAGAGGCCATAACGACCGTGCTCGCTGCTTCTTCGATTTAATTTCGAATGCTATGGTCACCTTCGACGATTATGATGCTGTATACGCCGAGGTGCTCCAGCAATTAGTTGACCGACAGCTGGTAAGTGCGTGCGAAGAAACAGGCGCTCTCTCCCCAACCCCTCGATCAATTTGCCTGAAGGCCGTTTGGGATAATGGCGCAATTGCGCTTGGGGGATGCGGAGACGGCGATTTAGCGCTCATCGATGGCCTTGTCTCAGACGAAATGCTGTCGTACTGCGGCAAGCTGTTCACACCCGACGAGGCTGCATATCTCGATTACATGTTCAACGACGCCTCTTTCCCTAACTCGCAGGGTCTCAGGAACAGATACGACCATGCGCATTCACCGATCGCCGACCCCGATGCGGAAGGAATTCAATCCGATTACTATCGCATGCTGACCTTGCTCGTCGCGATTACGCTCAAGATAAACGATGAGCTGTCGGCCGCAACTGGCCGCGGGTACCTCGAAAACTTCGTAGACTGGCCATATTACGACGAGAGCGTCCTCGAACTCGCTAAAAAGCTGATCGAGAAGAGGCGTGATACAGGCTGTGATGCTGAGTCTGAATAGCTCCAATTACGACAGATCCGAACCGGGTTGATTAAGAGCATCTGCCCAGACTTTTCTCGAGTGACAACACTAAGAGCACTTCTGTCGGAATCGAAAAACCTATTGCATGGAATGTAAGCACCAAGATCGGCCAGCAGTAGTATCTCCTTTTATCCTGGTCAATTGAGTGTTAACCAATCGTCAGCGTAATGAAAAGCTCCTCATTACCTAACTTAAAGAGATCCTGAGATAGTTCTTGAGAAGTCTTCGTTCCAAAGCACCCTCTAGTCAAATAGGGGACTGAACAACCGTGCACCCGTTGCAGATCATCAGTAAGCTCCGTTCTCCTAATCAAATGAGCGATATCAGTCAAATCGCCAAGCTTAAGAATTAGAGGCTCATATGACCGTTCATTCCTATTAACGGCGATACGCCATTCTGCTTGGTTTGCATAACGAACATTCTTTACAAACACTCCTGCATTAAAATGTGGAATTCCATTTGGAAAAACCATATAAGCAGGTAATGGTCCATGAGATTTTAAATCCATTGTTGATTTAACAATTTCAGAGGGATTCAACTGAACGCTATCTCTATATTCAACCGGAGCGGCTACAAAGTCATAACCCAATTGCAGAACGACTGCCCTAAGCCTCGATATAAGTTCACAGGGATTGTCAATAACCACAATCCATGAACCAAGGTCAAGGCCCGGATCGGGCAATTCAATTAAGTCGACTCTCGTATCTACTTGCTTAATGAGGACACACGAAAAGCAGCACACATTACAGTAGCCAGCGCCTCTCGGTATTGCATACGATTCTTTTGCAAGGACGCCGAGTAAAACTTTAGGAAAGCCCCGCATGATATGGGGGTCAAAAGATGCGCAGGCCCCCTCAAGAAAGTCCTGCTGCTCCATGTTTCCCTCATTCCAAAAATACCCTAGGGTATTCATGTATATATCGCCACGCAAAAACTGCTCAGCCCACTTTTGTTCTTTAAAACCACGGACAAGGCGAATCATAGGGAGAACAGACCGGCAGGATAAACGGTGCATAGACATCTTCTTTCACATCGAAGGTTAAGACGTCAAATATAAACAAAGGCTACATCCGAGCTTAGCCTAACAACCCGTGCGGACTAATCTAACGCTCCGTATTCTTGTTCAACTCACCCGTCTCTTCCAGCTCCGACATATCCGGATGCCCCCTCCTTACACACTCGTGATCCGCTATGTACTTCAACCTCGTCGTCACCAATGCAAGCATGGAGCTTTGCAAATTGTTTGGGATGACCCACGCGGAGTTGACGCATTGGCTGAGCCGCGAAGTCGGAAGCCTGTCGGGCTGGATCAAGAGGCCCGACGCAGTCGATTGCAGCACGGGCGATGTCCCGTTCTTGGTGCTCAAGGCTAAAAGCAGGGAAAATGGTGTTCGTTGCTTAACGTGCTATATACATCGCATCGCTCACCAGCTGCAAAAGGAATCAGACTTATACAAAAAGAGGTCATATCGGCTAACGCCGATATGACCTCTTTCTTAACAATGCGACTTGTAGATAAGGCTAAAAATCGCGGTTGGAAACCCTCTCCCCTAGTCCCGCTTAAACAGATCCCTCGTGTACACCTTGTCCGCCACGTCCGCGAGCTCGTCGCTCCAGCGGTTGGCCACGATCACGTCGCACTCTGCCTTGAAGGCCTCCAGATCGTGGGTCACCTCGGAGCCGAAGAACTCCGGCGCGTCCAGCGTGGGCTCGTAGACCACCACGGGCACGCCCTTGGCCTTCACGCGCTTCATGACGCCCTGGATGGAGCTCGCGCGGAAGTTGTCGGAGTTGGACTTCATCGTCAGGCGGTACACGCCCACGACCGGCTTCGGCTTGCCCTCGTACACGCGGTCCCACACCATCTGCAGCACCTCGTCGGCGACGAAGTCCTTGCGGGTGCGGTTGGCGTCCACGATGGCCTCGATCAGGTTCTGCGGCACGTCTTTATAATTTGCCAGCAGCTGCTTGGTGTCCTTGGGCAGGCAGTAGCCGCCGTAGCCGAAGCTGGGGTTGTTGTAGTGGCTGCCGATGCGCGGCTCCAGGCACACGCCGTCGATGACGTCGCGGGTGTTGAGGCCTCGCACCTCGCAGTAGGTGTCGAGCTCGTTGAAGTAGGCGACGCGCAGCGCCAGGTAGGTGTTGGCGAAGAGCTTGACGGCCTCGGCCTCGGTGGTGCCCAGCACGAGCTCGGGGATGCCAATAGTTCCGTCGGCGTTCACGCGCTCCAGCTCGGCGGGGTCCGCCCCTTGGGCGAGAAGGCGTGCGAAGCGCTCGGCGGCCGCGACGGCGTCGGCGTCCTCTTTGGGCGCACCGACCACGATGCGGCTGGGGTGCAGGTTGTCGTAGAGTGCCTTGCTCTCGCGCAGGAACTCGGGGCTGAAGAAGATCTTGCTGTCGCCCAGCCTCTCGCGAAGGCCCGCGGTGTAGCCGACGGGGATGGTCGACTTGATGACGATCCAGGCGTCCGGGTTCACCGAGCGCACGGCGGCGATGGCGGCCTCGACGGAGCTCGTATCGAAGAAGTTCCTGTCCGAGTCGTAGTTGGTGGGCGTGGCGATGACGGCGTAGTCGGCGCCCGTATAGGCCTCCGCCACGTCGACGGTGGCGTGTAGGTCGAGCTGGCGCTCCCCCGCCTTGGATTCCGCCAGGAATCGCTCGATCTCGTCGTCCTGGATGGGCGACTCGTAGTTGTTGATCTTCTCGACCTTCTCGGGCACGATGTCCAGGGCGTGCACCTCGTTGTGCTGCGAGAGCAGGACGGCGAGGGACAGGCCGACGTAGCCGGTACCGGCGACAGCGATCTTCATGTCATTCTCCAATTGTCAAAGAACAATAATTCACATTAAAAATGGCCCTTGTTACAGGGCCATGATTTCCTAAATGTTGTAGTAGCGCTTATACCACTTGGCGAAGGCCCTCAGGCCGTCCTCGAGCGGCGTCGCGGGCTTGTAGCCCAGGTCGCGCTGGAGCGCCGTGGTGTCGGCGTAGGTGACGGGCACGTCGCCGGGCTGCATGGGCACGAGCTGCTTATGGGCCCCGAAGTCGTAGTCCGCAGGCAGCACGCCCTCCTCCACCAGCACGCGCTGAAGCGTGTCGACGAAGTCGAGCAGGTTCTCGGGGTGCGAGTTGCCGATGTTGTAGACGCGGTGGGCGGCGAGGGGCAGCCCGTCCTCGCCCATCTTCACCTCGGGCGCGGCGTCCATTACGCGCCTCACGCCCTCGACGATGTCGGCGACGTAGGTGAAGTCGCGGCGGCAGTCGCCCATGTTGAAGATCTTGATGGTGTCGCCGCGGCGCAGCTTCTCGGTGAAGCCGAAGTAGGCCATGTCGGGCCTGCCCATAGGTCCGTACACGGTGAAGAAGCGCAGGCCGGTCGCCGGGATGGAGTAGAGCTTGGAGTAGGCGGCGGCCATGAGCTCGTTGGACTTCTTGGTGGCGGCGTAGAGCGACACCGGCGAGTCCACGCGGTCCTCCTCGGAGAACGGCACCTTCTTGTTGCCGCCGTAGACCGAGCTGGAGCTGGCGTAGACGAGGTGCTTGACCGGGTGGTGGCGACAGGCCTCGAGCACGTTGAAGAAGCCGACGAGGTTGCTCTCGAGGTAGGCACGCGGATTCTCGATTGAGTAGCGTACGCCCGCCTGGGCGGCGAGGTTCACCACGACGTCGAAGCCGTTCTCCGCGAACAGGCGCTCGATGAGGGCGGCATCGCACAGGTCGCCGCGCACGAAGGTGAAGCGGCCGTCGGTGTCGGCCTCGGCCAGCATGTGCAGGCGGGCTTCCTTGATGCCGGGGTCGTAATAGCTGTTAAGGTTGTCGAGGCCGACGATTGTGTCATCGGTCTCCTCGAGCAGCTTCTTGACGAGGAAGGCACCGATGAAGCCGGCCGCTCCGGTGACGAGAATTTTATTTGACATATCGCTCCTTTGGATGATCGAAATAACTAGTCGCGAATTGAAAGTACTGAATTGAGAAATGATGAAAAAGAATCTATATAATTGTCAGATTCAAAGAGTTTTAAGGCCTTTTCTAGCGCAGCTCGTTTCATGCTTGTCAACTCATGGTCAGTCAAATTGCATGCGCTTGTGATTCCGTCTAGAAGAGCTTGATTGCTTAAATCTGGGATAACAATTCCATCAATCATATTCTCGAGAATAAGATCGGCTCCTCCGACCGCGTTGCATAACATCGGAACACCGTTCGACATGCACTCAGCGAATTTTGTTGAAAATCCGGCGCGAGAATATAAATCAGGAGTTCTAAATAGAATTCCAAAGTCAGATTCTTGCAGCATTTTGATTACGCTGTCATGGGAAACACGACCGTGAAAATGAACCTTATTAGATCTGGCAATGTTTCCCATTAAACTGACTGCCTGGTTTAAATCAATTCCAATTACATCGAGTACTGGTTGAGTGATTGCAGGAATAGCGTCATTACTTATAAGCGAAATAAACTCTGTAAGTGAGTCTTTTCCCCCAGCGGGAGAACCTGCATAGACAAACTTGGTTATAGTTCTCCGCTTCAATCCTTCTAGAGAGCAAGGGTCACTAAGTGAGTCTCCGGCCCTATTTAAGGGTGGTAAATAAAAAACCTTTGGATATCCTTGGGAGGAGTAAAGTGAATCGAAATGTTTTTTAAAAAAGGGCGAGATTGCGATAACTCCATCTAGCAATCTGTCCACTTCAGCCACCCGTTTAGAACGAGATTTCTCCACAAGCCAAGCAGCTAAATCTCCTGTAAATTTCGGAGTAAACCAATCGGTCTCATCAACGATTACGGGAACGTTAAAATCATGGCAATGATCTAAAACCCGTTTTGCAAGCTTATGTTGTATCCCGTAATAAATAACCAAGTCGGGCTGTATTTGATCGAAACATCGAGTGAAGGCTTTAAAGCTGAAGGAAGAAGAGATCCGCTCGTAATACTTTTTGGCTATTTGATGGTGCCCGAATTTCACCTCATACGGAAAATCAAAGGGATAGTCGTAATTACTGCTTATGGCGTTGGATGACGGCTCAATTATTCCAGCAAGAACAAAATGGACGTTGAAGCCACATTTAACCAGCAAATCGGAAATTGCGAAAGCATGTTTTGTAGGAGCATTATCCCCCGGAATTGATTGAACTAAATATAAAACCTGTTTATTCATTCTGTAGTTCATTCCTGATCGATTCATTAATGCCGTTAACAAAAAACGGTTAATTCCGACGAAGGGACAATTTGTCCATAAGCAAATTAAATCCTTCGATATTCATCAGCTTAGATAGCACGATGTAACACCCTAAGGATCCGAGAGGGGCAACGATTAACGAAATAAGATTCCCGTTTGAAATGTGGATTAATAATAATGCGATCACCACGGAAAACAATGTGGCAATTGATGGCTTAAGAACGTCAATAAGCTGCTCAAATATGCCATAGCCGAGCACTTTTTTATTCGGGGTCATGTTAATTAACATTGAGACAAATCCGCAAAAGGCACTTGAAAGGGAGATCGCAAATACACCAAAAGGAATCGACATAATTAAAACGATGAACGAAATAGCTTTCTTAATGACCTCAAGCTTAAAACAAAGGGCGCCTTGACCTGCTGCTTTAAGTGCCTGCCAATTCATAGATTGGAGGGGCTGAAATAAGTAGAACAAGCACGCAACTTGAAGATACGGGACGCATTCCGCCCATTTTTGACCCAAAAGAACAAGAACTAGAGGATGCGCACACGCAGCCAAAATTCCCATCATGGGGAAAACGAGATAGGCAGAAAGCTGCATCGCTTTTCTAAGAACTGATTTGAGCGCGTATTGGCTGTCTTTCTTTTCAGCCATTAGAGGCAACATTACATTACTAATTGGAGTGTTTAAGTTGCCTACAATTAAAGCCGGGAATTGGTTGCCGCGATTAAAGAAAGCCAAGTCTGCGGAGGAATAGAATTTACCGATGACTAAAGAACGACCTTCTGTATAAATAGAATTAATAAGATTGGCACTTGTAAATTGTATTCCAAGGGGCAACAGCTCTCTTGCTGAACCAACCACGAATTTTAGTCTAGGCGTCCATTTTGTTAACCAAGCCATTAGTACCGTTGTCATCAAAACTGTAAGTATCTGCTGAATGATTAGCGCATAAATACCAAAACCCAACATTGCAGCTACGATAGCTGCTAATCCTGAGATCAAGGAGCTGAGGAACGATGCAGAAAATTGCAATCTAAATAAAAAGTTCTTTGCGATATAGGCCTTTTGAATTGCATTCAGTGCCGAAAGAGGAAGACGTAATGCCAGAACTCTTAGGTAAAGACACATATTTGCATTTCCATAGAAGTCTGCAATGCTTGGAGCCGCAAAAAATATCAATACATATAAGATGCTCGACAATGCAATTGAACATGACAACATTGTCGAGTAGTCAATTTGATTGATATCAGACTTTTGTATCAGCGCTTCGCCTAGTCCATTTGTGACGAGCACGTCTGCCAAATTTGTAAATACAAGCAGCAGCGAAAGAGTACCGTAATCACTCGGGGACAGCAAACGCGCCAAAATTAGGGAAATAACAAATAGGGTACCTTGCGTGGCAAATCTCTCACCTATTGCCCAAAACATACTGGTTGCAGCCTTGTTCGAAGCCATTATTTTTCACCATCCGCATTGCGCATACGATTAGATCTTTCTGGTTCAATGTTGTTTAGGGCAAAACCAAAGGATGAAAATAGAAGCACGACCCCGACATTAATTGTGTAAGAGTAGTAAGTTGATAATCCCAGAATCGCCATGAGATAAAAGAGGGCAACAAATTTGCACTGGCTATTTTTGGAAGAACCAAATAGGCATCGCAACAGGACGTACAAAAGCGGAACAACGGCTAAAACGCCAAAATGAAACATCAAATAAATTATTTGATTATCAAAAAAAGGATAATTTGAATTCGTGCCATATCTATATCCAGCGCTAATTCCGTTGCCGAATATAAGCGATGCCGGTTCAACCTGGCTATAGAAAATATCATATTGGTTAGACCGTGTATCTTCTCCGATTCTGTTTAAAAACGAATCAAGAACTTCAGGATAGATCAACGACAATGCCAAAAGTGCCGTTCCAGTTGCAAAAATAACAATTACTGTTCGTTTAAAAACTTTGTCAATTCCTTTAGCCATAAAAGTTGCAACAAGCATGACTAGCATTGGTTGGATTAACCAACTTCTGGTTGCCAGCATTAATGCGGTGATGCAGGCCAGGATGCCTATGCCCATCGTTATGAAATAGGCGTGTTCATCATTAGATTTAAGCACCACGGTTGACCAATATAAACTGATGCCAAATGCAAAATAGTCCCTCGCAGGACACCATCCGATATAAGATCCAAAGCCACAAAGATATTTAAATTTAATAATTGATGCTAGTGAGGCGATAAAACAAATCAATGATAGCAGCGGGACCCATTCTTTAATCAACTGCTCGATTCTTGGATCCTCTGTTAATAGGTAGAATAGAGGAATGATAAATACAGTGGTTGGAACATTTCCAAAGAGCACGCTGGTTAAGTCGCCCGCATTATTGACTACGGCCATTAAGCTATAAATTATTAGTCCAAAAACTGAACAAGATATAACGAGCCAATTAGCTTTTCGTGATTTACTAATTGCACGCAACAAGAGAATCGAAAAGCTGATCTGTTGAATCAAATCAAATAAAGAAGCAAAGCGTCCGTTTGAAGTACTGAATGCAAAGCGGTTAACTTCCCAGTCAGTAGCAAGTGAGTATGATGACCCCAAATCTCGAAGAAAGGGAACCATGAGGCCGGAAATCACTGCTATTGCTAACAACAGGTCAGTGATTCTTCTATTATGATTGTATTGTTTCAACTGATAATGCAATTCTGTTTTCCTTATTGGAGACGTTTGGGCGATTCTATTTAAAGAGAAGATTTGCCCATTCATTGCCAATAGTTTCTAAAGATAGGGACTGCCTTAACATCAGGGCATTATTAGACAGTAGATTCGAGAATGATTGATCTTCAACGATCCTGTTGAACGCTTCGCTCTCAGCAAGATCGTCATCAATATCGACCAAAATGCCGTTCACGCCATTCCGAATAACTGCTTCTGCTCCACCACCGCCACATTTGGTGCAAATTGTTGGAACCCCCATGCACAAGGACTCAAGCATCGAATTAGATAGACCCTCGAACTTTGATGACATTACAAAAGCCGATGCAGTTCTAATGTGCATAAGAGCGTCAGAAGAAAAGCCCATAAATTTGATTGAATCATCCATGTCAAGGCTATGAACAAGGCTTTCTAGTTCTGATTTAAGACTTCCCTTGCCAAAGATTTCAAGAGTATATTCAGGGTGTTTTTTATGAAACAGCGCAAATGACCTGATTGTCATCGAGTGATTTTTTTGAAGTTCAAGCCGTCCCGATGTGACGATTGCTTTTCTTCTAAGCCCAGAATACGGTTCAGGAAGTTCACTAGATATTGGATTTAAAATGATTTTGGAATTCGCCTGAAGGTATCTCGGCATTAAACTTGCCTGGCTATTTGTCTGGAACACAATTGCATCGGACCTGCGATACAACATGTTTCTAATGAATGCGAGGATCTTATTGCCAGGAAAATCGAATCTCGGATCGTTTCGCACTGAAACAATAACCCTGTTTGGAAGTCCGATGGTCGCGATAAGCGTATACATGTTTTGATGAGGTAAAAAGGAAATAACCGTAGCATTGGGCCGCTCGGAAATAAAACGTCGTATAAGCTTAATTTGGTCGAATGGCTTGAGCGTAGCGCTTGCAAACTCAGAACGCACCTCGACTCCTTCGGGAACATCGTATTCAACAACGTTACTTTTAGTCAGGAGATAGGTAAACCTAATACCATGAGCAACGAAGTACGACGCGAGCGCAAGCGAGACGCGCTCGGCCCCGCCACCCATCAGGGAAGGGTGAACAAAAACAATATGCCCAGCTTCATGTGTTAACTTATTTGAATTCAATTTAATCCTCTAATTACCGCTGGTAGCATTGCAGTAGATGTCGAGTATTTCGCTCAAGAGTAGATTGATATCGAATGAGCTGAGTATCTTTTTTCGGGCCAAAGATCCCATTTCTTTTCTAAGCTCGCTTGATTCGAGAAGATGACTCAATGCAACGGCCAGAGCTTGATGGTTATCAACCGGAATCAGAACCCCATCAACACCATCATTAATTACTTGAGGAATTCCGCCAACGGGAGTGGCGACAGTTGGAATTCCTCTAGCCATGGCTTCAAGAACGCTCATGGGGAGCCCCTCGTTTTTGGAGGGGAGGCAGTACACCGCGGCCCGCTCAAAGAGCTCTTCGCGTTCTGCGCCCGCGACCCAGCCGTGGAACTCGCAGCGGTCGGCAATACCGAGCTCTGCCGCAAGAGATTTATTCTTTTCGACCTCTCCGTCTCCGCCGAATACGACCTTGGTGCCGGGAAAACGCGACAGCATTTCTCTTGACGCGCGCAAGAGCACGTCAGGGCTCTTGCGCGCGTCAAGACGTCCTAAAAAAAGGACGTCTTGACGCGAACAAGGTGAGCACGGCTGGTCTGGAACTTTGACACCGTTATGAACAACGTCAATCTTCTCCAGGTCGCAAACGTTTTTTGAAAAGTAGTCGCGCCACTCTTCCGACAGAACCACAACTCGGTCGGCGATACTAAAGGTCTTTCTTACATCACGACGGTAGGGATCTCCGCCCTCTTCGAAAGCCTTCTTAAACTCGCCATCGTGATCGTGGAGTATTACGTACTTGCCTGCTTTGTGGGCCATACGAGCCATAATTGACTTACGTTTGTAGGAGCCACGGGCGCTAATGTGTAAATGAATGATGTCATAGGATGGCATGATCATCGCATAGCGAATCAACGCTCGGGAAAATGCGACGGATTTACCGAGCTTTGAGGAACCGATGCCCGTCCCCAGGTACTCAAAGGCATCGCATGCCTCAGGGAGACCTGCGTCTAGATAACCTTTCACGACTGAGACAATTCCGCCGTGAAGAGAGAGATCGGGTCCGACCATCAGCACCTTTGCATGGACGTGCGGATAACCTTTAGTCATTAATTTCCTCTTACCGAAAGCTTAGACGGCGAGCTGGAAGCCCCCCCCAGATTGAAAACTCCGGGCCAACGTCTTTTGTCACTACCGCACCGGCAGCAATCACACAATGGTCGGCAATTCTAACGCCCTTAAGAATCGTTACGCCGCTGCCAATCCATACATCATTGCCGATGACGACATCTTGGTCATTCTCTGGAAGCTTGTCCGACTCATCAAGCGTCATCATGGGTCGGTCGAGAACATCTGTACGATGGTCTCCAGTAATAATTGTGAGATGAGGGCCGCTCATGACGTAATTGCCGATATGAATCTTCGCACGGGTCGTCAGAAACGTTGCTCCTGGGCCAATATATACATCATGTCCCATGTAAATATTTTCAATCCCCTGAATTTCGCTACGACGACCGATGGTTACGTTTTTACCGCATGATGCAAAGGAACGTCGTAGGGCAGGAAGCAAGAGCAATTTGTTATAAGCTCGCGAGATACCATCAAGCAATCTGTACCCAGCGCCCATGGCTAAGATTTCCTCCACACCATCTTGTCCACGACGCCGGTGTAGCTCTGGATGATCTTGACCACCTTCGTGGACACGGTCTCGTCGGCGTAGTCGGGAACGGGCGCCTCGGGCAGCGACCCCTCCGCGTCGAGCTCGACGGCGGTGCGGACCGCCTGCAGCAGGCCGCGCTCGCTGATGCCGGCCAGCGTGAAGCACGCCTTGTCCAGTGCCTCGGGGCGCTCGGTGGAGGTGCGGATGCACACCGCCGGGAACGGGCGGCCGACGCTAGCGAAGAAGCTCGACTCCTCGGGCAGCGTGCCGGAGTCGGAGACCACCGCGAAGGCGTTCATCTGCAGGCAGTTGTAGTCGTGGAAGCCCATGGGCTCGTGCATGCGCACGCGCGGGTCGAGCTGGAAGCGGGTCGCCTCCAGGCGCTTGCGGGAGCGCGGGTGGCAGGAGTACAGGATCGGCATGTCGTACCTCTCGGCCAGCGCGTTGATGGCGGTGAACAGGCTCGTGAAGTTGGCCTCGGTGTCGATGTTCTCCTCGCGGTGGGCCGAGAGGAGCATATACTTCTTCGGCTCCAGCCCGAGCTCGGAGAGGATGTCGGAGGCCTCGATCTTGTCGAGGTTCGCGCGCAGGACCTCGGCCATGGGCGACCCGGTGACGTAGGTGCGCTCGGGGGCGCAGCCGGTGTCCTTCAGGTAGCGGCGGGCGTGCTCGGAGTATGCCAGGTTGACGTCGGAGATCACGTCGACGATGCGGCGGTTGGTCTCCTCGGGCAGGCACTCGTCCTTGCAGCGGTTGCCCGCCTCCATGTGGAAGATCGGGATGTGGAGCCTCTTGGCCGCGATGGCGGACAGGCAGCTGTTGGTGTCGCCCAGGATCAGCAGCGCGTCGGGCTGCACCTGGACCATCAGCTTGTACGAGGCCGCGATGATGTTGCCCACCGTCTCGCCCAGGTCGGCGCCCACGGCGTCCAGGTAGACGTCCGGGTCGTCAAGCGACAGGTCGCAGAAGAAGATGCCGTTGAGCGTGTAGTCGTAGTTCTGCCCGGTGTGCGCCAGCAGGCAGTCGAAGTGGCGGCGGCACTTCTTGATGACCTCGGACAGGCGTATGACCTCGGGGCGCGTGCCCACGATGATCAGCAGCTTCAGGCGGCCGTCGTCCCTGAATGCGATATCGGAATAGTCCTTGCCCATGCGGCTAGACCTCCTCGTAGTAGGTGTCGGGGCTCTCGGGGTCGAAGGGCTCGTTGGCCCACATGACCGTCACGAGGTCCTCGGTGTCGGACAGGTTGGTGATGGAGTGCGTGTAGCCGGGGACCATCTCCACGGCGCGCATGTCGGAACCGGAGACGGTGTACTCGTCGACGGGGAACGGGTTGCCATCGGCGTCCGCCCCCACCTTCCTCAGCTTGATGCTCGCGGTGCCGGAGACCACCAGGAACCTCTCCCACTTGCTCATGTGCCAGTGGTTGCCCTTGGTGATGCCGGGCCTCGAGACGTTGATCGAGACCTGGCCGCGCTCGGGCGTGCGCAGGAACTCGGTGAACGAGCCTCGGTCGTCCACGTTGGGCCTGAGGCCGTAGGCGAAGTGCCCCGGCTCGTAGTAGGACAGGAACGTGCTCCACAGCTTCTTGGAGAAGGACCCATCCGTCAGGTCGGGCACCGAGAGCGTCTCGCGGCTGTCGCGGAAGCCGTCGAGCAGGCAGACGATCTCGCCCAGGGACTTCACGTCGGTGACGGGGACGTAGCAGAACCCGTCACCGTCGACGCGCTCGAGGCCCTCATAGCCGCAGCGGTGCTCCTCGCCCAGCAGGGCGCCCAGCATCTCGTCGACGAGGTCGTCGATGTAGAGGAGCTCCAGCTCCACGGAGGGGTCGTTGACGGTGTAGGGGCGGCCGTTGGCGATGGCGTCGCAGAAGGTGGCCACGGCGGAGTTGTAGCGCGGGCGGCACCACTTGCCGTAGAGGTTCGGGAAGCGGTAGATGAGCACAGGCGCCCCCGTGAGCTCGGAATAATCGCGAAAGAGCCCCTCCCCCGCGAGCTTCGACTCGCCGTATACGGAGCCCTCGAAGCGGCCCGACAGGCTCGCCTGCGCGGAGCTGGAGAGCATGACGGGGCATCTGTTGCCGTGGCGCTCGAGCGTCTCGAGCAGCGTGGAGGCGAACCCGAAGTTGCCCTCCATGAACTCGGACTGCTCCTCGGGGCGGTTGACGCCGGCCAGGTTGAAGACGAAGTCGGCGCGCGAGCAGTAGTCCTCCAGCTCCCCTGGGGTCGAGTCGATGTCGTACTCCATGACCTCGAGGGGCAGCAGGCCCGCGTACTTCTTGCGGCGGTCCTTGCCGTCGCGGATGTTCTTCAGCGCGCAGCAGAGGTTCCTGCCGACGAAGCCCCTGGCGCCGGTGACGAGGACGCGCACCCTACTGCACCGCCTCGTGCTCGCGGCCCTCCAGGGCCAGCTGCACGTACTCGGCGGTCTTGATCTTGGCGATGGTGCCCTCCACGTCGAGCCTCTCGGTGTTGTGGGAGGTGTAGGACTCGTCGGCCTGGGTCTCCACCTCGCCGTCGACGACGAACTTGTCGTAGTTCAGGTCGCGCGAGTCGCAGGCCACGCGGTAGTAGCCGCCCATGTCCTCGGCGCGCAGGCGCTCCTCGCGGGTCATGAGGGTCTCGAAGAGCTTCTCGCCGTGGCGGGTGCCGATCACCTGGGTGCCCACGCGGCCGAAGACCTCCTGGACGGCCTCGGCGAGGTCGCCGATCGTGGAGGCCGGCGCCTTCTGGATGAACAGGTCGCCGGGGTTGGCGTGCTCGAAGGCGAACTGCACCAGGTCCACGGCCTCGTCCAGGTTCATGAGGAAGCGGGTCATGTTGGGGTCGGTGACCGTGAGCGGCTCGCCCTTGCGGATGCGGTCGATGAACAGCGGGATGACGCTGCCGCGCGAGCACATGACGTTGCCGTAGCGGGTGCAGCAGATGGTGGTGCGTCCGGCGCCGTTGCGGGCGTTGGCGTAGATGATGGACTCCATCATGGCCTTGGACTTGCCCATGGCGTTGATGGGGTATGCGGCCTTGTCGGTGGACAGGCACACGACGCGGTCCACGCCCTCCTCGATGGCGGCGTGCAGCACGTTGTCCGTGCCGATGACGTTGGTGCGGACGGCCTCCATGGGGAAGAACTCGCAGGAGGGCACCTGCTTGAGGGCGGCGGCGTGGAAGATGTAGTCCACGCCGTGCATGGCGTCGCGCACGCTCTGGGCGTTGCGGACGTCGCCGATGAAGAAGCGCACCTTGGAGGCGAGCTCCGGGGACCTCTCCTGCAGGCGGTGGCGCATGTCGTCCTGCTTCTTCTCGTCGCGCGAGAAGATGCGGATCTCGGCCAGGTCGGTGTTCATGAAGTGCTTGAGCACGGTGTTGCCGAACGAGCCGGTGCCGCCCGTGATCATCAGGGTCTTGTCTTTAAAGGTGGTCGAATCTTTCATCTATTTGCCTTCCTTACGTTTGGCTTTTGTAAACTGGTAAAAGAGGAATTTCGTATTGGTTACGAGGTATCGTTTGAAAAGCCGTTTTGGCTCTTGAATAAGTCTGTATAGCCACTCGAGACTCAGGTTTTGCATCCATATCGGCGCCTCTGGCACCACGCCAGCGAGAACATTGAACGCGCCTCCAACGCCTATCATCAACGGTTGAGGGCCGCCTTTAAGCTCATGCATGAGGACTTCCTGACGGGGTGCGCCCAAAGCGATCCATGCAAAGTCTGCGCCCGATTCTGCGAGGCGTCGCGATAGGTCTTGTTTCTCGCTATCGGAGAGTGGGCGGAAGACCGAAGGCTCCATGCCGGCGATTTTCAAACCCGGATATTCCTCTTGCAGTGATTCTTTGAGAGCCTCGAGATTCTTCTGCTCGTTACCGTAGAAGTAATGAGTCCATCCTTGCTGCACGGAAATGCTAAATATTTCACGCATCAGGTCCGGTCCGGTCACGCGCCCCATTGACTCGATTGTGTTTCGTCCGACAACCGATAAGGGCTTACCGTCGGGAACGGACATGAGGGAGTCAGCTTGGCAGGCCCAATAGGAAGGGTCGTCATGGGCCATAACCGATGTGTGCGCATTGGAAACGCAAATATACTCACCGTGAAGCTCATCTATATGACGAGTAAGAAACTCGACACACTCGTACATATTGGTTCCCGTGATCGGAACATCGATTACGGGAACGCGATTCAACTCAGAGTATTTCGAATAGTCCTCGAGCATTAGCACGCACCCTTACCGGTGATGACCTCAATAACCGTGAGGATCACAATCTTGAGGTCGGTGAAGATGCCCCGGTTGGCGATGTACTCCAAGTCTCGGCGGACCATGCCGTCGAAGCCGGTCGAGTTGCGCTCCGTCACCTGCCACCAGCCGGTTATCCCGGGCTTGACAGCCAGGCGCTGCAGGTCGAACTCGGTGTACTCCGCGACCTCGTTGGGCAGAGGCGGGCGCGGGCCCACGACGGACATCTGGCCCAGGAATACGTTCAGGAACTGCGGGAACTCGTCGATGGAGTGTTTGCGGATGAACTTGCCGATCTTGGTTACGCGCGGGTCGTCCTTCATCTTGAACATGGCGCCGGCGATCTCGTTCTGTCCCTTGAGCTCTGCGAGGCGCTCGTCAGCATCCCTGTACATGGAGCGGAACTTCCACATGCGGAAGGTGGACAGGCTGCCGTCGCGGTGGGTCTGGCCCACGCGGATCTGGCTGTAGAAGGGGTTGCCCTCGCTCTCCAGGCGAATGGCCGCGGCGAGCACAAGGCTCGGCACGGCTATGACGGCCAGCACGCAGCCGCTGAATACGATGTCGAAGACGCGCTTGGCGGTGCGGTAGGCCAGGCGCGTGCGGTCCCAATCTTTAATTGAATGCATGGCCTTGTAGCGCATGCTTACGTCGCCGCTCTTCATGGCCTGGGCAACCAGCGCAGCCCCCACTGGCGCTCCTTCTGTATATTCAGTTTTTTCTGACAATATTTCCTTCAAACCTACGTCCCCGCCCCCCGGGGATCCTCCCTGTCCCTTTAAACAGTCGCCTACAGTTAGGCGATCGCCTTTTTAAGGTTTCGCATTGTGCGCTGCTCGGCCGAAAGCACGGCGAGGCCAACGCGGGTGGTTACGCGTCGGCCGCACAGGTTGAGCTCCAAAAAAGCAGTGCTCTTGCGTCTGTTAATGGTTTTGATAAGCCCTTCGTGGCCCAGCAGCGGACCCGCCGTCACTACGACCTGGTCGCCGTCCTTTAAGGCTTCGCTCATAGGAACTACGCGGTCTCCCTTATGCGTAAAACCACCAATAAGCTGGACCTCTTCTTTTGCCAACGGCACAAACCGACCGTCCTGGGATAGCACCCGGGCAAAGTCGTCCATGCGCAGCAGATACTGTTGCACGGTGCGAGGATCTGCCGTATCGCAGATAAGATATCCGGGAAAGAGCGGCTTTGTCGTATCGACCCATTCGCCGTGTACCTTAATCTCGGTTTGAAATTGGGGATAAAAGAGCTCCTGTATGGCGCCAGCCGGCACCACGTGCTCAATGCGCTCGCGCACTACATCTTCGCGACCGTTAATGACCTGAATCACATACCACACGAGCACCACCCCCTTGCTGTCTTACGTGTGACTCACGGGGTTTGGGTATGGCTTCGCCAGGGCGCTTGTGCGCGAAGGCGCTCCATATTCAAACCCTGAGCCCAGTTAGACAAGCACGTGGCTCTGCCCCACCGTGAACGGTATGTATGAGTGCAGTGGCTAGAGTCGCGGACGTGTATCGCAAAAATGACCGCGACTCAAGCTGGCTGCGTGCGATCCAGTCAAGCGGGAACAAAACTGGACCGCACGCAAACAACTGCAGGACTGCTGCGAATTGTCACGAAATATCGATTCGAATGAGCAGTCTGTACAGAGAAAAGAACAAAGCCATTCAATACGATACGCATGACGACGCTATTGGAGTTCGTGGTTTTTCTGGCACCGCCGTTACGGCCGGATGCTGATCGACCCTGCGCTTTGCGGCCTGCTGAAGCCGTGAGCACAGTTGAACCCATGTGTCTTAGGTATCCTAGCACAGCAGGTGGCCCATACGTTTTGGGGTGTGTTGAGCAACATATCGTTTATTTGCCGTGATTATGAGGGATATTGTACCGTCTTGCGCACATAGCCGCAGGTTTATGGGGGTGTGTGGGTTGGTGAGCACCGCCTGAGTTGTATTGCTGAGGGCGTGAATTGCTCAAACTATTAAGTTTGGCTAACAAACTTTGTACAAAACCGGGAAGGTAATTGCGCAACTTTTTGCGGGGTGGGCGCGAGTGTCGATTGCGAGAATGCTCATCGCACAATAGACACGCCTGGCTACGGAGTCAATGCATTTTGAGGCAGATTGTTGGACAACTTTTGGGATGCAGCTAGTTGTGGGCGTAATGTCTATCGGGCGGGGTTGACGATCACGTCTTCCAGTGCGAGGTTCACCGAAAATGAAAGAAAATACATATAGAACATGCGTTCTATATGTGATAGAATGGTATTAAAGGTATACGGGCAACGTGAGCCGGTACGGAGGCCCCCAATGGTACGTATCGGCGAGATGGATGCTTTATTCACAGCGACCGTCACTCAGAGCCCTTAGGCAGGTTCGCGCCCCTGCTGGCCGACACCCATAAAGCTCGGCAGACAATCGAGTACCGAATTGGGCATGCATGTGCCCAATGGATTGATGTGGAGCGCGAAAATGAATGACAATCAGATAGTTCTCTTTGAATCCAACGACCGAGAGGTCACGATTCCTGTCAACCTAGACAGCCAAACGGTTTGGCTGACTCAAGCCCAAATGGCACAGCTATTTGACAGATCTATCGGAGTGGTTTCGCGCCATATTAAAAATGTCTTCGCTGAAGGTGAGCTTGAGCAGAAAAGCAATTTGCATATTTTGCAAAAATGCAGCTCAGACCGCCCAACTACTCTGTATAGCCTTGATGTAATTATTTCTGTAGGTTACCGCGTTAAATCCCAACGTGGCGTTGAATTCCGACGTTGGGCAACCAATGTGCTCCACAGGTATATTATTCAAGGGCATGTCGAAAACGAGCGCAGACTCGAGCAACTAGGGACGGTCGCTCAGATTATCGAACGTCTACCCGAGGACCTCGGCTCTCGTGAGATACTCGATATCGTTGAGAGCTATATAGACGTCTTTAAACTGCTCGATGAGTACGATCGTGAATCCATTGATCGGCCCAAGGGACAAACTGGGATATACACACTCGAATACGAGCTCTGTATGAGATTAATAGCCCAAATGCGCAGCCGATTTACGAGCGACCTGTTTGGCGTAGAAAAAGATGAGTCCTTCCGCAGCAGCATCTCGGTAATCAATCAGTCGTTTGGAGGCCAAGACCTCTACCCATCCGTACAGGAAAAGGCAGCAAATCTGTTGTACCTCATCATCAAAAACCATTCATTTCTCGATGGAAACAAGCGAATCGGATGCAGTCTCTTTCTCTACTATCTAGATCGCAACGGACTGCTTTTTCGCGGCTTAGACAAACGAATCGCAGACAGCACGCTTGTTGCTGTTGCGCTCATGATTGCTGAGTCGAGACCTGAAGAAAAGGAATCTATGATCTCTCTGGTTATGAACTTTTTGGAGTAGACAGGACGTCGAAGCATAATCTCCCACTTGGAGGCAGACATCGATGTGGTGGTTTCGAACACACACAACGGAAGCCAATCCCCAGATAGGAGACTGAGAGTTTAAAAATAAAAAGACCACTCAATTGAGTGGCCTTGCATTCACGATGGTGGAGACGAGGGGGATCGAACCCCTGACCTCTTGACTGCCAGTCAAGCGCTCTCCCAGCTGAGCTACGCCCCCGTGACGAGGAGATACTATAAGGGAAGATTCTTAGTTGTGCAAGAACTTTTTTGGATTGATTCTCGCACTTACGGGTTTTCCTGGGACGGGGCAGAAATAATCACTCTTCGAGCAATTATTTCTATCCACCGTCCCGATAAAACCCTGATGCGATAGACCTTACTTGTAGAGGTAAGCGATGACGGTGCCGGTGTGGACTTGGATCTTGGCGGTGGATCTTACGACATTACTGATGCCGGTGTCGGCTAACAGGCCTAGAGGGCTGTGGTCTAGCTCCCACTCTAGGCCGCGTTCACTTACCTTGGTGTTGGGAGCGATGGCGATGATGGAGAAGGTTTTGCCCTCGGCGCCCTCGATGGTCCAGGTCTCGTCCTTGTGCAGGATTCTGGCCGTCACTTCGTCTTCTTCGATCCAGACAGGAGCGTCCGCATAGCTTGCCAGTAGCCCTAGCACAGACAGGGCCATGTCCGGGCGGCCGCCGGTGGCGCAGGTTGCTACCACTTCGGCGGCTGGCCAGCGACGACGGATGGTGTCTAGGGCCAGTGCTAGATCGGTGTAGTCCTTGTAGGGGTCGTGGCGTTCCACTTCAAAATCGGCAGCGGCATCGACCAGAGCTCGTCCCTCATCACTAACGGTGTCGGCGTCGCCCACGTAGACGTCACAGCCCAGCCCCGCGCCCAGCAGGGCGTCCAGGCCGCGGTCTACGGCTACGATGTGGTCGCACTCCCCTGCCAGCTGCTGAAGCAAATCCGTGCTCGCCACCACCGGCGAGCCGCAAACAACTAATACTTTGCAAGCCACGGCCCTCGCCTAGCCCTCAAACGAAAGCACGTGGGCCAGGTCCAGGTCCTCGTAGCTGTCGATAAAGATGTCGCAGTTGGCACGCACCTCATCGCGCTCCATACGGCCGTGCGGGTCATAGATACCAACGCGCTTAAAGCCAGCAGCGCCAGAGCTCTTAAGTCCAAAGACTGCGTCCTCAAACACCCACGCACGCTCAAACTTGTGCCCATGGCGATCTTCCATGCGACGCAGCGCCAGCTCGTACACATCGGGGAACTGCTTAGAGCGCCCCGCCTCGCCCGTCGTGGTAATAAACTCCATGTAGCGATCAAGGCCAGCACTCGCAAGGGCGGACTGCACCAGGTCGGTCGGCGTGGACGTGGCCACGCACATGGCAATACCCGTCGCCTTCGCCTGCTCCAAAAATGCCAGGAGCCCCTCGCGCGGCGGCACCTTGGAGTACCCATCAATCAAAATCTCGCCCAGCTCGCGATACAGCTCCTCGCCATTCGCGCCAACGCCCCAGGTGTCGTGGTAGGCCTCGCACTCGTCCTCGAGCGACAAATGCTCAAACTGGGCAAAATCGTCGACCGTTACATCAATGCCATGACGGCGCAATAACTCGGTCTGCGCATGGCCCCAGACGGGGGAGCTATTAACCAGTGTTCCGTCGCAATCGAAAATAAAAGCAACACTTGGGGCAGCGATGTGGTCCATAAACGAGCCTTTCGATGTCAAATGGTAAACAACCTGCTAAAAACGTTTTACCAAACGTAAGCCTATCAGTTTTGAAACCCTAATTGGTAAAACTGTCAAGGGTTTTACCACGGCAATTCTGCCAGTGGTATAAACATGTCGCTTACCGATTAAACGCCCTCGCAAATCCGCTTTCGTCCATAAAACTAACGTACAGGTGTTATCGTAGTTTCTGCCGAAAGTTCCACCGAGCACGCGAGGTGGAACGGATCATAGAACTATCGCCGTCCCTTCGATTCGTGCAGCCTTGGACCTTTCGCATCTAGTCACCAAGGCAACACGCTGCCGCGTCATGATGGGATCAAACGTGAGCGATACAAAGCTAAAGCCAGCAACCAAAAAGCCTGCTACCCGCAAAGCCGCCCCGCATGCACCGGAGCTCACCAAGGACGATGTCTACCTATTTGGCATCGGCACGTGGGAGCGCAGCTGGGAAAAGATGGGCGCGCATCCCGACACGCAGAACCGTACGCGCGGCTGGCGCTTTTGCGTTTGGGCGCCCGATGTAAAAAGCGTCCATGTCATTGGCGAATTTAACGACTGGGATGAGGAAGCCAACCCGCTGGTGCCCATGCATACGAGCGCTATTTGGGAAGGCTTTATTCCTGGCGCCGAGCAAGGCCAACTCTATAAGTACCTTATCGAGACCAACGAGGGCGAGAAGCTCTACAAAGCCGATCCGTATGCCTTTAAGGCCGAGTGCCCTCCGGGTACCGCCAGCGTGCTGTGGACCCTCGATGGCTACAAGTGGAACGACGCCGCGTGGCTCAAGCGCCGTGCCGGCCACAACCATATGACGCAGCCCCTTAACATCTACGAGGTGCATATTGGCTCGTGGAAGCGCCACGGCGACGCGCCGCAGGGCGAGCCCGACGAGTACGGCAACTACCCCGGCCCCATGGACCCCTTCCCCGCGCAGCGCGGCGAGTTCTACACCTACGACGACCTGTCGGTGGAGCTCGTAGACTACGTGCGCGACATGGGCTATACGCATATCGAGGTCATGCCGCTTATGGAGCATCCCTTCGATGGCTCCTGGGGCTACCAGACGACCGGCTACTATGCTGCCACGTCGCGTTACGGCAATCCGCAGCAGCTTATGCACTTTATCGATGCGTGCCACGAGGCGGGCATCGGCGTGATCATGGACTGGGTACCCGGCGGTTTTTGCGCCGACTCCCACGGCCTTGCCACCTTTAACGGCCACATGCTGTTTGAGCACGAGATTCACCCCAACTGGGGCACGCACAAGTTCGACTTCGCCCGCGGCGAGGTCCGCTCCTTCCTGGTCTCCAACGTGCTGTACTGGCTCGAGAACTTCCACGTGGACGGCATTCGCATGGACGGCGTGTCCAGCATGCTGTACCTCAACTTTGGCATCGACGATCCCGGCCAAAAGAAGTTCAACAAGTACGGTACCGAGGAGGACTTGGACGCCAGCGCGTTTATCCGTCAGGTCAACTGCGCCGTGGAGGCGCACTACCCCGACGTGATGATGATGGCTGAGGAGTCCACCGCGTGGCCGCTCGTAACCTATCCGCCGCAGGACGGCGGCCTGGGCTTCCACTACAAGTGGGACATGGGCTGGATGAATGACACCCTGCACTACATGCAGACCGATTTTCCGTGGCGTCCCGGCAACCACGGGCTGCTCACGTTCTCCATCATGTACGCCTTTACCGAGAACTTCATTTGCCCGCTGAGCCACGACGAGGTCGTGCACGGCAAGTGCTCGCTGATCGGCCGCATGCCGGGCGACTGGTGGCGCCAGTTTGCCGGCCTGCGCACGCTGGCCTTCTACCAGATGACGCACCCCGGCGCCAAGCTCAACTTTATGGGCAACGAGATCGGCCAGTTCATTGAGTGGCGCTACTACGAGTCAATCCAGTGGTTCCTGACCGAGGAGTACGAGACTCACAAGCATCATCAGGCGTTTATCAAGGCGCTTAACCACCTGTACACCGCCGAGGCCGCTCTGTACGAGCGCGGCTACACCGACGACGGCTTTACCTGGATCGATGCGGACAACTCCAAGCAGTCCATCGTGAGCTTTGTGCGCCAGGGCGAGGACATCGACGACGACCTGGTGATCCTGATCAACTTTGACCCGGCGAGCTACGAGAGCTTCCGCGTGGGCGTGCCACGCGAGGGCGACTGGGAGGTCATCTTCGATTCCGACCGTCCCGAGTTTGGCGGCAGCGGCTATGCCGGCGATGAGCCCTACACCTGCTCGAGCGAGCCCTATCCCTGGAACGGGCAGATGGACTCCATTGAGATTAAGGTGCCCGGCCTGGCAGGCGTGGTGCTTAAGCGCCGCGGTCCCAGCAGCTACAAGCCGCCGGTGGTCGAGACGCCCAAGAAGGCGACGCGCAAGCGTGCGTCCTCGGTGAAGCCCAAGCCTGCGGCTGCCAAGAAGGCTCCGGCTAAGGCGAAGGCCACGACCGCCAAGGCCAAGACTAGGGCTGCCGCAAAGCCCGCTGCCAAGGCTACCGCGGCCAAGAAGCCGGCTGCCAAAAAGGCCACTACCAAGGCCAAATCTGCTTCTGTTAAGTCGTCTGCCAAGAATGCGTAACAAAGCCGTTACAGCTGTAATCACCCGCCCCGATGGGGCGTAGGATACAAGTCATAACCGTTCCGGGAGAAACATCCCCGGGGGAAAGGAACGTATGAATAAGATCTTCGACAACAAGCAGGAGTTTACCGAGCTCTATCGCGATGCCGTCATGAGCATCAGCGGCAAGAGCGTCGAGGCCGCCAGCGACCTTGACCGCTTTAACGCCCTGGCCAAGCTCGTGGCCGAGAAGGCGCGCACCGTTGCCACCAAGAGCGACGCCCGCGCCACCGCCGAGGGCAAAAAGCGCGTGTACTACTTCTCGATCGAGTTTTTGATCGGCCGCCTGCTCGACAACTACCTGCTCAACTTTGGCGTGCGTGACATGGTCGCCGAGGCGCTCGACGACATGGGCTTTGACCTGTCGGTCATCGAGAACCAGGAGCCCGATCCGGCGCTGGGCAACGGTGGCCTGGGCCGTCTGGCCGCATGCTTCCTGGATTCCATGGCAGCCGAGGGCATTGCCGGCTACGGCAACGGCATGCGCTACCGCTACGGCCTGTTTAAGCAGGAAATCGTTAACGGCAGCCAGGTCGAGGCAACCGACGAGTGGCTCACCCACGGCTACCCCTGGGAGGTCCGCCGTCAGGACAAAGCCGTGACCATTAAGTTTGGTGGTCACGTCGAGGGCTTTGAGGAGAACGGCCGCACGTTCTACCGCACGGTGGACACGCAGGACATCCTGGCCGTCCCCTACGACATCCCCGTTGTGGGCTATGCCGGCGAGACCGTCAACAAGCTGCGCGTCTGGGCCGCAGAGCCGGTCGAGGAGCACTTTGACCTGGAGGCCTTCAACCGCGGCGACTATGCCCTGGCCGACGCCGAGCGCGCCGAGGCCGAGGCCATCAGCGCCATCCTCTACCCCAACGACGCCGGCGAGCACGGCCGTCTGCTGCGCCTGAAGCAGGAGTACCTGTTTGTTTCGGCCGGCATCTACAGCCTGCTCGACACCTTTGAGAAGGAGCACGGCGAGAACTGGGAGCTGCTGCCGCAGTTTGTGGCCATCCATACCAACGATACCCACCCCGCAATGTGCGGCCCCGAGCTCATGCGTATCCTGATCGACGAGAAGAAGCTCGAGTGGGACGACGCCTGGAACATCGTGACGCAGGTCGTGAGCTACACCAACCACACCATCCTGCCCGAGGCCCTGGAGAAGTGGCCCATCGGCATGTTCTCCAAGCTCCTCCCCCGTGTGTACCAGATCATCGACGAGATCAGCCGTCGTTGGCACGAGTCGTTCGACACCACGCAGGAGGGCTGGCAGGAGCGTCTGCGTCAGACCGCCATCCTGTGGGACGGCGAGATTCGCATGGCCAACCTGTCCGTGATCTGCAGCCACAGCGTTAACGGCGTGGCCAAGATCCACTCCGACATCATCAAGAACATCGTGCTCAAGGACTTCTATGCCCTGACGCCCGAGAAGTTCAACAACAAGACCAACGGCATCTCGCACCGTCGCTTCTTTGCCGAGGCCAACCCCACCTACTCCAAGCTCGTGACCGAGGCCATTGGCGACGGCTGGCTCAAGGACGCCTTTGAGCTGGAGAAACTCAAGGAGTTCCAGAACGACACCGAGTTCCTGAAGGCCGTGGGCGCCTCCAAACGCGCCAACAAGGAGCGCCTGGCCGCCTACGTCAAGGCCGAGACCGGTCTGGTCATCGATCCCAGCACCGTCTTCGATGTCCAGGTAAAGCGCTTCCATGCCTACAAGCGCCAGCTCATGAACATCATGAAGGTGATGGACATCTACAACCGTCGCATCGCGAATCCCAACTTCCACGTGACGCCGACGACCTTCATCTTTAGCGGCAAGGCTGCCTCGAGCTACACCTTTGCCAAGGAGACTATCCGCCTCATTAACTCCGTGGCCGACGTCATCAACAACGACCCGCGCGTCAACGAGGTCATGAAGGTCTGCTTTATCCCCAACTTCCGCGTGAGCAACGCCCAGCTCATCTACCCCGCCGCCGAGATCTCGGAACAGATCTCCACGGCCGGCAAGGAGGCTTCGGGCACGTCCAACATGAAGCTCATGATGAACGGCGCCATTACGCTGGGTACCCTCGACGGCGCCAACATCGAGATCGCCGACCTGGCCGGTCGCGAGAACGAGGCCATCTTTGGCCTAACCGCCCCCGAGGTCGAGCAGCTCTGGGCGTCGAACAGCTACTTTGCTTGGGATACGCTCAACAACGATCGCGAGCGCCTGGGCCGCGTGATGGACGAGCTCAAGGACAACACGTTTGCCGGCCTTTCGGGCAACTTTGAGAGCATCTACAACGAGCTCATGAACAACAACGACCCCGACCTGGTCATGGCAGACTTCCGCAGCTACGTGGATGCGTGGGAGAAGCTCACCGGCAGCTATGGCGACCAGGAGACCTGGAACCGCAAGGCGCTGCTCAACACCGCCTCGAGCGGCTGGTTCTCGAGCGACCGCACCATTCGCGAGTACCGCGACGAGATCTGGCACGCTTAAAGGCGCGCGAGCTCCCCTATGCCAGCACGGCATTACTCGACGGGCGTGACGTTGCGCCGCGCCCGTCGCTAATGGGTTTAGGAACATCGATGACAGAAGGAGAAATCGATGAGTAAGAAAGAATGCATCGCGATGCTCCTCGCAGGAGGACAGGGCAGCCGATTGGGGGCACTCACCCAAAAGATCGCTAAGCCGGCGGTTAGCTTTGGTGGCAAGTTCCGCATTATCGACTTTTCGCTCTCCAACTGCTCCAACTCGGGCATCGACACGGTGGGCGTTCTGACGCAGTATCGCCCCTACCTGCTGCATGCCTACGTGGGCTCCGGCGAGGCGTGGGATCTGGACAGCCGCGACGGCGGTGTGTCGATCCTGCCGCCGTACGAGACGCAGACCGGCGGCGCCTGGTATGCGGGCACGGCCGACGCCATTACGCAGAACCTCGACTACATCAAGGCCAACGACCCCAAGTACGTCCTGATTCTTTCGGGCGATCACCTATATCGCATGGATTACCGCAAGATGCTCAAGACGCACATTGAGAACAACGCCGACCTCACGGTGAGCGTTATGCCCGTGCCCTGGGAAGAGGCCAGCCGCTTTGGCATCCTGACCACCGACCCCGAGGATGGCCGCATCACCAAGTTCACCGAGAAGCCCGATAAGCCCGATTCGAATCTCGCGTCCATGGGCATCTACATCTTCTCGGCCGATGTGCTGATCGAGGCGCTCGAGGAGGACGCTCTGGACCAGCGCTCGAGCCACGACTTTGGCAAGGACATCATCCCCAAGCTGCTCGGCGAGGGCAAGCGCCTGTACAGCTACGAGTTCCACGGCTTTTGGAAGGACGTCGGTACCATCGCCAGCTTCCACGAGACCTCGATGGACCTGCTGGGCAACAACCCCGAGTTCGATCTGTTCGACAAGCACTTCCCCATCATGTCCAACATCACCACGCGTCCGCCGCACTACATTGGCCCGGACGGCCGCCTGGACGACTGCCTGGTCTCCAACGGCTGCAAGATCTACGGCACCGCTCGCCACTCGATTCTTTCGACCGATGTCATCATCGAGGAGCGCGCCGTGGTCGAGGACTCCGTGCTGCTGCCGGGTGCGCACGTTAAGAGCGGTGCGCACATCTGCCGCGCTATTTTGGGCGAGAACTCCACGGTCGAAGAGGGCGTGAAGCTCGGCTCTGTCGATACCACCAAGGATACGGCCGTCGTTGGAAATGACGTCGTTATCGGGAAGGGGGAATGATCCGATGATCAATCGCAAGGCCATCGGTTATATCACCGCTAACTACTCTTCGACCTACGGCAGCGTGCTGCTCAAGGACCGCCCTATCGCGTCCGTTCCGTTTTTGGGCCGCTACCGCCTGATCGACTTCCCGCTGTCCAACATGATGAATGCCGGCATTAAGACCGTTGGCGTCGTCATGCCGGGCAACTACCGCTCGCTGATTGACCACGTGGGCTCGGGCAAGGACTGGGGCCTGGACCGCAAGAAGGGCGGTCTGTTCATGGTGCCCGGCAACGCGTATGGCACCACCAAGGGCGGCATGCGCTTCCTGCTGCGCGATATCATCTCCAACAAGACGCTGTTCCAGCGCTCGGACAAGCCCTACGTCGTGATGATGGGCACCAACATCATCTTTAACATGGACCTCAACACCATCATCGACGCGCACGAGAACTCCGGTGCCCAGATGACCGTGGTGTACTGCAAGGCCACGCGCAACGTCGACGACGAGACCAAACTCGAGATTAACGAGAACGGCCGCCTGACGGGTGTGAGCGCCGGCGTCGTGTACGGCGACAACGCCTCTATGGACTGCTGCATCGTCAACCGCGAGACGCTGCTCGAGATCATCGACCACTACCAGGCCGCCGACTATCTTGACCTGCTCGAGGCACTCCAGGGCGACTTTGGCAACATCGACGTGTGCAGCTACGAATACAAGGGCGAGGTCGTGGGCGTGTTTAGCGAGAAGTCGCTGTATCGTCGCAGCATGGACCTGCTCGACCAGACCGTGGCCGACCAGCTCTTCGATCCCGAGCGCCCGATCCTGACCAAGGCTCACGACGTGCCGCCTTCGCGCTATGCGACCGGCAGTCACGCCTGCAACTCGATCATCTCGGCCGGTTGCATCATCAAGGGCACCGTGCGTAACTCGATCCTGTCGCGCGGCGTCGTGGTCGAGGAAGGCGCTTCGGTGACCAACTCGATCATCAACCAGAGCTGCATCATCAAGAGCGGCGCCCGCGTCGAGAATGCCATTCTGGACAAGAACAACGTGGTTCCCACCAACACCGAGCTTCGCGGCACACCCGAGAACATCCTGGTGCTGGGCAAGGCTCCGTTAACTTCCGACACCACCATCGTACGTTAACGTTGACACCGCAACATCGCTCGTAACATGTAGAATAGCCGCCCGGTTAGCGCCAGGCGGCTATTCTCGAATTGGAACATGGGAGACAATATGGCAGATTCCAGCAAAAAGATGCAGATCGTGTTTGCCTCGGCCGAGTGCGCACCGTTTGTTAAGACCGGTGGCCTGGGCGACGTGGCGGGCTCGCTGCCTGCGGCACTCGTGCGCGCCGGCGCCGAGGTCATCGTGATGGTGCCCAAGTACACCACCATCAAGGACGAATACAAGGCGCAAATGGAGCACTTTGCCGACTTTTACGTGAGCCTGGGCTGGCGCAATGAGTACTGCGGACTCGAGAAGCTCGAGCACGACGGCGTCACCTATATGTTCATCGACAACGAGCGCTACTTCGCGCGCGACTATCCGTACGGCTTCTTTGACGACGGCGAGCGCTTTGCGTTCTTCTCCAAGGCCATCACCGAGAGCCTGCAGCACCTGCCCGCCGGCTTTGAGTGCGACATCCTGCACTGCAACGACTGGCAGACGGCACTGGCACCCGTGTTTTTGCGCGAGTTCTACCAGGGCCTGCCGCTGTATGACCGCGTAAAGACCGTGTTCTCGATCCACAACGTGGCGTTCCAGGGCCAGTTTAGCGACACCGTAATGGAGGACATCCTGGGTGTGGCGCATATTCCGGCGGCTGCCTCGCAGCTGCGTTGCGACGCCTGCAGCATCAACTACATGCTGGGCGCCCTGCGCTATGCCGACGCCATTACCACGGTGAGCCCCACCTATGCCAACGAGATCCAGACGCCCGAATTTGGCGAGGGCCTGGACGGCGTTCTGCGCGAACGTTCGTACGCGCTGCAGGGCATTTTGAATGGCATCGACGTTGCGGGCTTTGACCCGGCGACCGACAAGCGCATTGCCGCCAACTACACCGTGGAGGACCGTTCCGGCAAGGCCGTGTGCAAGGCCAAGCTGCAGGAGGAGCTGGGCCTCGAGGTTCGCGACGACCGCCCGCTCATGGTGATGGTCACGCGCCTGACGCGCCAGAAGGGCATGGACCTGGTCATGTACGCGCTCGACCGCATCCTGGCTGGCGGCGTGCAGGTGGCGGTGCTGGGCACCGGCGACCGCGACTACGAGGACGGTCTACGCTATTTCCAGGACAAGTACCCCGGCACCATGGCCGCACGCATCGAGTTCGATCCGGCGCTGTCGCAGCGCATGTATGCTGCCGCCGATATGTTCCTGATGCCTTCGAAGTTTGAGCCCTGCGGCCTGTCGCAGATCATCGCCATGCGCTACGGCACGCTGCCCATCGTGCGCGAGACCGGTGGCCTGAAGGACACCGTGATCCCGTACAACGAGTTTACCGGCGAGGGAACGGGCTTCTCGTTTAGTAACTTTAACGGCGACGAGATGGGCGACGCGGTGTTCCGCGCGGCGCGTCTGTTCTGGGATAACCGCGAGGCCTGGAACCAGCTGGTCACACAGGCCATGAGCCAGGACTTTAGCTGGACGCGCTCGGCCGATAAGTATCTGGACCTGTACTTCTTTATGCATCCGGAGATTGAGAGGCCGGCGGCTGTTGTCGACGAGCCTGAGGCTGCAGCTGAGCCGGTGGCCGCCGAGAAGCCCAAGACCGAGGAGATGCCGGTTGAGGCTGAGCCCGCAAAGGCCGAGCCTGAGGTGAAGGCTGAGGTTGTTCCTGAGGCAGAGGCCGAAGTCAAGCCCGCTGCAAAGCCCGCAGTTAAGAAGACCACGACCCGCAAGACGACCGCTAAGAAGGCTACGACGACCAAGGCTGCCACGACAAAAACAACGGCTGCCAAGGCAACGACCACGCGCAAGCGCACGACCGCCGCTGCCAAGAAGGCCGCCGATGTCGAGGCTGCTCCCGAGGTAAAGGCAGAGGCCGCCGAGGCCCAGCCGGCCGCTAAGGCTCCGGCCAAGTCCACTGCCAAGAAGTCGACCGCGTCCAAGACCACGACCGCCAAGAAGGCAACGGCAGCCAAGAAGACCACGGCAAAGAAGTCAACGACCACGAAGGCCGCCACGACCAAGGCAGCCGCAAAGCCGGCCGCCAAAGTCGAGGAGACGCCCGCCGAGACCAAGGCCGAGGCATCCGTCGAAGCCAAGCCGGCCGCCAAGACCACCACGCGCAAGCGTGCCACGACGACGGCCAAGAAGACCACGACCAAGGCTGCTGCTCCCAAGGCAGAGGCTAAGCCCGCTGCTGCCAAAGTGAAGCCCAAGGCCGAGGTAAAGGCCAAGCCGGCGCCGAAGACCGCTGAGGTCAAGGCCGCCCCGAAGGCAGAGGCTAAGCCCGAGCCTGCCAAAGAGACCCCGGTCTCCCCCGCCGCTCCGGCCGAGGAAAAGGCTCCGACCAAGAAGACGTCCGTCCGCAAGGCAACGGCCACCCGCAAGCGCCGCTAGTCCACAGACGATCCAAAACCTCATCAAACCCTTAGCAAGGGGCGCTCCAACCGGGCGCCCCTTATCTGTAGATAGTTGGTAAAACGATTTTCTAGGACAACCGTTCGCCGATGGTAAACGGATGTTGTTTATACAGCCTGTGTTCAACAGATATACTTACATCCTGTGCGTAAAGCCCATGGCCAGCAGGTCATGATTCTATTGAACTGGACCGTACTATGAGATTGATACACAACAGCCGTCTGCCGCAGTTTCGCACTCCGTTTGGCGCTGTGACCACAGGAACTACCCTTTCGCTCTCCGTGATTCTGGAGGATGCCGACCCCGCGCAGGCAACGCTTACGCTGCGCACCTGGGTCGATGAGATCGGTGAGTCTCTGTATCCCATGACGCACGAGGGCGACGGCATCTTTACCGCCGAGCTGGAGTGCGCCGAGCCCAGTCTTATCTGGTACAGCTTTATCTGCAATATCGAAGGCCAGCCCGAGGTCCGCTTGGGCGCACCGCAAGGACGCACCGGCGGCGAAGGCGTAACCTACAACTACGCCGAGGTGCCGTCATTCCAGGTCACCGTCTACAAACACCGTGAGAACCGTCCCACCTGGTACGAGCGCGGTATGGTCTACCAGATCTTCCCCGATCGCTATGCCCGCGACGAGCACTGGCGCGAGCGCACACTGGCCGAGGTCGAAAAACCGCGTAAGGGCATTCAGCGCCGCATGGTCGAGGACTGGAACGAACCGCCTGTGTACGAGCGCGCCGAGGACGGCTCCATCAAGACCTGGGACTTCTACGGCGGATCGCTCAAGGGTATCCAGGAAGACCTGCCTCGCATCGCCGAGCTGGGCTTTACAGCCATCTACCTCAACCCCATTTTTGAAGCCGCGAGCAACCACCGCTACGACACCGCCGATTACACCAAGATCGATCCGATTCTGGGCACCGAGCAGGACTTTACCGAGCTGTGCGAGGCGGCCGAGAAGCTGGGCATTTCCATCATTCTGGACGGTGTGTTCAACCACACGGGCGACGATTCGATCTACTTCAACCGCTACGGCAACTACCCCGGCGTGGGCGCGTGGCAGAGCGAGGATTCGCCGTGGCGCGATGCGTTTTATTTCCACGAGGACGGCTCATACGACTGTTGGTGGGGCGTGGGCAATATGCCCGCCATCAATGAGAGCTCCGAACTGGTACGCGAGCGGCTCTTGGGCAAGGACGGCGTGATCCGCAAATGGCTGCGTGCCGGCGCTCACGGCTGGCGCTTGGATGTGGCTGACGAGCTTTCCGATGACTTCCTGGCCGAGATCAAAAAGGCCGTGCTCGCCGAAAAGCCTGACGCACTGTTACTCGGTGAGGTCTGGGAAGACGCCTCCAACAAGATCAGCTACGGCCATCTGCGCCGCTACCTACAGGGGTCCGAGCTGGACTCTGCTATGGATTATCCCTTCCGCGACATGGTCATCGGCTTTTTGATGGGCTACAAAAACGCCTACCAAGCTGCCGAGGATATCGAGACCCTGCGCGAGAACTATCCGCGTGAGGCCCTGTCATGCGCACTCAATCTGCTTTCGAGTCACGACCGTCCGCGCATTATCTCGGTGCTCGGCGGAGGTCCCGACGAGTCGCAGCTGCCCGAGTGCGAGCGCAGCAAATGGCGTCTGGACGAGAACGCGATGGGCCTGGCCAAGAGCCGTTTTTGGCTCGCGACGCTCATGCAGATGACGTTCCCGGGCGTTCCCTCGATCTATTATGGCGACGAGTACGGCTTGGAGGGTCTCACCGATCCGGGCAATCGTCGCACCATGCCGACCAAGGAAGACCTGCACGACTTCGATACGTTTGCGATCGTCAAGAACGCATCTGCTGTACGCCGCGCGTTGCCGTTTATGATCGACGGCGAAATCAAGGCCTTCGCGCTCAATGACGAAGTGCTGGCCTACAACCGCACCGGTAACGACGGCGAGTCCGCGACCGTCATCATCAACCGCAGCCTGCGCAATTCACACCGCGTGACGATTCCGGCGCTCGGCGAATGCGCGAGCGATGTGATTAGTGGTCACGAGTGCGAGATCCACAACGGTACGGTCACGCTCGATCTGTATCCGCTGGGCTCGTCGATCATCTATCACCATGCCGAGCAGCGCCTGCAGGAGCCGCTCGATCACGGTGCGGGTGTTGTGTGCCATATCACATCGGTGCCGACCGACGACGGCAAGCCCGGTACGATCGGCGCGCCCACGCGTCGTTTTATCGACCATCTGGCCGCCATGGGCATGCGCTACTGGCAGGTTCTCCCCGTCAACCCCACGGACTTCTTCCGCTCCCCTTACGCCGGTCCTTCGGCCTTTGCAGGCAATATCGACCTGCTGCCCGAAAGCCACGAGGAGCTGGCCGCCGACTTTGAGACCTGGAAGACCCGCGGCGGCGAGGATGCCGACCCGCTGTACACAGCGTTTAAGCATCGCAATGCCGATTGGCTCGAGAAATACTGCGTCTACATGGCCGTTAAGAAGTACTTTGAGGGCGAGTCGCGCCACGATTGGCCGGCAGATGTCGCGCGCTACAACGAGCATCTGATCGACGACAAGCGCTTCCACAACGAGGCCGAGCTTCAGGCGTACATGCAGTACCGCTTTGACCTGGCTTGGTGCGAGCTCATGAACTATGCGCACAAGAAGGGCATCGAGGTTATCGGCGATATTCCTATGTACGTGTCCGACGATTCGGCAGATGCGTGGAGCGAGCCCGAGAACTTCTGGCTGTCCGATACCGGCAAGGCGATTGAGATTTCCGGTGCGCCGCCCGACAACTTTGCGCCCGAGGGCCAGGTGTGGGGCAACCCGACGTTCCGCTGGGACCACATGAAGCAGAACGGCTATAGCTGGTGGATGGATCGCCTGCGTCGTGCGTTTTCGCTCTACGACCGCGTGCGCCTGGATCACTTCTTGGGCTTCCACAGCTACTTCAGTATCCCCGCAGGTAAGGCATGCGCCGATGGCCGCTGGCTTGCGGGCCCGGGCAAGGACCTATTCCAGACCGCCTACGACGAGCTGGGTCCGCTCAACTTTATCGCCGAGGACCTGGGCTATTTGACGCCCGGTGTTCGCGCCATGGCTTCGACCTGCGGCTTCCCCGGCATGGATGTGCTGGAGTTTAGCGACTACGACGTTCGTTGCGGTGTGCATCCCACGCCAGGAAAGATCCTGTACACCTCGACGCACGATACTTCGACGCTGGCCGGTTGGTGCACACGTTCCTTTGCGGGCGGCGATGAACCGAGCGGTGTTGAGGTGGCGGCAAAGCTGATGAGCGACGCGCTTGCAAGCGACGCTCCCCTAGTGATGATGCCGCTACAGGATATCCTGGGGCTTAGCGACGACGCGCGCATGAACGTTCCGGGCGTGGCAACGGGCAACTGGACCTGGCAGGCTGACGAGGCGGACATTGCAGCCGCCGAAAACAAAACCGCACAGCTCCTGCGCAACAACCATAGATTCTGGGGCGAAGCGTGATAAAACCCCCGATATAGGGTACAGTTACAATCGTTTGAATTTTTGCGGGCAGAGTAATCTGCCCGCTTTGTGCTGAAAAGGAAGTATTATGGCGCGCTACGATTACAAGTGCTCGAGCTGCGGCAACGTGTTTGAGGTTGAGCATCCCATGTCCGAGACTCCCGAGGTCGTGTGCCCGAGCTGCGGTGCCCCGGCGGCCAAGACGTTCTCGGCCAGCGGCATTAAATTTGAGGGTAGCGGTTTCTACAACACCGACCAGCGAAGCGGCGGCGCCAGCACCAGCGCCACCAGCGGCTGCTGCGCCAACTGCCCGCATAACCACTAGAAACCAAATAGCCCCGCGACCGATACAGATCGCGGGGCTACTTCTTTGAGCTATGAGTAGCTAATAATCTACCTAGGTTTCCTTATGAGTTGCGGTGAAATAAGGACTGTTTGGCGGGCAAAAGCCGCTATTCAATCCCTATTGGGGGTGCGGACGATTTCTTGGACCGCGCCTAGGCGTATCCAAGCTTCCTGCGGTACTCCATCGGGCTGAGCCACCC
>NZ_JBDGBA010000014.1:0-56449 GCF_040910185.1 Collinsella aerofaciens | reverse complement strand
GCGCCTCTGGCACTTCAACAACATTGTCGCAGCCCCGACCCGCGGTCACGAGCGGGGGCTCCTGTCGTTTCCGTGCCTTCGGATTGGGTCATAGTGTCTGACTCTGCCATTACATCGGTGTTGCCGTGGTTGTTGAGTAGTCATTGGGCGCTTGGCACTTGGGGACGTTCCTTTTGTGCCGGCACCTGGGGACACTCCTTATGTCAAGAGATTGGTGCAAGAGGGATAGATTGCCTTGCATCAATCTAATAAGTTGCGGTGAGATAGTTCTTGAATTGGCTTTTTGAGGGCTAAACAGGAACTATCTCACCGCAACTGCGTTGAGCGTTTTTTTGGCAGCTAGTTTACTTGCTCGCGAACAGCCAGATCAGGATGATCACCAGGATTGCGGCGACGATGCAGACGATGGCGCCGGTGAATTTGATGCGTGAGTCGCGGGTACGCTCGCGCACCGCGTCCTCGGTGGCCTCGAGCTGGGCAACTTCTCGCTCGGTCTCGGCGTGTTCGGCTTTGTCTCGGGCCAAGGATCCTGCAAGCGACTCAGTGATCTCTGGGTGGTCGTGTACTTCGGTCGCCTGCTCGATGATCGACTGCGCATGTGCGGTATCTGCTTGGGCGTTGGCGATGGTCTGCTCCTGGTCGCGGCGTGCCTTGTCCTCGGCGGCGATCTTCTCGCGCAGTTCGCGCTGGCGCGTCGTGGCGGCAGTTTTCGCTGTCTGCAGCTCGTCTCGCGCGGCATCGGCCTCAGTCGTCACGGCTTGGTGTGCGCGTTTGGCTTCGGCAATGGGGGCTTGAGCCTGTTCGACGGCCTGCTCGGCTGCGGCAAGCGAGTGCTCAAGGTCGGCGGTGATGCGCGGGACATCTTCTTCGGCTTTTCGCAGGGCATCTGCCGTGTCGGAGATCTGCATCGAGAGCTCGCTGGTGCGCACCGTATAGTTGGCGGGATTTGCCGAGGGATTGCGTTGCAGCTCGGCATACTCATGACGCAGCGTCTCGAGCTGGGCGCGCGTGGCGTCGACGGTTTGTTGTGCGGCGGCAATGCCGGCGTCTCGCTCGGCCTGCACCTTGTCGCGGATGCGCTTGGAATCCTCAAGACGGCGAACGAGGCGGTTGCCGGTCTCGCGCGAGCTCGCCTCGCGGGCCTCCACGGCATCGAGCGCGGCCTTCAGGCGGAGCTCAGTCGCGTCATCCTCTGTCTTCATTTGTTCGAACTGCCCCTTGAGCTCTGTCGCTTTGGCGGCGTGGGCATCACGGTCAATCTCGGCTGCCGCAGCGGTCTTTTGCGCTGTGGCGATCGCCTGGCGCTGGTCGGCGACGATCTGGTCGTAGCGGCCTGCGATATCCTGGCGCGTCTCGAGTTCCTCGGCCTGATCGGCAATGCGCTGCTCAAGTTCGGCCAGGTGGGCGCGGGCATCGGCAAGTGCCTTTTTCGCGGCGTTCATCTCGCGCATGGCCGAGGCGCCCTGGGCGATAAAGGTGCCCACGGCGTTCGCAGTGTTCGAGACAGCGGTCCCCAGATCGCGGCTCGCGGCGGGGGAGTGCGGGGCGGTCGGGCGAGCGGTGTCGGCAGCGTCCGCATCGGCAGCCTGCGGCGCGGCGATATTGCCGGTACCGCCCTCGACCACAGAAAAGCCTGCTGCGTGCGGATCGACCGCATCGGCGCCAATCGTGGGGTGCTCGAGCTGCAGAAACGAGGGCATGGTGCTGCCCTGGTCGGCAACCGGAGTCTCGCCGGGCACAAAGGTCGAGGCCGCCTCGGCGGCCTCCTCTTCCTCGGCATCGATATCGGCATCGGCGACGGCGTCTTTCATCGCTTTGACAGCATCCATCATGGAGTCCATGACGGCATCGAGCTCTTCTTCCGAAGACACCTCGATGGGGCCCGCTGCTTGCGGGGCGTCGTCCTGTACAGGGGCGTCGTCCTGAGCGGGCGCATCGTCGTTTTGCTCATCGGCGTTTTCTGTTTCGGGGGTTTCCGCCGTAGCGCTTTCGTTCAAGATGGGGTCGTCGATGTCGATACCATCGCAGGTCACAGCGTCAGTATCTGCGGTGACGTCTGCGGGATCATCAATATGCTGTTGAGTCTGGGGGTCCAGCTCGTCTGTCATAGGCATGTGCTCCTCATCGTTGTTTGTCACCCTATGATAAAGTCTCGCGCCGACATCCCGCGCGCCGCAGCAAAGTTTCAAAACGTGTTCGATGGCTCGATCTGATAGCAATAACTCGATCGCTTTATTCAGTTTGTACTTGACAATCCCTTCGCCGAACGACGTGGTGCCGTTCGCCCGCTGTGTCCTTTATTTTTCACTTGAACACGCTAAAGTTGCATTTCAGCTTTTGGCGCGTGAAGTTGGATGCGCGCAGTCGGCGGGCGTGCCCGTCGCGATTTGAAAGGACTTTGTATGGGACTTTTCACTGGTAAGACCGTGATCGTCACCGGCGGCGGCAAGGCCACGCTTAAGGACGGTTCCGCTGGCTCCATCGGCTACGGCATCGATATCGCATTTGCCAAGGAGGGCGCGAACCTCGTCATCACCGGCCGCAACGTCGCCAAGCTCGAGGCTGCCAAGGAATCCCTCGAGGCCGAGTACGGCGTCAAGGTTCTGCCTGTTCAGGCCGATGTTTCAGCCGGTCAGGACAACGAGGCCGTCGTCCAGAACGTCATCGACAAGGCCATTGAGGAGTTCGGCCGCATCGACGCCGTCGTCAACAATGCTCAGGCCAGCGCCTCGGGCGTGACCATCGCCGATCACACCATGGATCAGTTTAACCTGGCCATTTACTCCGGTCTGTATGCTACCTATCTGTACATGCAGAAGGCCTATCCGCACCTGAAGGAGACCAAGGGCTCCGTGGTCAACTTCGCCTCGGGCGCCGGCCTGTTTGGCAACTATGGCCAGTGCAGCTATGCTGCCGCCAAGGAGGGCATCCGCGGCCTGACCCGCGTTGCCGCCAACGAGTGGGGCAAGGACGGCATCAACGTCAATATCGTTTGCCCGCTTGCTTGGACCGCTGCGCTCGAGAACTTCCAGGATGCCTATCCCGAGGCGTTCAAGGCCAACGTCCACATGCCGCCGGCTGGTCACTACGGCGACGTCGAGAAGGAAATCGGCCGCGTGGTCGTTCAGCTCTGCGGCCCCGACTTTAAGTACATGAACGGCGAGACCGTCACCCTCGAGGGTGGCATGGGCCAGCGTCCTTAGGGGTTACGCGGTTTTACCAAACCGCGTAACCAGTTGACGCTGCAAACCCGCCAGAGCGGCAATCTGACGTTCAACTTCAAGGGCGCGACCAGAAGGTCAGCGCCCTTTCGTTTCACGTCACCTTGCTCGCTCTGGCGGGTTTTCGCTGTCGGTGCCATAACATCGGCGTTGCTGTGGCTGTCGGAAATGATCCGTTGGGGACGGAGGAAAACGGATCATTTTTATCCTGGTGCATTGGTGCATTGGTGCATTGGTGCATTGGTGCAAGGGGGCAGGTTTCCTTTGCACTAGTTTCTGTCGAGTCGGTGCTTCTTGCGGGTTGCCCGTATAATGGTTTGCGTATGAACCGCAACCAAGGAGTTCCAGTTTATGGACCAGAGCCTTTTTAAATTCGACCTGATCGCCGAGGATCCGACGACGCACGCGCGCGCCGGCGTGCTGCACACCCCGCACGGCGACATCGAGACGCCGATCTTTATGCCCGTGGGCACCAAGGCAAACGTCAAGGGCATCCCCACCGAGACCGTTAAGCAGCTCGGTGCGCAGATCGTGCTCGCCAACACCTACCACCTGTCCATGCGCCCCGGCGAGGACACCATCGCCAAGCTGGGCGGACTGCACAAATTTATGAACTGGCACGGCCCCATCCTCACCGATTCGGGCGGTTTCCAGGTCTTTAGCCATAACGACGCCGTTAAGCTCACCGACGAGGGCGTGCGCTTTATCGTCAACGACTACGACGGCCGCCACGTGTTCTGGACGCCCGAGGACAACATGGAAATCGCCATGAAGCTCGGCTCCGATATCTGCATGCAGCTGGACCAGTGCCCGGGCTATCCCGCCACGCGCGCCTACGTTGAGCGCGCGGTGGAGCTGTCGAGTATGTGGGCCGAGCGCTGCTATAAGGCCCACACCCGTGATGACCAGGCACTCTTTGGCATCGTCCAGGGCGGCATGCATCTGGACCTGCGCCTGCGATCGCTGCGCCACCTGGAGGAGTGCGGCGACTTCCCCGGCTACGGCATCGGCGGCTACTCGGTGGGCGAGGACCACGAGACCATGTTCGAGACGCTGGCGCCGCTGGTTTCCGAGTACATGCCTAAGCACAAGCCGCGCTACCTCATGGGCGTCGGCAACCCTACCACGCTCGTGCGCGGCGTGGGCGTGGGTATCGACATGTTCGACTGCGTGCTGCCGACGCGCACCGGCCGCATGGGTACGGCGTTCTCCAGCGAGGGTCGCCTTAACTTCCGTAACGCGCGCTTTGCGCACGACGACGGCCCTATCGACCCCACCTGCACCTGCCCGGTGTGCACGGGCGGCTACAGCCGTGCGCTCATCCGTCACATGGTCACGCAGAAGGAGATGCTCGGCGGTATTCTGCTGTCGATGCACAACATCTACTACCTGCTCAACCTTATGCAGCGTGCCCGCCAGGCCATTATCGAGGGTCGCTACGGCGCGTTTGTGAGCGACTGGATGAACAGCCCTGCGGCGGTGGATTACTAAGAGCGGCGCGGGCGCTTGTGGGGGCGTTCGCGCGGTGTCGAGATCGTGTGCCAATCGACCGCGCGCAACCGGCGCCGGGCATCGCATGCGCCGGCATCGGTTGCCCGACCGCTGACCGATAGCTTGCAAGCGCTTGATGCATCGTGGGTACCATACCGAATAGTTGATGTTCGGGCGGGTGTTTGGCGCATGGCGTCGACCCCGCCCGTTTTTCTTTTTCTCGATAGGAGCACCCATGATTAAGAACGAGAATGTCGAGGGCGAGCCTGCCTACGACGAGACGTACCGCCGCGGCCCCGTGGTCATGCGCGGCCCCATGATTCCTAAGGACAACACCTACGCCAACCTGCTGGCGCCCGAGGAGTCGACCGACTGGTTGCATGCCGATCCGTGGCGCGTACTGCGCATCCAGGCCGAGTTTGTCGATGGCTTTGGCGCACTTGCCGAGTTAGGGCCTGCGGTGACCATCTTCGGTAGTGCCCGTACGCCCAAGACCGATCAGCTCTACAAGGCGGCGCGCACGGTCGGCCGTAAGATTGCCCAGCGCGACGTGGCGGTTATCACCGGTGGCGGCCCCGGCATCATGGAGGCGGCCAACAGGGGAGCGGCGAGCGTCAACGGCAAGTCAGTTGGTTTGGGCATTGAACTGCCGCACGAGCAGGGGCTCAACAAATACGTGAACCTCGGTATGGACTTCCGCTACTTCTTTGTGCGCAAGACCATGTTCGTCAAATACAGCTCGGGCGCTATCGTGTTTCCCGGCGGGTTTGGCACGCTCGACGAGATGTTCGAGGTGCTCACGCTGGTGCAAACGCACAAGGTCAAGCGCATGCCGCTTGTGCTGGTAGGCAGCGAGTACTGGCAGGGCCTATTCGACTGGCTTAACGGTCCGGTGATGGACGCCGGTATGATTAGCCCGCTCGATCCCGAGCTCGTACACATCACCGACGACATCAATGAGGCCGTCGACATCGCCCTGAGCGGGCTGATGTAGAGTAGCTAAAATGGGACGGGGCTAAAAAGACTGGTCTGAAACGTTTGATATCAGTCTTTTTAGCCCCGTCCCAAATGAACTGCTTCTAAGTTGCGGTGGAATAGGGATTGATTTGCGGCTGATAAGCCAAAAATAGTCCCTATTCCACCGCAAGCGGTAAAGGTGCCCCTAGTGGATGGGCTGGTAGCGGGGGCAGTAGCTGATGGCGATGGCGTCGACGCCTACATGGGTGGCGATGGTGCAGCCGATGGGGCCGGTGCCGGCGTCTACATAGTCTTGGCCTGCGAGCGCTTGGCTGACGAGCTCCTGCTCCTCGGCGGCACCGGTCGTGAGCACGCGCACGCTGGAGCCCGGATGCTCGGCCAAAAATGCGAGGCAATCGGCCATGGTGTTGGCAACGATGCGCTTGGCGCCGCGGCCCTTCTTGATGGCCTTGATCTCGCCCGATTTCCACTCCGGCGAAACGGCCAGGCGAATGTTGAGCATCTGCGTCAGCTGGCCGGCGAGCTTGGGCGCGCGGCCGTTCTTGACCAGGTTCTCGAGTGTGCGCGGAATCAGCAGCAGATGGGCGTCGGGCAGCGTCGCGCGGATCTGAGCTTCGGTCTCGTCCAGGCTGCGGCCGTCCTCGCGCATGGCGAGCGCGTACTCCACCAGCAGGCCCTCGGCGCCCGAGCCGGTGCGCGAATCGATGCAGCGCGCGTCGAGCTCGTGGGTATCGGCCACCTGGCACGCGTTGGCGTAGCAGGCGGACCACTCGCTGCACAGCGAGATAAAGATGGCGCTGTCGTGGCCGTCGGCGCGCACGCGGTCAAAGAGTGCCTTGAACTCGCCGGCGCTCGGCTGCGAGGTGTGCGGCAGCTGCTCGGAGCCAGCCATGCGCGCGACGTACTCCTGGGCGGTAATCTGCACCTGGTCGAGCAGGTCCTCGCCCTCGATAATCACATGCAGCGGAATCACGTAAATGCCGAGCTCTTGAGCGCGGGCGGGGGAGATGTCCGACGTGGAGTCGGTTATGATGGCAAAAGACATAATTGCACCTTTCGTTGGGGCGCTTTCGCGCCGCCTTCTGAGAGCAAAGTGCGACAAGTATAGTGGAGTTGCTCTACATTGCTAGGTTCAATTGTTGAATAGTCAACAGTTTGAAGTGTCGGTGTGGAAATCATCAACTGGGGAAGAGGAGTGCCGATGGCGGCATTACAGCTATGCGAGCGGCCGGTCGTGCTGTTTGATTTCGATGGCACGGTGGCAGATACGGGTCGGGCGGTGATGACCTCGACGCGCAAGACGCTTGCCGCGCGCGGGTTTTCGGAGGCGCAGATGGGTGACCTGCGTCGCATGATCGGGCCTCCGCTGTGGAAGAGCTTCCATGACTTTTATGGCTTTTCCCGCGAGGAGTCGCTCGTGGTGGCCGACGAGTACCGTGCCTTTTTTGATGAGCTGGGACCGGAAGAGTATCCCGTGTTCGATGGAATCCCCGAGCTGCTCGATGGCCTTGTCGCGCAGGGGCATAGCTTGGCCGTGGCGACGTCACGCATGGAGGCAAAGTGCATTGACATGGTGGGCGAGCTGGGGCTTTCGCAGTTTGAGGCGGTGGTTGGCATGAATCCACCGCAGGGGCGCGAGACCAAGGCCGATTCGGTTCGCGACGCGTTGGCGGCCTTGGGTGCGGCCGCGGACGATGCCGTGATGATCGGCGATCGCTTTAACGATGTGGAGGGCGCGCACGCAATGGGCGTACCGTGCATTGGTATCTATTCGGGTGCGGCGGCGCCGGGCGAGCACGAGGCGGCGGGTGCCGATGCAGTGGTGCACTCGGTGGCCGAGCTTGCTAAACTTTTCGCTATATAAGAATTTGATGTGAGGGGCGGGCACGCTCGCCGCTCATTGGTAAGGAGGTCGTCCATGAATCAGGTGGAGCAGAGCGTTGCCGAGTATGTCGACGAGGTCTGGGAGGATGTCGTCGCCGATATCGAGCAGCTGGTGAGTTATCCGTCCGTAGCCGTTGCTGCCGATGCGGAGCCTAGCGCGCCGTTTGGCCGCCCGGTTCGTGATGCGCTCGATTGCGCGCTCGGCATTGCGCAAAAGCTCGGCTACCAGACGAGCGACGACGATGGGTATGTGGGCATTGCCGATATCCCGGGCCGCGGCGATAAGCAGCTTGCGACTATCTGCCATGTTGACGTGGTTCCCGCCGGTCCCGGTTGGAACACCGACCCGTTTGCGATGGAGCGTCGCGAGGGCTGGCTGCTCGGCCGCGGCGTGATCGACGACAAGGGTCCGGCCGTGCTGTCGCTCTACGCCGGCGCCTACCTGCTCAAGCACGGCATCGTTCCGCGCTACACCTTCCGCGCGCTGCTGGGCTGCGATGAGGAAGTGGGCATGTCCGACGTTCACCATTATCTGGAGAACTACGCGAATCCCGACTTTCTGTTTACGCCCGATGCCGAGTTCCCGGTCTGCAATGCCGAGAAGGGCCAGTTTGGGGCGACGTTTGTGAGCCCCAAGATCGACGGCGGGCGCATCGTGTCGTGGAGCGGCTCCGAGGCGAGCAATGCCATTCCGTCGCAGTCCATCTGCGAGCTTGCGATTGCCGCCGATGAGCTGCCGGCGCCCGTTGAGAACGCCGACCGCCTGGAGATCACGGCGCTTGATAACGGGCATGCGCAGATTTTCGCCCACGGTATTGGCGGCCACGCTTCGATGCCTGAGGGCACCATCAACGCCGTCGGCCTGATCGTGTCGTATCTGCGCGAGGCCGAGGACGCGTTTGGTGCACGCGACGAGCGCCTGCTGACGCCTGCCGAGCACGAGTTCGTCAAGTTCCTGGCCTTTGTGCACGCGGATGCCTATGGCCGCGGCCTAGGTATCGATGCGACGAGTCCGGCGTTTGGCCCGCTTACCTGCAACGCTGGCGTCATCCGCGTGGCGGATGGCCATATTGAGCAGGTCATCGACGTGCGCTTCCCCGATAGCACCAGTGCCGATACCATCCGCGAGCAGCTCGACCCGCTCGTGGGCCGTTTTGGCGTGACGTGTCAGCTGGGTCGCGCTAAGGTGCCGTTCTCAGTCTCTGCCGATGATCCGGCCGTGAAGGCGCTTATTGATACCTATAACGAGTTTACGGGCAAGCATGCTGAGCCCTTTGCCATGGGCGGCGGCACGTATGCGCGCAATTTTGCCCGCGCCGTGTCGTTTGGCCCCGAGGAGACCGGCCTTGAGCTGCCCGCGTGGGGCGGCCAAATGCACGGTCCCAACGAGTGCGCCAACGAGGAACAGCTCAAGCAGGCGCTCAAGATCTATATTGTTGCGATCCTCCGTTTGAATGAATTAGAGCTTTAAGGTCTCGCGGTTTCCCAATCTAAGTTGCGGTGGAATAGTTCCTAGAATGGGCCATTTGATGGCCAAGCAGGAACTATTTCACCGCAACTTTGTTTTTATTGGTGTAAAAGGCGGGTCATGCTTGGTGGCGGGTTTGTTATTCGTTTGTAAAGCCGAGCCGCGCTTGCGGTAAGGGTCTATCAGATGCCCGTAAGAAACCGCAGTTGGCGCGGGCGCTGCCCGATCGAGGTCGTATCTTTCCAAACAGCAAAGCGGGCGGGGTGCCCGCGAGTCGCATGTATGAAAGGAAGATCATGCTCGATCAGGCTTATTCTCGTCGTCAGTTCCTCGGCCTCGCTGGTGGTCTTGCCAGCATCGTCGGTCTCGGTCTCGTTGGTTGCGGCGGCTCCGGCGCATCCGACGCCGCCGACAAGGGTAGCGCCGCTGCTGCCGAGTCCGTCTCCGGCGAGGTGACCTACGACGGCGCCTCCTCGTTCCAGGCTCTCGTCGAGGCCGCTGCCGAGAAGTTCATGGATGCCAACCCGGACGTCTCCGTCTCCGGCTCGGGTAACGGTTCGGGCAAGGGCCTGACCGCTGTTGCCGCCGGCACCGTCACCATCGGCAACTCCGACGTCTTCGCCGAGACCAAGCTCGAGGCCGACCAGGTCAAGAACCTCGTCGACCACGAGGTTGCCGTCGTGGGCATGGGTCCCGTCGTCTCCAAGAACGTGACGGTCGACGACCTGTCCCTCGAGCAGCTCAAGGGCATCTTCTCTGGCCAGATCACCAACTGGAAGGAGGTCGGCGGCGACGACGCCACCATCGTCGTCCTCAACCGCAAGGCCGGCTCCGGCACCCGCGCCACCTTCGAGGCCGCCGTCTTTGGCGACGAGGCCGTCGACTTTAAGGGCGACGCCGAGCTCGACAAGTCCGGCGACGTCCAGACTCAGATGGGCAGCACCGATAACGCCATCTCCTACCTCGACTTCTCGCACTTCGATGACTCCAAGTTCAACGCCATCAAGGTCGAGGGCGTCGAGCCCAAGAGCAAGAATGTCACTGATGACTCCTTCAAGATCTGGGCTACCGAGCACATGTACTGCTCCAAGGACGCCGACGAGGCCACCAAGGCCTTCCTGGAGTTCATGCTTTCCGACGACGTCCAGGGCAAGCTCGTCGAGGAGCAGGGCTTCATCCCCGTCTCTGCCATGAAGGTCGTCAAGGACGCCAGCGGCAAGGTCTCTGCTAAATAAGTAATCGCCCCGGAAAGGTTTGCAATGGCAAAACAGCTGCCAAAGCGCGACCTTGAGAACGTGGGCCTGGGCGTCACGGGCGCGTGCGTAGCGCTCGTGACGCTTGTCGTTGCCGCGCTCATCTTTATGGTCGCCCAAAAGGGCCTCTCGGCTTTTGTCAAGGACGGCGTCTCGGTCGTCGAGTTTTTCACCGGCACCAAGTGGGACCTGGCCAACACAGCCGAAAACGGCCTGCCCTATACCGGCGCCCTGCCCCTGATCGTCACCTCGTTTGCGGTCATGGTGCTCTCCACGCTTATCGCGCTGCCCATCGCCATCGGCTCTGCCATCTTTGCGGTCGAGATTAGCCCTAAGTTTGGCTCTAAGATCTTTCAGCCGCTCATTGAGCTTTTGACCGGCATCCCCTCGGTCGTCTTTGGCCTGATCGGTTTTCACGTGGTCGTCGGTCTTATGAAGAGCGTTTTCCATGTGAGCACGGGCCTGGGCATCTTGCCCGGCGCCATCGTGCTGGCGGTCATGATTCTGCCGACGATGACCACGCTTTCGGTCGATGGCCTGCGCGCCGTGCCCGACGGCTACCGCCAGGGCTCGCTCGCGCTGGGCTACACCCGCTGGCAGACCATCTGGCACGTGGTGCTCAAGTCCGCCATGCCGTCGCTCATGACCGCGGTTATCTTGGGCATGACCCGCGCCTTTGGCGAGACGCTCGCCGTGCGCATGGTCATCGGCGGCATCGAGGCCATGCCGACGTCGCTGCTGTCGCCGGCTTCGACCATCACCACCACGCTCACCACGTCCATGGCAGTCTATGCCGAGGGCTCGGCCCAGGACGATGTTCTGTGGGCACTCGGCCTGCTGCTGATGGGCATGAGCCTCATCTTCATCCTGATCATCCATCTCATTGGCCGCAAGGGGGCGAAGGCTCGTGGCTAGCACGCGCATCCACATCGACGAGGCGAGGCTCGGGCGTGTCCAAAAACAGGATCGCATCGCCACGGGCGTGCTGACGGCGATCGTCGCCATCGTCATGCTCATCGTCATCTCCATGGTGGCCTATATCCTGTTCGAGGGCATCTCGACGCTGTTCCAGCCGGGCTTTCTCACAGAGCCGTCGCGCGCCAACGGAACGCAGGGCGGCGTGCTCTACCAGCTGTTCGACTCGTTCTACCTGCTGCTGATCACTCTGATCATCTCGGTGCCCATCAGCCTAGGCGGAGCGGTCTTCCTGGTTGAGTACGCGCCGAATGGGCCCATCCGCGACATCGCCTCCACCGCCATCGAGACGCTGTCCTCGCTGCCCTCCATCGTTGTCGGCATGTTCGGTTTCCTGGTGTTCTCGGTGCAGCTGGGCTGGAAGTACTCCATCATCTCCGGCGCCGTCGCTCTCACCATGTTCAATATCCCCATCCTGGTGTGCGTGATTCAGCAGGCGCTCGAGGACGTGCCACAGGCCCAGCGCGATGCATGCCTGGCCATGGGCCTTACCCGCTGGGAGGCCACGCTGCACATCCTGATTCCCGAGGCCATGCCCGCCATCGTGACCGGCATCGTGCTTTCGGCCGGCCGCGTCTTTGGCGAGGCCGCGGCGCTGCTCTTTACCTCGGGTATGAGCTCGCCGGTTCGCCTGAACTTCTTGAGCTTTAACCTGTCGAGCCCCACCTGCGCCTGGAACGTGTTCCGCCCCGGTGAGTCGCTCGCCGTGCACATCTACAAGATCTATGGCGAGGGCAGCCCCGAGGCCCAGCAGATCGTCTGGGGCACCGCCGCACTGCTGATGATCTGCGTGCTGCTGTTTAACGTAATCGCCCGCATCGTGGGCAAGCAACTGGCAAGGAAGATGACGGCCGAATGAGCGAGATGAATGCAACGCCCGCAACCGAGGCGGCCACGTCCGAGACCCAGGACTTTCTGTCGAGTGTGGGGGAGAGCGAGAAGCGCGTTCGCGTGAGCGGCAGGGCCGTGAGCGACGAGGTCGTGCTCTCCACCAAGGACGTCAACGTGTACTATGGCGACCACCATGCGCTACACGACACGTCGCTCGACTTTCACAAGGGTGAGATCACGGCGCTCATTGGGCCTTCGGGCTGCGGTAAGTCGACCTTCTTGCGCAGTCTCAACCTTATGAATCGCGAGATTCGCGGCTGCCGCGTGGAGGGCGAGATTAACTACCGCGGACGCAATGTGAACACCAGGACCGAGAACACCTACGAGCTGCGCCGCTCCATTGGCATGGTGTTCCAGCAGCCCAACCCGTTCCGCAAGTCCATTCGCGACAACATTACATTTGCGCCTAGGCGTCACGGCATCACCGACCGCGACGAGCTTGATCGTATGGTCGAGGAGAGTCTGCGCGGCGCGGCACTGTGGGACGAGGTCAAGGACAAGCTCGACAAGAGTGCCTACGCGCTTTCGGGCGGCCAGCAGCAGCGTCTGTGCATCGCGCGCACGCTGGCGCTCAATCCCGACGTGATCCTGTTTGACGAGCCCTGCTCGGCGCTCGACCCCATCTCGACGCTGGCGATCGAGGACCTGATGTCGTCGATCGTTGCCGACCGCGCCATCGTCATCGTGACGCACAACATGGAACAGGCGTCGCGTGTGTCCAACCGCACGGCGTTCTTCTACATGGGCGATATGGTCGAGTACGACGAGACTGACGAGATTTTCCAACGGCCCAAGGATCAGCGGCTGAACGATTACCTCACCGGCATGTTCTCCTAGTCCGGGACATGCTTGAGGCCCGCGGTGGCCACGGTCGCCACGGGACTGATTGGAGAGGCGGGTCATCTCTTGCGGGAGATGGCCCGCCTTTTTGCTCTGCGACCGAAACGACCGCCACAAAGGGGACAGGCGCCTTCGTGGTGGTTTGGGGTGGGGCTCGCTGCTATCATGGACAACGTTGAATTTCTACGAAGGAGCAGGGCATATGGCGATTCTTTTGGGATGCGATTCCGTCAGCCTAGAGTTTCCCACCAAGCATATTTTCGATAGCGTGACGCTCGGCGTGGGCGAGGGCGACCGTATTGGTATTGTCGGTAAAAACGGCGACGGTAAGTCGACGCTGCTGAGCGTGCTCGCCGGCACGTTGGAGCCCGACGACGGCCGCGTGACGCACCGCCGCGACACGACGATTGGATTGCTCGGCCAAAAGGACCAGCTTGTCGACACCGATACCGTGCATCATGCCGTTGTGGGCGACACGCCCGAGTACGAGTGGGCGTCGAGCCCCCGCACGCGCCAGATCCTCGCCGGCCTCATCAGCGATGTGCCCTGGGAGGGCACGGTGGGCGAGCTTTCGGGCGGCCAGCGCCGTCGCGTGGACCTCGCGCGCCTGCTGATCGGCGACTATGACGTGCTCATGCTCGACGAGCCCACCAACCACCTGGATATGCGCACCATCAACTGGCTCGCGCGTCACTTAAAGGCCCGCTGGCAGCGCGGTCAGGGCGCCATGCTCGTGGTCACGCACGACCGCTGGTTCCTGGACGAGGTCTGCACCAGCATGTGGGAGGTCCACGACGGCCAGGTCGATCCCTTCGAGGGTGGCTACTCCGCATATATCCTTCAGCGCGTAGAGCGCGACCGCATGGCCGCGGTTACCGAGGAGCGTCGTCGCAACATGGCGCGCAAGGAGCTCGCGTGGCTGAGCCGCGGTGCCCAAGCGCGCTCCACCAAGCCCAAGTTTCGTGTGGATGCCGCTCGCGAGCTCATCGCCGACGTACCGCCCGTACGCGACGAGCTGGAGCTCAAGCGCCTGGCGGTGAGCCGCCTGGGCAAGCAGGTTATCGATGTGGTCGACGTGGACGCCGGCTATGCGGATACCGATGGCGCGCCCAAGCAGGTACTTTCCGACGTGACCTGGCTCATCGGAGCGGGCGACCGCTATGGACTTTTGGGCGAGAACGGCGCCGGTAAGTCGACGCTGCTCGACGTGATCCAGGGTAAAATTGCGCCCACGCGCGGCCGCGTGAAGATTGGCCAGACAGTGCGCTTTGGCGTGCTGTCGCAGCAGCTCGAGGAGCTCGAGCCCTTCATGGGCGACACGATTCGCGAGGTGCTCAGCAACTATAAGAAGTATTACGTCATCGATGGCAAGGAGACCTCGCCCGAGAAGCTCTGCGAGCGCCTGGGCTTTACGACGCAGCAGCTCTGGAGCCGCATCGGCGATCTTTCGGGTGGCCAGCGCCGTCGTCTGTCGCTGCTGCTGACGATCCTGGACGAGCCCAACGTGCTCATCCTGGACGAGCCGGGCAACGACCTGGATACCGACATGCTCGCGATTGTCGAGGATCTGCTGGACGGCTGGCCCGGCACGCTGATCCTGGTGACGCACGACCGCTTCTTGATGGAGCGCGTGACCGACCAGCAGTGGGCGCTGCTCGACGGCCACCTGACGCATATGCCCGGCGGCGTGGACCAGTACCTGCGCCTGTGCAACGCTACCGCCGAGGGCGAGCCCGTGGGCGCGCCGAGCGCCAAGACCGGCACGTTTGACACCGGTGCCGCGGCGGCTGCGGCCGAAAAGCCTAAGGCAAGCGGTCAGCCCAATGGCCTTTCCAACGCCGAGCGCCAGAAGCTTCGCCGTGAGGTGAGCTCGCTCGAGCGCAAGATGGAGACGCAGCGCGCCCGCGTTGAGGAGGCCGAGGCAGCAATGGCCCAGGTCGATCCCACCAACTATACGGTGCTCGGCGAGCAGCAGGCAAAGATCGACGAGGCTCACGCTGCCATGGACGAGCTGGAGATGGCGTGGCTCGAGGCGAGCGAAAAGCTCGAGGGCGAGGAGTAGGCGAGAATGATCAAAGCCGCGTTTTTCGATATCGACGGCACGCTGCTGAGTTTTAAGACCCACCGGATTCCGGCGTCGGCGCAGCAGGTGCTCGACAGCTTTCGCGAGCAGGGGATTGCGTGCGTGATCGCCACGGGCCGTCCGACCTACCAGATGCCGGACTGGCTGTTCGACCTGGGCTGGGATGCGTACATTACGCTTTCGGGCCAGCACTGCTTTGATGCCGAGGGGGTTTACCGCAGCTGCCCGATCGATCCGGACGACGTCGCGGTGATTGTGGACCAGGTGGCGCAGGGGCGCTACGACTCGCTGTGCATGCAGGGCGAGAACTCGTTTGTGAACCGTCTGTCCGAGCGCGTGGTGACGGCTGGCAGCAACGCGGGAATCGTCTACCACGAGGAGCCGTTTGAGCATGCCTTTGACGCGCCGGTCTATCAGTTCTGCGCCTTCGTGGACCCTGCCGACGAACATATCGTGACCGACGCTGTGTCGCATTCGCTCACCACGCGCTGGTGCGACCTGTTCTGCGACATTATTCCCGCTAACGGCGGCAAGGACCTGGGCGTGGCGGCGACGCTCGAGCGGCTTGGTATCGACGCGAGCGAGGCGATTGCCTTTGGCGACGGCGAGAACGACCTGTCGATGTTCTCGGCCGTGGGCACAAGTGTGGCCATGGGCAACGCACAGGACACGGTGAAAGCTGCGGCGACCTACGTAGCGACCGCCGTGGACGACGACGGAATTTACAACGCCGCGAAGCACTTTGGACTGTTATAACTGCGGCTCGGCACTTAGGGATGCTCCTTTTCTGCCGGCAGCTGGGGGACACTCCTTGCGGGGCGTCCCCATTTTGTTTTCGTCCCGCACGTTTTGTGAAACACGGCTAACTTTTAGACAAAGTAGTAAGACATGGGCAACTTTTGCGGTAAAGTTAGCCGTGGAAAGTATCCAGAGGCTAACTAGCAATCATCGCGAAAGGCGGCCCATGGCCCTACGTGAATCCGGAGAAGACTATCTCGAATCGATCTACGTTCTGTCGGAACGTCAGGGCATCGTGCGCTCGATCGACGTTGCGGAGCACCTCGGCGTAACCAAGGCGAGCGTTTCCAAGGCCATGGCGACGCTGGAAAGCAACGGCTATGTCGAAATGGGCAAGCGCGACGTTCATCTGACGGAGCGTGGTCTGGAGGTCGCTCGCCAAATGTGGGAGCGTCACTGCTTTTTCGTGGGGCTGCTGGAGGATGCGGGTGTTTCGGTTGAGGTCGCGTCGCAAGAGGGCTGTCACATGGAGCACTGCCTAAGCGAGGAAAGCTTCGAGAAGCTGAGGGCGATGCTGGGACGGGACAGCGACCGGGACCAGTAGCCCCGCCAACTAAGTCCAACTCAGACAAGGAACCCCGCCAGCAAGCGATGCCCAAGAACCGCCAGCAACGTTACCGCAGGCCGGGGCCGGGCTTGGTTTTGAAAACATTCCGCAGACCAGAAGTGCCCCCGTTCGTAGCTCCGAAGGAGCAGAACGGGGGCACTTCATTGGTCGAGGACGTTTTCAAAACCAAGCCCGGCCCCGGCCGGACAGCCCACGAACGCTACAAGTTCTTGACACCCATCGCGCGCATGGCGTTCAGGATGGCGATGATCGCCACGCCTACGTCGCCGAACACGGCAAGCCACATGTTGGCGATGCCCAGCGCTGCCAGCACAAGGATCAGCAGCTTAACGCCCAGCGCAAAGATGATGTTCTGCCAGACGATCGTCATGGTCTTGCGTGCCACGCGGATCGCGCGGGAAATGTTGGACGGCTTGTCGTCCATGAGCACGACATCGGCGGCCTCGATCGCAGCGTCAGAACCCATAGCGCCCATGGCAATGCCCACATCGGCGCGCGTAAGCACGGGCGCGTCGTTGATGCCGTCGCCCACAAAGGCGAGCTTGCCCTTGCCACTCTCGGTTGCAAGCAGCGCCTCGACGCGCTCGACCTTATCGCCCGGCAGCAGCTGCGCGTGGAACTCGTCGAGCCCCAGCCGCTTGGCCACCGCAGCAGCCACTTCCTCGCGGTCGCCCGTGAGCATGACGGTGCGCTTGACGCCGGCGGCGTGCAGGTCGCGGATCGTCTGCTCTGCATCGGCCTTTATGGTGTCGGCAATTACAATGTGGCCGGCATAGATGCCATCGACTAGCACGTGGAGGATGGTGCCGACGACCTCGCAATCGGGCGCTTCGACTCCGGCCGCGGCGAGCATCTTTGCGTTGCCAACGACGACGTGCTTGCCGTCGATGGTTGCCGTCACGCCGTGGCCCGCGTCGTTGGCGGAGTTGCTAACGCGCTTGGGGTCGACCTCGCCCTGGTAGGCGACACGTACGGACTGCGCGATGGGGTGATCGGAGAACGACTCAGCAAGGGCTGCGACTTCGAGCAACGACTGCTCGGTATAGCCGGCCTCGGGGTGTACCGCGACCACCGAGAACGTGCCGTTGGTGAGGGTGCCCGTCTTGTCAAAGACGACGGTGTCCACGTCGGCGAGCGTCTCGAGGTAGTTAGAACCCTTGATGAGAACGCCCAGCTTGGACGCGCCGCCGATGCCGCCAAAGAAGCTGAGCGGGACGCTGATCACGAGCGCGCACGGGCAGCTGACGACCAGGAAAGTCAGGCCGCGCAGGATCCAGTCGGACCAGGCGCCGGTGACCAAGCCGCCGCCGAGCGCGAGTACCGCGGCAGCGCCGGTGACGGCGGGCGTGTAGATGCGGGCAAAGCGCGTGATGAAGTTCTCGGTGCGCGCCTTCTTTTCGCTGGCGTTTTCTACGAGCTCCAGGACGCGCGCGACGGTGGACTCGCCAAAGGGCTTGGTGGTGCGCACGTGGATGAGCCCCGTCATGTTGATGCAGCCGCTGATGATATCGTCTCCGGTTTTGGCCGGGCGGGGGACCGACTCACCGGTAAGGGCGGCGGTGTCGAGCTGGGTTTCGCCTTCGACGATGACGCCGTCGATGGGCACGCGCTCGCCGGGCTTGACCACAATCACGGTGCCGACGGCGATGTCATCGGGGAAGACCTGTTCGAGCGTGCCGTCGGGTTGCTCGACGTTGGCGTAGTCGGGTGCGATGTCCATCATGGCGCTGATCGATTTACGGCTTTTGCCCACGGCGTATGCCTGGAACAGCTCGCCGACCTGGTAGAACAGCATGACAGCGGCGCCTTCGGCCATGTGCGGGTCGGTATCGGGGAAGAGCACCATGGCAAACGCGCCGATGGTCGCGACTGCCATAAGGAAACTCTCGTCGAAGGCCTTGCCGCGGCGGATGTTATTGAATGCCTTTTGCAGTACGTCGTAGCCGGCAATCAAAAACGGCACGAGGAACAGCACAAAGCTGGCGTAGATGTCGCCCGGGGTGCCGAATGCGGCAGTGAGGGTGCCGAGCTCATCGAGGGCGTACACCACGGCAAAAATGCCCAGCGCTACCAGGATGCGGTTGCGCTTATGCTCGAGTGACTCTTTCTTCTTGCGCTTCTTCTTTTTCTTCTTGGGGTCGGCGGTGGCCATGACTCGTATCCTCCCATTTGAATGTATGAACACTCGCTCATATAATTTCGCGAGCAAAGGCCGCGGCAATCGCGGCCTTGCAGGTTGGCGTAAACCTGGGCTAGAGAATGATCTCGCAGTCCGGCTCGGCGTCGGCCGTAAACTCTACAACGCGGTTGAGCACCTCGTCGAACTCAGCATCATCGGCCTCGAGCGTCAGCTTCTGGGTCATAAAGTTGACGGACACGGATTTGACGCCCTCGAGCTTGGCCAGCTCGTCCTGAAGCTCGCGCGCGCAGTTGGCGCAGTCGATCTCGTCGAGTTTAAACTGCTTTTTCATGGTGGGTTCCTTTCTCTGTATTTGCGGCTTGGGTGCAGGCCGCGCTGGTACCGTGGTTGGTCGCTATTCGCAGATGTGGCTCATGCCTTGGTTGAGCATGGTGTAGACGTGGTCGTCGGCGAGCGAGTAGAGGATATTGCGCCCGTCGCGCCGGAATTTAACCAAGTGCGACTGCTTGAGTGTGCGCAGCTGGTGCGACACCGCGGACTGCGAGGTTTCGGTCGCTTCGGCGATGTCTGCCACGCAGAGCTCGCGGCCCATGAGGGCATAGAGGATCTTGATGCGCGTGGTGTCGCTGAAGACCTTGAACAGGTCGGCGAGGTCGTAGAGAAGCTCCTCGTCGGGAAGGTCCTCGGGCGAGCAGGTGGTCGGGATCGCGGGTTCGGTGGCCTCGATGTCGAGTTTCGTTTCATCAACGCGGATGCTCATTGCAATATCCTTTCATATGAACATGCGCTCATATAATTTTCTTTCGATTATATGAGTGCATGTTCATATGTCAATGACGTTCAGGTAATTCGTTGTACAAAATGATGGGGAATAGTGGACGAGATCCCGGACTGAGCGTTTTTTGATAGTCGATGCCAAGGTGGGTACCCTCGTGCCGTGCAAAAAATGGAGTATTCTGCAACTATAGGGGGTCCGCTAATTTATTGCAGGTCATATAATGCAGTTCAAAAGTTATCTTAGGGTGTTAATCTGATGAGTTCTTCCTCAAATGTTGCCTAACGCTCTCACGCAAGAGTGATTTCGCTCCACATTTGGATCCACTCGAGGGTGATAGACACCCGACCCTGCTGAATACTCGCAATTTTGCACGTCGCTAGGGTACCCACCTTGTTAGCCGGCCTAGTCTCCGGCCCCGAAGACCCTGCCCTCGGGCGTGAGGCTGCTTGTTTGGGCAAATGATGGGTTGTCGGATTCGACAGTCTGCATGTCATCGATTGTCGGAACTTCATTAATTGTCGGGTCATCCAGCGTGATGCCTTCGAGTGTTGCTTTTTCGAGGTCGATTCGTTGACGCTCTTTGGAATCCTGGCGAAGCTGCTTCTGAATTCGCTTTTTCTCTTTTATAAACCTTCTGAGAACAAACTGTCTCAGGTCCTCTTGCATGATTTGAAAGTCTTTTGGCAGACGCGAGGGGCGTATGCCCTCTTTCCGCTGGATTGCTTCCATGACCCTAACAAAAGAGCTGGCATGCATAAAGGAATAACGGCTGACGGTGATGATTCCGTACCCCATGGACGCAAGTGCATTCTTGCGCTCCTCATCGATGGCGCGGTCTTCTTCCGCGTCATGATAAAAACCGTTGTATTCAATGTCTGTGCGAGATTTCTTTAGATACGCATCCATAAAGAACTTTTTGCGTCTCGTGAGATTCTTTGCGGCAGTGGTGACCTGCACCTCGTAATCGGTCTCAATTCCCTTAATACCAAGCCCTCCTTCGCTTTTGGGCAGCGTTAGCATCATGACAAATGCCGTTTCCATGGGAGACCGGCATCCGTCGCGCACACATTGGATCGCCTTTCGGGCAAGGGCCAGACCGTCGCATCTGGTAATGGAATTAAAGAACTGCTTTAACCTCTCGGTCGAGGTGAGCGCGAAACGCTCGGTATAGGAGGTGGAAGAGTCGGTTCCAAGGGAATAAGCGCCGCACAGTTCAAAGTAGTACTCCACTAGTTCGCGAAAAGAAAGATAGGTGGCGGCCTGAAGTGCGCAAAGCTCAACGCCAACAATGAAGATGCCATCTTTGAGCTCTATAAAGCGTGAGTTCGAGAATCGTTTTGAAGAAACGTGGCATTGACAGTTCATTGCATAGTGCGCATTCCTGCGATCAAACACCATCACCTCGAGGGAATCGTTTGCGTCGAGGGAAACATCATGTTTGGTGAGCCATTCTGCGGCTGCGTCAAGGAGCGTTCCGGTGGGACATGATCCGTAAATCGCGGCAGGGTTACAGGACTCGATGCCTTTCGCAGACACCGAATGCGCGGCCTGGTAGACCGCTTTTGCAGTGGTATGTGACAATACGATACTCATGGTATATATCGTGTCAGCTAATGCCGTGTTGATGGCGCTGAGTGGAAAAGCCGTTTTAGAGGTCTAACCAAATGCTGTCCAAAAGCTTGACGCAGTTATGGGTTGGTATGCCATAAATAAACGTTTTCGCAGCTCGGCTATAGCATAGAAATACTCAATTGCTGCACATTTGATATCGATGCATCACCATCCGACAACGAATTGCGTGTCGGGAATTGGCCGAAATCGTTCAAAATGAGGGTTCAGAATTTGTGATGGCAGATCTATCTGTGGAACGTAGGGCGGCCCCGCTGCGGGGTTTCCCGCTGCGAGGCCGCTCGTGATCTACGCCGGAGTTTGTCGTAGACGTTTCTACTTGGCAAACAGGTTCTTGAGGTTGAACTCGGCCTGAACCGTGCGGAGCATGAGGTCGGTGTCGTCGAGGCCCAGATGCTGCTCGTTGGCGTCGGCGGCGAGGGTTCCACGGCGGCGCGCCCAGTTCTCGAGCGCAGCGGGGGCGGACTCGCGGGGGAGCGAGCGCACGTCGGCGTCCAAGCTGCGGCAAATCTGGCGCGAGTCGATGACGATAATCTTACCCGCGCGGCGTGCCTCGGCGTAGCCGTCCAGGTGGATCTTGAACCAGCTGTCCTCGAACGCGGCGTTATGCGCCATGTACGGGTACTTCTTCATAAGCTTGAGCAGCTGCTTTTGCAGCTCTTTGTTCTCGCGGAAGGGCGTTTTGCCGTCGATGTCGTCCCAGGTGATGTGGTGGATATTCGACAGCGGCACATCCTCGCCGCGGTAGATATCGGGCAGGCCGCAGTAGTGTGCCTCGGCGTCGTGCGGGACGGCGTCGCTGGTGAGCTCCATGATCTCCCAGCCCACGTTGATGATGTAGCCGCGCTCGGGTGCACGGCCGGTGGTCTCGATGTCGATGCCGAGCACTGTGCCTTGGATAGGCTTGCGGGCGTACGCCACGCCGAGCGCGTCGCGGTCGCCGCGGATCTCGCGCATGACGGACGCGGCGGTGCGCTTTTGCATCTTGCCGATGGCGGCGCAGGTGTCGGCGTCTGACAGACCGCGCGAAAGCGTCGCGGGCGTCACGTTGCGCAGGCGCGCCTCGCCAATCTGGTCGCACAGGTCGCGGTTGCGGTCAGCCAGGTCGCGCACGGTGGCAAAGTCGAAGCTGGGGTCGCCCTCGGCGGTAAAGTACTCGGTTTCGAGCACCTTAAGGGCCTCTTCGCCCTTCTGGCGCTCGGACTCCATGGCGCCATGATCGCCATAGATAAACATGGGAATAAACGGCTGGCGCTCGTATTCGAGTGCTTGTGAAACGTTCATATAACTGCTCCTTGGATGGGCCGCGGTGCGGCTTTGAGTCATTAAGATGTGGCGAGATGATAGTTTACCATGGGCAACTATTGGCATCGCGCCTAGGATAACTACAATACCCTAGTTGACCGCTAGGACTTTTACAATGCTGCCGAAAGACACGAAAGGTTCCATCCGTCATGGGTTTGTTGATTGATATTCTGCTCGACGCCGGCAAGGACACGCTCTCGCTGGTGCCGTTTTTGTTGGTGACATATCTGGCCCTCGAGACGCTCGAGCATGTTGCGGGCAACCGCGTTAACGGCGCCATCAAGCGTGCCGGAGCCGCGGGCCCCGTGGTTGGCTCGTTGCTGGGCATGGTGCCGCAGTGCGGCTTTTCGGCAATGGCGGCCACGCTGTACGCCGGTCGCGTCGCGACGCTGGGTACCCTGGTGGCGGTGTTTCTCTCGACCTCCGATGAGATGCTGCCGCTGTTGCTCGCCGAGCAAGTTCCCGTGCAGACCATGGCGATGCTTCTGGCTTCGAAGGCGCTGATCGCGCTGGTCACGGGCTTTATCGTGGACGCCGCCATTCGCGGCCTGCGTCGTAACGCTCGCGCACATGCGGCGATTCGCCGTACCGTGCTGGGGACCGCTGCTAATCCGGCTCATGTGAACTGCGCGCACGACGACCACACTGGCGGTGACATCATCGACGAGGTGGCCGAGGCGGGCGTGAGCGCCGATCACATCCATGAGCTGTGCGAGCGCGACCATTGCGGTTGCGATGAGGACGAGGACGAGGACGAGCACGAACACGGACATGGCCACGATCACGGTCATGAGGACGAGCATGAACACCATGATGGCCACGGTCACTCCCACTCTCACGAGGGCGCGCCCCTCCTGTCGATTATTCGCAGCGCCATCTCGCACACCGTGCAGGTATCGGTATTCATTTTTCTGGTGACGCTGATTCTGGTCGCCGTGCTCGAGACCTTCGGCGAGTCCGCGATCGAGCAGTTCCTGCGTGGCAACGAGACGCTCGCCGTCCTGGGTTCGGCGCTTGTCGGCCTGATTCCCAACTGCTCGGCCAGCGTCGTCATCACACAACTGTACCTGGAAGGCGCGCTGCAGCTGGCCCCGATGCTCGCCGGCACGCTCATCTCTGCTGGTGTGGGCTACCTGGTGCTGTTCCGCACCAACCGCAGCGCCCGCGAAAACGTCCTGTTCCTGATCATGATGTACGTCATCGGTGCCGGCTGGGGCCTCATCCTATCCGCCGTTGGCCTTTAAGTAGATTATTGGGACATGTCTTACGATCTACCCCTGTGACCAGGGCATTCCCCGCTGCCAAAACAAAAAGGTAGATTTTTAGGCACGTCCCAAAAATCTACCTTGGTTAGCGCAGCAGCTCGGTGAGGTTTCGCTTAAAACGAGCGCGGTCTTCGCTGGTAAATGCCGCCGGTCCGCGAGTGCGTCCGCCGGCGCGGCGCACCTTCTTTTCCTCGTGGCGAATAAACAGTTGCATGTCGATGGTCGCCTTGTCGTAGACGCGCCCGCGCACACCGATTGCGGCGGCATCGCGGCCGAGCACCATGCTCGCCAAGCCAATGTCCTGCGTCACGACTACGTCGCCCGCCTGCAGGCGTTCGACAATGGCAAAGTCGGCGCTGTCGGCGCCCACGCTCACATCGAGCGTCGTGACCCAAAAGCCGCGTCGCGCGTGCTCGGCATCACGCGGGTCGTCGCGGCGAATGTGCCGTTCCAGATTTTGCGTGCTGTTGCCGGCGATAACAACGGCGACGCCCGCCCGCCGCGCGCAGTCAATCGACTCGCGCGTGACCGGGCAGGCGTCGGCATCAATAAAGAGCGTTCGCGGCATCTAGTGCACCAGTTTGCCAAATTGAATAGCGCGAACAATCAGCGTAACGCCAAACACCAGCAGCGCGGCGCCGCTAAAGATAACGAGCATCTTGGCCGACCACAGCGGATAGATAAACACGAACATGCCGGCGATGATGGAGAGTGCGCCGCTCAGGATAGCGAGGGCGCGGTTGGACGAAAGCTCGGACTCCAGAATGGACATGACACCTTCGACAATCCAGCCAAAGCCGGCCACGATAACCACCATCGTGGTGAGCGTCGCGGTCGAGAAGGCCTGGTTGCGCAGGATTATGACGCCGCCCAAGATAATGAGTAGGTTGGAGATGATGCTCGTCACGCGCCAGCCGGTGGGCAGCAGCGGCTCAAAAATGGCAGTGAACAGCCTAATGGCAGCAGTGATTACAAAGTAAAAACCCAGGACAGTCGTCAAAAAGACGAGGGACTTGGCGGGTGCAAAAAGCAGCGCGATACCAGCAATGAGCGCTAAGACGCCCGTGATGGCGTAGATCCAGCGTACGGCCTTGACGGCTTTGCCCGCCATGCTTTTCTCGTCAAATCCAAACTGGCTCGATTTTTGGTCATCGTTCTTAAAGATGCCCATAATGTCTCCTTTCCGTGCGGCGTAAGCCTTGATCGTTACAACCAGTATCGCTTAAAGGCGCTGGCGTATGGGTCGGGAAGGGCGAAACGTAACCCAAAGGTCCCGAATTGTTTCCGTTGTTCCCCACGTCGCGATTTTCTATTCAACAGGTGTAGAACATTGCAGCCCTGTTCGTTATTGCCTAGGTTTTAGGTTAGATTCTCCTAAGGACAATTGGCTTGTATTGGGGGTCCCTATGAACGAAGCAGTTCCCGAGACGCCGTCGGGTGTCGAATCGATGGCAAAGCAAGGTTGTGAAAAGCTCGGCTTGGACGCGTTTGATGCGTTGGTTCGCCGCGCCCGCACGTGCCGTCGCTTTGACGAGTCCATGCGCGTGCCGCGTGAGCTTTTGCTTGAGCTGGCGGAGCTGGCGCACCTGACTCCCTGTGGTGCCAATGCTCAGCGTCTTCGTTTTCATGTGGTGAGCGGTGCCGAGGATTGCGCGCGTGTATTTGATGAGCTTGCATGGGCCGGCGCGCTTAAGGATTGGCCGGGTCCTGCCGAGGGCGAGCGCCCGACCGGCTACATCGCGATTTTGGCCGAGCGCGCCGTTCCGGGTAAGCCCGCCGCTCCCATTACCGAGGTCGACACGGGCATTGCCGCACAGACGATGATGCTCGCCGCCCGCAGCGCTACGCCCGAGGTGGCAGCCTGCATGTTCAAGGCCTTTACGCCCCACGCAATCGATGCCATGGGGCTCGATAACGACAAGTATGAGCTCAAGCTGATCATGGCGTTTGGCGTTCCGGCCGAGACACAGGTGATCGATGCGATCGATTCCAACCCCGACGGCTCCATCAATTATTGGCGCGACGAGGCGCGGGTGCACCACGTACCCAAGCGTCCGCTTGCAGACGTGCTGCTGTAGTTGTGCGTCGTTGCGGCGCAATCCGGCGGCAAAATCACCACAAAGACTCCTGTCCCCTTTGTGGTGGTACGAGGGGAGGGTGTGTGGCAGATCTGTATTTGGTGCGGCATGGGCAGACTGAGCTCAATGTGCAGAGCATTTTGCAGGGCTGGCACGATTCGCCGCTTACGGCGCGCGGGCGCGAGCAGGCGCTGACGGCGCGTACGGCGTTTGCGGCGCGTGGCGTGGCCTTTGATCATGTGTATTCCTCGCCGTTGGGCCGGGCGCGGCATACGGCCGAGCTTATCGTTGGCGAGGGCCGTTCCATTGAGCTGGTCGATGACCTGCGTGAGTGGCATTTTGGCTCGCTGGAGGGCACATCAAATCGCGAGATGCCGCCGCGGCCCTGGGGCGATTATCCGGTGGCCTTTGGCGGCGAGTCGGAAGTGCAGCTTCAGTCGCGCATGGTCGCGGCGCTGTCCCGCATCATGGCCAGGCCGCAACACGACTGCGTGCTGGCGGTTTCCCACGGCTCAGCCTGCCAGGAGTTTCTTGAGTATGTGACTGGCGAGGGAGAACTACCCGACAACGGTGCCGTGCTTCATTTTGGCTATTGCGACGGGGCGTTTTCGCTCTTGGGTTGGTAACGAACGAAAGGACCCCTATGAATAAAGATCTGTATCTGGTCCGTCATGGACAGACGATATTCAACCTTAAGCGCATTATTCAGGGCTGGAGTGACTCGCCGCTTACGCAGTTGGGTTGCGACCAGGCGGCGCGCGCCGGCATGTTTTTACGTGCTCGCGGCATTGAGCCCGATCATGCCTACACCTCCACGCTTCATCGCACCGAGCAGACTATCGCCAACTTGTGGCCGGGCTTGGCGTACGAGCGCCTGGACGGCCTGCGTGAGTGGTTCTTTGGCGACTTTGAGGCCGAGCGCGTGGTGCTCATGCCTGAGCGCCCGTGGCGCGACTTCTATCGCCAGTTTGGCGGCGAGGGCCAGATGCAGGTGCGCGAGCGCATGGTGGCGACGTTGACCGAGCTTATGCAGCGTCCGGACCATACGTGCGTGCTCGCGGTAAGCCATGGCTCTGCCATCAAGGAGTTCATGGACCACGTGAAGGGCGCGGCGGCCGACGAGCGCGACCGTGTGTCGGGCAACTGCTCGGTGCTGCACTTTGCGTTTGACGACGAATCCGACACGTTTGAGCTGATTGAGATTTTTACGCAGGAGGATTACGCACGCGAGCTGGGCCTTGAACCGCTTGTGGCTACTGCAGGTCCGCAGCGCGGATAACGCGAGCGTGGCGGCTCGGGTCGCCGGCATAACTTCTCGACGCAAAAGGGGCGGAGATGCATGCACCTGCTGCATCTCCGCCCCCTGTTTGTTGAGCTGCCGATTTTTGTGCCGGGCGGTTTGGTCTTGCTAGAACCGTGCGACCTGGTGCGTGAGCAGACCCGTCGGAACCTGCGGCACGCCGCCGCTGACCTGCGCGGCGGGGAAGAGCACAGCTACGGTAAAGTTGAACGGCTCTTTGCCCGTGTAGGTGCCGGCGGCACGGGCATCGTCGGCCAGGAGCTGTGATGCCCCGACCAGCGCGGCAGCGTAGGCGGGGTCGTCGGCCAGTGTCGGCTCCGGCGCCTGGTCGAGCATGGCACGGATGGCGCCGACGGCGTCCTCGCGCTTGACCTCCCACACGCGGTGCGTAATGCCGGCGGGGTCGGTGACGGCATAGAGTGAAGCGCCCTCTTTTGCGGCGCCGAGGATGATATCCATGACGGGCGAGGCTTCGTAGGCGAGCGACACGGGGCGCGGCTGAACTTTGAGCTCGGCGATCGCGTGCGCAGCGGCGGCCACGTCAGCGCTGGCATCGCCCTTGCCGCCCGCAAGTACACTCGTCGGGCAAATCGCCACGACACCCGTCACGCGTCCCGGCTCGCCCGAGCATTCGTACACGTAATACGCCGCACCCGGGTCTTTGAGCATCAGGCCATCGGCAAGGGCGCCGCGCAGGGCGTCGTTGCCGCTCAAGATGCCGCCCATCTGCGGCAGCGCTTCGAGCACGCGGTCCTGAGCCGGGCGGATGCAGGGAAACGGAAGTGCTTTCATGGGCGGTCCTAACGCGCGAGTCGGTTTGTTCGCGGCATATTATGCCCCAACTTGGCTATCCGCGCTCCAGAGCACGTTATCGGCGAGCGCGATTAGCACCTGCTGACAACGAACGATATCGGCGTGGGGCACATATTCGTTGGGCTTGTGCGCGAGCGCGAGCGACCCGGGACCGTAGCTCATGCAATTGCGGTTACCTGTCTTGCCGGCAATGACGGCGGTGTCGGTGTAGCCGGTAAAGAAGCCGACGGTCGTGTCCACGTCCGTCACGTCATCGGCGGCACGCATGAGCGCTGCTAGAAGGGGAGAGTTCGGGTCGCGCTCGATGGCGGGGCGGTCGCCCGTCACGGTGTAGCTGCCATGGCAACCGGGAACGGCGGCTTCGGCGACGGCGATGGCCTGCTCTACCATGCGCGTCGCGGCGGCCGTATCGGTCGGCGGGGTCAGACGCATGTCGACCCAGACTTTGGCGCGGTCGGGCACGACATAGGGGCGATATCCGCCCTCGATTTGGCCAAACGTGATGGTCGAAGTCCCCAGCTCATCGTGCGCGGGCAGCGCCATAAACGCGCGACGGAGCGAACACACGACCTCGGCTATGGCGGCGACGGCATCCGCGCCCTTCCAGGGCTGGCTCGCATGCGCCGTCACGCCAGCCATTTCAATCTCGAACCACGTACGCCCCTTGTGCGCCACCTGGATCTGTCCGTCGGTGGGCTCGGTGTCCAGCACCCATTCGCGCGAACCGACCCAGCCGGCATCGATGGCTGCCTCGGAGCCTCGCATAAAGTCTTCCTCGTCGACCGAGCAGATGAGCGAAAAGCCGCGGCGGGGCAGCGCGCCATCCGCCGCCACGCGCTCGAGCGTATGGACCAGTGCGGCAATGGCACAGGCCAGGCCACCCTTCATATCGCAGGCACCGCGGCCGTAGAGCTTGCCGTCGCGCACGACCGCCCCGAGCGGCGTAATGTCCGCGTCCCAGCCGTCGCCCAAGGTAACGGTATCCATGTGGCAGATATAGACCAGCCGCGCCTCGTCGCCCAGTCCCGGCACGGTGACCATAAGGTTGCGGCGCCCGGGGAGTACTTCGAGCTCTGCAATTTGCACGGCATCGAGTACCGGATGGCTCAGCTGCGCTAACCGTTCCTCAACCAACGCTTTGATATAGCGTTCAATCTCGCCCTCATACGCACCTGGGTCGGAACTGTCGATCCGCACGAGTCTTTGCGTAAGCCGCCAAGCAAAATCTGTATCAACCATAGGCACCTCACAGATAGTTAGGTCAACATACAGATTGTATGCCAAGAAGCGGCTCGGTGCATTTAATGGAGTGCTTACAAAAACGGGGGCGCCTCTCATGCGAAAGGCGCCCCCGCGGGCATTCAATGTCAGTAACGGGCAGGCCACATGGGGAACTGCCCGTCAGATCAGCCGGCGCTATTTGATTACGCGCACGCGATACATCGACGGAATCTGCTTGAGCGCCTCGATGGTGCTGCTGTCCAGGTGCTCATCGGTGTCGAACATGGTGTAGGCGTTCTCGCCAGCGGACTCGTTGGTCATACGCTGCACGTTGGCGTTGTCCTTGGCGAGAATGGCTGTGATCTGGCCGATCATGTTGGGCACGTTGGCGTGCAGACAGGCGATGCGGCTCGCGGCGCGCGCCTTGCCCATGCTGCAGGCGGGATAGTTGACGCTGTGTGCGATGTTGCCGTTCTCCAGGTAATCCTTGAGCTCGCTGATGGCCATATCGGCGCAGTTGGCCTCGGCCTCGCCGGTGCCGGCGCCCGAGTGCGTGGTGATAAACGTATTGGGCATCTTGACGGTCTTGGGCGTGGCAAAGTCACAGCTAAACCAGCTCAGCTTGCCCTCGCGCAGGGCAGCGTCGACGGCGTCCTCGTCAATGATGGTCTCGCGTGCGTAGTTGATGAGCACGGCGTCGGGTGCCAGCAGGTTAATCTGCTCGGTGCTGATCATGCCGATGGTGTCTGCCTTGCTGGGCACGTGCACGGTGAGGTAGTCGCAGCCGCGGCACAGATCCTCGAGCGTGCCCACGCGCTGCACCTCGCGGCTCAGCACCCACGCGTGCTCGACGGAAATGAACGGATCGTAGCCGTAGACGTCCATGCCCAGATCGACGCAGGCGTTGGCTACCTTGGAGCCCACGTTGCCCAGGCCGATGACGCCGATGCGCTTGCCCTTGAGCTCGCGGCCCACAAAGGCCTTCTTGGCCTTCTCGGCATCGACCTGGATCTCGGGGTCGTCGGCGTTGTCGCGCACCCAGTTCATCGACTGCACTACGCCGCGGCTCGAAAGCACCAACATGCCCAGGACGAGCTCCTTGACGGCGTTGCTGTTGGCGCCGGGGGAGTTAAAGACGACGACGCCCTTCTTGGCGTACTCCTCGACGGGGATGTTGTTGACGCCGGCGCCGCAGCGGGCGATGGCGCGGATGCCCTCGGGCAGCTCGTAGCCGTGCAGGTCGGTCGAGCGCATCAGGATCGCGTCGGCCTCTTCGGCGGTGCTTACAAATTCGTAGCCCTCGCCAAACTCGACTTTGCCGTCTTTAGTGATGTCGTCGATGGTCTTAATCTTACGCATGGAAAAACTCCTTAGCAGGTTTTGATCTAAACAGGGTGGTCTGAGATGGCTGGTCGGCCCGCGGGTTGCGGGCTAGTTAGATCGCGGACTCAAACTATGCTGCGCTTCGAAGTCCTTCATGTACGTGGCCAGCGCCTGCACGTCCTCCATGGTGACGGCGTTGTACACGCTGGCGCGCATGCCGCCGACGAGGCGATGGCCCTTGACGTTTTGAATCTGGTACTCGGCCGCACCTGCGACAAAGGCCGCGTCGAGGTCGGCATCGCCGGTACGGAAGGTGACGTTGGCGATGGAGCGGCTTGCCTCCTGCGCGGTGCCATGGAACAGCTCGCTTTGCTCGAGCAGGTCGTAGAGCAGGTTGGCCTTGGCCCAGTTGCGGTCGGCCATGGCTGCAAGTCCGCCGGTCTGTTCAACCCAACGGAACACCTTGCCGCACACGTAGATGCCAAAGGTGTTGGGCGTGTTGAGCATGGAACCCTTGGCGGCCTGGGTCTTAAGGTCCATGTACTGCGGCGTCTGCGCAAAGGCCGGGCCGTCGGCGATCAGGTCGTCGCGCACGATGACCACGGTGACGCCCGCGGCGCCGGCGTTTTTCTGCGCGCCGGCGTAGATGAGTCCGTAGCGCTCAACGTCGAGCGGCTGTGACAGAAAGCAGCTCGAGACATCGGCGACCAGCGGCACGTCGCCGCAATCGGGCAGCTCGTGGAACATGGTGCCAAAGATGGTGTTATTCTGGCAGATGTAGACGTAGTCGAGCCCGTCGCCCGCGGCCTCGGCGGCAATGCGCGCGTTGATGTCGGCCATGTTGGGGATGCGGTCGAAATTGGTGTCCTCGGAGCTCGCGAGCAGCACGGCCTCGCCGTACTTGGCGGCCTCTTTGTACGCCTTGTTGGCAAAGTTGCCGGTCACGACGTAGCCGGCGCGGCCGCGGCGCATGAGGTTCATGGGGATGCCCGCAAACTGCAACGTGGCGCCGCCCTGCAAAAACAGGACACGGTAGTTGTCGGGGATGCTCAGCAGCCGGCGCAGGGTTGCCTCGGCGTCATCGATGATCTGCTGGTACATGCTAGATCGATGGCTCATCTCGAGCACGGACATGCCGCAACCGCGGTAGTCCATCATCTCGTCGGCGATCTCGGCGAGCACGCTTGTAGGTAGCGCGGCCGGGCCAGCTGAGAAGTTGTGCACACGTGCCATCTTCTAGTTCCCCCTCGTAGTCGTTTGAACGTTCGGGATACTTTAGCACAGTGCAGCGTCAGGCGCGACCGCATCACAGCAAAACCCGAGTGCGCCGCTATGATTTACAGGGTTGTTACATGGGGGGAGGGTTTATCTCGAGGCTCGCATCCGATCCGCCTCGGCCTTCGCTTGTTTCCAGGGGCGCACGCGACCGTTGGTGAGGTCGTCGTAACCATGAGCGATGGTACGTTGAATGTGATCTTCGCGTTCCTGAATGGTAGTTAGCGCGCGCGTCTGATCAGAAATAGGCTTTACGACAGGCATATGAAACTTCTTACATAGAATCATATGTATAACTCTATGTTGAGCGTAGCGGAGGGTGGCGTTGGGCGTGTGCGTGCCTGCATTCGTAAGCGCGGTTGTCTGGCAAGTGTGATTTGGGGCGACCTCGTTAAAGTTTCTAAACTGCGAAAATGACCGTTAACCGGATTAAATTTTGTTACTCAACATTTGACACTCTGGGCGTGGTAACTTTTTACCAACAGGTATGATTATTGTCATGTGCGCCGCGCCTGCCTGCCGGGTTGCGGCGCACTTGTGACAGCCTTTGACACCCTTGGAGCGTGTACTGTGGATGTAACCACAAAAAGCGTTCGGGGGGGGGGGGTGCTCACTCGCGAGCAATTCCTCCCGCATGAGATGCGCATCGTCGCTGCCCTTCGTATGCAGGGCGCAAGCGACGAGCAGGTCATTGTACGCGTAAAGAGCGAGAACCTCTTTCAATATCCCACGGAGCGCATGGTCGCCAACCGCGCAACCGTGTGCCTTCGCCGCCTTGACGCCATGGTGCCCACGGACGCCGTATGCGCCGCGCGCGGCATCGACCCCAAAACCGCCGTCGAGGCTGCGTCATCCCTAACCAGGCTCATGGCATCCGGCACTCCCACGCAGGCGGACCAGGCCATCTTCTACAGCATGATCTGCCGCTACGATATCGTGCGCGAGTTCGTGTTCGTCGAGGTAGGGGAGCGCCTACAAAACTTCGATTATGCCTTTACGGCGGTTGACCTCAACGCCTTTATGACACGCTTTACCACGGAGTATCCGGACGCGGCCCGCTGGACTGAGGCCACGGTCAAGCGCATTAAGGGCTCGCTCCGCCAGACGCTCCGCCATGCCGGTCTTATCGGCGAGGGCCAGGGCCCGGAGTCCGAGCGCCTGTCACCACTCTTCCTCGATTCCGATGTCGAGCGAGCCTTGGTTCAGCTGGGCGAGCAGTCGCTTATCGCGGCCCTTACCGGCAGGGTGGTGATGTAGCGTGGCTCCCGTCAAAAGCGCCGTCGACCCTGTTATCACCCCGGCGACCGATCTCACCACCAATATCGGCATCCATTCCCGCAAGAGCGTCGTGGCGGCGCATGCCCGCTCCGAGCGCGCCTGTCAGGAATTTGAGCGCCGTGCGCAGCTTCTGCGCGAGTGCCTGTGCAGCGAGGACTTTTTGGCCAACAAGGGCATAGGCAATGAGATCGGCTTCCACACTTTTTGCTATGACCCCGCGCTGGAGTTTGAGGCGCGTGCATTATTTGACACCCTTTCACGCGATGCCGAGGCCGACAAGCTTCCATGCACGCTCAAGGTCGTGAACCTTTACGACGCCGTGCTGGCAATTCTCGAAAAGCGCCGTGTCCTCAAGGCTATCCCGCACCAAGAGGAGCGCCGCGGTACCCAGCGCGTGCTCGAGGACGTGGCCAAGTTCGCCTCGCCCGAGAAAGTCGCCGCGTACATCCTTGAGCAGACCGAGCCGCACGCGCCTGGAGACGTCGTTCTCCTCACCGGCGCGGGCGAGGTTTTCCCGTTCTTTCGCATACACACGCTTCTCCACTGCATGCTTGCGGATTTTGGTGAGGTGCCTGTGGTCGCCGCCTATCCGGGCAGTTTCAACGGCTCTTCTTTCCAGCTCTTTAACCGTCTGCCAGCCGACAACTACTACCGCGCCATCGATATCTCGTAAGCAAGGCTCCCCGCAGGCAAGTCCCTGCCGCTGGTAACAACCCTTTGCCATAACGTTCCCAAACCCAAAGGAGCACCCATGGACAACACGATCATTCGCGACCTCTTTGCAAAAGACATCAACCGCTCCATCAACGGCGTGGTCAAGGTCCAGGATTCAAAAGATGGGTCCATCCGCCAGGAGCTTGACGAGTACGTGGTGACGCGCGAGTTGCAGAGGCACTTTGCCACGTTCTTCAAGGCCTACGGCGATGCTATCGATGCGCGCACCGACAAGATCGGCGTGTGGATCAGTGGTTTCTTCGGTTCCGGTAAATCGCACTTCCTCAAGATGCTGAGCTACCTGCTCGAGAATCGCCAGATCGGCGGCAAGAGCGCCATCCGCTACTTTGACGGCAAGATCGTCGACCCCATGGTCGCGGCTGCCATGGAGCGCGCCTGCTCGGTGCCCACGCAGGCCATCCTCTTTAACATCGATAGCAAGGCGGGCCAGTGGAAGCAGGGCGATACGGCTCCCACGGCGCTGCTTCGCGGCTTTGAGCGCATGTTCTACGAGGCGCGCGGCTTCTACGGCGAGGACCTCAAGCTTGCAAAGCTCGAGGACTACATCGATTCCCTGGGCAAGACCCAGGAGTTCCGCGAGGCCTTTGAGCGCGTCAACGGCGAGTCCTGGCTCCAGGCCCGCGACACCTACAGCTACTTTGAGGACGACGTCGTCGAGGTGCTGCAGAGCGTGCTCGGCATGAGCGAAAAGGCCGCATGGAACTGGCTTGAGGGTTCTGAGGACGAGGTTTTGGCCCCCGATGTCTTTGCCAAAAAGGTCAAGGACTACGTGGACGCTCAGACGGCGGGCCACGGCGGCAACTTCCGTTTGCTCTTTATGGTCGACGAGGTGGGTCAGTTTATTACAAACGACAAGGACCCAAGCCTTATGCTGAGCCTTCAGACCATCGTCGAGGAGCTGGGTGCTGCCTGCGGTGGCCGCGTGTGGGTGATGGTCACGAGCCAGGAGGCCATCGACAACCTGAGCCTGCCCGTGGGCAACGACTTTTCAAAGATCCAGGGCCGTTTCAATACCCGCCTTTCGCTCTCCAGCTCCAGCGTGGACGAGGTCATCCAGCGCCGTGTGCTCGAGAAGACCGCGCCGGCGGCCGATATGCTTGCACGGGTCTACGAGCAAGACACCGCCGTGCTCAAAAACAACTTTACCTTTGAGGGTGGCTCGCGCTCCGACCTTGCCGGCTACGCCAACTCCAAGGATTTTGTGGCCAGCTACCCGTTTGTGGGCTATCAGTTTAAGCTCCTGCCCGACGTGATGACCGAGGTGCGCAAACACGGTGTCAAGGCCAAACACATGTCCACAGGCGAGCGCTCCATGCTGAGCGCGTTCCAGGAGAGCACTCAGGCCATCCAGCATGACCAGACCGGTGCACTCGTGCCGTTCTGGCGCTTCTTCAACACTATCTCCAAAGACCTTGAGCACGGCATCATCCAGGTGGTCGATCGCGCGGTCCGCGCGGCCGAGGACGCAAAGGGCCTTGAACCCTACGACGTTCAGGTGCTCAAGCTTCTGTACCTGATTCGTTACATCGGCTACGTCAAGGCCACGGTCGAGAACATCTCCATCTTCATGATAGACGGCATCGACGTGGACAAGCGCGCCCTCAAGGACCGCGTCAAGGAGTCCCTTGCCCGTCTGGAGCGCGAGAACTACGTGGCGCGCCAGGGCGATACCTATAGCTTCCTCACCGACGAGGAGCAGGAGATAGCGCAGGAGATCGCACGCACCTCGATCGATAACGCGCAGGTGATCGAGTCTATCAAAAAGCGTCTGTTCGACAGCATCTATACCGCGCGCAAACTCAACCGCGGGGCCAACGACTTTCCGTTTGACCGCTATGTGGACGGCTCAATCCACGGTACCAGCATGGGCGGCATGGAGCTTTACGTGGCGACTATGGCGAGCGACCTGGGCCGTGCGGACGATACCGAGCTGGCCTTGGCTTCTTCGGGCAAAGCCATCGTGGTCTTGAGTGACGAGGCGGATTATTGGGAGACGCTCGTCAACGCTGCCAAGATCCGTAAGTACGCCAAGACGCGAAATCTCCAGGAGCTTCAGCCGAGTACGCGCCAGATCGTCGAGTCCAAGATGCGCGAGGCGGCCTATAACGAGAAGGAGGCCGATACCCTTTTGAGCGAGGCCGTGCTCCATGCACGTTGCGCGGTCAACGGCCGCATGGTTGAGGTCCGCGCGGCCAAACCCGCCCAGGTCTTTGAGCAAGTGCTGGCGCAGCTGTGCGATGTGGTCTTTGAAAAGGCCGACTATATCGGCGCGCCGGTCACGAGCGATTCCGATATCCGCTCCACTCTGGCGGGCAACGTTCAAGCGGGGCTCGCTGGCATGGGCGCGGGTAACACGCGTGCGCTCAAAGAGGTCGAGGACTACCTCAAAGTTCAGCACCAGCGCCACCTGGATACCGCTATGGGCGATATCCAGCGCCAGTACCAGCAAAGGCCCTTTGGCTGGCGCGAGGTCGACATCGCAAATGTGGTGGCGCAGCTTGTGGTGGAGCAGCGCGCACGGGTGCTGTTTGGCGGTCAGACGGTTCAAGCTAACGACAGCCGCATGGTGGCACTCCTTCGCAAGGATGCCGATAAGGCCCAGGTGCGCTTGCGCATGCGCATAAGCGACCGGTTACTGCGCGCCACGGGCGAGCTCATGCGTGACCTGTTTGATCTCAAGACCGTGCCCTCCAACGAGGATAAGCTCGTGGCCGAGCTCAAGGAGCGCCTTGAGGACTTGCGCGAGGCGTGTCTCGCCATAGCACGCGACTACTACACGGGCATCAAGCCGGCCTACCCGTATCCCGGCGAGAACGAGTGCGAGAAGATGCGCTCGGAGGTCGCCGACGTCCTTAAGGATCAGAGTGAGTCCGAGGCGTTTTTGACTATGTTTACCAAGCATGAGGACCGCTTGCTCAATGCCAAGGAAGATTTTGACAAGGTGGTTGAGTTCTTCGAGTCCAACCAACGAACAGCGTTTGACCACGCCAAGGATTTCTTGAGCCGCACCGAGGGTATCGAGTATGCCTCCGATGACATTCCTAGCGCGGTTGAGAACGTGGCAAAGGTTCGCGAGATCCTCAAAGATCCCAAGCCCTACGGCCGCATTAAAGATCTGCAGCCGCTTATGAATCCCGTCGAGGACGACATGAAAAAGCTGCTGGGTATCCGTCGCAATGAGTTTTTGTGCCGCATCGAGAATGATCTGCAAGACCTGCAGGCGCAGGCTGAGAGTCAAAAGGGCTTTGTCAATCAAGCCAAGGATGCCATAGCGGATGCCGGCGCCAAATACGAGTCGTTCAAAAACCGTGCCCACAGTGCTCAAAGCCTCAACGAGCTGAGCGTTGCTGCGACTAACTGGGGCGACTGGCTCAGCGCGGCAGCCAACGAGATGTACGACGCCGTGGATGAGGCCCGCATGCGTATGGACAACGAGCGCCGCAGCATCGAGGTCACGAGTACGGGTGAGGTGGTCAAGAAGATCTCCAACAAGGGTGCCGCATCGTCTGCGCCCGTGCCCGCGTCCAAGCCCCAGCGCAAGATCAAGACCGTGCGCCGCGCCGATCTGGCCAAGCCGAGTCGTCTCTTGTCCGCAGAGGACGTGGAGCGCTACGTGGACGACCTGCGCTCTCGCCTTATGCAGGAGCTCGCTGCAAACGACGAGATCCGTATCAACTAACCCGCGGAGCCACCGGTACCAAAGCGCGCACCGGTGGCTTATGGCGTTTAGAAAGGCTCATCAACCATGAACGATTCTGCTCTTAAGAGCTTCTGCACCTGGGCCCGTACAGAGCTCATCAAAGGCGTGGAGGCACAGATGGTGCGCTACGGCATCACCGAACCTGCACCCGCGCCCGTTGGGTCCGAGACCGTCAACGGCCTGCCCCTAAGTCCGGCTGAGATTGAGCAACGCGACGAACTGCTGCGCATGCAGGCGGAGGTGGGTCACGAAGCGCTGCGCGACCGCGCGGCCTACACCTGGTTCAACCGCATCGTGGCCATTCGCTTCATGGATGCACGCGGATGGCTTCCCAGCCGTATGCGCATGCTAAGTCGTGCGGACGGCAGCCATGGCAGCGAGGCCGTGGAGAACGCACTGGACGTGGAAATAACGACGGCCGATACCGATCGCATAGCCGAGCTCAAGATGGCGGGCTTGGATGAACCGTTGTGGCGCTACCTGTTTGTTGCTCAGTGCGAGGAGCTTGCCGATTGCCTGGCGGGCGTCTTTGAACGCGTGGGCGGAGCCATGGAGCTGCTGTTGCCCCAGGGCCTCATGATGGCTGACAGTGTGGTGGGCAAACTCAATGCCATCCTCGCTGACGAGGACTGGCGCGAGGGCGTGACCGTTCTGGGCTGGATGTATCAGTACTACAATGCCGACGTTAAAGACGAGTTCTTCAAGTCCAAGCGCAAGGCAGCGGCGGCGGACATCGCGCCCGCCACGCAGCTCTTCACCCCCGAGTGGATCGTGCGCTATATGGTCGAGAACTCGCTCGGCCGTCTGTGGATGCTCAACAATCCGGGGAGTTCGCTACGCGAGCGCATGGAGTATTACATCGAGCCCGATGCTGAGCACGAGGACTTCATCCGCATTTCGAGTCCCGAGGAGATAACCCTCTGCGACCCCGCATGCGGCTCGGGCCATATCTTGGTCTATGCGTTTGAGCTGCTCTTCCATATGTACGAGGAGCGCGGCTATCGTGAGCGCGAGATTCCCGAGCTCATTCTTACTAAAAACCTTGCAGGTATGGAAATCGATTCCCGCGCGGCACAGATCGCGGAGCTGGCGCTTGCCATGTGCGCCCGCGAGCACGACCGTCGCTTCTTTAGGCGTGGCGTTCGCGCCGACGTTACCGTGCTCTCGAGCATCCCGCTAGGGGAGGACGAGCTGCCGGGTAACAAGAAGCTCGCCGAGGAGCTGAGTCATTTGGGCGAGATCGGTTCGCTGCTCAATCCCTCAGAGGACGAGATCGACGAGCTCAAGGCTGCCGCCGCGAGTTGTTCCGATGACCTTTTTGCCGCTACGGCCAAAACTAAGCTCGAAAGCGCTGCCGCCATCTGCGAGAAGCTGTCCCGTCGTTTTACCTGCACCGTTGCGAATCCTCCGTATATGGGCAGCAGCAGCTTTAACCCCTTCATGAGCAAGTGGGTCAAGAAGAACTACCCCGACGTGAAGAGCGACCTCTTCTCCAGCTTTGTCGTTCGCATGTTCAGTCTCGCCAAGGACCACGGCGAGTGCGGAGTCATGTCGCCTTTCGTCTGGATGTTCATCGGAAGCTATGAGAAGCTCCGCAACGAGATTATCGACAACAGAACGCTTACCTCCCTCATTCAACTTGAGTACTCGGGCTTCGCTGGCGCGACTGTGCCCATCTGCACCTACACGTTTCACAACTCACTCATCAAAGGCTACAAGGGAGGCTACGTGCGCCTTTCTGACTTCGTTGGCGCCGCTGTCCAGGCTCCCAAGGCCCTCGAGGCAATCCAAAACCCCGACTGCGGCTGGTTCTACCGCCGCAACGCCGAGACCTTCAGGCAGATCCCCGGCACCCCCATAGCCTACTGGGCCAGTGATGCCCTTGTTGAATCGTTCACAAAAGGAAGGAGGCTCGATGCTGTTGCTACTCCGCGACAGGGCTTGGCGACGAGCGATAATGGCCGCTTTTTGAGGAAATGGTGGGAAGTAGCGCCTTCCAACACATCGCGAGATTGTAGCGGCAGGCCTGAGGCAAAGCAGAGTGGCTCCCGTTGGTTCCCGATTATTCGGGGCGGCTCCTATCGAAAGTGGTGGGGTGACTACGACGAGGTGGTTAACTGGTTTGATGACGGTCGGGAGATGAAGGAAGCAATTCTGTCCAAGTATACTTATCTCTCTACACCTGATTTTGTGATCAAGAACCAGAACGACTATTTCAAGCCCGCAGTTTCCTGGTCTAAAATTTCTTCCAGCCTCGCCTCCTTTAGGTTTGCGCCTCGAGGGATGCTTTTTGAGGTAGCTGGAGCATGTCTTTTTGCGGAGCCGAACGAGCTCCGATACATCCAGGCTTTCTGCAACTGTTCCATTGCCGAAATTGATTTGGCGTTTATGTCGCCGACTCTAAACTTTGAGGTAGGCCAAATCGGTCAGTTGCCAATCATCCAAGATGAGGCTGCCGAGCCGACTGTCTGTTCACTCGTTGAAGAATCTCGCTCAATTTCAAAGGCGGACTACGATTCGTTTGAAACCTCTTGGGATTTTAAACGTAATCCTCTTGTCTAGGTGATCGCCATGGCTGAAAAGAAGAGGCGCAAGCCTGTCGATAAGACAAAAATTGAATATGTCGAACCTAAGCCAAGCTGGATAAAGGCTGTTAAGGTTAATGACCATAACGATGTCATGGGTTCTATTATTCAGTTTTTTCTGGTTGAATCTCCTTGTAAAGGTGTGAGTAGCAGAGGGATATCGCTTCTCGATTATGGATGGGCCGATAGTGTTCCTCCTAAATCCGGGTACCTTCACCGAAGATTATTGGAAGTGGCCAATCTCTGCGATGGGTCGACGCTATTTACGGCCACACGAAAAGAAGAGATGAAAAATAGGTTTGTTGATGCTGATATGCCTGGCAATTTTGCTTCAACTTGTACCTCAAATCGCGTTGTGGCGCTCATCAACAGCAATTTTGTGCTTGATTTATTTCGGATTATTAGAAATTCGTTGGCACATTGTCGCTTTCAATTGGTCGAAAAGAACGGTGTGGATTTCATTGCTTTTGAAAACGGTATGCCAGGAAAAGATCTTATTGGAGCGGATTCATTTGAGGTGAGCTCTCGTTTATTTCTTAAATGCAGCACTCTCATTGATTGGATTGCTGTGGTTAAGTCCGAGGCTATATATGAGGCGGAAGAAATTGCCCGCAAGAAAGAGACCTCAGAACGGGAGTGGGAAAACAAGCGTCAATTGGTTTTGTCTCGAATCTCGAGTGGGTCCTACTCAAATAAAGATGATCTCGGGAAGGACTGTGAGCTATCTAAGCGTAATTTAGATAAATTGCTTGGCGAGCTGAAGGCCCAAGGGCTTATTGCTTATTCACGTTCTAATCGAAAATGGGAACTTACTGGTGACGCAAATCCGTGAGTAAGAGATGCTTCATCTTTGATTGCAAAGAACGGCGTGTCGAATGAGCTTCTAACGTTTTTTATTGCAAAGAGACTCGCTGTCTCTCGAAAGTGACCTTTTAAATGAAATTAGTCGGCGTTTTTAAATGAGAGGGCGGTCAAATATGGCCACTTTACTTCAAGAAAAATACGAGGCTCGCAAGGCCGAGGTCAACGCTCGCTTTGAGCAGCTTCGCGCCAACGAGGAGGAGCTCAACCGGATCTTTGCCAAGATCTACAACATGGAGGGCGAGGTGCCCATCGAGGTCGAGGACAAGTACGTCTCGGTGGCGCGCATCTTCGATACGGCAGAAGAGATTCCGGAGAGCTACAAGGGCAACAAGTACGTGCGCACCAAGCGCGACGAGATTACCTCGCTCATAAGCTATGCCGTGGGCTGCATGTTTGGCCGCTATTCGCTCGATGTCGATGGCCTGGTGCTGGCAGACCAAGGCGCCACCGTTACCGACTATCTGGCCAAGATGCCCGACCCCGCGCATGTGACCTTTATGCCCGATGCCGATAACGTGCTGCCCATCACCGACGACGAGTACTTTGACGACGACATCGTGCGCTACTTTATCGACTTTGTGCGCACGGTGTATGGCGAGGAGACCCTCGAGCAGAACCTCGCGTTTATTGCCGAGGCCCTTGGCGGCAGGGGAGCCTCGCGCGAGGTGATTCGCGGCTACTTTTTGAAGGACTTCTTTAAGGACCACTGCCAGACGTATAAGAAGCGCCCCATCTACTGGCTGTTCGACAGCGGTAAGAAGAACGGTTTCAAGTGTCTTGTTTACATGCATCGCTACCAGCCTGACCTATTGGCTCGCATCCGCACCGACTATGTGCATGAGCAGCAGGAGCGCTACCGTGCCCAGATCGGCTATGCCAACGATGCCCTTGCTGGTGCCGAGCGCGGCGAGCGCGTGCGCTTGGACAAGCGCGTCAAAAAGCTCAACGACCAGCTCAAAGAGACCATTGGCTACGAGGAGAAGCTGCACCACTTGGCAGACCAGATGATTAAGATCGACCTGGATGACGGCGTCAAGGTCAACTACGCCAAGTTTCAGGATGTGCTAGCAAAGATTAAGTAACTGCAGATACGTAAGGATATTCATGCCCAAGATCGATGTAGAAGAACAGCTCAAGTTGCGGTTTTTGCAACCGTTGCTCGCATGCATGCCCCGCCGTGTGGTGGTTTGGCACGATGCGGACGGCGAGTTTGCTCCTGAGTTTGAACGTTTGGCCGCCGAGGGCTTCGACGGTGCGGGGACTGATGACAGCGTTATGCCCGCTCACGGTGACTTTGAGCGCCCAGTGCGGTTTGTTGAAGCCTGCGAGGGCCGCATGTTTGCCGTCAAGAAGCTCGTCAACCGCGATGACCTTGTGAGCGATATCTTGCTGTATCGCCGTTGCCCGCGCGGCAGGCTTGAGGGTGATTTGCTTGCCGATGTTGAGCTGTATGCCGATCAGTTCCAGGCTGACTATCTTTCGCTTTTGGCCGATCAGCTAGGCATCGAGAATATCGACGCCGTGCGCGAGAGCCTGCGCGAGCACAAGACGTTCTTTGATGCCAAGACCCGCTGCGCTAAGTTTGCCGCGTGTGTTCCGCATGCCTCGAGCGCATCCGATATCGAACTCGGCATCCTTACGGTGATTTTTGGCGGTAAAGAGCTTGGTGACGCGCGCCCCGCGTTTGTGCTGCGTGGCTGTATGACCATGCTGCTGCACGAGGGTCCCGAGGCGCTGGCCGAGTTGGTGGACAAGTACTGCGTGCATGATGTACTCTCTGCCTTCATCGTGCGTTGCTATGGGTTTGATGGGCCGCTTTACGAGCGTGACTCATTGCTTATGCTTGCATCCCATGTGCTCCTTACGGCGGCATCCACCGCGCTTCCCGAGGGAGCGCTCAAGGGACTCGAAAGCTATGTGGCTCCCGCCTACGGCTCCTATTGCCTTGAGGCGGTGCGTACGTGGGACCAGACCGCCGATACCCAGGCGTCGAGCGAGGACCTATTTGAGATTTGCCGTTTGGTTGAGGACGCCCGCGGACTCTTTGCACGGTTCGAGACCTTGCCGATCGATGTGCTGACCTCGCTTGATGTGTTTCCGTGCGTCAATGAGGCCGTGCTCTCGCAGCTGTTCTGCTCGTTTGCACAGGGCGCGGACCGTGTTGAGGATGCGCGCGCATTTGCTGCGCGTCGCTGCGACCTAAGCTGGTACCGTCGTGTCGAGAGCTACTTTGACCTGCTTGCCGCTGTGGCCGATATGTGCGCGTTTAGGCAGTCGCACGCGGGTGGCTTCCATCTGGCGCAGCCCCAGCAGGTGTGGGATGCCTATTCGTCCGATTGGTATGCCATGGATGCTGCCTATCGCCATATGTGCACCGCGTATCTGCGGGCACGCTCCGTCGAGTGCGATGCGCTCGAGGAACCTGCCCGCGCCGTGGCGGACTGGGCGGAGAATCTCTACAGCAACTGGTTCTTGGCGGATGCCAATGTCTGCTGGGCGGCTGCTGCGCAAGGGGAGTGGGCCGATTGCGGCTACATCGATGGTCCCGCACGGCAGGATGAGTTTTACTGGCATGTGCTGCCCGCCTTTGTGGGTTCTGCCAAAACAACGGTCGTTATCGTGAGCGATGCGCTGCGCTATGAGGTTGCCCGCGACGTTGCGGCGCTGCTCGAGCGCGAACGCGGCGGCAACGTCAAGGTTTCTAGCATGCAGGCGGTCTTTCCCTCCATTACCGAGGTGGGCATGCCTGCGCTGCTGCCGCACCAGGTGCTTGAGCTTGCAGAGGATGGCGCGTTTGTGTTGGCTGACGGCATGCCCACTGCGACGACTCCGCAGCGCGAGGCCGTACTTACCCACGTTGAGCCCACGGCCCGCGCTTTGCGCTCGAGCGCATACCTCAACATGGCGGGAACCGAGCGCAAAGCGCTGCTCAAAGACTCCAGGCTCGTTTATCTCTACCACAACAAGATCGATGCCACGGGCGAGAAGGCAGCTACGCAGGATGACGTTTTCGATGCCTGCGCGGACACCGTGGAGGAACTTGCCGCGTTGGCGCGCCGCGTGTGCACCGACGCCCCGGGCGCGCGTGTTGTTATGACGGCGGATCACGGCTTCATCTACACGCGTCGTGAGCTCAACGAGTGCCAGATGCTCGGCAAGCCAGACCTTCCCTTCCTTGACGCTCCTGTCATGCACGGCAAGCGTCATCTGGTGGTGCCCAACGAGGCCGTGGCCAAGCTTTCGGAAGAGGCATGCGAGATGTTTGTTAATGTTGGCATGGGACGTTTAGGTGCCGGTTTTGAGGGATTTGCCCCGCGCGAGAACGTGCACTTCAAGCGTCCCGGCGGCACTAACAACTACGTCCACGGCGGCATGAGCCTGCAGGAGCTCTGCGTGCCCGTTATCGGATTTTGGCGTGCGCGCTCGGGTTCCAAGGACTTTGTCGATACGCGCGTGGCGACGCTGCGCGTGCTAAGCGAGGGACGCCGAGTGACCAACTCGCTCTTCTCGGTCAACTTGATCCAGGAAGAACCCGCCCAAGGCAAGGTCTTGCCGTGCGAGTATGAGCTGGTGTTTACCGACGCAAGCGGCAACGAGGTGAGCGATACAGTCAAGGCGCATGCCAACAAGACTTCTGCTAACTCGCAGGAGCGCGTCGTGCATGCCAAGTTTGCGCTGCGTGCAGCGGATGGATTCTCGGCCAAGGGTCCGTACTATCTGGTCTGCCGCGAGCGCGAAACGGGCAAGATCGTTTGGCGCGAGACGTATACCATCGCTGTTTCGTTTGCCCCTGTTGCTGACTTTGGTTTTTAGGAGTGTGCCCTATGTTTGATAGCCATGACGACGGTCTGTGGGAAGTCCCCTTGATTGATGAGGATGTGCCTGCGGAGGCTGCGGTGCCTGAGGCCGCGCCCGTGAAGGCCCCGGAGGTCGAGACCGCTGCGCCTGCCCCGGAGACGGCGACTGCTGCTGCGCCCGCTGAGGCTGCGGTGGCCGCCGAGGACGAGTCCTCGACCGATGGCTATGACCAGGCTGCGGCCGAGGCTCCCGAGGATGAGGGCTACGACATGGACGGGCTGGACGGTAAGCTGCTCGAGCACTTTGGCGGCAAGATCGTGCGCAAGGACCTGACGGCCTTTATGAAGCGCGGCGCCAACGTGCCCACCTTTGTGTTGGAGTATCTGCTGGGCATGTACTGCTCAACCGATGACGAGGAAGCCGTGGCAGAGGGCCTGGATCGCATCCGCAGGATCCTCACCGATAACTACGTGCGTCCCGACGAGTCCGAGCGCATTAAGTCCAAGATTCGCGAGCTGGGCCGCTTTACCATCATCGACAAGGTGACGGCCAAGCTCGATGAGTACAAAGACATCTACGTGGCATCGTTTGCCAATCTGACCATCGAGCCGTTTGTGATGCCTGCCGAGTATGTGCGCGACTATTCCAAGATTCTGCAGGGTGGCATTTGGTGCATTATGAGCATCGAGTATCGTCACCCCTTGGATGAGGAAGACGAGTTTGGCATGGAGGTCTTTGGCGACGATGCGCCGCGCCGCTCCAAGGCCAAGCGCAAAAAGCGCGGGCCCGAGGACTCTCCGTTTAGCGTGGCGTCGCTCACGCCCATTCAGATGCCCAACCTGGACCTGGATGCCATGGTCGAAGAGCGCCAGTATTTCTCGCGCGACGAGTGGCTCAACATGCTGCTGCGCTCCGCTGGCTACGAACCCAGCGAGCTTTCCGAGAAAGAGCGCCTGCACTTTATCGAGCGTATGGTGCCGCTCATCGAGCGCAACTACAACCTGTGCGAGCTGGGTCCCCGCGGTACCGGTAAGAGCCACATCTACAAAGAGGTCTCGCCCTACGCCATTTTGCTTTCGGGCGGCCAGACCACCACGGCCAACCTGTTCGGCCGTATGAACTCCATGCGCGCCGACCGCGTGGGCTTGGTAGGTCACTGGGACTGCGTGACGTTCGACGAGGTCGCCGGCATGCGGTTTAAGGACACCAACGCCGTGCAGATCATGAAGGACTACATGGCGAGTGGCAGTTACGCACGCGGCCGCGATCAGATTAACGCCGACGCCTCCATGGTCTTTGAGGGCAACATCAACGACACCGTGCAAAATGTCCTTAAGACCACGCACCTGTTTGATCCGTTCCCGCCGGAGTTTAACAACGATTCGGCCTTCTTCGACCGTATCCATTACTACCTGCCGGGCTGGGAGATTCCCAAGATGCGCTCGAGCCTGCTGACCGGGCATTATGGCCTGATCACCGACTGTTTGTCGGAGTTTTGCAAGGAGATGCGCCGCAAAGACTTTACGCACCATATCGACCGGTATTTCCGCTTTAACAGCGACTTTAACAAGCGTGACGAGATTGCCGTGCGCAAGACCTTTAGCGGCCTTGCCAAGCTGCTGTTCCCCGACGAGGCCATGGACAAGGACGATGTGCGCTGGCTGCTGGACTACGCCATCGAGGGCCGTCGCCGCGTCAAGGAGCAGCTCAAGATTATGGCGGGCGTCGAGTTTATCGACGTCAACCTGGGCTATATGGATGCCGACAACCCGCAGGACGTGCACGTGGTGCGCGTGCCCGAACAGACCGAGGACACGCTGATTCCCGACGGGCCGCTGCTGTCCGGCCACGTATTTGGCGTGGGCAGGTCGCAGGGCGGCGAGGTTGCCGTATACAAGCTGGAGAACAAGGCCGTTGCCGGCGAGTGCAAGTTTAAGTACGAGGGCGTGGCCTTTAACAAGCCAGTGCGCGGTACGCTGGAAGCCGCGTTCGACAACTTTGTGAACCTGGCGAACCGCGTGGCGCCGGGCATGCACATTGGCTCCAAGGACTACCTGCTGTTTTACAACGACCTGCAGAGCAAGGGCCTGTCCGAGGAAGTTTCGCTCGCCGAGTTTGTGGGACTTTGCTCTGCGGCGTGCAACCGCCCGGTGATGCCTGCGCTGGCGATTCCGGGAATCTTGCGCATGTCGGGCTCTATGGACGAGATCCGCGGGCTCGAGGACATTATGCGCGTGACCAAAAACGCCGGCGCCAAGCGCGTGATTTTGCCGCTGAGTGCCATCGCGGGCCTGCAGAGCGTTTCGTCCGAGATTATCTCGGGCTTGAGCCCGGTGTTCTACATGGATGGCGATCCGGTTGATGCCGCGAAGAAGGCGCTAGATCTGTAGGAGTGCGGGCGTGCGGGCTTGCGTGCGCGTGGGCCCGCGGGCGTGTTGGCGTGTTCGAGTAGGGAGGCTTTGCCATGGCGGGTGAGCGTTCTGTTGGCGAGTTGCTCGACGAGCTGTTTGGCTTTGAGTCGGTGGCCAAGCGCCAGGCCGCGCTTGAACGGTACGATCGCGGAGAGTTGGTGCGAAAGGCGCGCTCCCACGAGCTGCTGGGCGTGCTTAGGGACGTCGAGGCTGCCGAGCGCGCTGCGCGCGAGTCTGCCGTACGGGCTGTTGACGGGTATGTCCGTCGTGTTGAGGGCGCTGCGCTTGCACACGCTCGCAAGCAGGCGGGCATTGTTGGTCCGCTGCGGATGGAGCGTCGCTATGCTGCCTTTTTGCGTATGGAGGACAAGGCCGAGCTGCTGGTCCGTTTGGAGCAGACGCTTGCGTTTATCGAGGTAAAGCTGCGCGCCAATACGGCGGACAGGGTTCGTGCGGCGTACGATGCTGCGGGGGCTATGGTGCTGCTGGACGTGGCGCGTCTGAGTGACGTGCGCATTGTGGATGCCGTGCCCCTAGATGTCGATCTGCTGTGCACGCAGCTGGAGCAGTTGCGTTGTGCCGCCGACGCAACGGACCTTGCGGGTATGATCGCGGCGACGTTTGAGTCTGAGCTGAGCGCGACCGGGCCGCAGGGCACTGACGGGTTTGCGGGCGATGTTGCTGGTGACGTGGCGTTGGAGCGTGAGCTTACCAACGTGCGCGGCGCTGCGCAGCGAGCACGCTTGGCGTCACAGGCATATCGGGCCGAGCGCGCCGCCCGCGTCGCGGGGAGCACGGTGGAGCCGGTATCGTTGCCCGAGCCTGCGTGCGTTGCGATCGAGACTGCGTGCGATACCGGAGAGCTTTCCGAGTTGCTCACTCAGGTTAAGAAGTCGTTTGAGACCTACCGTCGTGTTGTTGCCGACGGCGGGTTGTTCTGCGCGTTTGGCACGGGCTCGCCGCACGGCATTTGTTGTGGTACGAGCTATTTGGACTACGATTCTCGGCTTGATGAGGACGTGCTGGTGGGCGAGTACGATGGTGCAACCAGGCATACTGTTCGGCATGAGGTTGCGATTCCCGAGCTGGTGGATGGGGCTTCTGCCGAGGGCGGCGATTCACTCAAGGTTGCCGTGGCGCGCATGCGCGAGTTTAACGGGCGTCGCTACGATGGTGTGCTGGATGAGGATCCTGTGCGCCATGTGAATGCGTTTTGGTATGGACTCAAAAAGCTCGGCCAGTATTGTGAGGCCGCCGTGCGCGTGGATGAGCGTGCTTGGGATTGCTTTATCGATAAGGTGCAGTTCGCCTACGATGAGCCCGTGGGGCGTTTGGCTGCGCAGATGGACGACAAACAGGCGGCGGCTTTTGTTGCTGCCGTGGATGTGCTCGGCGTTGATGGGTAAGGTCCTGGTCTGGTAGGAGGCTACACCATGAAGATTGACGTTGATGTAGACCAGCTGCGCGAGAGCCTGCTCGACCGCGCGGGGTCTGCGGCGGGCGTGGGCTTTCCGGCCGCCATGCTCGACGCGATGGATATCGAGGACGAGTCGCCCCAAGAGCTCCTAGCCCGAGCCGAACGCGAAGGCCTCGACCTCCGCGACTTTGCCGTCGATGACGACTGCGGAGCGTCTGACGACTGGTGACCCCGGGTCAGTTCATCCTTTTCTTCCTGAGATATAAGAGAAATCCCTTTTTGAACGTCCTTCGGGTTCCAAAAAATAGCCGATCAGTCTTTGTATCTTCCTTGCTGTCAAACTTGATAGCCGTTAGCTCGATCGTACAGATGTAGTCAGCAACTTGGAATAGCCGGTAGGCTCGTGGTGTGGCTTCTCGGTATACGATGACATCCCTTGCTAGAACGTACTCAAGCGCAGAATGAATGACCTCCGTTACAATCGGTTGGCCGTTGTCGTAGTAAATCTTAACGGTGTCGTATCGCTGGAAGAATTCCAGATGGTCGAAAAGTTCAACTGTGAGGTCTCGCCTCATTCTCTCCGCGAGACCGTTTTGGTTGCCGGCGAATTCGCTCATTTGGTATTGCAGACAGAGATAGCGTATGGGGAGATGCTGAATGAACGCGCGAAATGCGCTCAACATGTGCCTTCGCTGCTCCTTGGGAAGATCTTTGTAGTCGCCGTTTCCATTCAGTAGGGGTCCTGCATGAAAAGGCGTATTGGGAAGCGAGGACTGCGACAGGGCGCGCTCGTAGCGGTCAATGCGTTCAACGATTGCATCGTTTTGATCGTGAAAAACGAGGGTGACGAGGTAGTAGTTGGAGACGCCTCCGAGGTCGCCAGATTCGTCAACAAAGACGGAGAGTTCGCTCATGATGAGCCTCCATTTTTGCAAAAAAAATGCCGGGGGTAAGACCCCGGCTCTTGGAGGCCCCTCTTTTGGAGGGAACCGTATTCTTTATACCATGAGATAAGGGGTGCTTTCAAGTAATATTATAATAAGCAAACATATGTTCGTCAAACTACCTGCGAAAAGTCCTTAGCCGTCCAGAGGTGGGTAGAGCGGCTCGTAAATTGCTGACGCAATGGGCCGGCGTTTTCCCGAGAAGTATTTAGTCTTGACTCGCATAAAAAATGCCGGGGGACATCCCCCGGCTTTTTTCATTTCGGTGTCAATTCAAATGTTTTTCAATCCATCCCCTCAATAAGTTGCGGTGAAATAGGGACTGAAATGGCTGTTCAGAGGCCTATTCAATCCCTATTTCACCGCAACTTATGGGTGGGGATGGCTGCGACGCGAGCGTGGCGATGACGGCTTCGTCGCCGGCGTATATTAGGGTGTTGCCGTCGGGGATGATCGTTTGGCCTTCGCGCTTGAGCATCACCACAATAAACGGATGCTTGCCTTGCGGCACATCGCGCAGGCGCTGGCCGGCCAGGCGACCGTGGGGCGTCACGGTGACCTCGCGCAGCGTAACCTCGGCACGCTCTTCAAACGTCGGGGCAGCCATCACCAATAGGTCGCCTTCCTCAATTACGGTATCGCCGTTGGGCAACACCGGGTGCGCACCGTCGCGCAGTACCAGGACCACCAGCATGTCCGTCGCGCTGCCAATATCGGCGAGCGAGCGTCCGGAAAACGGATGGCCCGCGCCCACCTTGAACTTGACAAACGACATGCCGTCCTCGTCGCGGTAATCGTTAAACGTACGGCGCACGTCGCCTTCCGCGTCGATCATATTGAGCTTTTTCGCCACCGCCGGTAGCAGCGAGCCCTGCACCACAATGCTCGACACGGCAATCACAAATACCAGGTCAAACAGGTCGTGACCGCCAGGAACACCGGCCACCACGGTAAAGAGGCTAAACACGACCGAAGCCGCGCCGCGCAGACCCGCCCAGCTTACGAGCGCAACCTGGCGAGGGTTCGTCTTAAAGGGCGCTAGGAGCACGCCGACGGCGATGGGGCGGCTCACAAAGAGCATAAACGCCATGAGCGCCAGGCCCGGCAGCAGCATCTGCGGCAGGCGTGCGGGCGTTACGAGCAGGCCGAGCAAGAAGAAGATCGTCATCTCGGCCATCTCGGTGAGGGTATCGAAGAAGTGCGCCATCTCGACCTTGCCGGTGATGTCGCTCGCACCCAGCACAATGCCGGCCAGGTACACGGCCAAAAATCCGTTGCCGCCCAGGTAGCTCGGCAGCGCGTAGGCGACGATGGCCACGGCGAACAAAAAGATGGTCTGCGCGCCCTCGGCCGTTGCGTGCGCGCGTTCAATCAGGCGGCCCGCCGCCCAGCCGATGGCGAGCCCCAGGCCCACGCCCAAGATAATCTGCTTGGCCAGCAGTGCGGGAATGTTGATGTCGCCGCCGGCCGCGAGTGTGGCGAGCACGGCGGTGAGCATGTAGGCGACGGGGTCGTTGGAGCCCGATTCGACCTCGAGCAGCGAGTCGGTGCCGCCCTTCAGCGACAGGCTGTGCTCGCGCAGAACGCTAAAGACGCTGGCCGCGTCGGTGGATGCCACGACTGATCCCAGCAGCAGGCCGCCGATCCAGTCGAAGCCCAGCACGAAGTGGGCGAACACGCCGGTGATGCCTGCGGTGATGACGACGCCGAGCGTGCTCAGCAGCACCGCGGGCACGGCGACGGGCTTGGCGCGGTCGATGTTGGTGTTAAAGCCGCCGTAGAACATGATGAACAGCAGCGCCGTGCTGCAGACGGTTTCGGTGAGCGCGTAGTCGCTAAAGTCGATATGCGCCGGGCCGTTGACGCCCAACAGCATGCCGAGCGCGATAAAGATGAGCAGGGTGGGGAAGGGGAGTTTTTTGCCGACGGGTTTGATGGTCAGGCACAAAATGATGACGAGGCCGATAAAGAGAAGGATCTGGTTCATAGATGGTGTCCGCTCCTGGGTGGTTGGCGTGGCACGGTCAGTTGTCTGCGGTTATTTGTACCCAAAGATGGTGGGTTTATGGGGTTGGATTGCGGGCGTGCGCGATATCGTCATAGACGGCTGCCGTCTTTGCCTCTGCTCGGAAACCCTTTCCAGCTTTATTGCAACGGAGTACAATGGGTAACGTTTAAGTTCAACTTGAAGTTTTAGTTGCGGCACCGGGCTTCGGCCGCAATGCAAGGAGAGGCGTACCATGGCGATCTATGTGACATCTGACGCTCACGGGCACGTGCGTGCGCTTGACGAGGCCCTGTCTAAGATCTCGTTGACGTCCGACGACACACTGTACGTGCTGGGCGACATGATCGATCGCGGGCCCGATCCGGTCGGTGTTATTAAGCTCGTGCGCTCGCTGCCCAACGCCCGCGTGCTCAAGGGCAATCACGAGCAGATCATGCTCGATGCCATCATTGGCCAGGATCCGCTCGATGCCGAGACCTGGGATATCAACGGTGGCTGGACGACGCGCGAGCAGCTCAACGACATGGAATTTGAGGCATACGAGGAGCTCGTGCGATGGATGGCCGCGCTGCCGCTCTACGCGGTGGTCGAGACTGCCGAGCGGCCGTACCTGCTGGTGCACGCCGGCATTCAGACCGAGGCGGCGCGTGCGTTTTTGCTTGAGCATGGTGTCGATTGTGCCGATGGCGTCGGAGCGGTGGGTGCTGATCGCGAGCTGCTGCAGCAGATGCTCGCAGTGCAGTCGTCCGATGACCTGCTGTGGATTCGTCACGGCTATTGGGATGTGCCGACCGGGCTGCTTTCTGCCGAGGGCAAGGGTCCGGTCGTGGTGAGCGGTCACACGCCAACGGTGTCGCTCGGGCGTTATTGCGAGGTCGGTGGTCTTGCGGGGCTCGATGAGGAGTCGGGCCGCGGGCAGATCGTGCGCCTGGGCGGCGAGGATGCCGCCGGTGTGCCCGATCGCATCGACATCGACTGCGCTGCCGCCACCGGCTCCGAGTTCGGTCGCGTGGGCATCCTGCGCCTGGACGACGGGGCGGAGTTCTACGCGAACATCAACCCGGGCGAATAATCGGTGCAAGGGGTAGCTAATTTGGGACGGGGCTTTTTTGACTACTTTTGCCCTTCTGCCCGCTAATTGATTTCTCTGGGACGGGGATTAAATAATCATTTGGCTGCCCGCTGGCTAAGTGAGTAGACTTTTTTGGAAATGCCGAGCACCCAACATATTTGCCTCAATAAAACCGCAGGTCACAGACTTGTGCTCTGTTGGTGTGGTCGGAGATTCGGTAAAAGTCTACTCACTTAGTTTTGCGTGATGAATATTGTCCGCAACGAGACCCCAGACGGGGTGATTCCATCGCAAATTCCGGTGACCGGGCAGCTAATTAGGCGCCGTATGGGTTGCGGTCGCGTTCTATGCGCTGGCGGATGTGGGCGTACTCGATTATCAGTAGCACCAGGAGTAGGGCCATGATGGCTAGGTAGCTCACCACAGCGCCCATCAGACCCAGCAGCTTAATCAAGATCACCGGCAGCACCACGCTTACGGCGAAGCAGATCAGGTAGATCTTGGTGACGTCTCCAGCGTGGCGTAGCACCGTGATGATGGCGTAGATAAAGTCGATGGCCGCGGTGACGCCGCCGGCGACGACCATCAGCAACGCCAGCGTACGGTAGCGCTCAAAGCTGAGGCCGTACATAAAGCTCATGAGGGGAATACCGGGACCTGCCATAAATGCGGCGCACACGCCGGTGATGGCCACGATCAGCGCCATAACGGCAACAATAATCAGGTCAAAGCGACGACGCTTGCGAGGATTAGCCCAAATGCTCGACAAGCGCAGGAGCTGCGGTTTATAGATAAATCCAATGCTCAACAGAATAGCCTGCGCCGGAAAGAACAGGGCATTAAAGTACAGCTGATATTTGTATGCCAGCTTGCCTTCCATCACAAACTTGGGCATGCTCTCAATTAGGTTGAACAGGAATAGCGCGCCAAAGAGTGGGGCGCACTGGACAAACAGGTGGCCGACCTCGCGCAGGCTTACGCGGCGCGATTTTTCGGTCTCGAGCAGGGCGAGCGGCGCGGTGACCAGCACGAGCGAGGCGATCGCGGCGATGCCCATGGCCATGGCCGCGATGGGCATGCTACGCGTGAGGAACAGCGCCACGCTGAAGACCGCGATGACGCCGACGGAGCGTAGCGTTTGACTCATGCCAGCCAAGTAGAGCTTGTCGGCCTGCTGCAGGCGGCCTTCGTACACGTCGGCGACGCCGTCGATCACCTTGTAGAGGTAGACGCCCAGGCCGATCGTCGCCATATGCGCGTCATAGCCGCGGGCGCTGCTGTACATGAGGCCGCAGCCTAGGGCGAGCGCTCCGCAAAGCCAGCGGTTGAGCTGGTAGGAGGCAAAGGACGTCTTTTCGTCGATGTCTGAGACCTGGAAATTGCGCACGCCGTAGTTGCACGCGATCATGATGAGCGTGCCGGTGACGAAGGCGATGGAGAATTTGCCTGCTTCTTCGGCGCCCACGAGCTGTGTGGACACGATGGTGAGCAGAGGAAACGCCATGCCCCACACGGCGGTGCCCAGGGTATTCCAGAGATAGTCGCGGCGGGTGGTGTGCTCCTCGTATTCCGCTTCCTGCATGGAGAAGCCGCCGCCGTAGATGGCGCCGAGCAGGCGGTTCCACCAAGCGTTGACCATGCGGCGGACGGGGCCGGGCTCCTGATCGCGTTCGCGCCGGCGACGTGTGGCTTGGCTGCTATCGGGTCCGCCGGCGTTGCGCTGACTCAGCTCCTGGATGCGTGCGAGCTCTTCGGCCGTGTGGGAGGCAGGGAAGAGGCCGTTCTCGATGCGGCCGCCCTGGGCCTTCGCGGCGCCGTCTTTCAATGCAGCGGGGTTGGAGATGCCGTTGCGGCGGGCGATGGCGCGGCGAATGCTATCGAGGGGCGTGATGCTCAAAGCGGGGTCCTTTCTATTGCTGCGCTCTAGTATAGTCGCGGTGGTATCCATTCGTGTTTTTGAACAGGTTGTTCAATAATTTCGGCGGCGCCATTCAGTAGTCGGCACTTAGGGACGTTCCTTATGTGCCGGCACTTTGGGAACGTCCCTAAGTGCCGGCATCCGGGGACGCTCCTTGAATGTTGCCTGTTCAAGAGTGTCCCCAATGACTAGTCGTTTAAGAACGTCCCCAATGACTGGGCCGCTTGCCTGCGATTTTTGACCGTTGGGCGGGCTTGCCGCCCTTGCCGCAAAAACGTTTTTGCATATCGGGTACAACGGGCTTTACGTGAGTAAAGTGCGCGCCGCGTCCACGTGCCGCGTTTTTAAAGGAGGCCCCATGCCTGGTGTTACCCCTGCAGAAGTTCTGTCCAATTTTGGCATTACGCTGGTCGAAGACCCCGCTGAGAACCAGCCCCGCCTGCTGGTTGACCTGCCGGCAGCCGAGCTCGTCGAGCATGCCATCCGCCGCAACGAAGGCCGCATGGCATCCAACGGCGCGCTGGTGATCGAGACGGGGGAGCGTACCGGACGTTCGCCCAACGACCGCTTTATCGTTGACACCCCCGATGTCCACGACAAGATTGCCTGGGGCGCCGTCAACCGCCCGCTGTCCGTCGAAAGCTACGAGGTCATCAAAGCCGGCATCGTCGACTATCTCAACGAGCGCGATGTGTTCGTCACCCGCGGCATGGCCGGCGCCGACCGCAACCATACGCGCCGCCTGCTCGTCGCCTGCGAGCGTGCCAGCCAGGCGCTCTTCATTAAGCAGATGCTCGCCCGCCCGCTCGCCCGCGAAATCGCGCGCACCGGCGAGCCGGACTTCTGCGTGCTCGCCGCGCCGGGCTACCAATGCGACCCTGCCATCAAGGGCCTCAACTCCAGCGCCGCCGTGGTCATCAACTTCCAGGAGCGCGTGATTTTGGTCGCGGGTACCGGCTACTCCGGCGAGATCAAAAAGTCCATCTTCAGCGTTATGAATTACCTGCTGCCCGTCGAGGACGACGTGCTGCCCATGCACTGCTCGGCCAGCATGGATCCCGTCACGCACGAGACCGCCGTGTTCTTTGGCCTGTCCGGCACCGGCAAGACCACGCTTTCGGCCAATCCCACGCGCCTGCTGATCGGCGACGACGAGCACGGTTGGTCCGACATGGGTATCTTCAACATTGAGGGTGGCTGCTACGCAAAATGCGAGGGCCTGGACGCCTTCCACGAGCCCGAGATCTTCAACGCCGTCCGTTTTGGCGCCATTTGCGAAAACGTGGTGCTCGACGAGAACCGCAAGCCCAACTATGACGACATCTCGATCACGCACAACACGCGCGTGGCCTATCCCGTGGAGCACATTCCTAACGCGTGGACTAAGGGCATGGGCACCACTCCGAGTGTCGTGCTGTTCCTGACTTGCGACGCTTTTGGCGTGCTGCCGCCCATCTCACGCCTGACGGCCGATGCCGCCATGTACCACTTTGTGACGGGCTTTACGGCTAAGATTCCCGGCACCGAGGTCGGCGTCACCGAGCCCACGCCCACGTTCTCTTCGCTGTTCGGCGAGCCGTTTATGCCGCTCGACCCCATGGTTTACGCCAAGATGCTTGGCGAGCGCATTGCCGACGGCCGCACGCGCGTGTACCTGGTCAACACCGGCTGGATTGGCGGCGGCTACGGCGTGGGCCATCGCATCGAGCTGGCCTACACGCGCTCGCTGGTCGCGCGCGCCCTCGATGGTACCATCGAGGACAGCGAGTTCGTGCACGACGACATCTTTAACGTCGACATTCCCACGACGTGCCACGGCGTGCCCGATGGCATCCTGGTGCCGCGCCAATACTGGCAGAGCACCGCGCGCTACGACGAGGCCGCGCACAACCTGGCTGTGATGTTCGAGGAGAACTTCGAGAAGAAGTACTCGCACCTGCCCGAGTCCGTCAAAGCCGCCGGCCCGCACGCCCAGGTGCCCGTCGAGGCCCGCCATCGCGGCCGCGGCCTGCTGGGACTCCGCCACTAGCGTCGCCTCAGACCCAAAACCACCACAAAGGGGACAGTGAACTGCGCCCCGAAACTTGGACTGAATAAATAGCGACTACGCCGCAAGGGCCCGGTTCCGGAACTCCTCCGGCG
>NZ_JBDGBA010000013.1:0-56696 GCF_040910185.1 Collinsella aerofaciens | reverse complement strand
TCACCGCCCCGGAGCGCGCCGCGAGCATGCAGCGCACCCCGTCGACCCACCCGTCCTGGCTCTTGGGGGTCCCGAGCTTCGAGCCGGACATCGCCGCGCGGGCGGCCCTCTCCGCGTCCGACTCGTCGCACTTCCCCTGCCCCGGGCGCCTCCTCTGCGTCCTCGCCGGGGAGAGCGCCTCGCGCACGGGCATCCCCAGCGACGCGAGGTGCCTGGTGAGGCCCGCCCCGTAGGACGACGTCCCCTCCATCGCGACGCAGGCCGGCTCCCCGGCCGCCGCGATCGCCCCGGCGAGCGCCTCGTATCCCGCCGCGTCGGCGGGGAACCGGCGGGACAGGACCCTGCGGCCCCTCCAGTCCAGGACGCACAGCCAGTGCGAGTCGGCGTGGGTGTCGACCCCGCAGAAGACCGGCCCGCGGGCGCCGGGTGTCGATTCGGTTCTCATGTCTCGCTCCGTTCTTTCCGTGCTCGCCTGGACCGGGCAGACGGCACACTGACGGGGCGCGATAGAATGCGGTTGTTCGGGTCCGCGGTATCGCTCCATGCTCCTATTAGGTCATGCGGCGGTCTCGGCTCGCCGCGGCCCGCGCGGGACATGTCAGGAAACGAGGGCAGCCCTGTGGGCGCCAGCGGAATGTGGGGTCACCGCGCGGTCCGCATCTGATGGTGTCGACGTCAATGGTATACGGGTGCATCATCGACGTCTTCAATACAGAAGATATCAGTGCGGAATGTTTTAGGAGGTAGCCCAAACAGCCCCGGCTGGGTCCTGTGTAGTCACCCTTTAGGCGGAACTCTCCTAATTATTTGGATGAGTCGTTTACTTACTTGTACTGTTACCGTCATCCCGCTGTTGTTGGGGTATGCTTTGTTCGTATGTAAACGTATGACATGTTGATGGGGGAGGGTGCTATGGCTCGCGAGAGTGCTCGTTCTAAGGATACGGCTAAGCCTGGCATCAAGGAAGTTGCGGCGGTGGCGGGGGTTTCGCCTACTACGGTATCTCGTGTGCTTAATAATCGTGGCTATATTAGCCAAGAGACCCGCGATAAGGTCCATGCCGCGATGAAGCGCATCAACTATACGCCCAACGATATCGCTCGTGCCATGCTCAACGGTCGCCTGAATCTTATCGGTATGATCGTCCCCTATGTCAGCAGTCCGTTTCATGCCCAAGTGGTTCAAGTCATTGAGCATACCCTGGCCGAAAACGGTTTTAAGATGCTGCTGTGCAATAGCGCCAATCGACCCGAGCTTGAGCGCTCTTATATCGACATGCTTCGACGCAATATGGTTGATGGCGTCATCGTCAACTCGCTTAATATCGGTGCCGAGGCGTATGCCGAGATGGGCTTGAGTCTGGTTGGTATCGACTGCGACCTTGGCGAAGCCTCTGTTCAGATTGCGAGCGACAGCTATAGCATCGGCGAACTTGCCACGCGTCGCCTGATCGATGACGGATGTTCACGCATCCTGTGCCTGCGCAGCAATAGCCGCATGCGCATGCCTGCCAATAAGCGTACCGATGCCTACCTCGATGTTGTTGAGCAGGCCGGTTTGCCCGCGCTTGTCCGTGAGGTCGAGTTCGTTAAGCCCGACGACGAAAAGAGTGCGGTCGTTGCGAAGATCCTCGATGAGAACCCCGATATTGACGGCATCTTTGCGGGAGACGACACGATGGCGGCTATCTGTCTTAACGTGATGAAGCAGCGCGGCTTGAGCGCTCCGGGCGATATTAAGGTCGTGGGCGCGGATGGTGCCCGCCGCACTATGACGTTTATGCCTGACTTAACAACCGTTCGCCAAGATATCGATCGCATCGGAGAGCTCGCGGCGCAATCCATCATTGCTCTTATTAACGGCGAAAAGCCCGAATCGAATATCAAGCTCCCCGTTGAACTCATTGAGGGTAAAACCGCGTAGTTCATCCCGTGCCAAAAGAATTCCTCAAACACCTCTGATGACCGTTCGCCGGCATATGTCAACCGTTTGCCGACGACTGGAACTGCGAAAAGACGTATTGGTGTGAAAACGTTTGACATATGAAAACGATTGACATATCTTGCAGTTGTACCGAGTTAGTATCTCGTGAGAAAGGAAGTCTCGGATGCACAAGGTGTATTACCAGCCTGAGGGAATTTGGGTAGGCGACATCATGCCGTACGGCGAGGACGGCACGTTCTATCTCTATCATCAGCGTGACACGCGAAACCCCGGACCTTTCGGAGAGCCGTTTGGCTGGGCACTCGCGACAACCAAGGACTTCGTCAATTACAAAGACTTTGGCGAGAGCCTTGAGCGTGGCGGCGACGAGGAAGTCGACCAGTATGTTTATGCCGGCACGGTGTTTAAGGTGGGCGACAAGTACCATGCGCTCTACACTGGTTGCAATCGCGATAAGGTCAAGGCACGCTTGATGAAGCAGGTTCTTCTTCACGCAACGAGTGACGACGCCGTCAAGTGGGAGAAGAACATCGCCGAGACGCTGCTTCCGCCCCAGGAGGGTTACGATGACCGCAACTGGCGCGATCCCTTTGTGCTTTGGGATGAGGAGAACGAAGAGTACATGCTCATCCTCGGCACGCGTGTGGGCGAGGACAAGCGTCTGATGACCGGTCGTCTGGTCAAGTTCACCTCCAAGGACCTGGATACCTGGGAGTTCCAGGGCGACTGGTGGAATCCGGGCCTGTACACCATGTTCGAGATGCCTGATCTCTTTAAGATGGGCGACTGGTGGTATCTGGTGTTCTCCGAGTACAGTGATGGCAACAAGACCCGTTACCGCATGTCTCGCTCTATCAACGGTCCTTGGATCACTCCTGCGGACGATTCCTTCGATGGCCGCGCGTACTATGCCGCGCGTACCGCATTTGACGGCGAGCGCCGCGTTCTCTTTGGTTGGGTTCCTACGCGTGACGAGGGCGGTGACCCCAGCTCTTACCTGTGGGGTGGCACCTTTATGCCTCTCGAGATCGTTCAGCGTGTTGACGGAACGCTCGGCACCAAGCTTCCTGACAGCATGCTTGGCGCCTTTGGCGAGGCTAAGGCAGTCGAGGCCTTTGAGCTCTCCTGCGAGTCGGGCAAGGTCGAGCAGGTGCTCGCCGCGGATGCCGGTTCCACCTATATGCTCGATGCCGACATCGAGCTCGCCGGTGACGCTGCCGGCTTCTCGGTGAAGCTTGCCGAGGACGCCGAGTCCGGTCTTGCCTATGAGTTCCGCGCCAACCTGCGTGAGGGCAAGCTCGAGTTTACGGCGGCCCCCCAGTATCCGTGGTTCCAGGTCAACAACATGGGCCTCGAGCGTCCGTTGTTCTTTAAGGGCGAGGGCACTCATCATGTGCGCCTGGTCGTTGACGACGATATCGCGACCATCTTTGTCGATGATGTTGCGCTTAACGCTCGATTCTGCAATAAGCAGGGCCAGGGTGTGGCGCTGACGGTCACCGACGGTACGCTTAAGTGCGCAAATGCAACGATCGCGTCTCTGTAATGGCATCAAAACGTCTTATGATTTCGTAAAGGAATGGAGAGGAACATGGACTACAAAGTAGTGTCTCAGCAAGTCGTCGATAACGTCGGCGGTCTGGAGAACATCGAGGGCGCCACGCATTGCGTTACGCGTCTGCGTCTGGTGCTCAAGGATACGAGCAAGTACAACAAGGCCGAGCTCGAGAACATCGATGGCGTCAAGGGCGTGCTGTACAACAGCGGCCAGCTCATGATCATCTTCGGTACCGGTACCGTCAACAAGGTTTACGATGAGTTTATGGCTCTGACGGGCGTTAAGGAGATTAGCGCTTCCGAGGTCAAGGGCGCCGAGGCGGACAAGAAGGGCAAGTTCTTCTCGGTCCTCAAGGTATTCTCGGACATCTTTATCCCCATCATTCCCGCTTTCGTCGGCGCTGCTATCATCATCGGCCTTAAGTCGCTGATTGTTGCCAACGGCCTCTTTGGCATGGAGGGCAGCCTCGCCGATCACAGCGAGTTCCTCAAGAACCTCGCAAGCTTCTTTGCCATTATCGCCACCACCTTCGACTACCTACCTGTCCTGGTTATGTACAGCGCGGTCAAGCGTTTTGGCGGTAACCCGATCCTGGGCATCCTCGTCGGTATCGTCATGGTTCACCCGAGCCTTATGAACCGTAACACGTTCGTTATGGACCCGACGGGTGCTGAGTACTGGAACTTCGGTCCGCTCTCCATTCCCATGGTTGCTTTCCAGGGCGGCGTGTTCCCTGCAATCCTGACTGCCTGGTTTATGGCCAAGGTCGAGAAGATTGCCCAGAAGTACATCCCCGAGGTCGTTTCGTTCGTCTTTGTCCCGACCGTTACCCTGATTCTTGCTAACGTCGCCCTGTTCACCGTGTTCGGCCCGCTCGGCAACCTGATCGGCGACGTCCTCGCCGGCGTAATCGATATCCTGTACAACAGGATGGGCGTCTTCGGTGCCTTTGTCTTTGCCGCATTCCTGCAGCCGCTCGTCGTTACCGGTACGCATCAGTTCATCCAGGGTATCGAGGCAAACCTCGTTGCCACGACTGGCTTCAACTACATCCAGGCAATCTGGTCGGTTTCCATCATCGCCCAGGGCGGCGGCGCCATCGGCATGTACCTCATTCACAAGAAGCATTCCAAAGAGCGCAACATCTGCATGTCGTCCTTTATCCCGACGCTGGTCGGTATCTCCGAGCCCGCAATCTTTGCTGCAAACATGCGCTACTCGATCATCCCGTTCATCTGCGCTTGCATCGGTGCAGGCTGCGGCGGTGCCTTCGTGAAGCTCTTTGAGGTGCGCGCCATCGGTCAGGGTCTGACCGGCGTGCTTGGCCTGCTCATCGTTACGCCCGAGACGCTCGTGTGGTATGTGGCTGGCAATCTCATCGCCTTCATCGTGCCGATCGTCTTGATCTTTGCCTACAACAAGGCAAAGGGCGTGCCGACCACCGATGAAGAGGGCGCTGGCGCTGGCTTCGACGTTAGCTTCTAGTTGAGCCGTTCAGCGTAATGTGCGGATAAGTCCATTTGGGGAAGGGCGTTCGGCTCGTGTGAGTCGAGCGTCCTTTCCCATAGACGAGAAAGTCAACGGCGATGTTTAATCAAAAAAATAAGGTGACATGCGCGGACTATGAGCAGTGGCGTGCCGGACAGGATGAGACGGTGGCTCGCATCGCATCCGACCCCGATAGGCTTTTGTTCCATGTGGAGCCTGAGCTTGGCTGGCTCAACGACCCCAATGGTTTGGTTCAGATTGGTGATACGTATCACATCTATCATCAATACGATCCGTTCGATGCTGCGCATGGCGGTCCAGTGCTTTGGAACCATCTGACGACAAAGGATTTTGTGACGTACGAGAATCACGGCCCCGTGCTGTTCCCCGATTCCGATTTGGATTCGAGTGGAGCGTATTCTGGTTCTGCCTTTGTACGTGATGGCAAGATTCACTACTTCTATACCGGCAACGTTAAACATTTTGACCGTGATGATTACGACTACGTGTTGACGGGCCGTGAGCAAAACCAAATTCATATGGTTGCCGAGAATCCCGACGAATTGGGCGAGAAGCGCATAGCTGTTGGGCCGGTCGATTACCCCGACGATATCGGTACGCACGTGCGCGACCCCAAGATCCTTGAACACGACGGTATCTACTACATGGTTCTCGGCGCTCGTACGAAAGACGATCGCGGGTGCGTGCTTGTCTATACCTCGCGTGATCTAGAGGACTGGGGCTATGCGACGCGCATTGAGCTGGGCGAGAAGTTTGGCTTTATGTGGGAGTGTCCTGATCTGTTTGAGCTCGATGGCGAGCTTATTCTCGTTTGCTGTCCGCAGGGCGTGCCCGCCGATGGCTGGCGTTACCGCAATCCGCATCAGTGCGTGTGGTTCTCCATCGAGGCCGATTGGGGGGCGCCGAGCTTTAAGATCGTCGGCCAGGGCATGCCTCCGATGGTTGATGCCGGTTTTGATTTCTATGCCCCGCAGTCCTTTGAGGACGTTGCGCGTCGGCGTTTGATGATCGGATGGTCGGGTTGCCCCGATGCGAAGGCGGAAAGCCCGACGGTGGCGCGCGGGTGGCAGTGCGCGTTGACGGTGCCGAGAGAGTTGAGCATGCGCGGCGGCAAGCTCTGCCAGCAACCGGCGCACGAGATTGAGAGAATGCGCGGCAATTGCGTTCGTGCTGTAGGCGGTGAAACCGTTGAGGAGCCGGGTCGCCTGTTTGATCTTGTGGTTTCCTGTGAGGGAGCCAAGATGGTCGAGCTCGAAATCCGCAAGGGTGTCTTTGTACGCTATACGGACGGGATGCTTACCCTCGACATGGGTGACGAAGGCTATGGGCGCAACCAGAGGTCGATCGAGCTCAGCGAGCTTCGCGATTTGCGCGTGCTTTCGGACACTACGATGGTCGAGATTTTTGCCAACGGTGGCGAGGCAGCACTTACGAGCCGTACCTATTCGTCGGCGGTTCCGGCGATGGCGCTGCACGCCGAGGGTGCGGCGTCGATGGATTTCTACCGCCTCGCTCATTAACCGTGCATGGAGCACGATTGGACTTGTTGGGCGGAATGTGTCGCAGTTGCCGCGGCCAGCTACCGCTTATCGCGTATAGCGACCGTTTGCGGAATAAGTAACACTCCTTAATAAACCGTGTAGAATCTCAGATAAGCACGGAGTTTTCCAGGGAGACGCTGTCCTTTGTTGTGTGCAAGGGACGGCGTCTCTTTGGCGCTTGGAGGCCGTTCTGCAGCAGGACGGTGGACGTGCGTCATATATTAAAAAACCAACGTCGAGATGGGTCGTGATAAGAATGGGCAAGTACGTAATCGTGGTTGAATCTGGTTCGGATGTGACGCCAGAGCTCTGCGAACGCTACGGCATCGTGCGCGTGCCCATGCATGTCACGATTGGCGACGAGACCGTCGAGGATGGCTCGATTGATCCGCTCGAGATTTACTCGCGCTGTAACGAGTTTGGCGTGATGCCCAAGACCAGTGGCTGTTCGCCAGCGGATTTTGCGCATGTGTACGACCGCATCCATGCCGAGCAACCCGACGCGACTATTTTGCATCTTGCATATTCCGAGGCCACGACCTGTTCGCATCAGTCCTCTAAGATTGCGGCCCAGGGGCGCGACTACGTGTTCTCCATGGACACACGCTTTGTCTCGGTGGGCCAGTCGCTCGTTGTCGTCGAGACCGCCAAATACATCGAGGCTCACCCCGATGTCACCGTCGACGAGATCTTTGCATTTACGAACTCCGTCATGGACCGCGTACTGTTGGGCTTTGTTCCTACCGACCTTGCCTTCCTTAAGGCAGGTGGCCGCTTGTCCAACGTCGCGTTCCTAGGCGCCCATCTGCTCAAGATTAAGCCCTGCATTGAGGTGACGGGCGGCAAGTTCGTGGCGACCAAGAAGTTCCGCGGTTCTATGCTTAAGTGCGCCCGTGCCTTTATTGATCACATGGTAGAGAAGGGCGAGATCGACTACTCGCATATTGGCCTGGCGTATTCGGTGGGTCTTTCCGAGGAGTTGCGCGACGACATGGAAGTCTATGCACACGATCTTGGCTTTAAGGACGTTACCTGGACTCAGGTCGGCGGCGTCATTTCGAGCCACTGCGGCCCGACTGCTTTCGGCGCGGTGCTCACGCTTAAGGCGTAAAGGCCTCAGACGAGCGTTCTTCAGTCTGACATCTCGAAGTAGACCCCAGCCATGGTGATGGGGGATAGATTAAAACGTGCCATTCTAGCCCGAGACGTTTAAATGCAAACGCATAGGCTAGAATGGCTCTGGCATTTTAATTGGTTGCATCCAAGGAGAGGCAAGGTAGCGCGAATGGCAGAAATGACGCTTGAGGGTGTGGACGCTCGTCCCGAGGACTCTGCGTTTGCCCTTGGCCGCGTGCATTCAATCGAGACGATGGGAACGGTCGACGGACCCGGCATTCGCTTTGTGGTGTTTGTCCAGGGCTGTCCCATGCGCTGCGCGTATTGTCACAATCCCGATACCTGGTCTGTTAACGGCGGCACCATGGTGACCGTCGAACACCTGATGGATGAGTTCCAGAGCAACCACGAGTTCTATCGCAGCGGCGGAATTACGGTGTCCGGCGGCGAGCCGCTCCTACAGCCTGAGTTTTTGGCCGACCTGTTCCGTGCAATGCACAACAACCCCGATGGCCGCGTGCATACCTGCTTGGATAGCTGCGGCTATGCGTTCGATCCCGCGCATCCCGAGAAGTTCGATGCCGTACTCAACGAGACCGATATGGTGCTGCTCGATATTAAGCATGCCGACCCGGTCGAGCATAAAAAGCTGACCGGTTGCGATCCCGCACGCATCTTGGCGTTTGGCGATGAGCTCGCGCGTCGCAAGATTAAGGTCGTTATCCGCCACGTGGTGGTACCGGGCATTACCGACACGGTGGAGGAGTGCGAGAAGCTTGGTTGCCTGATCGCTCCATGGCACAACGTGGTGGGCCTGGAAATGCTGCCGTATCACACGATGGGTGTCGTCAAGTACGAGCAACTGGGCATTCCCTATAAGCTCGAGGGCGTGCCCCAGATGGATACCGCGTGCATGCCCGAGCTGCGCAATGCCGTCATGACGGGCATGAAAAAGCGCCGCGCGGAACTCAAAAACGCCATCGGCTAGCGTGCCATTTTCGCTCCCCAAGGGCACTCATTGGGGACAGACTTAAATGAGTGCCCCTGGGCACCTAGTTGATTGCTAAAGAGCCCCCGTCCTTAAAAGACTGCTCTCTGGGTTGCGGTGAGATGCGCAACAGAATCGTGCCATTTGGATAAAAACGCTTGTGGTTTCTTTAAAGACACCTTAAACGCCGCTGAATATCTTTGGAAAGAAATGCCTGCTCGGTATCATACTGCTCGTATATAAACGGTGGCAGTCAGGAGACCACGTGCGAAACATCGCATCGCGGGACGAGTATGTGCCGCAGCATGGCAGCAGATATAAGACGAAGGGCACGTCTTCGCGTGGCCTTGCCGGCGCTCGCATCCGCGTGAGGAAGATTGCCGCCATTGGGATGCTAACGTCGGCGGTTATTATCCTCGGAATTACCGTTAAAACCTACGCCTCGGAGCGAACGGTGCGCCCAGATGCGTCAACGGTACAGCTGCAAAACGAGAAGGTTTCAAAGTCCAAAGCGTCGGCAGATCAAGCTCTGTCGACGGCAGATCTCAAGACGAGACTTTCGAAGGCGGACTTCAACGATATCCCTTCGGGTGATACCGTTCGGACCTTCTCGTTGGTGGATAACAAGACTCCTGCCTTGGAGGATGAGAGCCTTGCCTCGCTCCAGGATGCCCTGTGTCGGGCGCAGGAGCTGGGCGACGTGGGTGTAGTGTTCTACGACCTATCGAGTGGTAGGGGCGTGACGTATAACGCCGATGTCGAGGTGTATGGAGCGAGCAGCTACAAAGCGCTGTATGCGCTCTATATTTGCGAGACGTTGGTCGAATCGGGGCGGGTGTCGCTCGATGGGCCTTTAGCCACGTATGGTGGTTGCAGCATGGGCTGGCAGACGGTGCGCGACCTTATCGAGAATGCCGTCGCCAACTCAGACAACGATTCGTTTATCGCGTTACGCGCGGCGTTTGACCATGATGGCTATGAGGATCGGATTGCCAATCTGGGTGTTGATGACGAAACGGCACTGAATCCGATGAGTGATTTTCCGACCTACTGCCCGCGCACTTCTGCGAGGTTATGGCGCGAGATGAGCGAGTATCTGAGCATGGATACCGAGACTTCACAGTGGTTGTCGGGCCTTCTGGCATCAACATCGCGCTCGTTTATTCGCGATGGCATTGCGGACGAGCAGGTTTTGGTGCGCAACAAGGCAGGCTGGATTAGCGAGGATGGTTACTATTCGACATGCGATGCAGGCCTCATCGACATCGATGGCCGTACCTATGTCATGAGCGTCATGACATCGATGCCATGGAGTGACCGTTCGAGCGAGGTTACGGCCGCGATTGCAAAGGCTCTGTTTGATACGCGAGCTGCACTGGCTTAGCGTGTTCGTTTGGCGAGGTCAAACAAAATGCTGGTACCATACCTTGGTTGAGAATTTCGTATAGGTTTGGGGAATGGTATGGCTACCATCGCGATTATCGGTGCGCTCGAAAAAGAGATCATGCAGATTAAGGAAGAGCTGAGCGACGTTTGCGAGGCACGGGAGGCAGGCTTGACCGTTGTGAGCGGTGAGCTCGACGGCCTGACAGTTGTCGCCACAACGGCGGGCATGGGCACGGTGAACGCCGCCGCTGCAACACAGCACCTCATTAGCAAGTATGCTCCGCAGGCTGTTGTGTTTTCGGGCATTGCGGGCGGTTTGAACCCCAAGCTCCATATCGACGACGTGGTCATTGGCAAACGCCTACGCTATCTGGATACCGATACCGCGCTTATCGCCGAGTCCGCACCGGGGCTCGAGGAGTTTGGCTCGACGCCCGCGCTGGTCGATATTGCCGCCGACGTGCTTGCTGAGCGTGGGTTTGTTGACGCTTCGAAAAATGCAGTCGCTTCGAACGAGGGCACCAAGCAGTTCCTGGTCGGCACGATTGCCACGGGTAACCGCTTTGTGACGGGCGCCACCATGCGCAACGACGCTATCGAGGCGACGCATGCCGATTGTGTCGGCATGGAGGGCGCGGCAATTGCCCATGTCGCAACCAAAAATGGTGTCGATTGCCTGGTGTTGCGCGCTATCAGCGATAATTGTGACGAGGCGTACGATGCAATTTGCGAGCGAGAGTTCGATCTGTTCGAGTACGCGCGTGTCGCAAGTGACATTACGCTCGATATCGTCCGCCGCATTGCCGCTGCGCAATAGCGCGTCTATTTGTAAGAACCTACGACCAAGGAGTGTCCATGGCCGATTCCATTAACTACCAGCTTGCCAAGTTCGTCGCCAGCTATGGCAAGGTTTCGCAGATTCCCGAGTCCACCTGCCCCGAGGTGAGCTTTGTCGGCCGCTCCAACGTGGGCAAGTCGTCGATTATGAACAAGCTATTTGGCCGCAAGAACCTAGTCAAGGTTTCCAGTACGCCGGGCAAGACGAGCAACATCAACTTCTTTGAGGCCGATGACGTGCATTTCGTGGACCTGCCGGGTTACGGTTTCGCCCGTCGCTCCAAGGCCGAGCGCGACCGCTGGGCCGAGCTTATCGGCGACTTTTTCGACTCCGAGCGCAGCTTTAACTTGGTGGTCTCGCTGGTGGACATTCGTCACGACCCCAGCAAGCTCGACCACGACATGATCGACTACCTACAGGGCAACGAGTTCAACTTTATCGTTTGCCTCACCAAAGCCGACAAGCTCAGCCGCACCCAGCAGGCCCGCCAGGCAGCAGCCATCAAAAAGCAGCTCAACGTCCCGGCCGAGAACGTGATCATCACAAGCTCCCAGACCGGCACCGGCATCGATGAGCTTAAGCGCCGCATTGCCGCGGCCTGCCTTTAGTCAGGCCGCGGCCCCTCAAAAGCTCCCATCTAGATCACCTCAGTGATAGTTATTGGTAAACTATCACTGAGGTGATATTTTTGGAGGTCGATATGGAGCTTTGGCACGGGTCGGACGTTGTTGTCGATCATCCATCGTTGGATAAATGCAGGCAATTCAATGACTATGGGCGCGGGTTTTATTGCACACCGCATGAGGAAATGGCAATGGAGTGGGCATGTCGGACCGAGTCTGATGGCATTGCCAATCGATATGAGCTTGATTTAGATGGCCTTGCGATTTTGGATTTGGAATCAGGTGAGTTCTCGATTCTCAACTGGCTTGCAATTCTGGCGAATAACAGAGAGTTTAATGTTTCAACGCCAGTAGCACGCGAGGGGCTTCGTTATCTGCTGGATAACTGCCTGATTGATATTTCTCCCTATGACGTTATTCGAGGCTATCGTGCAGACGATTCCTATTTCTCGTTTGCAAGACAGTTTGTCAACGGCATGATCTCGCTCAGGCAATTGCAGCGCATTATGTTTTTGGGGGATTTGGGCATTCAATATGCGCTTATGAGTGAGCGTGCATTCTCGGCGATTAAGTTCCGCGATTGGAAGCAGGCCTCGGGAGCTGAGTTTTATCCCAAACGATTTGAGCGAGAACAGAACGCTCGACGAAAGTACCTGGATACGGTAAACGGATTTGACTCTGATGGTGTCGACATTAGGGATTTGATGGCAGGAAGGGTTGATTTAAATGATCCAAGAGTTAACGGATTGTGGGCCGAGTAGGACATACCCCGTCTACTACCTTGAGGATGCAATGAACAACCTCGGCGACTGCTTTGACTATGCCGTTAACGATTATGGGGCAGAAGGATCGGAAGTTGCTGAACTCTTTTGCCTGAGCGGCGTAGCTCGCGAGTTCGAACGCGGCAACGCATGGGTAGTGTCGGGAAAATCGGGCGTTGAGCTGTTCGCGCTTATCGCCGAAAGGTCGGGCTATCAATCAAGGCCGATGCCAAATCGAACCTACCGATTCGAAAAGACACCGGAATATTGGACAGGCTGGATATTGGCATACCTTCAGTGGCGCCTAGGAGAGTCTTTCGAAGATTTGCTGCATGTCGTTCCATTCGATGTGCTACGCAGCCTGTACTACCCCTGGCACGAAGCCTCGGAGGAACGCGTGGCTCGTCTCGTCTGCGATATGGCGAAGAAAGCGTCCAGGCAAACCAAACTTGCGTTAGCAAGAAAGAGGCTCAAGAAAACCCAACAAGACCTGGCATACGAATCGGGTGTGTCACTCCGCTCAATCCAAATGTACGAGCAGCGCCAGAGAAACATCAATGAAGCTTCGGTTACAAGCGTAAGAGCCATAGCAAAAGCCCTCCACTGCAACATCGAGGACCTCCTAGAACCAGTCTTCGAATACAAAGAAACCAGCGCCGCCTAAACCAAGCACACAGCCGATGCCCGCCTCTAGGAAGTGCTCCAGCCTAGCAAGAGCCCCTACCAATAAAAAGCCAAACTATCAGCCCGGCGCCTTTCCAGAGCGTAGGTCCCTGTAGCCGCTGCCGGCGAAGTTAACATAGGGGAGGCCAGGGGGCTTTGCCCCCAAATCTTTCCGCAGGACGGCAGGACCCCCGCCGCACGAAGTGCGCAGCGGGGGTCCTGCCATGTCCGAGGACGATTTGGGGGCAAAGCCCCCTGGCCTCCCCGGCGAGTATACGGGACGGCGACTACAGGTATTCGATCTGGGCGCCTTCCGTGTCGCACGTCAGAATGTGCGTGTCACACTTGGGGAACTGCTCACGCAGCTTGACCTGCAGGAACTTTGCCACGATGGTGTCGTCGGTCACAGCCATGAGGGTCGAGCCCGAGCCGCTAATCCAGATGGTCTTAGCGCCGCCGTTAAGGCAGGTGTCGCGCACGGCGTTGTAGTCGGGGATCAGGCGGCGACGATAGGGCTCCTGGATGCGGTCGTCGTTGGCGGCGGCAATCAGGTCCAGGTCACCAGTCTCCAAGCCGCGCGTCATGCCGGCGATGCGGCCCATCTGCCACACGGCGGTGGAGAGTGGAATCTCCTGCGGCACGACCTTGCGTGCCTCGCTCGTGTGCACCTCGTAAGGTGGAATCACGGTAATAAAACGCAAACGATCGCTCACCTCGTAGCGCAGGCACTGGGGGAGCGAATCGGTCGGCGTAAAGGAGCAGACGGCGCCGCCCAGGATAGCGGGGGCGACGTTATCGGGATGGCCCTCGACCTCGGTGGCGATGCGGACGAGCTCGGCGCGGTCGACGGTATGGCCCGTCAACGCGGCGGCAGCCATGATGCCGGCGACGACGCAGGTGGAGCTGGAGCCCAGGCCGCGGGCGACGGGCACGTCGGTCTGGATGTCGATGGCAACGGGAAAAGCCGGCTCGCCCCATGCGGCCAGCGCATCGACAAAGCTCACATAGACCAGGTTGTTCTCGTTTTGGAACTCTTCGGGGCAGCCCGTGATGGTGAGCTTGTCGGCGCGCTCAAAGGTAAAGTGCGAGTAGAGGCTGACGGCCATGCCGAGGGTATCGTAGCCAATGCCCAAGTTGGCGCTTGTTGCTGGGACGGTGATCTTGATCATGTGAGTCCTCCTGGCGTGCCTGGCTGTTTAGTTCGCTGCTCGGGCAGTCCTGCGCAAGACGGAAAGCACATTAAGTGCTTTCCTTTGCGTGCGGAACTCGCGACGAACTAAACAGCCAGGCACGCTATGCACGTTCGTCATCATCCCGGTAGGTATCTGATAAAAGAAGGTGCGCCGGCTTTCGCCGGCGCCTTATAAGGGGTTTAGTTGGTTGCTATCTTTTTTGCAGCCTGCTCTACGTAGCTGGCCATCTCATCGACGTCGCAGACGTCTTCGAAGCGGACGGGCTTGGACTCGAGCTCGGCGAGCTGTGCCGGGGCGACCGTGTTGGTTGCCTGCTCGAGCACGTGCATGGCCTCAAAGTCGTCCTCGGGAACGTCGAGCCCCAGGGCGTCGCAGCAGGCGCGCGGGAACTTGTAGGGGCTGGCGGTCGAAAGCAGCACACGGGCCTTGGCGCCCTCGGCGGGAGCGACCTTTTCAAAGACGTGATAGCCGCAAGCAGTGTGCGGGTCGATTACGTAGCCGTTCGCATCCCAGCAGCTCTTGATGGCAGCGCGGACTTCGTCTTCGCTGGCCCAACCGCAGCCAAAGACGCTCTGAATCTTTGCCAGCAGGTCGGCGGGAACCTCGTAGCGACCAGTCTGTGCCAGCTGCTCCATAAGGCCGGCAACGAGTTCGCAGTCGCCATCGGACAGGAAGTACAGCATGCGCTCCAGGTTAGAGCTGATGAGGATATCCATCGACGGCGAGATGGTGGTGAAGAACGGACGGTTGCGGTCGTAGACGCCGGTGGTCAGGAAGTCGGCGAGCACGTTGTTCTTGTCGCTGGCCACGACGAGTTTGGCGACGGGCAGACCCATGCGCTTGGCGTAGTAGCCGGCCAAGATATCGCCAAAGTTGCCGGTGGGCACACAGAACTCCACGGCGTCGCCGGCCTCGATGGCGCCGGCGCGCAGCAACTGCGCATAGGCGGCAAAGTAGTAGACGACCTGCGGTACCAGACGGCCGACATTGATGGAGTTGGCGCTCGAAAGCACCGTGCCAGCAGCCTCCAGGCGCTCGGCAAGCTCCTTATCGGCAAAGATGCGCTTGACGGCACTCTGGGCATCGTCGAAGTTGCCGCGGATGCCGCAGACGGCGACGTTATCGCCCTCCTGTGTGGACATCTGCAGGTTCTGGACGCGGCTGACCTTGCCCTCGGGATAAAAGACGGTGATGCCCGTGCCCGGAGCGTCGGCAAAACCGGCGAGCGCAGCCTTGCCCGTGTCGCCCGACGTGGCGGTGACGATCATGATGCGCTCGGCGCCGCCGTCCTTGGCGGAAGTGCGGGCCATCAGACGGGGGAGCATCTGCAGGGCGACGTCCTTGAAGGCGCTTGTAGGGCCGCCAAAGAGTTCCATCACATAGGTCTGAGGGGCGTCAACACCCGGCGCAGCGTCGAGTTTGACGAGCGGCGTAACCTCTTCACTCGCGAACGTGCCGCGGTATGCCTCGTCGACACACGCCGAAATTTCTTCGGCCGTGTAATCATTCAGTAACATTCCCAACACATCTTGAGCGATTTCAAAGTACGATTTAGCTGCAAGCGAGCTGATATCGACCTGCTGGGTGCCGAGCTCGTCCGAGACAAACAAACCCCCGTCGGGAGCGATGCCGGTACGGATTGCCACCTTACTTGAGCACGATAAAGTGCGTCCTCGTGTACTATGATAAGTTCCCATATAACACTGCTCCTCGGATGCCTTGGTCCCAATCGGTGAAACCATGGTATCAGAGCACGCAAAATAGGTTCGCAGAGGCTTTTAGAAAGGTAACCTCCACGCCATGATAAAAATTGCCAAGTTTGGCGGCTCGTCGGTCGCCGACGCCGAACACTTCAAGAAGATCAAGGCCATCGTCGATGCCGACCCTGCCCGCCGTTTTGTGGTGGTTTCTGCCTGCGGTCGCCGCTTTAAGGGCGACACCAAGGTGACCGACCTGCTCTACCTGGTTAACGCGCACGTTAAGTATCACGTGTCGTGCGAGGAGTTGCTCGAGGACATTGGCCAGCGCTATTTTGATATTGCTGACGAGCTGGAGCTTACCTATCCCATCCGCGAGGAGTTCGCGGCCTTTGCCGAGCGCGCCCGCTCGGGCGGTTACTCCACCGAGGAGCTCGTGAGCCGCGGTGAGTACTTCACCGCTCGCCTGATGGCCGAGTACCTGGGCCTGCCGTTCCTGGATGCCGCGACGGTCGTTGCGTTCCATCACGACGGTACGCTCAGCATGAACCGCACCTCCGAGCTGGTGCAGGAGTACGGTCAGCAGGGCGGCTTTGTTATGCCCGGTTTCTACGGCGCGACGCGTGAGGGCCAGATCAAGCTGCTCGATCGTGGCGGCGGCGATATCTCGGGCTCGATCTTGGCTAAGTGCCTGGGCGCCGATCTGTACGAGAACTGGACCGACGTCTCGGGCTTCTATTCTGCCGATCCGCGTATCGTTCCCGAGGCTCAGCCCATTGCGCGCGTTACCTATGAGGAGCTGCGCGAGCTTTCGTACATGGGCGCAAGCGTCCTGCACGAGGAGGCCGTGTTCCCCGTGCGCGAGGCGGGTATTCCGCTGGTCATCAAGAACACCAATGCGCCGCAGGACCCCGGCACCATCATTAGCGAGACGGCTGATGAGGGCGAGGCGGAGCCCATCATTACCGGTGTGACCGGCAAGCGCGGTTTTGTCGCCATCAACGTTGCCCGCGACCGCACCAAACCCCGTGTCGGTTTTATGCGCCGCGCGCTTTCGGTCTTCGAGCGCTATGACGTTTCCGTCGAGCACATGCCCACCGGTGTCGACCGCTTTGGCGCCGTGGTGCAGGAGCAGGACGTGCACGATTCGCTGTACTCGCTCGTGGGAGACATTCAGCAGGAGGTCGAGCCGCTCGAGATCGAGGTTGTCGAGGGCCTGGCGCTTATCGCTACCGTTGGCCGCAACCTGCGCGGTCGTGCTGGCATCTCTGGCCACCTGTTTGGCATGCTTGGCCAGGCGGGCGTGAGTGTGCGTATGATTTCGCAGAGCTGTGACGAGATCAATATCATCATCGGTGTGGAGGAGAAGGACTTTGATCTGGCGATTCAGACCATTTACCGCGCCTTCTCCGACGAGAACGGCATTGTGAAGGTCTCCGATCTGGAGGCTCCCGCGCCGGTCGATCCCGCTCTGGTCGCGCTCCACAAGTAGCTGCTATCCCAGTAGATTTTTGGACTTGCCTCAAAAATCTATGGCGGGGCGTTTCGTTTCGGTTTCGTTTCGACGGGGCGGGTTTCGTGCCCGCCCCGTTCTTGTATACACTGGCAACAATAATCGGCCTGCTTGGCGTGCGGGCAAAAGCCACAACCTTTAAAGGGGGAAGCATGAAACAGTACACGGTTGCTATTTTGGGCGCGACGGGAGCCGTGGGCACCCAGATGCTCGAGTGCCTCAACGAGCAGGAGTTCCCGGTTGGCAAGCTCAAGCTGCTGGCGAGCGCGCGTTCTGCGGGCAAGACCGTCGAGTTCCGCGGCGAGCAGATCGTGATCGAAGAGGCTTGTCCCGAGGCCTTTGAGGGCTGTGACATTGTGCTTGGAGCTGCCGGCGACGACATCGCGAAGGAGCTACTGCCCGAGGCCGTCAAGCGCGGCGCCGTCGTGGTCGACAACAGCCATGCCTTCCGCATGGATCCCGAGGTGCCGCTGGTTGTGCCCGAGATCAATGCCGACGACATCAAGTGGCATCACGGCCTTATCGCCAACCCCAACTGCGCGACCATTATCGGCCTGGTTCCCACCTGGCCGCTGCATCAGCTCGCTGGCGTGAAGCGCATGATCGTCTCGACGTACCAGGCGGCTTCGGGTGCTGGCGCCCCCGGTATGGCCGAGCTCGAGGCTCAGCTGGCCGCCCTGGGTCGTGGCGAGGAGATTCCCGAGCCGCGCGCGTTTGCCGCCCAGCTCGCGAGCAACCTGATTCCGCAGATTGGCGGCGTCAAGGAGGAGGGCTTTACCTCCGAGGAGATGAAGTTGCAAAACGAGGGCCGCAAGATCATGCATCTGCCCGAGCTGCGCGTGAACTGCACCTGTGTGCGCGTGCCCGTGCTGCGCTCTCATTCCGAGAGCATTACGCTTGAGTTTGAGCGTGATATTACGGCCGAGGAGGCCCGTGTTGCGCTGGCTGCCGCTCCGGGCGTGAAGCTGGTTGACGACATGGGCGCCGAGGATGCGCACGAGCGCTTCCCCATGCCGATGGATACGTCCGACCAGGACCTGATCTGGGTCGGCCGCGTGCGCCGCGACATCTCGAACCCCGAGGCCGCGCGCGGTATCACCTTCTGGTGCTGCGGCGACCAAATCCGTAAGGGCGCGGCAACCAACGCCGTCCAAATCGCTAAGCTGCTCTGCGAGTAGTGTGACCTGTCCGGCGGGGGCCGGGCTTAGTTTTCAGAACGTCCTCGACCATGTGTGGCGCCTTGTCCTGCTCCTTCGGAGCCGCGGACAAGGCGCCACACTGGTCTGCGGAGTGTTCTGAAAACTAAGCCCGGCCCCCGCCTGCGGTGACGCTGCTGCAAGCGGCCTGCGATGGGGCCGTTGTTGGCTGGGGTCGCTGGGCTGATGGGAGCACGTGGCTGTTGCGGGCCCTGGTCCCAGCGGCGGCCTCGGCGCTTTGCGCCTGCCGCCTTGGGGGACTGTGGGGCGCGGCCGGCAGCTGCGGCGCGTTCGCGCCTGCTGCCTAGGGTGACTTTGGGGTCGATTGGGGTTGTCTGCACAATTCGCGGTATTATGTTGCGGAGTTTTGAAAGGAGCCGCTGGTGGTCACGACGACGTTTGCTTCGCCTTTGGGCGAAATCTTGCTTGCCGCTGATGGCCGCGGTCTGACGGGACTTTGGTTTGAGGGGCAGGAGCATTTTGGCTCCACGCTTCTCCGGGAAGACTCCGAACATGTTGAAGGCGCCGATGCGGTTTCTGGTGCTGGCGGCATGTCGTCGGTAAGTCCCGCAAATGGTGCGGCGTCTTCGGTGCTTGAGCGTTCCTGGGCTTGGCTGAATGCTTATTTTGCGGGGCAGGAGCCTCGGTTTACGCCGCCGTTGCATATGATTGGTACGGCGTTTCAGCGCGAGGTTTGGTTTGAGCTGCTTTCTATCCCGCGTGGCGAGGTCGCTACGTATGGCGAGATCGCCCAGCATGTTGCGGCTCGACATCGTGCACCGGGAAACGAAGCACCCGTTGTGTCTCCCCGTGCCGTGGGGGCCGCGGTCGCGCGTAATCCCATTTCGATCATTGTGCCGTGCCATCGTGTGGTTGCCGCCGACGGCTCGCTTAACGGATATGCCGGCGGACTTGATCGCAAAGAGTGGCTGCTTCGGCTTGAGGGCGCGTACGAAGAGTAGTGCCCGAACACTTTGCATGGCGAAGGCGCCGCGAAGGGACGAGTCGCTGTCCCTTCGCGCCTGGCATGCGTCAAAGCGCTCGACACGTGCGCCTTAAGTTTGGCTAAGCCATATCCTGCGTATTTAAAAACGCGCAGGTTGAGCAGTTAAGGCTGCGCTAAGGCGGTTGACGGTGCGCTATTATCGGCAGTATCGAAACCCGTATAGCCGTGCGCCAAAGGAACAACTATGAAGCTGATGCTTGCCGAGGACGAACCCGGCCTCTCCCGCGCCCTTACCGCGATTCTTCAACATAGCGACTACGAGGTCGACACCGCGCTCGATGGTCTGACGGCGCTCGAATATCTACTCGCCAACGACTATGACGCCGCAATCCTGGACATCATGATGCCTGGCATGGACGGTACGAGGTACTCAAGCGCACGCGTGAGGCCGGCAAACGCCTGCCCATCATCATGCTTACGGTCAAAAGCGAGGTGTCCGATAAGGTCGAGGGTCTGGACGCCGGCGCCAACGATTACCTGACTAAGCCGTTCGCCGCCAAGGAACTGCTCGCTCGCATTCGTGCCATGACGCGTGCTGCGACGGCAATTGACGCCACGACGCTCAGCGTGGGCAACGTGCGCCTCGACACGGCGGCTTGTACGCTTGTGGGTCCCTTGGGCGAGGAACACCTAGCCAATCGTGAGTTTCAGCTTATGGAACTCTTTATGCGCAACGCCGGCACGCGCATGCCCACCGAGCGCCTGATGCTCGATGTTTGGGGCGAGGACGCGCTCGAGGGGGCCAACGTGGTGTGGGTCTACATCTCATACCTGCGAAAAAAGCTGACGGCGCTGGGTGCCGACGTGGCTATCCGCGCGTCGCGCAATCAGGGATATTCGCTCGAGGTTGTCGAGGAAGGCGAATAAGCGTGAGCGCGAGCGCGTGGTGCAAGCGCATGATGGAGCGGTTTCACGCCGCCTCGAGTAGTACGGGGCGGGCAAATTCTGTTGACGCGTTGGGCCGCCGCCTGCGTCGAAAGTTTATCCTCGTTGCCATGGGCGCCGTAACTGTGGTGCTCACGCTCATCATCGCCGGCATCAACATCGTCAATTATTCGCATGTCTGCAAGATGGCCGACACTCGCCTGGACTATATTCTGGCGGGCAAGGACGGTATCGATTGGAGGGACGAGCCTAAAGACGATCCCGCTAATGGCAAGGATGCCGGCGATGGCCAAGCGGGCGTTCGCATCGGGCACTTCGAAGGCATGACGGCGGAGTCTCCCTTCGACACGCGCTACTTTACGGTGACGATTGACGCCGGACAGGTTGTCGATGTCAATACGGCCCGCATTGCCGCGGTGGGTGCCAAGCGCGCCGCCAGTATTGCCGCAAAGTTGCATTCCAAGGGTTGGGTCTCGGGTTTTTCTGGCAATTATCGCTATACGACTGACGTTCAAGACGATGAGACCACCTATGTGTTCGTGGACTGCTCGCGCGAGCTTGCAAGCTTTCATTCGTTTTTGAGCGCGAGCGTGGCCATCAGCTGCATTGGCTGGCTGGCGGTATTGGCGATTGTGACGGTGGCTTCGGGCGCGGTGATTCGACCGATGGTCGAGAGCTACAGCAAGCAAAAGCGCTTTATTACCGACGCGAGCCACGAGATCAAGACGCCGCTGGCCGTGATCGACGCCGCTAACGAGGTGCAGGAAATCGAGAGCGGCGAGAGCGAGTGGACGCAGAGCATTCACGAACAGGTTGCACGGTTGACGGCGCTCACGGAGCGTCTGGTGTTTTTGGCTCGCATGGACGAGGGCTCGGCGGGCTTTACCATGACATCGATCGCTCTTTCGGAGGCGGTGGACAAGGCGGCGGCGCCGTTTGAGTCGGTGGCAGTTTCGCGCGGCAAGCGTCTGTCGACGTCGATTGCGAGCGGCGTGCGGGCCCATGCCGACGCTGCAGCGGTGGCGCAGGTTGTTGAGCTGCTGCTGGACAACGCCACGCGCTATGCGAGCGAGGGCAGCGTGATTGAGCTAAGCCTGCGTGCAGCCTCGCGCGGTCAGGGTAAGGGAGCCGCCGAACTTGTCGTATCGAACGCCGTGGATGAGCTGCCCGAAGGCGACCTGGACCGATTGTTCGACCGCTTCTATCGTGCGGACGTGTCGCGCAGCTCCAAGACGGGCGGCTCGGGCGTGGGCCTATCCGTGGTGCGAGCCATTGCCGAGGCCCATGGCGGGAGCGCTTCTGTCTGCGGCCACGGCAACCAGATCACCTTCACCGTCCGCTTCTAAAACCTGCCAAAAAGGGACAGGTTTATTTTGGCAGGCTCTATCTGGGGAAACGACGGCGGAAGAGAGCGTGGGCAGAGGGTGCGTCCCAGCGTGACGCTGCGGAGTGGGACGCACTTTCCTCTTGGGGCGCCTAGCGGAAACTGCATCCCAGTTTGAGGCTTCAGAACGGGACGCAGTTTCCCCTAGGGGATATAAGATGCGGCGGGCCGCGTCAAGATAATTGCTTGACAGCCTAGGAGGCGGCTGGTTGGCTGGCTTAAAACCTAGCGCGTGAAATGACGCTCCACGCTATTCAGCGCGCTTGATAGGATGACGAACCACAGTCTTAAGTTTCTCCGGTGCGCATTTGCGTGGATCGGAGAGATAGATTTCGTGATGTAAACGGGTGTCTGAGAGGTCGGGGACATAGCCCTGCTCGGTCGTGTATTCATGCATAGCGTCTACGGTCGCCGGCTCGCTGTCATAAGGTCCGGTATGCATACATTGAACGCAGAGACCCTCGTCAACTTTAAGCAGCTCGACGGCAGAAAAGTCCAGTTTCTTTTTGGTCGTGGCTTCCGCGACTGCCCAGCCAAAGTCATCTCGGGTGACGAAATCGGGCAGGCGGATGCACGAGATAAAGTTGAAATCGTCCTTGCGTACATAATCGATGTCGCCGCTCGGGGAGTCTTGCCACCAGAAACCCTCGAGCGGCGGTACCACAAAGTCGAAATAGCCCTCGATACTCCTTGAACCTTTCTTCGACATCTTGACGGTATAGGCGATGCCGTAAAGCAGCGGCAGGGCGTTTTGATACTCGCCACCTTCGGTATTTGGGTCGCCTTTTCCGCGAACGGCAACGTAGCTCATAGGCGGGACAGTTACGATACTCGGCTTGCTTGCAGGTTTGTAGAGCTCCTTGCATTCCTTCTTAAAGTCGAACGCCATGTTGGCCGCCTTTCTGCGTATTGGCCTGCTTAGATAGCGGAATCATATCATAGAAACGAACAGCTGTTCGAATGATTTGGCTGACAGATTGAGATGTGTGCGTTGTGTTTGGCGGTCGGCCTGACCCCGTCGATGATTTCTCTGCCTCCCCGGCGCCTCATCTATAGCTTCCATTTCCCCATATAAAACCCGCCAAAATAAACCTGTCCCTTTTTGGTCGGTGCGAAATGGGTAATACTAAAGAGTTATCCGACCAGATGGGAACCGATCGATGGCCTATATCGAATTTAAAGACGTCATCAAAGCATACGGCGAGGGCGATGCCCGCATTCACGCGCTCGACGGCGCGAGCTTTACCGTTGAGCGTGGCGAGCTTGCCATTATCCTGGGCGCTTCGGGCGCCGGTAAAACCACGGCGCTCAACATTCTGGGTGGCATGGATACGGCGACCTCCGGCACCGTGACGGTGGACGGGCGCGACGTGAGCTCCGCCAACGAGGCTCAGCTCGTGGAATACCGCCGCGCCGATGTCGGCTTTGTCTTCCAGTTCTACAATCTGGTCCCCAACCTGACGGCGCTCGAAAACGTCGAGCTCGCGGCGCAGATCTGCCCCGATTCGCTCGATGCCGAGCAAACGCTTTGCCAGGTTGGCTTGGGTGAGCGCCTCGCCAACTTCCCCGCGCAGCTTTCGGGCGGCGAGCAGCAGCGCGTGTCCATTGCCCGTGCACTGGCAAAGAACCCCAAGCTGCTCCTGTGCGACGAGCCCACGGGCGCGCTCGACTATAAAACCGGTAAGCAGATCTTGCAGCTGCTGCAGGATACCTGCCGCAAGCAGGGCATTACGGTCATCATCATCACCCACAACTCCGCGCTGGCGCCCATGGCCGATCGCCTGATCCGCTTTAAGAACGGTCGCGTGGAGAGCGAGACGGTCCAGCAAAATCCCGTGCCTATCGAGACGATCGAGTGGTAGCGCCCATGGACCAAGACCGCCAAAACAGCCTACGCCGCGACGCGCAGAACACGGAGCGCGAGCAGGATTTTACGACCTACCGCACTGCCCAAAGCTCAAACGATATGGTGCCGACGGTTTTTCGCCGTGGCATCTACCGCACAATCCGAGGCAGTCTTAAGCGCTTCTTGTCAATCGTGGTCATCACCGCGCTTGGCGTGAGCGTGATGTGCGGCCTTAAGGCGGGTTGCGAGGACCTGTGCGATTCGGTTGACGCCTACTTCGACCAGCAAAATGTCTATGACATTAACGTGCAGTCGACCTATGGCCTGACTGACGATGATCTCGCCGCCATCCAAGAGGTCGATGGTGTCGAGACGGCCGAGGGCATCTACACCGAGACCGCCTACACCGCCGTGGGCACAACGCGCGAGCGCGTGGTCGTGCAGAGTCTCTCCAAGGAGAACATCGATCAGCCGGTGCTCGTGAACGGCGATTTGCCCGAGAGCGCCGATGAAGTCGCGGTGACTTCGAAGTTCCTGAAGGCATCGGGCAAGAAAATCGGCGATACGGTGAGTTTTGCCGCCAATGACGCGAGCTCGTCCAATCAAAGCGCCAAGGACCAGTTTGCCGCGGGCGATTACACCATTACGGCTGAGGTCCTCGACCCCACTGATGTAAGTTCTGACTCGACAGTCAACGCCTTTCGCGCTGCTTCGGCGGCGGACTATAAGTTCTATGTGAGCGAGGACGCCGCGACATCTTCTTCCTACTCCGCGGTCCACGTGATCGTCGAGGGAGCCAAGAGCCTCAACTCCTATTCGGATTCCTACGCGGCAAAGATCGATGAGGTCAAGGGCAATATCGAGAAGATCCGCGAGGAGCGTGAGAAGGCGCGCGCTCAGGAACTGACGGTCGACACGCCGGCAAGCTTGGATGCGGCCGAGCGCCAGGCGAATATGCTCTTTGGGATTGAGCAGGACAACATCAATCGCATGACCGAGGGCAGCGACGAGCGTGCGCAGGCGCAAGCCGACCTGGACCAGCGCCGTGCCGCCGCCGACCAGCAGTTTGCCGATGCCCGCGCCGAGCTCTCTGACCTTGGTGAATGCACCTGGTACATCCAGGACCGCGGCAATATCGCAAGCTACTCGAGCGTGGAGAGCGATAGCTCGTCAATTGAGGCTATCGCCACGGTGTTCCCGTTCATCTTCTTTATCGTCGCCGTGCTCATCAGCCTTACCACCGCTACGCGTATGGTCGAGGAGGAGCGCACGCTCATCGGCCTGTATAAGGCGCTCGGTTATTCGCGCGGATGCATCCTGTCCAAATACGTGGACTATGCGCTGTGGGCTTGTCTGATCGGCGGCGTGCTTGGCAACATCATCGGATTTGTGGGCCTGCCGCTGTTCCTGTTTACGGTGTTCGACGACATGTACTCGCTGCCCCAGATGCTGCTTTCGTACGATATCGTGTCGTCGCTCGTGTCGGTAGCGCTGTTTGCCGTGGGCGTGGTGGGCGCCACGATTATCGCCTGCCGCCACGAGATGGCCGAGACGCCGGCTTCGCTCATGCGTCCCAAGGCGCCGCGTGCCGGCTCACGCATTCTGCTCGAGCGTATCGGATTTATCTGGCGCCGCATGGGCTTCTTAAACAAGGTGGCGGCGCGTAACCTGTTCCGCTACAAAAAGCGCGCCTTTATGACCATCTTCGGTATCGCCGGCTGCACAGCGCTCGTGATCTGCGGCATGGGTATTCGCGACACGTCGGTGGCGCTTTCGCCCAAGCAGTACGGCCACATCACACGCTACGATCTGCTGGCGGTCGCCAATCCCGACGATTTTTCGCAGACGTGCGCGGCGCTCGACGAGCGAAGCGCGGTCAAGGATTCCGGTGTGACCGTAACTTCGACGCTGCCGATCATGACTGACAACGTTACCTTTACGTTTGGCGGCAAGAGCGAGACCGTGCAGCTCATCGTGATTCCCGACGACCGCACGGGTGACTTGGGCGATTACGTGCGCCTTGAGGATGAGTCCAAAGAGCCGCTGTCTTTGCGTGACGGAGACGTGTATCTGAGTAAGAGTTCACAGTTGGTGCTGGGGATTCAGCCGGGCGATACGGCACACGTCCAGGATTCGTCGCTCAATGTTGCCAAGGTCAAGGTCAGCGACATTTCGCTTAACTATCTGGGCAACACGCTTTACATGACGCAGAGCACCTATGAGCGCGCGTTCGGTCGAAGTGCGCGCCTCAACGGCATCCTTGCGCTGCTTAAGGGTTCGTCGGCCGATCAGATTGCGTTTAGCAAGAAGATTAAGAGCGACGGTTGGCTCACCATCTCGAGCACGGCCGAGCATTGGGAGAACTATGAGGCGAACTTTGCGATTATCAATTCCGTCGTGGTGCTCGTGACCTTTATGGCGGCGTGCCTGTCGTTTGTGGTGGTGTTTACGCTGTCCAACACGAATATCTCCGAGCGCGAACGCGAGCTGGCGACCATCAAGGTGCTGGGCTTCCGCCGTGGCGAGGTGCACCATTACGTCAACAAGGAGACGTTGATCCTCACGGCAATTGGCGCCGCGCTGGGCGTGCCACTGGGCGGCTTGCTGGCCGAGAGTTTTACGTACATTTTGCAGATGCCGTCGCTGTACTTTGACGTCGAAGTCGAGCCGCTAAGCTACGTGCTCGCCGTGGTGCTTTCCTTTGGCTTTACGTTTATCGTCAACCTCGCCACCAACCGAACGCTCAACAAGATCGACATGGTCGGCGCCCTCAAGAGCGCCGAGTAGCCTGCCAAAAAGGGACAGGTTTATTTTGGCAGGTTTTATCTGGGCAAACGCCGGGCAGCCTATAGGTGGCCCGGCGTTTGCCCCGTTTTGCTGGGGATGTTTGTCGTTCGGTGCTCTTACTGGCCAATCCAGTGTTGCGCATAGCTCTTAATGTCCTCGGTAAAACCGTCAAGGTCGTCAAGGGTGATCACGCTGTCGATAAGCAAATTGGCTATCTCGCGGTGCATTGTGCTGCGGCGAATGTCGTTTGCAATTACGCCTGAGGACAGCTTGTCTCTATTGAGGCTCTCTTCTAGTGCCCAAAATCTACTGGACGCTTCGCTGTCGCCATTCAGTATCTCAACGTACTGGCCGATGAGCTTTTCCATATAACGTTCTTGCCATTGAGGAAGCGTTTTCTTAAACAGCTTCCAGTCGCTTTCGGCTACGTCGCGCATATGTCCTCCGCTCGTCAAACGGGCTTTTCATTTGCCTTTTATTCTATTTGCTTTTCGCTCTCAGGCGTGGATGAGAGGCTCTCTTTAGCCTTCGAGATAGGGCTTGAATGGGTCGTATGCCACAAAATGGGCCTATCTACTATGTTTAATTGGATACCCTCAACCATGCCGGGAAAACAAAAAACAAAACCGCAGGTAGAAGGCCTGTCGATTTTCGAAAAGGCGGTCATGGTTGGCCCCATCGAGTTAAACGTAGTAGATGGCCCCATTTCGTGGCGGACCATCAAACGAACGCCGATGCTTGTGCTGTAGCCGCTCCGATCATACGTAAGTTGCGGTGGAATAGTTCCTAGATTCAGCCATTTGCGGGCTAAGCAGGAACTATTTCACCGCAACTGAATTTCAGGCCAGGCACCCGCAGCAAGAAGACGAATAGCCTCGGCGAGTGTGTAAACGAAGGGCCCTCCGCCCCCGCCCGACGATTTCGATTGGCGACCTTTGACGGAGTCAAGGGAGGAGCCATATCGAAATACGTCGGGCGGGGTCGGAGGGCCCGATGGGATGGATTTCGGCCGAGGCTATTCGTCGCCGAAGCTGATGCCCAACGCCTTGGCCTCGCGCACCAGGTCGCTCTGGGGATCGACATACTTGAGCTTGCCGGCGACCTCCTCGAGCGGCATGTGGCACATCTTGCCGTCGCGCAGGGCAATCATGTAGCCAAACTCGCCGCGCAGGCAGCCGAGCGCCGCCTCGACGCCGCACTGGGTCGCAAAGATGCGGTCCTGGGCATCGGGCTGACCGCCGCGCTGCGTGTGACCGGGGATGGCGACGCGGGTCTCGCGACCGGTCTTGGCCTCGATCTCCTTGGCAATGTCGTACACGATTGACGGGCTCGTGCGCTCGGCGAGCTTCTTCTTGCACTCCTTCTTGGACAGCGCCGCGTCCTCCTTGGAGATGGCGCCCTCGGCGACGGCCACGATGGTAAAGCGGCTGCCGGTTTCCATGCGATGCTCGATGGTCTTGATGACGTTATCCATGTCGTAGGGGATCTCGGGAATCAAGATGACATCCGCGCCGCCCGCGACGCCGGCGTACAGCGGGATCCAGCCAACCTTGTGGCCCATGATCTCGATGACAAACACGCGGCCGTGGCTCGAGGCGGTAGTGTGGATGTCGTCGATGCACTTGGTGGCGACGTCGATGGCGCTCGTAAAGCCAAACGTCAGCTCGGTGCCCCAGGTGTCGTTATCGATGGTCTTGGGCAGGGCGATAACGTTGAGGCCCTCTTCGCGCAGGCGGTTGGCGGTCTTGGTGGAGCCGTTGCCGCCCAGCATAAACAGACAGTCGAGCTGCAGCTTATGATAGGTGTGGACCATCGCCGGCACCTTCTCGACGCCATCGGCCTCGGGAATATCCAGACGCTTGAACGGCGTGCGGCTCGTGCCCAGGATGGTGCCGCCGCGGGTGAGGATGCCGCTAAAATCGGCGGGCGACATGACGCGGAACCTGCTGTAGATAAGGCCCTGGTAGCCGTCCTCAAAACCATAGATCTCGATAGGTTCTTCGCTATTGGTCATAAGCGTTTTGACAATGCCGCGCATGGTGGCGTTGAGCGCCTGGCAGTCGCCGCCACTGGTAAGAAGACCGATCCTGAGCATGATGAATCCTTCCGGGCAAGTTATAACATGCGCATAAGTTTACCCCCGCACACTGTTGATACGGGGGTAAAACGTGTTAGCTCAAGCGTATGGAAATGTAAGCAACGTCAGGGAACGTAAGGTCGACGGGCCTGGCTCCTTACAGTGCGAAGGCGTCGACGTCGCCCCAGTGGCGGCGCAGCGTGATGGCGGCAGCAGGTTCGGTATTGTCAAAGACGACCGACCATTGTGTGTTGCTGGTGATATCTTCCGGATTGGGCTCTTGCGCTGCGGCACGCAGGGCCTTCCAAGCGACTGCCTCGTCTTGGGCACCGACATAGGCGTCGAGGACATCGGCGATTGCGATGGTGCGCTCTTTACCATGGCCCAGCTCGCCATTCTTTTGGTTGGGCAGCACTTCGTCGCCATAGCAGGCGTAGAAGTTCGTAACCTGGCGTACAGGAGTCGCCTTGCATGCACGGTCGGGGTCGCGCGGATCCCACTCCACCACCCGCGCGTCACCGGCGGCGTCGTTGATAAAGAAGTGGTAATCGCGTCCTGCCATGGCGTGCATGTCGTAGGCAGAAAGCAGGTCGACGGCCTCTTGCGTGGTAGCCGCGCGGTCGAGCACCAGACGGATGGCGAGCGAGGTATTGATGACGGGGCGTTGCGTGTCCTGGTCACAGGGCTTGGAATCCAGAGTGAGTACGGCAATGGACACGCCGCATTCGTTAACACCGTCGAGCTGGGCAAACGGGCCCATGAGTGCGGCGGCGCGTCCGCCGACGGAGTCAAGTGGAGTGTTATCGCCCAGGTTGTTAAGGGCAGCAAACCCGATGGAGGCATAGCCGTCGCGTGGGTGATTGCGCACCAGCAGTGCCGAGGTGTCGTCCTTAAAGTCGTAATTGCGACCGGTGCGCACGCGGCCTTCGGCATCTACGGCGACAAAAGCGCTGCAGGCAAACTGGGGCGCCTGGACATGTACCGGCACACCGGGCAGCACCTGCGCCACCACGGCATCGATGTAGGCCTGGTCGTCGCGCACGCCAGCGGCGATGATGCGATCAAGATCGTAGTCGTAGGCGATGTCGATTGCGTACAGGTCATAGCTATCCGCGTAGCCGGTCAAGCGTTTGAGCGACGCGGCGGACTTGATTTGCTTGCGGTAAACGATACCGGTGGCAGCGGCAAGGCCGACGGCGACTCCCGCGACACCGCAGGCGATGGCAATGTTACGTGGCTTCATGACGGCTCCTCTCGTCCTGTTAGCGTAATTGTCGCAAAAGGAGCGCGGGCATGATGGCTCAACTTGGTGAGCGGCGCGGGATTAAACATGGAATGAAGAGTGCGGCGCTGGCGTGGCGGGGTATGCTGGAGGGGACCATCAACCCAGCGAAAGGGGAGAGCATGACGGATCAGGAAACGCCCGAGCGCGCGCATGTGACGGCCGACGATATCGAGGCCGCCAACGACCTCATCGACTTTATCGAGGCATGTCCCAGCATGTTCCATACGGCGGCGACCATTATGGCCGAGCTCGACGAGGCGGGCTTTACCTACCTGCCCGAGAACGCGGCGTGGGACATCGAGCCGGGCGGGCGTTATTACACGCAGCGCAATACCTCGAGCGTTATTGCCTTTAAGGTGGGCGAGGACCTGACCGCGACGTGGGGCGAGGACGGCGTTGCCGGTGACTATCATTTTCAGCTCACGGCGTCGCACAGCGATTCGCCGACGTTTAAGGTCAAGGCCGTGCCCGAGCTCGACGGCGCAGGCGAGACGCTGCGCCTGAACACCGAGGCCTACGGCGGCATGATCGACTACACCTGGTTCGACCGCCCGCTGGCGCTCGCGGGCCGCGTGTTGGTACGCGAAGGCGACCGTATTGAGAGCCGCCTGCTTGCCACCGAGCGCGAAGTCGCGATTATCCCGAGCCTTGCCATCCATATGAACCGCGGCGTTAACGAGGGCTTTGCGCCCAACCGCGCCGTCGACCTGTGCCCGCTCATCAGCGCCGGTGAGCTTAAGCAGGGCGATTTTGATGCCCTGGTTGCCGACGAACTGGACGTTGAGCCCGAGCAGATCCTGAGCCGCGATCTGTTCCTGGTCAACCGCCAGGATGCGCGCATTTGGGGCTGGGCTGACGAGTTCATCTCGACGCCCAAGCTCGACGACCTGGCCTGCGCCTACACCTCACTGCAGGCATTTTTGGGTGCCGAGAACGCGCGCGACGTCTCGGTCTTCTGCTGCTTTGATAACGAGGAGGTTGGTTCCGAGACCAAGCAGGGCGCCATGTCGACGTTCTTGGCCGACGCACTGCGCCGCATCAACGGATCGCTGGGCTTTGACGACGAGTCGTACCATCGTGCACTTGCTGCCTCGATGCTTGTGAGCTGCGACAATGCGCATGCCGTGCACCCCAACCACGCCGAGAAGTGCGACGCCCGCAATCAGGTTGTGCTCAACGGCGGTATCGTTATCAAGGAAGCCGCCAACCAGCATTACTGCACCGATGCCTTTAGCCGCGCAGTGTTCCAGGCTATTTGCGATGACGCCGACGTGCCCACGCAGGCCTTCGCCAACAAGAGCGATATGGCGGGTGGCTCCACGCTCGGCAACCTGTCGAACATGCAGGCGAGCATGCATGCCGTGGACGTGGGCCTGCCGCAGCTGGCCATGCACTCAAGCTACGAGACCGGCGGCGTACGCGACGTGATGTACGCCATTCGCGCCCTCACGGCTTTCTACGAGCGAAACCTAACCATCAACGGCGCCGAAAGCGTGGAGCTCTAAAACCTGCTAAAAGGGACAGGTTTATTATGCAGGTTTTATCTGGGCAAATGCCGCAAAGCCAACAGCTGGACAGAATTGTTATGACACCGCAGGTTGAGCAAGCGTCAGCGAGCGCCGCCCAGAGCGAACAAGTTGGCATGAAAAAGGCAAGGCATAGACCTTCTGGTCATGCCTTGCCTTTTGAATGACAAATTGTCGCTCTGGGCGGCGCGTAGCGTCGACCGGTCCGCCGTTCGTTAGAACGGCGGAACCCTAATGTTCGATCCAGCAACGCAGGGTCTCGCCGGCTTGCAGGTGACGCAGGTTCTCCGCGGCAATGTCGACCACATTGTTGAGCGTGGCTGCCAGGTGGAACCAACCTGAGACGTGCGGCGTGATGAGCATGTTGGGTGCATCCCACAGTGGGCTTGTCTCAGGCAGCGGCTCGGGGTCGGTGACGTCGACCGCGGCGCCGGCGAGATGGCCCGACTCCAGGGCGGCAACCAAGTCGTCGGCGACCACAAGGTCGCCGCGGCCGCCGTTGGCAAAGAAAGCGCCCGGTTTCATCGCGGCGAAGAACTCGGCGTTCGCCAGGCCGCGGGTCTCGGGTGTGCTGGGCATAAAGGATGCGACGATGTCAGCCTCGGCCAGGCGCTCGGATAGGGCGTCCATGCCGTCCATGTCCTCAAACACAATGGGGTAGACGAGCGGATGGCGCTTGATGCCGCGGACGTGCGCACCCATGCCACGGCAGAGCGTGGCAAAGTGGCCGCCGATATCGCCCGCGCCCAGCACCAGCACGTTGGCGTTTTTGAGCGAGGTAACCGGCCCCAAATCCTTCCAGCGATGCTCACGCTGCAGATCGTGATAGCCGGGCAGACGCTTCATCATAGACAGCACCATGGCAAACATGTGCTCGCTCACAGCCTGGCCGTAGGCGCCCACCGAGCAGGAAAGCTTAGCGTCGGCCGGCACGGTGCCGGCGGCAAGGTAGTCGTCATAGCCGGCGGTCTGCAATTGCAACAGCTGGAGATGCTCGCATGCCGTGAGCATGCCAGGGTCGATGTTGCCCAGGATCACGTCGGCATCGGCGACCTGCTCGCGCGTGGCGGCGTCGGGGCTCGTGTAGATAAAGTCCTCGTCCGGAGCGCTCGACTCAAGAATTGCGCGATGGCGGTCGTTGACGGGCAACAAAACCAGGATGTTCACAAGCAGTCCTCTCCGCTCGACCTGCCAAAAAGGGACAGGTTTATTTTGGCAGGTTTTATCAGGCAAAACGTTCAAATAAAAACGCCGGATGCAAGACGAGCGTACCCGTCAGCATCCGGCGCATCCGCAGCTACCAGCTGAGCAGCTCGTAACCGTCCTCGGTCACCACGAGCTGTACCTCGCACTGGGCCGAATCGCTGCCGTCCTTGGTGCGCACGCACCAGCCATCGCCCTTGCTGATCTTGATGTCGGGCGCTCCGGCGTTGACCATGGGCTCGATGGTAAAGACCATACCCGGGGCCATGATGGTGTCCACATCGGGTGCCTCGGTGGTAAAGCCCACAAACGGGTCCTCGTGGAACTCCTTACCGATGCCGTGTCCGCCGTACTCGCGCACCACGCTAAAGCCGGCGTCCTCGACCGTCTTTTGCACGGCCTCGGCCATAACGGACAGCGGCAGCCATGGCTTGACGGCTGCCAAGCCCGCCTCCACGCTGGCGCGGGTGACGTCGACCAGGCGCTGGCGCTCGGCCGAGACCTCGCCGATGCAGAACATACGGCTCGAATCACTAAAGTAACCGTCCAGGATCGTGGAGCAGTCCACGTTGATGATGTCGCCCTCGTGCAGCACATCCGCATCGCAGGGGATACCGTGGCAGACGACGTCGTTGATCGAGGTGCACACGCTTTTGGGGTAGCCCTCGTAGTTGAGGTCGGCCGGCGTGCCACCGTGCTCGACGGTGTAGTCGTAGATCATCTGGTCGATCTGGTTGGTGGTCATGCCCGCGGCGATGTGCTCGCCTACGTAGTCAAGCACGCCCACGTTGATGGCGGCAGAGCGCTTGATGCCCTCGATGTCGGCGGGCGTCTTGTAGAGTGTGCGGGGCAGAACCTCCCAGCCCTCTTCCCACAAGCGCTCGAGGCGCTCATCAAAGGCGCTATGGCATTTCTTGTATTTCTTGCCGCTGCCGCACCAGCAAGCGTCGTTGCGGCCAGGCACGGGTCCTTTGTCATACATGGCTAACTTCCTTTCATCCGCAGCTAGTATAGCCCACCCACGCGTCCATATAAGTTGCGGTGATATAGTTCCGATTTAAGCGGTTTAACAGCATAAATAGGAACTATATCACCGCAACTGATGGAGCGGGATGGCGGGCACTGGCTGCTGCGTGGTTTTGCTAGTAGCTCACCTGGCAGGGAATGCCGAGGGCGCGCACGCGTGCGGCGATCTTGTCGAGCACCTCGGGCGCTGCTTTGGCAAGGCCGGCGACCGGCGTCTCGCGCGCCACCGTGTAGATGGTCGCTTCTTGTGGGCGAATACGCTCAAGCGCCGCGAGCCAGGGGGCAACGTACTCCTCGCCGGTGTTGTCGATGAGCTTGCCCTGATACTCGCCGGTCAAAAAGATCGTCTGGATAATAACGTGACCGTCAAAGCTTGCGAACGTCTCGATCTGGTGCTCGACGTCGTAGGGGCCAACAGGCTGGTCAAGCAGCTGGATAAACGCCGGGTCGACGGTATCGAGCTTAAGAATGTTGTCGTCGACCATCATGAGCGCGTCGTGCACCTCGGGGCGGTCGGCGCGCGTGCCGTTGGAGAGTACGGCGATCTTAGAGTTTGGGGCAAGCTCGTCGCGCAGCGCGACGGCGCCGGCGATGGCCTGCGGAAACTCCGGTGCGGCGGTGGGCTCGCCGTTGCCTGCGAAGGTGATCACATCGGGGAGCTCGCCCTCGGCTGCCATCTCGCGCAGCTTTGCCTCGAGCGCGTCGAGTACCACGGCGGCCGTGTTGTACGACTCATGGCAGGGGCGCTCGGCGTTGAGGCCGTTTTCGCAGTAAATGCAGTCGAACGTGCAGATTTTGCCGCTGGTCGGCATCATGTTGACGCCGAGCGAGAGACCAAGGCGACGGCTGCGAACGGGCCCAAAGATGGGGCTGGCATTCAAAAACGTAGACATAGGCATGTGCTCCTCAAGACAATTGTGCCTAAGCATAGCATCGGCTCCAAAGCAAGGTACGGGCTCTTGCTTTACAAGTTTCGTTTTTTCACGTCGCTCATGATGCCGTGCCATGAAAAGCCTCGGGTCGGGTACAGTTAATCTGTTAACAAGGCGTAAGGCAATACGGGTCCATCCAACCGCACTGACGTGCAACTGGATGAGCATTGATGATGGGGGCACAACATGGATTTTACGGTCGAGAATGCGGGCACCACGATTGCCTGTCGCGAATATGCCGGCCCGGATGTGTCGCCTGATGCTCCTGCCTTGGTGTGCGTGCACGGCGCTTGTGTCGACGGCACATTTTTCGACGGTATCGCTTGTGAGCTCAGCCGCAACTACCGCGTAATTGCCTACGACCGCCGCGGCTGCGGTGGCAGCAGCGATGCGGCAGACGGCAGCTATGATCTTGCCGCTCAGGCCGCCGACCTGCAAGCCGTGATCGAACACGTTGGCGCTCCGGCAAATGTGCTTGCGCATAGCGCCGGTACGTTGGTGGCGCTGGAGCTTCTTCGCACCGAACCCCATCTCGTCGCCCGTGCGATTCTGCATGAGCCGGCTGTGTCGGCCGAAGGCGTCGGTATGGGCGCAGCTCCGGTTTTGCTCGATATGATTGCGGCTGGAAAGGTTTCAAGGGCGCTCCGGCTTTTCTTGGGAGCCCTCGGCGACTTGGACCCCGAGGCTCCCGGGACGACCGAAGCGGAAGCCAAACATGCCCTGCGCAATGGTCGTTGCTTTATGGCGAACGAATATGGAACGAATATGACATATGCTCCCGACTGGGAGCGCGCCCGCGCGTCAAAGGCGGTGTCGGCCGTGTTTTTGGGCGAGCTCTCGGTCGGTACGCCCCGCGAGGCTGGTACGCGAGCGGCTGCCGAATATCTCGATTGCCCCCTCGTGACGATCCCGGGCGCGCATAACGGTCTGCGCGATCGCCCCGTTACGGCGGCAAACGCCGTTCGCGATGTCTTGGAGCGTTAGCACGCTCGATGACCTGCGGGGAGAGGGGCTGTTAGCGTTTCGTCATTGTTAACGAATGCGCCAATAACCACGCGCCCGCGGCTCCATCACCGCCGTTTGCCAGGTCATAAAAATGTAACAGCATTCACGTGCTTACCTGCATCGGCAAGGTGTTACCCTTGTAGCATTTGGAACCCACCGCTACCATGCGAAACTATCGAAAGGGCCCCATATGCTCAATAATCACGAGGTCAATCTAACCGACGAGGAGGCTGCCGCTGAGGTCGCCCGCGTCGCGAAGACCTACCCCGTGGTGCGTTTGCTGTCGGCCGATCAGATTAAGAGCGAGCCTAACTGCCTGCTCGCCGGCGATCGCTGCCCTTGTCTGCGTCAGTCGAGTCTTGAGGCTTTGGCAGACTCCGATGAGGTGTCGGAGCAACTGCTCAACGATGGTGTTGAGTACCGCGCTCGCCTACGCCCTCTAAAGGTCGAGGGTGAGCCTCGTGTCTTGCTGATGGTGCGTCCGATCGATGAACAAGAGGCTGCAGAAGAGGACCTTGTCTACACCGACGTGCTGACGAGTGTGCGCAATCGCCGATATTACGAGGAAAAGCTCCGTAGCGCCCGCATGAATGCCGGCGTTGCGGTGATCGACCTTGATGATTTTAGGGTCTTCAACGATACGTGTGGCCGTCATGCCGGCGACCTTGCGCTCGGTGCCGTGGCGACGGCCATACGCAGCGGAATTCGTTCGACTGACGAGCTTGTACGCTATGGCTGCGACAAATTTGTGGTCGTCATGCCCAATATTCCCTCCGATGACTTCACCCGTCGCCTGCATCAGGTGTCCGATGCCGTTCATGCCACGATTGTTCCGGGCCATGAGTACGTGAGCTTGACGGCATGTGTTGGTGGCGTTCGCATTCATGGCGAGACGGTCGATGAGGGCGTTGGCCGCGCTGTCCAGTTATTGAGCCGCGCTAAGGCAAAAGCCGGTACGGTCGTGACCGATGCCGATTCCATCGAAGCCTTCCAAAGCGAAAAGCCTTCGGTGCTTATTGTCGATGACTCCGAGATGAACCGAGCCATTCTCAACGAGATGCTCAAGGACGAGTATTGCATCCTCGAGGCCGACAACGGTCGTACGGCGCTCGACATGGTCGACCGCTATGGCGATGAGTTGTCGCTCGTGCTGCTGGATATTGTCATGCCGGGCATAAGCGGCTTTGAGGTGTTGGCCGATCTGTCTCGCCGATCGGGTATCGACAATCTGCCTTTCATCATGATTTCGAGCGAAGATTCCGATGATATGGTTCTGCGCGCGTACGAGCTGGGCGCCTCGGACTATATCAACCGCCCGTTTGACTCCCGTGTCGTGCGCCGCCGTGTAAGCAACACCATCCGCCTATACGCCAAACAGCGCCGCCTGACGAGCCTGCTGTCCCAGCAGTACAACGAGCGCGTCAAGAACAGTCGCATGCTCATCGACATCATGGCCGGCGTCATGGAGCTTCGCAACGGCGAGAGCGGCAGGCACGTTACGAACATCGAGAAGCTGACCGAGCTGCTGCTTGACTGCCTGGTCCAGCGTAGCGACACGATCTCCCTCGACAATGAGGAGCGCTCCACGATTGCCCTGGCTTCGGCGCTGCACGATATTGGCAAGATGTCGATTGACGATGCGATCCTCAACAAACCCGGGCGTCTTACGCCCGAGGAGTTCGAGATTATGAAGACGCATACCACGATCGGCGCCGACATGCTGCTCGAGCTGGGCCGCCATCACGTCGGCAATGCGCTTGTGGAATATGCGTACCAGATTGCGCGTTGGCATCACGAGCGCTGGGATGGCAAGGGTTATCCCGATGGCCTTAAGGGCAACCAGATTCCCATCGCCGCACAGGTGGTTTCGGTGGCCGACGTGTACGATGCTCTGACGAGCGTGCGCGTGTACAAGGACGCTATCCCGCACAAGGAGGCTATCCAGATGATCTTGGACGGTAAGTGCGGTGAGTTTAACCCGCTGTTGCTCGACTGCCTGCTCGAGGTGCAAGACCGTATCGCCGAGACGTTGGCGCGCCCCGCCGACGTCGTCGCGTTTCCCACGATTTAGTTTGACCAAAGGAGTTTTAATCCATGATTTCCATGCGTGAGGCGTATGAGAAGATCGGCGCCAATTATGATGACGCATGCGCTCGGCTGATGGGCGAGGAAATGCTTGCCCGCTTTGCCCTCAAGTTTTTGGATGACGAGAGCATGGACAAGCTGGAGGCCGCCATGGCGGCGGGAGACGCCGAAGGTGCGTTTATGGCAGCGCACACGCTCAAGGGCGTGAGCCAGAACCTGGGATTCGATAATCTGTACGAGCCGGCGGTCGTGGTGACCGAGGCGCTGCGCGGCGCCGATACCGTTGACGGCGCTCGCGAGGGAATGCATGCGCTGCAGCAGCAATATGCGGCCACGTTGTCGGCCTTGCGCGAGGCGGCTGAATAAGAGCTTGCGAGCCTTGGGCTGCTTGCCGGCCACATATAGGTGAAAGGGCGCCCCGCCGGACCATGTGGCCGGCGGGGCGCCCTTATCTGTTTTGTGGTTCGCGGGCTAGCGGGCCTGTTTAACCTTGGCCGCTGCCTCGACAAACGACTTCCAGAGGTTAAAGTCGGTCTCGAGCGTCTTCCACGTGTACTCAGGGTGCCATTGCACGCCCAGGCAGAATGGCTGGCCTTCGACCTCGATGCACTCGGGAACGCCGTCGGTTGCCTTGGCGACCAAGCGCGTGCTTTTACCCAGACGGTCGACGCAGCAGTGATGTGCCGAGTTGGTCTGGATCAGCCTGTGACCGCCAACCGCGCGCTCCAGCAGCGAGCCCGGCACGACCTCGACGGGGTGCACGGGATCGTTGAGCACGTGGGTATGGCGCCACTGCGTGCGGCCCTCGCGCGCACCCAGGCTCGGCACGTCCATGCACAGGGTGCCGCCGGTGGCGACATTGAGCAGCTGCGTGCCTCGGCAGGTGGTAAAGAGCGGCTTCTTGGCGCGAAGTACCTCGTTAACCAGCTTAAACTCAAAACGGTCGCGAATCTCGCAGCACAGCGTGGGGTCGTAAGGACGCTCGTCGCCCCAGCGTTTGGGGTTGACGTCCGGACCGCCGGGAATGGCGATGCCGTCGGCGATTTCCACGTAATAACGGATAACGTCGACGTCTTCGGTAATGGACATCTGCAGCGGCAGACCGCCGGCGGTAAGAATGGCGTCGACAAAGACACTTGCGATTTCCTCGTTGGGGGAGAGCATCTCGGTTAAAAACGGCTCTGCCTCTTCCCAGCGCGGTGCGACGAGGATGAGTGGGCGGTCGGCGGGGGCGACGTCGACGTGCGGGGAGTAGGACGATGAAGTACGAGTTCCGATCATAGGTGTTGCTTTCGAGTTTGGATGGGCATGGCTGGCGGGTGGGCGGTCTGGTTAGTGGCCCTTGATGGAGTTGAGGAAGTCCTGGGCGCGCTTGGTCTGGGGGTGGTCGAAGAACTCGTCGGGCGTGCCGGTTTCCACGATCTGGCCGTCGGCCATAAACACGACGCGGTCGGCCACGCGGCGGGCGAAGTTCATCTCGTGCGTGATGACGATCATCGTCATGCCCTGCTGGGCCAGACGGACCATGACCTCGAGCACCTCGTTGATCATCTCGGGGTCAAGGGCGCTTGTGGGCTCGTCAAAGAGCATGGCCTTGGGTTGCATGGCAAGCGAGCGGGCGATGGCTACGCGCTGTTGCTGGCCGCCCGAGAGCTGTGCGGGTACTTTATCGGCCTGCTCGGCCACGCCCACGCGCCTCAGCAGGTCCATGGCGCGCTCGCGGGCCTCGTCCTTGGAGACACCCAGCACATCGACCGGTCCCAGCATGACGTTCTGCAGCACCGTCATATGTGCAAACAGGTTGAACTGCTGAAACACCATGCCCAGCTCGGCACGCATGCGGGCAAGGTCCTTGCCTTCCTGCGGCAGGGGCTCGCCCTCGATGAGGATCTCGCCCGAGTCGATGGTTTCCAGGCGGTTGATGGTGCGGCACATGGTTGACTTGCCCGAGCCCGAGGGGCCGATCACAACGACGACCTCGCCGCGGTCGACCGAGAGATTGATGTCGTTGAGGACGTGTAGATCGCCGTAGTGCTTATCGACGTGTCTGAGCTCGATCAGCGGCTGATTGCCGGTGGAAGAGGTGCTCTGTGCCATGGTGCTCGGCTCCTTATGCTTTGAGAACGTGGGTACTTAGCGGATGATGGTCGCGCCGGTCTTGTGCGAAACATAGACAGCGGCCTTGTTAATCGCGACGTTGATGAGGATGTAGATGACCGCGATCACCAAGTAGACCGATACGAGTGCATCATAGTTGGTAATGAGCACGCGGGCATTTTGCATGAGGTCGGGGTAGCTCACCACATAGGCGACGGTGGTGTCTTTGACTACGACCACGAGCTGCGAAATCAACGACGGAATGATAAATCGAATCGCCTGCGGCAACACGATTTTAAAGGTGATTTTAGCTTTGGAGAGACCGAGCGCCTGGGCCGCCTCGACCTGGCCGCGCGGCACGGCATTGACGCCGGCGCGGAAGATCTCGGCAAGTACGCCGGCTGCAGCGAGCGCGACGGGGAGCGTGAGCATCCAAAACGACGGCAGCGCGATCTTGTACTGGGGCAGCACCAAAAAGAAGAAGTAGATGAACAGCAGGCTCGGCACGCCGCGGAAGAAATCGGTGAGCACGCGGCAGACCAGCTGCAGCGGCTTGATGTCGCTCGTGCGGCCGAGCATGAGAGCGAGGCCCAGCACCAGCGCGATGGCGCCAGCGGTGAGTGCGACTTTAACGGTGCCCTCAAAGCCGGCAAGCAAGAACTTCCAGGTGGTGAGGTGCGTAAAGAAATACCAATAGTGGACCGAAAGCTGGCCGGTCACATAAAAGCGCTGCAGTACCAGGGCGACGAGCGCGGCGACGGCGACGAGTGAGATGGCGGTGCCGATGCGAATCTTGGCGCGCATCTTGGGGCCGGGAGCCTCGTAGAGCGCATCACGCATGGTAAGCGCAGGGGAGGAATGCTTGCTCATCGGAGGATCCTCACCTTCTTATCGATATAGTTGCCAATGTGGCTTACCACAAAGGCCGTGCCCAGGTAGCCGAGCGCCGAGATAAAGAACGCGGCGACGCCGCCAAGTGAGCGCGTGTTGATGTAGCTCACCACGCCGGTGAGCTCCTGCGGCTTAAGCGGCACCTGGCTGCCGAGCGCGGTGGTGAGCATGACGGCGATAAAGAGGTTGGTCATGGGCAGCACGCTCGAGCGCAGTGCCTGCGGAATCACGATCTTGGCGAGGATGCGATTGAAGCTCATGCCGAGTGAACGTGCGGCTTCCACCTGGCCGACGCCGACGGTGTTGATGCCGCTCATAAAGTTCTCGGAGCCAAAGGCCGAGCCCAAAAGGACCGTGGCGACGATAACGCAGGTGCGGTAGGGCAGGACGACCTTGAGCGGCGGCAGCGCATAGACGACGATGATGAGCAGTGCGATGCCTGGGATGTTACGGAAGACCTGGACATACAGGTCGCCAAAGACGCGCAGCGGCTTGAGCGGCGACACGCGCATCACGGTGACGGCGACGGCCAGCACCATGGCGATGGCAAACGACTCAAGCGTCATGCCCCAGGTTGCTAGCAGCGCGTCGATATAGTTCTGGCCATAGAGCGACCAGAGCTCGGAGAGACTCATGCGGACCTCCCGCCGATAAGGAAAGGGGCTCCCGTGTGTACGGAAGCCCCGACAACTCAGTGAGGAAACAGTTTACCGCAATAAAGCGCACCATGCGTTTCCGTATGGTTTCGTTGCGGTCGTTACCAGGCTCGCTGCCTAGGCGCCGATCTCGGGCAGCTCGGGAACATTGGTGTCGCCCGTACGGTCGCCGATGCAGATCTGCCACAGCTCGGTCCAGGTGCCATCATCCTCGATCTTCTTAAGGAAGTCGTTGACAAAGGCGACGCCGTCGGAATCGAGCGGCAGACCGATGCCATAGGGCTCCTTGCTGCCGAAGGGCTTGCCGGCGATCTTGTATTTACCGGGCTCGCGGACCAGGGCACTCTGCTGCATGTTGTTATCGATGACGTAGGCGTCAACGCGGCTCTGCTGGAGTGCCTGGCGGGCCTCCTCGTCGGTCTTGAACTCCTGTTGGCTGGCCTTGGGGGCGAACTCCTCCAGGATGGCGGGGCCGTTGGAGCCGGACTGGACGGCGACGTTCTTATCGGCCAGGTCGTCGACGCTCTTGATGTCGTCGTTGTCGGCGAGCACCAGGATGGCCTGCTGCGTGTAGTAGTAGGGGCCGGCGAAGGAGACGAGCTTCTTGCGTTCGTCAGTGATGGTGTAGGTGGCAAAGACAGCGTCGACCTGGCCGTTCTGCAGGACGGACTCGCGCGTATCCGAGGTCACCTGGGTGATCTCGACCTTGTTCTCGCCCAGAATGTAGTTGGACAGGAGCTGTGCGATACCGGCATCGAAGCCGCGGGTCTGATCGTCTTTCTCGTTGAGGAGGGAGAAGAGCGTGGAGGTCTGAACGCCACCGATCTTAAAGACGCCGGCGTCCTTGACGGCGGTCGCCCAGGCGCTGGCGGCGATGGCGTCGTCATCGGCCTTGGGGCCGTTGTCGACGAGCTTGTCGAATGCCTTGGCATCGAGCGTGGCGGAAACCTCGGTATCCTCGGAGCTCTTGGAAGAGCCGGCGGCGGAACCCTTGTCGGCCTCGGCGCTGGTGTCGGAGCAGCCGGCAAGACCAAGGCCGGCGACGGTTGCGAAGGTGGCGGCAACGAAGCCGCGGCGGTCGAGAACGACCTGCTGGGAGAGGTTCTTGCTCATGGTAGAACACCTTTCTCAATAAAATCCCTAGCGGTTGAGTAGAGTTATACCCTATCGCGCTCAAATGGGTCAACACGAAATAACTCAGAAACATACTTACCTTATGGGTTATTCTGCCTACCAAAAAGGGACAGGTCTATTTTGGCAGGTTTTATCTGGGCAAACGTCGATTATTACAGCTGAGATAGCGTTTTGAAAACCACCACAAAGGGGACAGGCACCTTTGTGGTGGATCTTGCAGATGTGGCGGCCTGCCTCGCTGTTTTGTCTCAATCTGTAACAGTTAGACGGGAATTCAGGCCCTAGATGTTACAGATCGAGATAATTGAGTTGGGAAAATAAAAACCTCCGCAGGGGTGCTTCCCTTGCGGAGGTTTTCTTACTCGTTGAGTAGCCTTACGGCTTCGGCGGCCATGTTCTCGATCGTCATGCCGTTCTGTGCGAGCAGCTCGTTGGGGTCGTAGCGGTCGGGGAAGCCCTTGGCGATGCCGAAGGTGCGCGTGCGCAACGGCGTGCATGCCAGATAGCATGCCACGCGCTCGCCCCAGCCGCCGTCCAAGATGCCGTCCTCGAGGGTGACGACAACGCGATGCTCGGCGGCAAGACTGTCGAGGAACTCGCGGTCGAGCTCGGTTGCAAAGCGCGGGTTGACGAGCGTGGCCTCGATGCCGTACTCGGCAGTCAGACGGTTTGCCACGCGCTCACCCAGCTCAAAGAAATCGCCAAGCGCGAGCACGGCAACGTCGCGGCCCTGACGCACCACGTTGTAGCGAACGGCGCTGTAGTCGGTGTCTTCGGCGGGCGCAAGGTCGGGGCGGCTTACCAGGCCGATGCCCGGTACGCGGATTGCCACGGGATGCTCGCGGTGGTCGAGCGACCAGCTCAGCATGGACAGATATTCCTCCATGCAGGCCGGCGCCAAGTAGTGCATGTTGGGAAGACCGCCCAGCATGGAAATATCAAAGAACGAAAGATGCGTCTCGGACGTGGTGCCAAAGATTGACGCACCAAACACCAAAATGGTTGCGGGGACGTCGTTGAGGCACAGGTCGTGCCACAGCTCGTCGTAGGCGCGCTGCAAAAACGTACCGTACACACCAAAGACTGGCTTGGCGCCCGAGCGCGCAAGCGCGGTGGCAAAGGTCACGGCGTGCTCCTCGGCAATGCCCACATCGACGAACTGTTTGCCGGCGGCAGCGCGAAGCTCGGGTGTAAAGCCCATGATGTAGGGCGTGGCGGCCGTGATGCCAACGACCTGTGGATCGCGCTCGATGGCGGCGCTGAGCGCCTCGCCCGTAATGTCAGCATAGGTGCGCGGCGCGGGCTCGCTCGGATGGCCCGGGCAAAGCTTGCGCCCAGTCGCCATGTCAAACGGACCCACGTGGTGCCAGCGTTCGGGGTCGCTCTGGGCCGGCTCAAAGCCCTTGCCCTTGGCGGTGGAGACGTGCAGCACGATGGGATGATCGATATTGCGCAGTTCCTGCAGCGCGTCGACCAGGGCCAACACGTCGTTGCCGGCGTCCAAATAACGGTAGTCGAGTCCCATCGCGCGGAAAACGTTGCGCTCACAGGTGCCGTTGCTGGTGCGCAGCTCGGCCAGATTGCGATAGAGGCCACCGTGGTTCTCGGCGATGGACTGGTCGTTATCGTTGACGATGATGATCAGGTTGCTGTCGAGTTCGGCGGCATTGTTGAAGCCCTCAAACGCCAAGCCGCCCGAAAGCGAGCCGTCGCCAATGATGGTGATGACGTTGTAGCTGTCGCCCGCCAGATCGCGGGCGTGTGCCAAGCCGCAGCCCAGGCTCACCGATGTGGAGGTGTGGCCCATGGCGAACAGGTCGTGCTCGGACTCGTCGGGATTGGCAAAGCCAGAAGCCTCGCCAAAACGTTCCGGATCGATATAGGTATACGCGCGCCCGGTCAGCGCCTTGTGGGCGTAGGTCTGGTGCGAAACGTCAAAGACAATCTTGTCGATAGGGGAGTTAAACACGCGATGAAGCGCAACCGTAAGCTCAACGACGCCCAGGTTGGGGGCAACGTGTCCGCCGACAGCGGCGGAGCTTTCGAGGATGGCGTGGCGAATCTCGCCGCAGAGCAGCGGAAGCTCGGCGCGGTCGAGAGCCTTGACGTCCTCGGGCGTTGTCGTTTGCGTAAGCAGCATCGTTGTGGGTTACTCCATGCGAATCGAGCGCCGGCGCTCCCTCGGCCGACACAATTGCACAAGACAGTCTCGCACATTTTGGCGTTTGATATGTGACGGCGGCGCGGTAATTCGACAACTGGTGGGGCAAAACGTTTTGTCCGATGCCATACTGATAGATTCGATGATGATTTTTTCAATACGTGCAGGCTGTGGCTTGCCGCCGTGAGCCGCTGGAGGGAGGCAGCATGTCCGATGCCGTTCGTGCCGAGAAAATCGCGCGCGAAGTAGACCATGCTGCCCGTCAACTGGCACAGGCGGGCCGTCTGGACCTGACGCGCGAGTTTATCCAACATGGCGATGTGACGGTCTATGCGCACGTGACTTCGGTAGCGCGGGCGAGCCTGTCCTTTGCCGAGCGCCTGGGCCGCGTCGGTGTTTCGGTCGACCGCGCCTCGTTGCTGCGCGGAGCCTTGTTACACGATTACTTTCTCTACGATTGGCACGACCCCGACCCGAGCCATCGACTGCACGGATTCCGGCATCCATTTTTTGCTCTGGCGCGTGCCGAGGAAGATTTTGAGCTGACGCCGCGCGAGCGGAATATTATCGTGCGGCATATGTTTCCGCTGGTGCCGGTGCCGCCGACGTGTCGCGAGGCGTGGATTGTGTGCCTGGCGGATAAATGGTGTGCTCTGCGTGAGACGGTCGCCGGCCGCCTGCCGCGCAAGGATGAGACGGACGATAGCGTGAGCAAAGCATCGAGTGAAAAGAGGAGAGGGTAGACGGTGGAAACCGCGATTGATATGGCGTTTGGCGGCGCGACGCTTGCCGCCTGCCCACTCTCGGCACTGGTGCTCTCGTTTGCCTTTTACGGGTTTTGCGGTTGGGTATGGGAGTCGACAGTATGCGCCATGCTCAATCACGGACGATTTGCCAACAGTGGCTTTTTGCTGGGGCCGTGTTGTCCTATCTATGGTGTGGGCGGCATTGCCTGCTGGCTGCTGTTGCGCGGGATTCCGGATGCCTCGAGCCAGTTTGTCGCTGCAGCGCTCGTTTGCAGCGTGATTGAGTACAGCGTAGGCGTGCTGTTGGAAAAAACAACGGGCGCTCGCTTTTGGGACTATTCGCACCTGCCGTTTAACCTGCACGGACGTATCTGCCTGTACTGGGCATGCGCGTTTGGCCTGGGTGCGCTGTGCATTTGCCGTTTAGTGGAGCCGGCATTGCTGGGGCTGCTTGGTCATCTGCCGGTGCTGATTGTGCGGCTGTCCTCCTTTATCGTCGCGGTCGCGATGATGGTCGACGCGGCGTGCTCGTTGGCCAGCTGGCGCCGCCTGTCGGATCAGCTGGAGCGTGTGCGCGCCGACCTTGCCGACCGCATCAACGAGTCGCTTGCTGATGCGTCCGACTCCATGCTCGAACGTATTCCCGATTCGGCGATCGACTCGGTGACACAGACGCATATCCGCAGTCGTGCCGTTAACGCGTGGCTGGCCGAGCTGGGCGACGCGACGCTCGATGCCCTGCGCGAGAAGGCTTCGATGCCGACGTTTATCGCGGACGGTGCTCGCGGCCTGGCGCTCGCTGCCCGTCGCGTGGCCGATGCCGCGCCGAGCATGCCGCGTCCGTCGCTCAGCCGTCGCCTTGCCGGTAAGCGCATGAGCCGTCCGGTGCCGAGCGTGTCACTCAGTCGTCGTGACCTGCGCTTCTTTAACGCCTTCCCGCGTCTGCGCATCAACCACTACGAAGGTGTCATCCGAGCAACTAATCTCCGCGACCGCGCCCACGAGCTGTTTCGGCGCTAGCCGGGACGGGGCGCTCGCGGCTCCCTTGCTCGCGTATTTCCCGTTCGTTTCTCGTCCGTTGCCGCGCCGTTTCCAAGATTGCGGTGCCGTTTCCATTCGACAACGCAGCGTTTAACAACGCCGTACCTGGTCTACACCAGTTGCCCCTCGGTCGCATCATGGGCGCCGACAACGTTCATGCGACCAAGGGGGAGCGAATGTACGATACGGGATCGACAACGTTTATGCTCATCTGTACCATGCTCGTGTTTTTAATGACACCGGGTCTGGCGTTTTTCTATGGCGGCCTGTCCAGGCGCAAAAATGTCATCAACACCATGCTTATGTGCTTTGGCGCCATTGGCCTGGTTGGTGTGCTGTGGATTGTTGCCGGCTGGTCGCTGGCCTACGGCGGCAACGGCTCTAGTCCGTTTATTGGGGGCTTTGACCAACTGCTGTGCCTGCCGGTGCTCAACCAGGTGCTTCAGGCGGCCGAGAGCAATGCTGCGGACGGTGCCGTCTACCCTCAGATCATCAACATCGCCTTCCAGATGGCATTTGCCATGATCACGGCCGCTATCGTCACGGGCAGTCTGGCCGGGCGCGTTAAGTTTGGTGCCATGACGGCATTCCTGGGCATTTGGCTGCTCGTGGTCTACGCGCCGCTCGCCCACATGGTGTGGGGCGGCGAGGGCTCCTTTATCGGTGACATCATCGGCGCGCTCGACTTTGCCGGCGGCGACGTGGTGCACATCTCGTCCGGTCTGACGGGCTTGATTCTCTGCCTGATGCTCGGCCGTCGTCGCGGTTTTGGCATGGTGAGCTATCGCCCGCATAACGTACCGTTTGTAGCGTTGGGCGCCGGCCTGCTTTGGTTTGGCTGGTTTGGCTTTAACGGCGGCAGCGAGTTCAAGGCCGACGCCGTGGCGGCGCTTGCCATCCTCAACACCGTGACGGCCAGCGCGGCGGGCATGGTCTCGTGGCTTGCCGTCGAGCGCGTACACACCGGTCGTCCCACGCTGGTGGGTGCCAGCACCGGTCTGGTCGCGGGCCTTGTGGTTGTCACGCCGGGCGCGGGCTTTGTCGAACCGTGGGCGGCGCTGGTCATGGGCCTGATCGTCTCGCCCGTCTGCTACCTGGCCATCAGCCATCTCAAGACCAAGTTTGGCTACGACGATGCACTCGACGCGTTTGGCTGCCACGGCATCGGCGGCATCTTGGGCGGCGTGCTCACGGGGCTGTTCTGCGTGCCGGAGCTCTCATGGACCGGTAAGGGCGGCCTGTTCTACACGGGCGACGTGTCGCTGCTCATCTCGCAGATTTTGGGCATTGTGGTGACGGTTGCTATTGTGCTGGTGCTCGATTTGGTGATCGCCGCAGTGGTCAAGGCGCTGTTCTACGGCAGCCTGCGTGTGGACGAGGCCGACGAGGCGCTGGGCCTGGATGCGAGTCAGCACGGCGAGAGCGCATATCCCTCCTTCTCGGGACTTGACTAGCGGCTTCCCCAGGCACCGCATCTTGGGTTTCAAACCGTCGCTTGCGTACAAAAGTACGCGGCGTTCCTCTTTCAATCCAATCTGCGGCATCTGGGAAACCCGCGTCTCATGTAAAGGGATACGTTGATTATTGAGAGGAATTCATTATGAAAAAGATCACGGCTATCGTGCGCCAGGAAAAGCTTGAGGTTCTTAAAGATGCGCTGTTTGCTGCTGATGTTCGCGGTATGACTATCAACCAGGTGCAGGGCTGCGGCGCGCAGCATGGCTGGAAGGAATACGTGCGCGGCAACGAGTTGCTTGTCAACACGATCCCTAAGGTGCAGTTCACGCTCATTTGCGCCGATGAGCATGTCGACGGAATTGTCGAGATTATCTGCAATGCTGCTCGCACCGGTGCCGTTGGAGACGGCAAGATCTGGGTCGAGCCGGTCGAGGAAGTTATCCGCATCCGCACCGGCGAACACGGCCCCGCCGCGGTGTAGAACAATCTTTCGCCTGACGGGCGTGCCTCTCTTGGGGTGCGCCCGTTCTCGTCTACAATATCGTGCAGACGAAGGAGAGGCATGCCCATGATCAAGATGTTTGCGAGTGACTTAGACGGAACGCTGCTGAATGCCCTACACGAGGCCGACGGAACCATCCGCCGCGCCATTCGCGAGCTGACCGAAGCCGGGCTGCATGTGGTTCCCGCGACCGGACGCTCGACGCTGCCGATCGGCGAGCATGGCTTCACAGGTCTGGCACTCGACGCCTGCTGCTCCAACGGATCCATCGTGCGCGACAGCCATGGTGAGGTGCTCAAGACCTGGACCATCGACCCGCAGGTTACCGAGGAGCTGCTCAAAGCGTTCCCGGACATTTGCTTCGACTGCTCCACGCCCGACGGCATGTTCTCGAGCGGTTCGTTCGAGATGCACCAGGCGGGCTTTAAAAAGGACAGTCCTATCAAGCGCATCGTGATGCGCGGCATGCGTGCACGTGGCGGGTATCACGAGGAACAGTATTTCGACCAGTCGATCGGTGACATCCTGCGTCATGACGTGTGCAAAATCAACTGCCGCGTGACCTCGCCCGAGCTGGAGCGCGACCTTAAGGCATATTTGGCTGAGCGATCGGACCGCGTGGTCAACGCGCCGTTCGATCCGGTGATGTTCGAGATCACGGACGTGGCGTGCAACAAGGGCGAGAGCGTGGCGTGGCTGGCGGGCTACTACGGTATTGCCGAGGACGAGGTCGCGGTCTACGGCGACGGCGGCAACGACATTGCCATGCTCAAACGCTTCCGCCACAGCTACGCGACCAAAAACGCAAGCGATGCCGCCAAGGCCGCCGCGAGCGCGACCATCGGCAGCTGCATGGTCCACGCCGTCCCCAAACACATGCTCGCCACCATGCACAAGCAAAATTCCCGCACCGTCATCGAATAATGTGACAAAGGGACAGCCCCTTTTTCACGAGAACCCTGCACCTTTGGCATGCGAACATATATTCGTATATATAACTAAGTTTTGATAGAATCGGTATCGTTGACGGCAGCTCCATGTGTCGGGCAGCGCCCTCCATCTGATGGGAGGTGATGCCCATGACCGATTTGATTGATTTCGTGAGACTTCTGACCGCTTTGGTCTCGTTCTTCACGGCACTTGTCGGCCTTTCCGAGGCACTCAAGCAGCGTTCGAAGCGCAACAGAAGGGGTCGCCGCCGCTAAGGCGTTGACCCCCTAATGCAAACAACGGCGCTGCCCAGCTTTCCAGAACTTGGGCTGCCGTCGACACTATTCTACCCACGAATGACATTTTGAACAATCGGCAATGCCGCTTCAAAAGCCAGGCACAACTGGCACAACCTAGGCGGTCGCTGAATGTGACAAAGGGACCGTCCCTTTGTCACAGCCCAAATATTGCCTTTACGTGTTGATGCACACGGTGTGCAATAATACTCGCACTGTGCAATAGCGCACAGGCTGAGTAACAAGGAGGACGCTTGTCCCAGCTCGAGAAATGCGATCGCCGGTCCCTTCGCTCGCAGCGTGCCCTTCGCCAGGCACTTGCTAGCGAGCTTGCCGAAAGCGGCGACCTTTCGCGCATTAATGTCGCGTCGCTCACCGAGCGCGCTGGCCTTACGCGTCGCACGTTCTATTCGCATTACCGCGATATCCCCGACTTTATCAATCAAATCGAGGACGGCTTGCTGGCCGAGATCCGTGAGCGCATTGAGCTCATCACCGCAGCTCAGCTGCCCGACCTCTATCACAACATCGATGATCTTGAGCCGGCACCCGGTTCGGTTGAGCTGCTGCGCTATCTTGCGGCCAATCGCGACCTTATCGGGGCCCTGCTGGGCCCGGGCGGCGACCCCGCCTTTATTAAAAAGATTATCGACACCGCGCGTGAGGCCGTGGTGCCTCGTGCGCAGACGGGCATTTTGGGCCTGGCGCTGGGTACATTCTTTGACTACTACGTTACCTACGTCGTGAGTGCCGAGGTCGGCCTGATTCAGCGCTGGTTTGAGCGTGGGCTCACCGAATCGCCCGAAGCCATGGCGCGCATTATGACGGTTATCGCCTTTGTGCGTCCCGGCGACCTATATGGCCAACCCATCGATATCAACGTGCCGGAATACGGCATGAAGCTATTGAACTTGCAGCTCGAGGACGCGGTCGACACCGCCGCAACCATCGAGTCCAACAACTAAGAGGAGAGACAGATGAGCAAACTCGTCGAGGGCATTAAGGACCGTATGGTCGCTGCCGCGCGTGAGGCCGCGCCCGCCGTGATGGACGCCGCGCAGAAGGCCGCGACCGCGGCTGCCGAGAAAGTTGCTGAGGCAGTTGCCGATGCCAAGAACGCGGCAGGGGGGACGTCCGTCGCTAACGAGCCCGCCACCGCCGCTGAGCCCGTAGCCGCCACTGCCGCCCACGCTCCCGAAGGCGCGGTCTTCAACCCCGAGGCCGCCCACGGCAACCTGCACTTGGGCATCGACGTGGGCTCCACCACCGTTAAGCTCGCCGTGCTCAACGACGATAACCAGATCGTCTACGCCAAGTACCAGCGCCACCACACCGACGTCCGTGCCTGCGCCCGTGATCTGTTCGAGGGCGCTGCGACCGTGCTGCCGACGGCCCAGATGACCTGCGCCATTACCGGCTCGGGTGGCCTGCTGCTGTCCCAGTGGCTCGACCTGGAGTTTGTCCAGGAGGTCATCGCCAGCAAGCGCGCCGTCGAGACCCTCATCCCGGCCACCGATGTCGCTATCGAGTTGGGCGGCGAGGACGCCAAGATCATCTACTTCGACAACGGCATCGAGCAGCGCATGAACGGCACCTGCGCCGGCGGCACGGGCGCCTTCATCGACCAGATGGCCACTCTGCTGCACACCGACGCCAGCGGCCTTAACGAACTCGCGGCCAACGCCACCACCATCTATCCCATCGCCAGCCGCTGCGGCGTTTTTGCCAAGACCGACGTGCAGCCGCTGCTCAACGAAGGCGCCCGTCCCGAGGACGTCGCCGCTTCCATCTTCCAGGCCGTCGTGACCCAGACCATCTCGGGTCTGGCGTGCGGCCGTCCCATCCGCGGTAACGTCGCCTTCTTGGGCGGCCCGCTGCAGTATCTCTCCGAGCTGCGCCATCGCTTCTACCTCACGCTCAACCTGGACGAGGAGCACCGCATTGTGCCCCAAAACGCCCACCTGTTTGTGGCGAGCGGCGCCGCCATGGCGCATGAGTCCAACAAGCTCAGCACGTTCCCGCAGCTCATCGAGGCTATCGATGCCCTGGGTGACACACAGGGTGCCGAGGTCGAGCGCCTGGATCCGCTCTTTGCCACCGACGAGGACTTCGCCGAGTTCAAAACCCGCCACGACACCGAGGTCGTCCCCAAGGGCAAGCTCGACGGCTACACCGGCCGCGTGTTCATCGGCATCGACGCCGGCTCCACCACCATGAAGGCCGCGCTCGTGGGCGAGGACGGCCAGCTGCTGCACACCTGGTACGGCAACAACAACGGTGACATCCTGGGCACGGCCAAGGTCATCATGGCCGATTTCTACAATCACATCCCTGCCGGCTGCACCATCGGCCACGTGACCACCACGGGCTACGGCGAGGCGCTGCTCATCGAGGCCCTCAAGGCCGACTCCGGCGAGATTGAGACCGTCGCGCACCTGCGCGGCGCCAAGGCATTCCTGCCCGGCGTCGAGTTCATTCTGGACATTGGCGGCCAGGACATGAAGTGCCTGCGCGTCAAGGACGGCGTTATTGAGCACATCATGCTCAACGAGGCCTGCTCGTCGGGTTGCGGTAGCTTTATCGAGAGCTTCGCCGTCTCTATGAACATGGACGTGCGCGCGTTCGCCAACGCCGCCATCCATGCCAAGGCCCCGGTCGACCTGGGCAGTCGCTGCACGGTCTTTATGAACTCGCGCGTCAAGCAGGCGCAAAAGGAAGGCGCCACGGTGGGCGACATTGCGGCCGGCCTGTCCTATTCCGTCATCAAGAATGCCCTGTTCAAAGTCATTAAGTTGCGCGATCCCAAGGAGATCGGCAGCCAGGTGATCGTCCAAGGCGGCACCTTTATGTCCGATGCCACGCTGCGCGCGTTTGAGCAGCTCACCGGCGTTCATGCCGTGCGTCCCGACATCGCCGGCTGCATGGGCGCCTACGGCGCGGCCCTGCTCGCTCGCGATCGCGCTGGCGCCGACGGCACCTCGACCATCCTCTCGGCTGAGGACATCGCGCACCTCACCGTGACGCAAAAGCATGTCCGCTGCGGCCGTTGCTCCAACAACTGCCAGCTTACCGTCAACGACTTTGGCGGTGGCAGGCGCTTCATTACCGGCAACCGCTGCGAGAAGGGCGCCGGCCACAAAAAGCAGAAGACCGAGGCCCCCAACCTCTTCAAAAAGAAAAACGAGCTGCTCTTTAACCGCGAGGTCCTGAGCCCCGACGAGGCCCCGCGCGGCACCGTCGGCATCCCGCGCGCGCTCAACATGTACGAGAACTACCCCTTCTGGCACGCGTTCTTTACGCGCCTGGGCTTTAGCGTGCAGCTGTCCGACCAGTCGAGCAAGAAGACCTACCAGGCGGGCATCGAGTCCATGCCGTCCGAGAGCGTGTGCTACCCGGCAAAGATGAGCCACGGCCACGTGATGAACCTTATCGACCGTGACGTCGACTTCATCTGGATGCCGTGCGTGCGTTGGGAGCGCAAGGAGGATCCGACGGCTGGCAACTGCTATAACTGCCCCATCGTCATGAGCTACCCCACGGCGCTGGCGCTCAATATCGACGAGATTCGCGAGCAGAACATCGAGTTCCTGTACCCGTTTGTGCCCTATCACGACAAGACCGAGCTCAAGCGCCGTCTGTACCAGGTGCTCGCCGTCGACCGCGTGGCCGATGCTGAGGCCGGTCGCGGTCGCGTGCGCGGTCCTAAAATCACGCGCTCCGAGGTCGATGCCGCCGTCAACGCTGCCTTTGAGGCCGATGCGCGCTTCCACGAGGACATCCAGACCATGGGCGAGGAGGCTCTTAAGTGGGTCGAGGACCACGGCGGCCACGGCATTGTGCTCGCCGGCCGTCCTTACCACAATGACCCCGAGATCAACCACGCCCTGCCTGAGCTTATCTCGAGCTTTGGCTTTGCGGTCTTTACCGAGGATTCGCTTGCGCATCTGATAAAGCCCGAGCGTCCGATTCGCGTCGTTGACCAGTGGATGTACCACAGCCGCCTGTACGCCGTCGCCCGCTTTGTGACGATGCGCAACGACCTGGACCTAATCCAGCTCAACTCCTTCGGCTGCGGTCTGGATGCTCTGACCACCGATCAGGTGCAGGAGATTCTGGAAGCCAGTGGCAAGATCTACACCGTGCTCAAGATCGACGAGGTGTCCAACCTGGGCGCCGCGCGCATCCGCATCCGCTCGCTCATGGCTGCGCTCAAGGACCAGGAGGCCGAGCGCCTGGCCGATGCCACGGCCGCGGGCGAGGCCTACGAGCAAGGCGATGCCGCGCCGGTGGCGCCCTCCACGGATGCCCCCGCGTTCGCGAGCCGCAAGTACACGTTCGAGGCGCAGCGTGAGAGCGCATCGACCGCGTGGCCCAAGGTGCCCTTTACCGAGCAGATGCGCGAGGAGGGCTATACCATCCTGTGCCCGCAGATGGCGCCGATCCACTTTGACCTGGTCAAAGAGGTGTTCCGTGGTGCTGGCTACAACTTGGAGCTGCTGCCCTCGACTGACCACGATGCCGTCGAGGCTGGCCTGCGCTACGTGAACAACGACATTTGCTATCCGTCGATCCTGGTGACGGGCCAGATTATGGAGGCCATCGAGAGCGGTCGGTACGACCTGTCCAAGACGGCTGTGGTCATCAGCCAGACCGGCGGCGGCTGCCGTGCCACCAACTACATCGCGCTCATCCGCAAGGCCCTGCGCGAGAGCGGCCACCCCGAGATCCCGGTGATCTCGCTTTCGGCCGTGGCGCTCGGCGAGGACAACCCCGGCTTTAAGATTACGCCGGCACTGCTTAAGCAGGCAGTCTACGCGGTGCTCTTTGGCGATGTGATGATGCAGATGCTCTACCGCTGCCGCCCGTACGAGGCAGCGCCCGGTGCCGCCAATGCGCTTTACGAGGAGTACATGGCGCGCGCCCGCAAGCTGGCGCCCAAGTTCAACCGCCACAACTACACCAAGCTGTGCCGCGAGGCCATCCGCGCGTTCGACACCATGCCGCTCGTGGGCGAGGGCACCAAGCCGCGCGTGGGCGTGGTCGGCGAGATCCTGGTCAAGTTCCATCCCACGGCTAACAACCATGTGGTCGACGTGATCGAGCGCGAGGGCTGCGAGGCCGTAGTACCGGGTCTGCTCGACTTCTTCCTGTACTCCATGAGCAACGCCGAGCTGCAGAAGGATGAGCTGGGTAGCTCTGCTACCACGCGCGCTGGTATGCAGGCGCTCATCAAACTCGTGGACTGGATGCGTACGCCGGTGGAGGAGATGCTCGAGAAGTCCCGCCGCTTCGAGGCGCCCGAGCGCATCGGCACCATGGCCGACAAGGCCCGCACGGTGCTTTCGGTGTGCAACAACATGGGCGAGGGCTGGCTGCTCACGGCCGAGATGCTCGACCTGATCGACCACGGCGCACCCAACATCATCTGCACGCAGCCCTTCGCGTGCCTGCCCAACCACGTGGTGGGCAAGGCCGTGATTAAGGAGCTGCGCCGCCAGCATCCCGAGAGCAACATCGTTGCGGTGGACTACGACCCCGGTGCATCCGAGGTCAACCAGCTCAACCGTATTAAGCTCATGATCAGTGTGGCAAAGGAGAATATGCGCGCCGGCAAGGGCTTTAAGCTTGAGAAGGTGGCGCCGCTCGCGATGGACGAGGTCACCGGCCAGATGCGTGCCCATGACGGCTGCGTGAGCTGCGGCTCGGTCGATGAGAGTGCCGTGGCGTCGGTCGCTGAGCGCCTGAGACGCGGTGTGAAGTAGCTAAATTATTCCGACGCTAACAGCGGCTTGCCGAAATAATGTGTGAGGCGCGGTGGCGGCCATCTGGCTGTCGCCGCGCCATCTTTCTCTGGCTTGGTCTGGGGCGGTGCTGACAATGAATGGTGCGGTCAGTGCTCGGCTCAACCCGCTGAGAAGGTGGGGCTGAGCCATTTATTTCGGAAGTGGGGCACAGGCTTGCGGGTGGTGAGTGGGTCACTGATTTGGCAAGAGTCTGTCAGGCCCTCGTTGTTTTCTCTCGGAATACTTCAAAAAACATGGGCTGACCCACGCTTCTGTTCTGGCGGAATACGTTGCTGTTTTGCATGGAATTAGCATGCCCGTCACATTCAGCTGGAAAGGTCTCCTCTTTCAGCGCTTTTTAAACATCGAGAGAGCTGGCGTGCCTCAAGTTGAATGCAGCTTATCGCGTGATGAGTTTGCGCTTGGGTATCGTTTGAATTTGAAACGCAGTAAAAAGGGATTGATATTCTGTCTTGTTCGTCTAGGCAAACGATTTTTGCTGGATAGCCTATCCTGAATTGAGACGCTTGCGAGGCTATGGTCAGAATAATCCCATGCTTATGAATCAGAAAATCGGACAAATTTTGCTGGTCTGCTAAGTTAATATTCTCGTAGGAAGGGGAAAGGCCCAGATGGTTAAATACTGAGTTTATTCTCTTTCGACAATATCGAATGTCACAGGTGTTTGCAATTGGATATCGAGCCACCGCGTTTAGATTTACCGTTGCGCGACTAGCTAATGGGTGACTGCTTTCAACTAAGAGGTTGACTTCGGCATTCAATAAAAAATGTGATTCAAAAAGATTGGTGTCTACTTGTCCAGCGACAATTGCAATGTCGATTTGTCTGTCAAGTAGAAGGGATAAACACGTTCCGCGGTAATGTCGAGAAAGTTGGTGTAGCGCCCGATCCGAAGTGAGTCGGCCCGGCGTCCTGGAATCTGGAATACGGTTGATATCCTATGCCGCCTCGACCCTGTCCGCAAGCTCGAGGCCGGACTCGAGCATCTTCCTGGCCTCCGCCTCGAGCCGCGCCCACTCGACGGGACCGTCGATTCCCCGAGTGCGACCGTCATCGTAGAGCTCGTTCATCCTCACCTCCGAGAAGTACCTGGACTCCTGCCATATCTCGTCCTGCTCGCACATGACCGCGCCCGCGAGCCGCACCAGCGAGCCCGTGGAGGGGAACACCTGCACGACGCGCGACCTGCGCTTTATCTCCCGGTTGGTCCTCTCCTGCACGTTGTTGGTGCGCAGGCGCTTCCAGTGGGTCGGCGGGAAGTCGAGGTAGGCCAGCGCGTCGGGCTCGGCCTCCTCCAGCACCGCCGCCGCCCTGGGGCAGCACCCCTCCAGCTGTTTTCGTCAAGACCGTAGTTTCATGGGTGGCACGCAAAACTTTCAGGCCTGGCACTGCAAGATTTTATGTTCG
>NZ_JBDGBA010000012.1:0-69862 GCF_040910185.1 Collinsella aerofaciens | reverse complement strand
ATCCGGCGTATCCGCGTTGGCGCGATTGGCGAAAATGCGTTGGTGGAAATGGTGAAAATTATATTGACGCTAACACCTCCCCGGCGGCCTCGGCCCGCGGGCCCTCGGCCCCGGAGCGGGCGATCCCCCACGCCCCGCCGAACCCGGCGAGCAGCTCCAGCCACCGCCGGTCCGACAGGTCGACCGCGGCCTCGAGGGCCGGGCAGGACTCGAGCAGCACCGCGCGCAGGCGGTTCTTGTCCCTGGTCGCGCAGGCGACGACGTGGTCGCGCTGCGACGAGAGGGCGCGGGCGGCCTCGAGGGCCTCGCCGCGGCCCGGGACCCCCGACAGGGAGCCCGGCACGCCCAGGGCGGTCCGCGCGATCACCGCGGCGTCGCGCTCGTCGGTCTTGGCCTCGCCGGCGAACAGGCCCGCGGCGCGGCTGGCGGCGAGCCCGGGCAGGTGGGCGACCCCGAGCCCCGCGGCGCGGGCCCGCCTCACGGCGAGGGACCCTATGTTGCGGAACTGGTCGACGACGACGAGCGTGCCGGCGGGCGCGGAGGCGAACAGCGCGTCGAGCTCGGCCTCCCTGTTGCGGACGGGGGCGCTGGCCAGCACATCCCCGTCGCGGTCGATCAAACAGGCCCAGTGCGACGACTTGCCGACGTCGAGGCCGAGCACGGCCGCGGGCCTGGTGGATGGCGCTTTCACGGTGGTATCCTTCCGGTAGTCATTCGACCGGATGGCCTCCCCCTCGGCACTCACATTACCAGCCGCGGCGCCTGCCCGGCACTTTCCTATCAGCCGTCGGGGGCGGCGCGTCCCGCGCCGGCAGCACCCAACGGGCCCTCTCGGGGGCAGGGACGTTCGGCCGTGCGCGGGCGCCCGGTCGGCGGCCCGTTCTGGGCGCGCCTCAATCGTAGCCCGAGACGGTCCCGGGCTGACAATTTCGACTGTAATGGACGTTCTTGTTTGACTGGTCATTTAAGAACGTCCCCAACGACTACGTAGCATGAGAGTGGATAATCTCCCGGTATGAGCCCATATTCATGCTCAAGGTGGGAGATTATCCACTCTCGTTTCGTTTGTTGATTTCGATGCCTACATTTGTAGGAACAGTTCGTGGAGGCGGGTGTCTTCGTCGAGTTCGGGGTGGAAGGTTACGCCGAGCTGGTTGCCCTGGCGCGCGGCGACGATACGGCCGTCGACTTTCGCTAAGGCCTTTGCGTCGCCGTGGACCTCGACGATGCGGGGCGCGCGGATAAACGTCAGCGGCACTTCACCGTCGATGCCAGCTACCTGCCCCTTGGTTCGAAAACTGCCGAGCTGCCTGCCGTAGGCATTGCGCTCAACGAGCACATCCATGGTTGCCAGGCGCGGCGTGCCCTTATCGTCATGGGCGGCAAGGTCGTGAGCCAGCAGAATCAGGCCGGCGCAGGTGCCCAGGACGGGCATGCCTTCAACAATGCGGGTGCGAAGCTCCTCGAGCATGCCCAACTCATCAAGCAGCTTCCCTTGAACGGTAGACTCGCCGCCGGGAAGTACCAGACGGTCAAAGTCCTGCTTCAAATCAGCCGCCTGCCTCAGCTCAATACAGCGCGCGCCCAGCTCGGATAGTCTTGCCTCGTGCTCGGCAAATGCGCCTTGGACCGCCAGCACGGCGACCGTTTGGTCTGCATAATCGCTCATGTGCGATCCTTTCTGCCGGACTAGCGTCCGCGCTCCTCCATGATGATTTCGATCTCGTCGGCGTTGATGCCCACCATGGCCTCGCCCAGGTCCTCCGAAAGCTCGGCGATGAGCTTGGCATCGGTGAAGTTTGCCACGGCCTTGACGATGGCGGCGGCGCGCTTGGCGGGGTCGCCGCTCTTAAAGATGCCCGAGCCGACAAAGACGCCCTCGGCGCCCAGTTGCATCATCAGCGCGGCGTCGGCGGGGGTCGCTACGCCGCCGGCGGCAAAGTTCACGACGGGAAGCTTACCCGTGGCATGGACCTCGTGCACCAGCTCGACCGGAACCTGCAGTTGCTTGGCTGCCTCAAAGAGCTCGTCGTCGCGCAGGGCAACAACGTCACGGATCTGCTTTTGGATCTTGCGCATGTGACGCACGGCCTGAACGACGTCGCCTGTACCCGGCTCACCCTTGGTGCGAATCATCGTGGCGCCCTCGGCAACACGGCGCAGCGCCTCGCCCAGATCGCGGGCGCCGCAGACAAACGGCACGTCAAACTGGGTCTTGTCGATGTGATAGACGTCATCGGCAGGGGAGAGAACCTCGGACTCGTCGATGTAATCGATCTCGATGGCCTGCAGGACCTGCGCCTCGACGATGTGACCGATGCGGCACTTGGCCATGACGGGGATGGAGACGGCCTCTTGGATGCCCTTGATCATCTTGGGGTCGCTCATGCGCGAGACGCCGCCTGCGGCGCGGATGTCGGCCGGAATGCGCTCGAGTGCCATGACGGCGCAGGCGCCCGCCTCCTCGGCGATGCGTGCCTGCTCGGGCGTGGTGACGTCCATGATGACGCCGCCCTTGAGCATCTGCGCGAGCTCGCGATTGAGTTTGACGCGATCGGCCTTGCTGGTCTGTTCTGCCATGGTTGCTCCCTTGGTTGGCATGTGCATTGCTTGACGGAACATCCTATCGGGGGGCTGGATATGGCAAAATACTCAGTTTTCGAGATAATAATAAGGTCAGCCTAATACCAGATTGAACGGCTCGATAAGGTCAGGTGGCAAACTCATGCTTGACTACAATTTGGAAAAACGTGGCGAGGCATCGCTTTATGAGTATGTTTACCAGCAAATTCGAGATGATATTGTTGCTGGACGTATTGCGGCGGGGGAGCATCTTCCGTCTAAGCGTGCCTTTGCCAGTCATCTGGGAATCAGTGTCATTACCATCGAGAATGCATATAGCCAGTTACTCGCTGAGGGCTATATTTGCTCAATACCACGTCGTGGCTACTACGCTTGCGAGCTTCCGGATGCACCGGTTTTGGCTTCGGCTGCGGAGGGCATCGACCGAGATGCCGTCTCTGTGGGCCCCAGCGTGCATGATGTCAACGGACAGGTCGAGCGATTCGATGCGCTTTCTCCTTCTGCTTTGGAGGCGGCGCGGCTTTGGCAAAGTGCGCTACGGGCGACGCTGGCATCCGAAGACGAGCGCGAAATCTTTTCGCCCGCACCGGCGCAGGGCACTGCTCGGCTGCGACGCGCAATTGCTCACCACCTGCGTGGGACAAGGGGCATGAATGTCGATCCCAATAACATTGTTATCGGCGCGGGCGCCCAGCTGCTCGATACCATGTTGGTTCAGTTGCTTGGCGCGGACAAGGTGTATGCGGTTGAGGATCCGGGCTATTTGCGTCTGACGTGCATCTATCAGGCTATGGGTTGCAAAGTTCGACATATCCCGTTGGATGATGACGGCGTGGACCTGAACGCTCTGCAGAAAGCTGGGACCGATGTCCTTCACCTGATGCCGTCCCATCAGTATCCGACCGGTCTTGTGACGAGCATTGCGCGTCGCTATGCGCTGCTGAGCTGGGCCGCCGAGCGATCAGGTCGGTATCTCATCGAAGATGACTTTGATTGTGAGTTTCGCCTTGCTGGCAAGCCGATTCCCGCGCTCGCATCGATCGATGCCGCCCAGTCGGTTATTTACACCAACACGTTTTCGAAGAGCCTGTCATCGGCGTTGCGTCTAGCGTACATGGTGTTGCCCGATGAGCTAATGGAGCGGTTTAGGCGCAACCTTGGTTTTTACGCCTCGTCGGTTAGCTCTGTTGACCAGGTCGCTTTGGCTCGTTTGCTGGAATCGGGTGATTACGAGCGACATGTGAACCGCGTGCGCGTGCGCGCTCGCGAGGCGCGCGATGGCCTGGCGGCGCTTGTGCGGAAGGCGTTTCCGGCAGGGGAAGTCTCGATCGAGCATGCAGACGCGGGTCTTTACTGCACTGTGGTTGCGGAGCGCGGAACGGGCGGAAGCTCTTTTGCGCAGGCCCTCACACGCTCGAGTATCCCGTTCATCGATGTCAGTGACTGTTTTTGGTGTGCCGATGGTGCATCTGCCCCTGAAAACCCGACTCGAATCCTTGTCCAGTATGACGATCTGAGTCCAAAAGTGCTAACTACCTTGGAATTGCAGCTAATGGGGGCGCTCTGCAATCTAAGTGAGTAGACTTTTAGCACTTTGGCGACCAGGCAGTTTTGTAACAAGCTATCTACCTGCGGTTTTGAAAAGCAGGATGACCGGCCTGCTCGGGATGTTCAAAAAAGTCTACTCACTTGCCGCGCAAAGCTTCTGTATGAGAAAAAAAATGGGGTTTTCAACAGGGCTTCGTCCAGCTCTCGGCAAGCTTTTGGCCAGTTGGGGAGGGCTGTTGAAAACTTGGCAGTCCGTTCGGCGCCATTTTTGGTGCGTTCGCGCCAATGCGTGACTGACTGGGTTGAAATTCGTGTTTTCCTGTGCCTATGAAGGATCTACTTTGTGACATATCGGCTTTTAGGTACTGGCGTTTGCCTCCTCAAGTCCGCGCTTTGTGTCCGCCGCTTCCACGGCCGGAAGAAGACCGGCAGCGATATGACCTTGCCCGTAACCCGACGGCTGCGGTTGTGCTCGGCTTTCCGTTGTATACATTGGTCCGGACGAGAAACAAGCGGACTTGTCCTGCCAGTATCAGACAGCGGCTGTTTCTTGGTGAGCTCCCCAGGGAATCCGTGCTGGAAACGGAGCATGGGTTTTTGGTCACGTCTCCTCTACTGACGGCATTTATCATGTCTCGACATCTGACGGATCTCCAGCTTCTTTTTGTGTTGGCAGAGATGTGCGGCTTGTTTGCGGTGTGTGCCCTGCCAGCGGCACTTGAGGCGGAGCTTTCGCGTGCATTTGATTCGGGCGCGATTTCGATAACGTTCGGTTGGGTGCGCTGCCCGTCCGAGGACGGCACCGCCTCAAATTTATGGCGTCGAGACGCTTTGGTTTTGGGCGGAGACCTTGACCGTTTTTGTTCAGATGTTTGCGGGATGCGTTGCGGCAATAGATTTATGGCGGTATCGCAACTCGTTCCATTGGGTGCCGCGTCGCCTTTTGAGGTCGAGGCGTATTTGTTGCTTGGACTGCCGCGAGCCCTGGGAGGCGAAGGTTTTTGCGGCATAGAGCTTAATGTTGAAGTGATGCTAAACACAAGTGCTCGAGCGATTGTGGAAAAGTCCCGTGTATATATCGACCTACTTCTTTCTTCGCCGGACGGCAGGCGACAGGTGGCCATTGAATGTCAGGGAAAGGCCTCGCACGGACGCGCGGGGGATGGCTTGCGTGACGCTGACCGCATGACGGCCCTTCAGGCCATGGGCTACGATGTACTTCTCCTGACACACAGACAGATATCCGATGAGGATAGATTCCGCGCGATCGTTAAGGCCATATGCAGGATGCTCGATGCTGAATATCGTGATAAAAGCTCAGATGAGCAAAGGGCTGAGACATTACTCCGGTCTGAACTATTCGTTGACTGGACAAAATTGGGAGTAATCGACGGGAAGATGCCCGTTAGACACAAAACGGCTCAATCGTGGACGGCTGCGGTTCTAAGTGAGTAGACTTTTGGCACTTTGGCGACCAGGCCGTTTTGCAACAAGTCATTTACCTGCGGCTTTATAAAGCAATATGGGTGGTGTGCTCGGCAAGTTCCAAAAAGTCTACTCACTTAGTTTTTGACGAGAAGCCGATGCCGAAGGCGGTCCTATTTCAGGGCGTTAACAAGTTCGTGAGGCACGAAAAAGGCCCGAACCAATACGGTCCGGGCCTCATCGAGCTTGAGGTTATGTCTCAGGCGGTTGGCTTAGCCAAAGTAGCGCTTGAGCAGGCCGGCGAAAGCCTTGCCGTGGCGGGCCTCGTCGCGAGCCATCTCGTGCACGGTGTCGTGGATGGCATCGAGGCCGGCGGCCTTGGCACGCTTGGCAAGATCGGTCTTGCCGGCGGTGGCGCCGTTCTCGGCCTCAACGCGCATCTCGAGGTTCTTCTTGGTGGAGTCGGTCACGACCTCGCCCAGGAGCTCGGCGAACTTGGCGGCATGCTCGGCCTCCTCGTGGGCAGCCTTTTCCCAGTACAGGCCGATCTCGGGATAGCCCTCGCGATGAGCGACGCGAGCCATGGCCAGGTACATACCGACCTCAGAACACTCGCCCTCAAAGTTGGCGCGCAGGTCGGCAACGATGTCCTCAGAGACACCCTCCATCTTGGCGACGCCCACGACGTGCTCGGCGGCCCACTCGAGCTGGCCCTCCTCCTGCTTCAGGAAACGAGAACCGGGAACGCCGCACTGGGGGCACTTAAAATCCTCGGGCAGCTGGTCGCCGTCGAACTCTTCCACATAACCGCAAACGGGGCAAACAAACTTCATGATTCGATCCTTTCGATCGATGGCGATTGCGCGCTCGTCCGGTCCCGTAAGGGCCCTCTCCGGACGTGCGTCTTGACGAGTTCTATTATCCATAAATGCAACCAAATGTGAAGCCTATTAGGAATGATTTTTAATAAAACAATTTCGAGATATGAAGATGTTGATTGATTAACGATTGGGAGGCCGTCTGCGATCTTTGGTGAGTACAATCGGGCGAGCAAATGTTGACCTATCAACAAATGAAGGAGTTTCCTTTATGCATCTAGCCCGTCGTGCCTGGTGCCGAACATATCAGACGGTTTTTCGCATTGCATTGCCGATCCTGCCCTATACCGAGCCGCGCATTTTAGAGCATGCCGAGGATGTGCCCGCGGTGCTTCAAAAGCGCTCGATCCAGAAGGTCCTTATCGTGACGGATCCCGGCATTGCCCGTCTGGGGCTCACGGCACCGCTCGAGACGGCGCTCGCATGCAGGGGGATTGGCGTTACGGTCTATGCCGAAACGCGTGCAAACCCCACGGTTTCAAACGTGGAAGAAGCGGCGTCCCTGTATCGAGAGAGCGCCTGCCAGGCCATTATCGGCTTTGGCGGTGGCTCGGCCATGGACTGTGCCAAGGGCGTGGGCGCACGCATTGCGCAGCCAAACAAGCCCATCAACAAGATGCGCGGCCTGCTGCGGATTCATCGTCGCCTGCCGCTGCTCATCGCCGTTCCCACTACCGCCGGTACGGGAAGCGAAGCCACGCTTGCGGCGGTAATTACCGATGACGGGACGCACTACAAATACCCCATTAACGACTTTGTGCTCATCCCGCGTTTTGCAGTCCACGACCCCGAGTTTACGTGCGGCTTGCCCGCTTCCATTACGGGGCAGACGGGCATGGACGCCCTGACGCATGCCGTTGAGGCCTTTATCGGGCGAAGCACCACGCCCTATACGCGCAAGATGGCGCGACAGGCGGTGCAGCTTATCCACGACAATTTGCTCGAGGCCTATGAGCATGGTGACGACATGTGCGCTCGCCGCAATATGCTTTTGGCGGCGTATAAGGCGGGCGTTGCGTTTACCCGCTCCTATGTCGGATATGTGCATGCCATCGCGCACAGTTTGGGCGGCCGATACGGAATTCCGCACGGTTTGGCCAACGCGATCATCCTGCCGCACATGCTTCGCGCTTATGGTGACGCCGCCGCCCCCAAGCTTGCCGATCTTGCTCACATAGCGGGCATTGCGCCGGCTACCGCGCAGGATAGTCTTGCGGCCGAGGCCTTTATCGATTGGGTCGACCGCATGAACGAGGCCCTGGGAATCCCCAAATATGTTTTGGGCATTCGCCGCTCTGACATTCCCGAGATGGCGGCGCATGCCGATGCCGAGGCCAATCCGCTATACCCCGTTCCGCTTCTAATGGACCGCTTGGAGCTCGAGCATATGTACGAAGTCGTTGCAGGTGGTATGTTTGAGGACGAGAATTAGGAGGGTCCATGAACACCGAGGAAATTGCGCGCATCGTCGGCGATCAGCGCGCCTACTTTAAGACGCACGCCACGTTTGATGTCGATGCTCGACGTCGCGCGCTCGTGAGTTTACGCGATGCGGTGCGGGCCCACGAGGCCGATATTGCCCATGCGCTCAAGACCGATTTGGGAAAGTCGCATGACGAGGCATATATGTGCGAGATCGGCACGTCGCTTTCCGAGATTCGTCATCAGATTGCGCATGTGGCTCGATGGAGTCGTCCACGCCTGCGCCCGTGCGATCTTGCTAACGCTGTGAGCGTGTGCAAAACGCAAGCCGTGCCCTATGGTGTCACGCTCATCATGGCTCCGTGGAACTACCCGTTTTTGCTAACACTCGAGCCGCTCGCCGGCGCCCTTGCCGCAGGCAATACCGTGATCATCAAGCCGAGTGCCTATGCTCCGGCATCGAGCGCGGTGCTCAAGCAAATCTGTGAAGAGGCATTTGATCCGTGCCTGGTGACGGTCGTCGAGGGCGGGCGCGCCGAAAACGAAGCGCTGCTCGATGAGTGCTGGGACAAGATCTTCTTTACCGGTAGCGTTCCAGTCGGCAAACTCGTCATGGAGCACGCAAGTAAAAACCTTACGCCCGTGACGCTCGAGCTGGGCGGAAAGAGCCCCTGCATCGTGGATGCGACGGCAAACTTGAAGGTCGCAGCGCGGCGTATCGCCTTTGGCAAATGGCTCAACGTGGGGCAGACCTGCGTGGCGCCCGACTACCTGCTGGTCGATACGCGCGTGCACGACGAGCTGCTGAGCCTCATCAAGGAGGAGGTCCGCCGTATGTTTGGCGAGCACCCGCTCGACAACGAGGACTACGGTCATATTGTCAACACCAAGCATTTTGCGCGCGTACGCGGGCTGATCGACCCCGATAAGGTTGTGCTTGGAGGCACGGCGCGCGAGTCGTCGCTCAAGATCGAGCCGACGATTTTGGACGGCGTGGCCCCCGATGACGCCGTGATACAGGAGGAGATCTTCGGTCCCATCTTGCCGGTGCTGACGTTTGAGAGCCTAGACGAGGCTGAAGCGTTTATTACGGATCGTCCGACGCCGCTGGCCCTGTATATCTTTAGCCAGGACCGTGCGGCTCAGCAGCGCTTTGTGCGCTACGTGCCCTTTGGCGGCGGCTGCGTCAACGACACGATTATGCACTTGGCTACGAGCCATATGGGCTTTGGTGGCATGGGTGCGAGCGGTATGGGGCAGTACCATGGACGCGAGAGCTTCGATACGTTTAGCCACAAGAAGAGCATCGTGAACAAGGCAACGTGGCTGGACGTGCCATTCCGCTACGCTCCTTACGCAAGCTGGAAGCACAAGTTCGTGCGCATGTTTGTTCATTAGAAAAGGGCGCAGGTAATACGAACAAGTGTTCCTATTACCTGCATTTTGCGTTAGACTACTGTTATGGAGCACGGATGGGCCAACTCCCTTTAGAAGGGATTTGGTATGAACGTAAGCGATGTTATTTCGTTATTGGCGTTGTTGATTGCGGCTATCGAACTCGGTCTGTTTATCGGCCGAATGAAATAGCCGCCCCCGCGTAAGCGAAGACGGCCACTTCTCACGATGAAAACGTGTATCGGAGTTGGCAAGACCCGCGGCAACGGGTGCCATCCGTGTTCCTATCTTATCTGCAAGCGTTCTGTCGCGCAAGCGTTGAGGCAAACGATTGAAGGACGCAGACAGGATGTATTTGTGTCCGCACGGGACCGTAGACTTCTCAATAAGGTTACACACCGGTTTATCCGGCCGTTAGAGGAGCTGCTATGTACGAGCCTTCGCGTGTTCTTCTGTCATTTCACATTGCAGGATTTCAGTATGCCGATGGCGCCTTGGTCTTGGGCGATCTTAAAGCGGGCGATAAGCTGACGCTGTGTGCCGAGCGCGATAATCCCCATGACCCTGAGGCGGTTGCGATTTATTACGGCAACACCAAGCTTGGCTATGTTCCGGGAAACGAGGTCGGCCCACTGTCCTTGATGATGTATTACGGCCACGAGGACGTATTTGAGGCCCGCGTGCAACAGGTTGCCCCCGAGCGCAGCCCGTGGCATCAGGTGCGCGTTGGGCTCTATGTGGTGGATGCTCGCTAATCGGTATGGGAGACTGCCATGTTTGATGACGATGACCTGTTCGATCTGACAGACGATCCGTTTGAGTGGGATACGCTACTCGATGACGATGAGCTAGAGCAGGACCGTGAGAAGCGGCAAGACAAGAAAGCGCAGGGCTACGCTTCGAAAAAGCAAGACAAACGCCGCCGAGGTTTGTTCGGCGGGCTCTTTGGCTAACCGACGCGCCAGAGCGTCTGTATACTAGGCACGTGTTAGACGCGTTGCGAAATGAGGACACAGACGATGATGTGGTTTACCGCCGACCTGCACCTGGGCGATACGAATATCTTGCACGATATGGATCGGCCGTTTGATTCGGTCGAGGAGATGAACCGCAAGGTCATCGATGCCATCAATGAGTGCGTGGCTGCGGACGACCGCCTCTATATTCTGGGTGACTTTACCTATCGTTTGCCCCTGGCGGAGGCGGTGCGCCTGCGCGAGCGTATCGAATGCCAGAACGTGACGCTCATCCGCGGTAACCATGACGGCGACTGGGAAGATTCCGACGTACCGCAGATTTGGGAAGACGTGCGCGATTACCTGGAGATTGCTCCCGGCTATGCCAAGGGCCATCGTCTGGTTATGAGCCACTACCCCATGCTCAGCTGGAACGGCAAGGCACGTGGCGCCATTATGCTGCATGGGCATATCCACAGCAGGGGTGACCGCGCCAACGCACGCAACCGCGATCGCGAGCGCCCTATCTTTCGCTACGATGTCGGTCTCGATGCCAACGAGTACAAGCCCGTAAGCCGCGATCAGATTCTTAGCTTCTTTGGGTTATAGGGCGCCAGAGCCACCACAAAGGGGACAGGCACCTTTGTGGTGGCTCTGGCGCCGTTGCCATTATGGCGGCGGCGCCTTTTTTGTCCGCGCGGCGCGGTAGAGTGTAGCCGGTTGATATTTGCGTCCATCGAGGAGCTGCTATGAACGAGATCAAGTGCCCGCATTGCGGCGAAGTTTTTAAGGTCGATGCATCCGGCTATGCGGATATCGTCAAGCAGGTGCGCGATGCCGAGTTCTCGCGCGACCTGGATGAGCGTGTGAAGGCAGTCCAGCGCGAGGGCGAGCAGGCGCTGGAGCTTGAGCGCTCGCGTTCGACGGCTGCCTTGCAACAGGCAGAGTCTCAGCGCAATGCCCAGCTTGTCGAGCAGAAGAACACTGCGGATCAGAAACTGGCGCAAGAGGTTGCCAAGCGCGATGCTGAGCTTGCCGAGCTGCGCGCTAAGCTCGAGGGCGCTGCCGCAGAGCGCGAGAGTGCAAGCCAGCGCGCGGCGGTTGAGGCACGAGCCAATGCTCAAAAAGAGAATGCCGAACTCCAGCGTGAGATTGATAGCCTGCGTGCGCAGCTTGGGCGCAAAGATGACGAAGCAAAGCTTGCCGAGTCGGCGGCGCGCAACGCTGCTCAAAACGATTTAGCTGCACGCGACGCTCAGATTGCCGAGCTGCAGGCCAGGCTTGCCGCGGCGGACAAGGCCCAGGAGATGGCGCTTGCCGCTGCCGCGGCAGAGTCGCAGCGTGAGCTCGATGCCGCTCGCAGCGAGGCCGAGCGCGCGCTTGCTGACTATCGCGCGAAGGTGCAAGAGAAGTTTTCCGCCGCAAAGGCTCAGTCTGAGCAGGAGGCCGAGGGCCTTCGTGCCCAACTGCGTGAGCAAGAGCTTACGGCAAAAATGAACCTTTCAGAGGCGGTCGCCGCGGCGGAGCGAGAGCGCGATGAGGCACGTGCCAAACTGACGAGCGAGTTGGCGGTGCGCGATTCTCGCGAGGAGCAAGCCAAGGCGGCACATGAGCTCGAGCTCGCGCAGGCCAAGCGCGCGAGCGATGACCTGATTCGCTACAAGGATGAAGAGATTGAGCGCCTTAAGGACATGAAGGTCCGCCTGTCCACCAAGATGGTGGGCGAGTCGCTCGAGCAGCATTGCGAGACCGAGTTTAACCGTCTGCGCATGACGGCGTTTCCTAACGCGTACTTCGAGAAAGATAACGATGCGTCCGAGGGTACCAAGGGCGACTTTATCTTCCGCGAGTGCGACGCGAGCGGTAACGAGGTCATTTCGATTATGTTCGAGATGAAAAACGAGAACGACGAGACCGCGACCAAGCATAAAAACGAGGACTTCTTTAAGAAACTCGACCACGATCGCCGCCAAAAAGGCTGTGAGTACGCGGTGCTCTGCACGCTGCTCGAGCCTGAGAGCGAGCTCTATAACGCAGGGATAGTCGACGTGAGCTATCGCTACGAGAAGATGTACGTGATTCGCCCGCAGTTTTTCATTCCCATGATTACGCTTCTTCGCAACGCCGCCATGGGTTCGCTGCGCTATAAGCAGGAGCTAGCGGAGTACAAACAGCAGAATATCGACGTTACGAACTTCGAAGCCAAGATGGAAAAGTTCAAGAATGGCTTCTCACGCAACTACAACCTGGCGAGCAAGCAATTCGAGTCGGCGATCAAGGAGATCGATGCCGCCATTAAGCAGCTCGAGAAGACCAAGGACGACCTGCGTCGCAGTACCGAGAATCTGCGTCTGGCCCACAACAAGGCCGATGAGCTTACCATTCGCAAGCTCACGTGGGGCAACAAGACCATGAAGGCGGCGTTTGACGAGGCGCGCGGGGCTGCGGCAGAGACAAACGATGAGCCCGCCGAGGCGGATTCGTATGAGGTCGAGGATGCCGAGTAAGGCATAGCGTATAGTGCAAAAGCGGGGCTGCTGGCGATATTGCCAACGGCCCCGCTTGTTTCGTTCCAGTATGTTCGGCTAGTCTTCGAGCAGGTCCTCGATAAAGCCGACGCGGTAGTTTTTGAAGATGACCTCGCCGCCATCCTGCGTGGCGTCCAGATCAACATCGCCCATGATGCCAAAGTCGTGGTCGCCGTCCTCGTCGGCAAAGATCTGGTGCACGTGCCATACGTGCGCGGTCTTCTCGTCGGACTCGTCGATGGAAAACATCGCGGCGCTGCGGGCATCTCCGTCGGTGAGGATTTCCTCGTGCTGCTCATGGTAGGCATCGAGCGCCTTTTGCCAGCGAATTTCGCTCATGCCCCAGTCGTCGTCGAGCTCGCCCAGGTCGCGAACATGCTCGCGGGCGGCAAGGGTCACGCGGCGGAAGAGCGCGTTGCGCACCAACAGCGTGCAGCCGCGGCGGTCTGCCACGACTTCGTCGATGCCTTGTGGCGGCGCGGCATCGAGGGCTGCCGGGTTGCCGGCGTTCTCCCACTCGTCCACCAGGCTCGAGTCCACCGAGCGCACCACAAAGCCCAGCCACGAGATAATGTCGCGCAGGCGCTCATCGCGCTTCTCAATGGGCACGGTGCGATCGAGGGAACGGTAGGCCTCTGCCAGGTAGCGCAGCAGAATGCCCTCGGAGCGGGCGATGCCGAGCTTTTGAATGTAGCCCTTAAAATCGCTCGCGCTTTCCAGCATATCGCGCAGAACGCTCTTGGGAGAGAGCTGGTAGTCGTTGGCCCAGGGTACTTCCTGGCAGTACTTGTCAAAAGCGGCGTCGAGCAAATCCTCGAGCGGCTTTTCGTACGTGACGTCCTGAATGCGCTCCAAGCGCTCCTCATATTCGATGCCGTCGGCCTTCATCTCGGCCATAGCGCGATCGCGTGCTGCGCGCTCCTGTGCGCGCAGCACCTGCTTGGGATCCTCGAGTGTTGCCTCGACCATTGAGATTAGATCCATGGTATAGGTCTCGCTCTCGGGATCGAGCAGCTCCAGCGCGGCAAGCAAGAACGGCGAGAGCGGCTGATCGAGTGCGAAGTCCTCGGGCAGATCGACCGTCAGCGCATAGTCGATGTCTGGTGCGGCGTCAGTCGGGGCGTCGGGCGCGGGCGGCACCTCGGTGCGAACGACGACGCCGGAATCGATGAGCGTGGCGAAGATTTCGTCGGCGCGAACCTCGAGCTTGGCCTTTTCCTCGGGGGTCTGCAGGCTTGTCTCGATGAGGTCGTGCACGCGGGCGCGAGCGTCGCCGCCCTGCTCGACCACGCTAATCACCATGGAGTGCGTGATGCGCAGGCGCGGCTTGAGCGTCTCGGGCTGCGTCTCGATCAGGCGCTCGAAGGTCTGCTTGTTCCAGGTGACAAAGCCCTCGGGGGCCTTTTTCTTTTTAATCTTACGGAGTTTTTTGGGGTCGTCGCCCGCCTTGGCCATAAGCTTGGCGTTCTCGATCTCGTGCTCGGGTGCCTCGGCGATTACCATGCCCTCGGTATCGAAGCCCGAGCGGCCGGCGCGACCGGCAATCTGATGGAACTCGCGGGCGCGCAGGCGACGCATCTTGTAGCCGTCGAACTTGGTGAGCGCGGTGAGCACCACGGTGTGGATGGGTACGTTGATGCCGACGCCGAGCGTATCGGTGCCGCAGATGACGGGCAGCAGGCCCTGCTGCGCCAAGCGTTCGACCAGGAGGCGATAGCGCGGCAACATGCCAGCATGGTGCACGCCGACGCCGCATCCGAGCAGGCGTTTGAGAATCTTGCCAAAGGCCGTCGAGAAGCTCGTTCCCTTTGCCGCTTCCTTAATGGCCTCGCGCTGCTCCTTGCTGGCGATGCCAAAATTGGCGAGCGACTGCGCCGTCGCAAGGGCGGCATCCTGGCTAAAGTGCACGATATAGAGCGGGGCCTCGCCGCGGCGCATGGCGAGCTCGACCGTGCCCTCGAGGGAGGTCGTCACATAGTCGTAGCTCAGCGGAACAGGACGCGGGGCGTCGACAACCAAGTCGCAAGCAGCGCCGGTGTGCTCTTCGAGAGAGGCGGCGATGGCAGTGACATCGCCAAGTGTGGCGCTCATGAGCATAAACTGCGTATGGGGCAGGGTGAGCAGCGGCACCTGCCAAGCCCAGCCGCGGTCGGGGTCGGCAAAGTAATGGAACTCGTCCATGGCCACGCAGCCCACGTCGGCGTCCTCGCCCTCGCGCAGCGCATCGTTGGCAAGGATTTCGGCCGTGCAGCAGATGACGGGCGCCTTGGTGTTGATGTGCGTATCGCCGGTGATCATGCCGACGTTATCGCGGCCGAGCACCTGTACCAGATCGAAGAACTTTTCGCTGACCAGAGCCTTGATAGGAGCCGTGTAATAACAGCGCTTGCCCTGCGCCATGCCCATAAAGAGCATGCCCAGCGCGACGAGCGATTTACCCGATCCGGTCGGTGTTCCCAAAATGACGTGGTCGCCGGCAGCCAGGTCCATGAGGGCCTCTTCTTGGTGATCCCACAGCTCAATGCCGCGATCGCTCGTCCATTCAAAGAAGCGTTCGAAGGCTTGGTCGGGCGTGAGCCACGGTTCGGGCTCGCTGCCGTCCTCGGGCTCCCACCAGGTGGGGGAGAGCGCGCCGAGCGAGCCAAACTCGGCTTCGGTTCCCGTGCCGCCCGAGAATGAGCTGGCGGCGCCGGCGCCGGAGACGGTGCTGGCGGCGGTATCTGTCGTGGTCTGTGCCATGTGGTTGCTTTCTCTCGCGATTGTCCGCCAACTATTATGGCGTAGCGGCGGCGCGGGGTGCCAGCGCGCGAGAAAATGCAGGAAATGGGCGTTCTGCCCGGCCGTTTGGTGCAGTTGCCAGCTAAGTGAGTAGACTTTTTGCAATATCGCGAGCACATGGCTTTTGCGCAAGGGTTCTACCTGCGGTTTTATGTTTCGCTATGCGGGCTGTGCTTGGCTATTGCAAAATAGTCTACTCACTTAGGTTTGAGGGCCGTTTGCTGGCGCCTATTTGTGCTTGTTTGCCGACGCCGCGACCATCAGAAGCCCCTAGGACTCTTGCGGCAGGCGCTTCTTGCCTTTGCGGGCGCGGTTTCTAAAGTTCTCGACGGCCTCTTCCATGCCGAGAGGCACGTAGGTGAGCTCATCGAGGTTTTCGGGCAGGTAGTAGGCAAGGCTTTGCTCCTGCGCGCGGCCCGCCGCGAGCTGTTCATCGCTGGGCTGCGCGCCGGGTGTGGCGCAAATACCATATACAGCGGCACCCATCTCGCGCGTGCGGCATTCATATTCGGTCTCGGGGTGCTCGGGATGGTCGCGGCGGACGTCGTCACTTACCCAAAGCGTATCGTAGCCGGCTGCGGCAAACTGTCCCAGGGCGTAATCGCGCAATGGCTTGCTGTCGGTGCGCAGCGTGACGGTAGCGCTGGCTGCAAAGAGCGGGCGATAGAGCATCAGATGGTCGACATGGACGAGGCGCTTTTTGGCGTACTTGGCCTTGGGCTGCGGCGTGGGAAAGTTGATGGTGATGGCATCGAGCTCGCCTGTGGCAAATAGCTGCGGCAGCGATGCGGCGCCTCGAGGCAGAACGAGTGCGTTGGTCAGTTCATGCTCGCAGATTTTCTGTGCGGCATAGGCGATGCAGATGGGCTCCTGGTCCATGCCGATAAAGAGCGTGTCGGGCTCACGGCGAGCGCGCTCAACCAGATAGGTGCCTTTGCCGCAGCCCAGATCCAGATGAAGGTGTTCGAAGGGCTTGCTGCCTGCGGGCGCACAGGCCTTGCGCCAATCTCCGACATAGGCCTCGGGGTTCGTCTCAATCGCATCGGCGTAGCGCCCCAGGCGCTCCTCGAGCACAAAGTTCTTAGGCGTGCGAACGTGGACGGCTCCCATGAGGCTCCTTGGTCATAAGTATGGAACGCATAGCTGCACGTTCCGTCAATGGATTGAAAAAGGGCGGGCATAGTTTGCCCGGAAGATGCGGTGCGGCTCGGCGGCGAGTCGTCGATGCCTACAGGCGCTTGAGAATCACATAGCGGTTGAGCTCGCCGCTACGACCGTCGGCATGGAAGCGCTCAAGCTCACGCACGGGGACCTCGCCGCTCTTGTAGAACGTACGGACGCCGCGCACCAGGTCGGTGATCTGCTGATCGTCAAAGTGATGGCAATAGCGGTAGGCGTGGCGGTCGTTTTGCCAGCCAATGAGGTGGTCGCCGGCTTCAAATTGGGCGGAATCGTAACCCTCAAACGGCGGGGTGAGCTCGGCGCGGGCTTCGGCGCGAACAGCCTTGCGCGCCATGCGCTCGTCGTTCATAAACTCCCAAAAGCTGATGGCGATGATGCCGCCCGGGCGCGTCTGGCGCACCAGAGCGTCGAGCACGCGTACACGGTACTCGCACGACGGCACATGGTGCATAAAGCCAAAGCAGACCGAGATGTCGGCGAGCGGGGCGTCGAAAAGCACGTCGGGCGTCTCGGCGGGGTTGAGCTTCATAAGGGCGTCGAGCACGTCGAGTTCCTGGAAGTGCAGGTTGGGAATGCGCAGCGCGTGGCCATGTGCATCGATGGCCAGGTCTTGGCACGAGTCGACACCATAGAACTCAAACGGGCAGCTGGCATCTGCCGAGGGGTTTGCGCCATCGACGCCCTTGGCGGCAAGTGCGCCGCCGGCGGCAAAGTTCTCGAATCGCATATTGCCACAGGCAAGATCGAAGACGCGGACGGGATGCTCGATCGTGGCGACGTCGAGCTGTTCGAGCGCGATATCCATGGTGCGTACCCAGCCGGGCCACGGGGCCTGGCGCGTATCGGAAAAGGAAGCGGAGTGCTCGCGATAGAACGTGTTGTTGAGCTGGATGAGCGATGAGGCGAAATCGCGGTTCACGGCGCGGAACTCCCTCCGTTGGCGGTGCGGAATAAACAGTACGACCATACTACCGTTAACGCCGCAACGGGGACAACCAAGCTACGGGTCATTGCTTTGTTTGGACACATTTCCGCAGCTCATATGCGCCCGCAACCGCCGGTTGTCAAAAATCTCACTAGAATAGGTGGCATGCTTTTGGCGGTGGCGGATAGATTTTTAACTGTGCAAGGCGCCTTAAGAACAAAAGCGGTCCGGCGGTACGGCTGGCATCACATAGGAGGAACCATGAATGTAGAAACTGCGCAGCGGCTCGCCGACCTTCGCCGCAGCAAAGGCTTTAGTCAAGAAGGGCTGGCACGAAAGCTGCGACTGTCGCGCCAGGCGGTCAGTAAATGGGAGCGCGCGGAGAGCTCGCCCGATACCGAGAACCTGATCTCGCTCGCCAAACTCTATGGTGTGAGCCTGGACGAGCTGCTCAATCCGAGCGACGAGATCGAGGACGATATCGAGTTTGAGAACGAGGACCGCGCTCGTCAGCGCGAGGCCGAGGCGGCAGAGCGCGCACGCACCCATGAGGCGGCGGCACGAGCTACCGAGGCGGCAACACAGGCGAGTGACGCCGCCGCCAAGGCGGCGCAAGCGGCAAGCTGGAGTGCGCAGGCTGCCAATGCGGCGACGGCTCAGGCGACGAGTGGCGGCGCAGTTGGCTCGACTCCGGTGAAGGGCCCGTTCCAGTCGTTCCCGTATTGGGCCGTGTGTTGGCTGCTGTTCTTTTTGCTGATGTTCCTGTTTGGCGCCGGCCCCTTTGCCGCGCTGATCTTCTTTACGATTCCCATCTATCACTGGGTTGCGCGTGCGCTCGATGGTGATTGGGCGCGCGGGGATATTCAGGTTGGTCCGGCACCGGTGGCGGTCAGGGCCCAGGGGAAGGATACTTCTGCGGAACCTGATGCTGACGTGGCTACCGCGGCCACCGCTGAGCCATGTGCCAAAGAAGGTGACGAATGATGAGGCTTTCGCATGAATCCAAGCTGCGCCTGGGCGTCGGCATCGGAGCGTTTGTGCTCATCATCGGACTTGTCTTTGGCATTTCGCGGACATTGATTCATTTTGATGGTCCGTGGGATCTCGACGATGTTGTATCCGGCTTGTCTGGTATGGACGATGCGCTTGACGAGGACGATCTTTTGGATAGCGGTAACTATTCCGCTCGGCCTCAACAGCTTTCGAGCGAAACGTTTGATGCCGACGCGTTCACATCGCTTGATTTGGACGTGACGTCGGGCACGGTCGAGGTCAAACACGTCTCCGGCGGGCCAGTGCGCGTAATTGAAAGCGGTCGCGTGGCAACGGGGACCGTTGCCTTCGATGCGGCAACCCAGAACCTGGCCGAAATCAAGGGTTCTACGCTCAAGATTCGCCAGTTCGATTGCGATGACGAGCGCGCCATTGACCGCACGGTTACCGTCGAACTGCCGCGCGATGTTGCCGATAACATGGTGGGCATCACAGCGAATGTGGGATCGGGTGATCTGACGGTCGCGGGCATTGCGTGTCATGACCTCAACCTGACTTTGGACTCGGGAGACGTCGAGTTTACGGGTACCGTGACCGATACCCTGAATGCCGAGGTCGGTTCGGGCGATGTGACGTTCGAGCTCTACCAGGCCCCCGCGAAGTCGATGGACGTGAGCGTGGGCTCGGGCGATGTGGAGATGACGGTTCCGAACTCGACGGGCTTTAAGGCGAGCCTCACCTTGGGCAGCGGCGACTTCGAGAGCGATTTCCTTCCTCTTGGCTACGACGGCGAGACCGTTTTGAATCTTGAATTCGATAACGGCGATAAGTCTGCCACGTATCGTTTTGAGGTCGGTTCGGGCGACATGTCGTTTGATTCGGAGTGACGGGCGGCTATCGAAGACTTATAAACCATAGCTGCGCTGTTTGATGGAGGCGCCGGAGCCGTGACGGGCTTCGGCGCCTTTGCCTTTACAATGGGGTCATGGAACAGATTATCTTGAACATACTCGAGGCCCTGCGCCGCGGCGAGACCGTGGACGACAAGGCGCTCGTCAAACTGATACATGCCGAGGCGCGCCGCGAGGGTGCCGATAAGCGCGACTTGGCAAAGCGCCGCCTGCTGCCGTTTTACCAACGGGTTAAACGTGAGGAGCCGGCTCGTTGGGCTGGGTGGAATGTCGATGCCGAGTTGGAACGTCGACTGCTGCAGGTGCTGCGCATGAAGCCGCGCCGCACGGCTTCGGGCGTGGCGACCATTACCGTCATCACCAAGCCGTGGCCGTGCTCGGGCGATTGCCTGTTTTGCCCCAACGACCTGCGCATGCCCAAGAGCTATCTGCACGCCGAGCCGGCATGCGCCCGTGCGGAGCAAAACTGCTTCGACCCGTATCTGCAGGTGAGCGCTCGTTTGACCGCGCTTTCGCAGATGGGGCATGCGACCGACAAGATAGAGCTCATTGTGCTCGGTGGCACCTGGAGCGACTATCCGCAAGGCTATCAGACATGGTTTATGTCGGAGCTCTTCCGCGCGCTCAATGACGATGCCGTGGCCGGCGTGGCGGCCAACCCCATGTTGGCGCGTCCGGGCATCAGTCGTGCCGAGGCGGGGCGCCTGCTCGATGACGCTCCCGCCGATGTCCTGCCGCCGGTGGTAGCGGAGCGACGCGAACGATATCGCGCTGCCGGTATTGCGACCGATGAGGTTGAGCTTGCGAGCGGCGTTGCCGACGAGCAGGGGCGTGTGGATGCTGCCGTGGGCGGCTATAACCACGCGGTGCGTCGTCTGTGCGGTTCCGGTACGCCGTGGGGCGAGGTTGCCGAGTGGCAAACGGCAACGATGGAGGAGCTCGAGCGTCAGCAGCGCATCAACGAGACGGCGAAGCATCGCGTGGTGGGGCTCGTTATCGAGACACGCCCCGATGCTGTAACACCGCAGGCCCTCGCGCTCATTCGCCGCCTGGGTTGCACCAAGATTCAGATGGGCATCCAGAGCCTCGACCAGCATTTGCTCGATATCAACGAGCGTCGCATTTCGGTGGCGCAGATTGAGCGGGCGTTTTCGCTTGCGCGTCTGTTTGGCTTTAAGATCCACGCGCATTTTATGCTCAACTTGCTAGGCGCCACGCCCGAGGGAGACAAGCGCGACTACGAACGCTTTATGACCGAGGGGGCCTTTATGCCCGACGAGGTCAAGGTCTACCCGTGCGCGCTCATCGAGGGCTCGCGTCTGGTGGGCTGTTATGAGTGTGGCGAGTGGCGCCCCTATACCGAGGACGAGCTGCTCGATGTACTGGCCGACGACATCGTGGTGACGCCGGCGTTCTGCCGCATCAGTCGCATGATCCGCGACTTTAGCTCCGACGACATCATGGTGGGCAACAAGAAGCCCAACCTGCGCCAGCTCGTCGAAAACCGCTTGGCTGCTCGGGGTGACGGTGCGACGGTGCGTGAGATTCGCTATCGCGAGATCAGCACGGCGGGTGCCGACTTGGATGAGCTGACCCTTGACGAGGAGGTGGCGTACGAGACGCCGGTGACGAGCGAGCGCTTTTTGCAGTGGGTGACGCCGCAGGGCAAGATCGCGGGCTTTTTGCGACTGTCGCTTCCCGATCGCGCTTTTGTTGCTGCACATGCGGATGAGTTGCCGACGACGCCGGACGAGGCGATGATTCGCGAGGTACATGTGTATGGCATGGCGGCGCGCGTTGGTGATCAAGGCCAGGCGGCCCAGCACCATGGACTGGGTCGGTCGCTGGTGGAGCGTGCGTGCCATATTGCCCGGGATGCGGGCTATACGCACATCAACGTGATCAGCGCGATCGGTACGCGCGAGTATTATCGCCATTTGGGTTTCTACGACCACGGACTCTATCTGCAAAAGGAGCTCTAAATGAACAAGCCGAGTGTTTCTGCCGGCGTCGTTGCCGGCGTTGCCCTGGGAGCTGCGGCGCTCGGAGCGGCCGCCGTTGCTGTTCGTGCTGCCTGTTTGCAGGTTGCGCGAACCCGCAATGGGTTGGCGCGTGTGAAACGCGTGCACGATGACGGCGGCGATGAGATTCGCGTGCTGGTGCAAGGCGGCGTCTACCAAAGCGCAAGCTATGTTGGCGAGCGTTGGGCAGAGCCCGTCTTCGCGTACTATCGTGCGTTTGACGACGTGTTTGAGGCCGAGGATGCGATGCGCGACGCTTATGGTCACGGTATCGACCGCATGCTTATGCTGGGCGGCGGCGGGTTTGCCTATCCTAAATTCGCCCTGATGTCGCACGAGGGCTTGCGCATGGACGTCATCGAGTATGACGGAGAGATTACGCGCCTGGCGCGCCGCTGGTTCTACCTAGACGAGCTGGAGCGCGCGGCGGGCGATCGCCTGCGGGTGATAACCGCTGAGGCTCGCTCGTATCTGGGTGTGACGAGCGTGGGCCATCGTCGCTACGACGTGGTCGTGAGCGATTGCTTTGGCGGTGCCGAGCCCGTGCGCGAGCTGGCGACCGTTGAGGCGCTGCGCCTGGTGCGGGGCAGCCTGAACCCCGGGGGTATCTACGTGGCCAATATCGTGAGCGCAAACGAGGGGAGCGATGTGACGTTCCTGCGTGACTGCGCTGCCACGGCACTCGAGGTATTCGCCCACGCCTGGGTGGTCCCATGTGGCGATGCGGAGTTCGGCGGCGAGGAGAACTACCTGCTTATCGCCAGCGACGGCGACTACGCCTTTGCCGAAGCTGTGCCCTTCGACACCGACTTCCTCGGCACCGTCCTTCACGACAAGTAAGTCTCTCCGTCCCAAAAAGACTGGTCTTAGGCGTGGTCGCGCCAGCTGAGGACGCGCTGCTTCATGCCCTCGATGTCGAGCACGCCTTCGGCGAAGCCTTTGCGCACGAGCTCCTCGGGAACGTACTCGTCGTAGCGATCAAAATAAGGTATCTCGCCGGGATAGACGAGCTCGATGGGGTCGAAGTCCTTTTCGGCCTCGGCTGCGAGCACCTCAAAGAACGTCTCCTCGTCGGCCTTCATCTTAAACTGCATAAAGTATGGACGCGACGGATCGAGCCCGCGAAGGCCCAGCTCCGCGGCACACTTAATCTTGAGCATACGTTCGAGCGCCAGAAAGGCGTAGCTGCCCAACCAGGGGAAGAGCACCCAGGTGTCGCCACCCAGGTTGATGAGCGGTTTGGTCCCCGCACCCGAAATCTCGGCGGTATGACGAGCCTGTGCAAGGCGTGCCCGTGCGTTGCCCATGAGGTACGGATATGCCGCGTGCTCGTTGAGCGCCTTGCGCATGCGCTCGAGTACATGCGTGTTAATGTCGCCGGGGCAGTCGCCAAAGTATGCCGGCACACGACCTTTGACTTGCGTGGCAAAGACGGTGTGTCGCTTCCAGTCCACTTCCTCGACTATCCAGCAGTGCCCGGCTATGGCGATGCGCTCACCGGGCGGTGGCGGATTGACGATCGTGCCCAACTCGGCCGACTCGCTGCGAACGGTGAACTCCTCGTTTTCCTGGAACACAGCGTAGAACTTAAAGTTGTTAATGATGCGCTCGCCCGCGAGACCCACGATGAGCCCACCGCCCTCGGTGACCTGGATGTGGTCGATCTTGATGAGGTGGCGCAGCAGTACGCGATAGTCATCGGCCGAGACGCGGTGGAAATAGCTGAGCGTGAGCACGCGCTGAGCAAGCTCGGCCGGCGTGAGCTCGCCGGTGCTGGCGAGCGTCGACATGGTCTGGTGGTAGAGCAGGCTGTAGGGGAGTCGATCGAGCTCGGGCGGCTCGACCCACTTTTCCTCGCGATAGAGTTGTACGAGTGCGATGCCCTGCAGGAGCTTCCAGGGTATCGTTTCGGGCATCATCGTGCGCGGCTCGGGTTCTTCCTCGCGCATGACAAACCACATCTCGGGCGGAAGGTCGCGACGGCCTGTGCGCCCCATGCGCTGCAAAAAGGAGCTGACGGTAAACGGCGCGTCAATCTGGAACGCGCGCTCCAGGCGACCGATATCAATGCCGAGCTCCAGCGTGGAGGTGGTGACGGTCGTCTGCGCCTGCTCTTCGTCGCGCATGAGCTCCTCGGCCGTCTCGCGCAGCGATGCCGAAAGGTTGCCGTGATGGATTAGAAAGCGGTCTGGCTCGTGCCGGCTCTCGCAGTAGCTGCGCAACATGGAGCACACGGCCTCTGCCTCCTCGCGCGAGTTGGCAAAGACCAGGCACTTGCGGCCGCGGGTATGCTCAAAGATGTAGCCCATGCCGGGGTCGGCGTTGTCGGGTGCGGTGTCGGTGGGGTTGAGCAGTGCCTGTTCGGTTGCCTGCGGGATGTCGACTTCGCCCTCGGGGGCTGAGGAAGTGCGACGGTCCTTGGGGGCAGCCTTGCCCCGTGCCTGCTCGCGACGTTGGCGGCGCTCCTCTTGCGTGAGTTGTCCGCTGTGACGCATGTCTTGAGCACCGGCCGGCAGCGCCGCGGATGCCGCTGCCTCGATGCGCTCGCACGCGAGCACTTCGGCCTCTTGAGGACCTGTGCCCATGAATCCCCGCTGCTGTGCCTGGGGGCCCGAGTTGTAGAAGTGCTCCATGGAGATGCGCCATACGCGGCGCGGTTCTTCAAAGCGGGGGATAACACAGTTGCGCCCCGTTCCCTGTGAGAGAAAGGCACCCGTGCGTTCCGGGTCCCCGATGGTGGCCGAAAGGCCAATGCGGCGAGGCTGCACGCCGGCCATGCGCGAGAGTCGCTCGATAAGGCAGAGCGTTTGCCCGCCTCGATCGCCGCGCATGAGCGAGTGGACCTCATCGATGACCACGTAGCGTAGGTCGCAAAACATGCGCGGGATCGCCATGTGCTTATGGATTAAGAGCGCCTCGAGTGACTCGGGCGTAATCTGCAAGATGCCGCTCGGTTTTTTGATGAGCTTAGCTTTGTGCGATTGCGAGACGTCGCCATGCCAGTGCCAGACGGGGATGTCGGCCTCTTCGCACAGGTCATTGAGACGGACGAACTGATCATTGATGAGTGCCTTGAGGGGGCCGATGTAGAGGGCGCCAACGCTTGCGGGCGGGTTCTCCCAAAACTCGGTCAGGATGGGAAAGAAGGCCGCTTCGGTTTTGCCGGATGCCGTGGATGCCGTCAGGAGCACATTGTCTTGTGTGTTAAAGATGGCATCTGCTGCCGCAACCTGAATGGAGCGCAGGCTATCCCAATCGTGGGAGTAGATGAAGTCTTGGATAAACGGGGCGTAGCGGTCAAAGGCGTTCACGGGGCCTCCTCTCATATACGAACCTCTTAACGCGGTGGTCAGTGGCTTGCTGCATTACTGTCTCAACGTTCGCCCAGATAAAACCTACCAAAATAAACCTGTCCCTTTTTGGCAGGTTAGATGGTGAATTCGGCGAAGTTACGGTCGCCACCTGCGGTATCGGTGTCGCCTGTTGCGGTTGCTGGCGCCAGCGCGTCACCGCCGACGCTTTGTAGTAGCTCGGCAACGTTGGCATCGGGGTTCTGGCATAGGATGTCGAGCAGCTCGATAAAGTCGCGAATGACCTCGCGAGGCGTCAGGTGCGTATCGGCTCCCACGCGGCCAAACTCAATCTTGAGGAAGTCCACCAAGTCGTTCTCGGTAAGCGTGGGCGTCCAGCCAAAGTAGCCGGCATGGATCTGCATGAGCTTTTCGATGAGCACCAGCAACTCCTCATAGGTGAGTGGCTGCAGGCGGATGATGGGCGCGAGCATGTCCTTAAGATCCTCGCGTGCAAAGCGGCCTTGAGCGAGTCGGCTACGCAGGGCCTCGTAGGAGAACACGCCACGGCGGCGGTCTTCGATGGAGGTTGGCGTGCCGCCCATGATCATGCCCAGGTACTGCGCCTTGCCCTGGAGCGTGTCGTTGTACATGGTCAGGATCTTCTCGTAGTTGTATTGGCGTGTGATGGCGTTGGGAATCTTATACAGATTCACGAGTTCGTCGATGAGCACCAGCATGCCCTTGTAGCCGCTGCAGACCAAAAAGCGCGCAATGAGCTTAACGTAGTCGTACCAGTCGTCATCGCTGATGATGGTCGAGGAGCCCAGCTCGGCGCGTGCCTCACTCTTGGTGCGGTACTCGCCACGAATCCATTTGGTCACGCGGCTCATAGCTTCTTCGTCGCCCTCGGATACGGCCGCGCGGTAGCGGCGGAGCATACGGGCGAAGTCGAAGCCGTGGACCATTTCCTCGAGCGGGGCCAGTTGGGCATTGACGGCAGACTCATCGGCATCGGCACACGAGGCGACCCAGCGATCCAGGATAAGGTTGAGCGCACCGCCCTCGGGGCGCGTTTTAGTCGATATGTTGCGGATGAGCTCACGGTAGGTGGCAAGGCCCTGTCCCTGGCCGCCCTGCAGGCGGCGCTCAGGGGATAGGTCGGCATCGGCGACGACGAATCCCTCGCCCATGGCGTGCGTGCGGATGGTCTGGAGCAAAAAGCTCTTGCCGGCGCCGTAACGACCGACTAAAAAACGGAAGCTCGCGCCACCGTCGGAGATGAGACTCAGATCGGTGAGCAGGGCGCGAATCTCGACCTCGCGTCCCACGGTGATATAGGGAAGGCCGATGCGCGGGACCACGCCGCCCTTGAGCGAGTTTAGGATAACGGCGGCGACGCGCTTGGGCACGCGGGGTGCTGCGGATGCGGTATCACTCATGGTCTAGGTATCCTCTCACGTCTGCTTCGTAGTCCTCAATAATCTGCGGCCCTGCCGCGCTAAATTCAATTACGGTGTCGCCCACCAGGTCAAAGAGCGTCTCGTTGATGGTATCGACGAGCATGTCCTCGCTCTGCCCCGATTGCACTACCGCCGATTCCGCCTGTACTGCGTTGTGCTCGAGCAGCGCGCGGAGATAGGCGTCTGCGGCGGGCGCGAGCTCGTTCGTGGCGTCAGCGGGCACTGCGGCTGCGAACGCTGACGTTGGCGCGAGAAGCGGTGCCACGACACCAAACTGTTCGGTGGATATGGTCGGCTCGTCGGTCAAGTCCTGCCGAATGGGTGCCACGACCGCCTCGACAATCGCGTCGGCTACGGGCCCGGCTTCCGGTTGCCCTGAGTCCGCTGCCTCGGCTTCTGCGGACGCGCCGTCCTCGCGTTCCTCATCGATCAAAAGCGCTTCGCGCGTTTGCGCAGCGGCGTTCCGAATGTGCCCCAGCTGACTCAGATCGATATCGATTTTGACGGGCTGGTGTGCGGCGTCCCACGAAAGCCATGCCACAATCTCGTCATCGATAATCTTGGCCAGATATTTGGGGACCTTTTCTTCCTTAAGGGGATGGGCGGGGTCCAGCGCCAGGCGCAGGCGTTGGTCGCAGGCGCGCATCATTTCACCGAGCTTGCTGCTCTTTTGCCTGCTGCCATGGATACGCATGCATTCCCAAAAGCCGTTTTGGCAACGGTAGATATGGATAGGATCCAGGCGGTATTCGCAGTCCTCGTGGCGCTCGGGCGCAAAGAATACGGCCGAGGCAAACATGGTGTAGGGCATGGCCGTCTCCTCCCCAAATAAACTCGCCACGATGCCGGTCTTTCGGTGCGTGTCATAGTAGCGCGCCATGCGGACATACACGGCGCATGCCACGTGGCGCAGATCGCGGTGGTGGCTGCGGTCGAGCCGCGAGTTACTTAGGTTGTACGTGGAGAGGGCGTTGATGGCGGTCATGAGTCGCTCCTCGCGCACCTCATCGGGCGGAAGGGGGAGCGTGGGCTCGGAGGTTTTGCGACGCTTGGGGGTCTGGCCGGACGGTGCCGGTGCTGGTGCAAGGTCTCGTGCCGCGCGCCGCAGCTCGATAAGGGCGTTGTCGAACATGACGGTTTTAGAATCACGAAGCAGCTTGGGGTCGAGCCCGTGGAACACGGCGTAGTCCTGCAACCACACGCGTGCAAACCGGTCGATGCCGGGCTCAAAGGCGCGGTAGGCATCCCAAAAGGCCTTGATCTTGTTAAAACCATCGAGCGGATTATCTACGCCGATGCCGCAAATCAGCTCATAGAGATACAGAAAGGCAAAGGACGTAGACGTTTCCTCGACGGTCCCGCGGCGCACTTGGGCGCGCCAGGTAAAGTAGCCGCGCAGCTGTCGGTCGCTCATGGCGTTGTAGGTGGGAAAGTACGACTTAAAGGTGCCGTTGTAGGGACAGTCGTCCTCAAAGTCGGCCATCAGCAGGCCCTGGCGGTAAAAAAGCTCGGCTTCCGAAAGCCAGCGGCCCGCACCGCCCTTGGGGTCATCCTGCCAGCGCGATATCTCGCGCATTTTACGGTACTGGTCGGGGAGGAAATTCTGCATCTGTCGGCCGGTTTTGAGAATCGGCTCGTCTGCGTAGATTTCGTTTGAGAAGCGGGTGGACTGATGGGTCCGGGCCTCGGCCATAATGCGCTCGATGAGCATCTTGATGTCCTGGTCGGCCACCGCTTCTCCTCTCCTAACGCAGCTACGGTGACCTCATATCATAGCACAGCATCAAACAGATGTTCGAGATACCGCTGCGTTGATAGATTTAGAACAGGAGGGCGTAGATGACGGCGATGACGACGGAGGGGAGCATATTGGCCGTGCGGAAGGTCTGAGGACGGATGAGGTTGACGCCGACGCAGAAGATGAGCATGGAGCCTACGAGCGAAAGGCTGTCGAGGGCTGCCGTAGTCATGATGGGGGAGAGTGCGCCGGCAAACAGCGTGATCGTCCCCTGGAACACGGCGACGGGCAGGGCGGAGAAAATGCAGCCGCGGCCAAGCGACGCCGTCATGGTGCAGACGATGATGCAGTCCAGCGCGCCCTTGAGGGCAAGCGTGGACCAGTCGCCGAGCAGGCCGTCCTGGATCGATCCCACAATGGCCATGGCGCCGATACACACGGTGAGTGAAGTCGAGACGAAAGCGTTGGTGAACTCGTTATCGCCCTCGCTGCCGGTTTTGCGCTTGAGCCATTCGCCAAGGTTTTCAATGGTGGCCTCCAAGTTGATGGCCTCGCCGATGAGCGAGCCGAGGGCGAACGAGACAATGAGCATGGTGGTACCAGTGGCCGCCAGTGCCTTCCCATCGATGATGAGCATCTTTTGCATGGTGCCGCCCAGGCCGATAAACAGGACGCACAGCCCCGATGCTTTCATGAGCGTGTCTTGGATGCGCGGTGTAATGAAGCGGCCGCCCACTAATCCCAAAAGACCGCCCGCAACTAAAAGCACAACGTTGATGATTGTTCCCAAGCCCGGCATGAGCCCTCCTGTATTGATGCCAACGTGGCAATCGTAGCAGAACGAAATGCGAGGCACATCGCGACTCATCTAATACGTTATATAAGTGGTATTAGGGATGGTGCGCAGCATTTAAGCCTCAGGTGGTTGTCGGGACATAGGGATAGTAGTCAAAGCGCAGCGTCATAAGCCGCTGTGGGGATTCAATAGCCGCGGCGATGATATTGGCATCGCGGGCACGATCAAACCCTACGAGTTCGATCTGATACGAGACGTCTTGCATAATGTCCAGACGTCGCCAGGCTAGGAGTGTGTCGCCATCGAATTCCAAGGTCTTGCCTCCGCCTGGGGCAACGGCGTATAGACGCAGTTTAGCGGTGGTTACAGGGTCGACAACCGTGACCTTTTTAATTTCGTTTCGAGTATTCTTGGCGCCCAACAAGGTGAGCAGTGTTGGGGCCACGACCTCGCCCGATGGCAAAAAGACGACTTCGATGGATTCGGGAAATGCGATGATGGCCGACTTGCGGACGGGCTGATTGGCGGCGGCAACTTCGATGTTCGCAGCGTCGATGACCTCTGTGTGGTCGAGCGCGGCAAGCACGCAGCAGTTACCCTCATCAATTTCTTTAGGATCAGCAAGCCCCAGACTGTCCGCGAGCTCGGGGTCGTTTGGAACGGCAGCGGGCTCATTCGATGCTTCGAAAGAAGCTGGGACGCTGTTTTTCGGCGACGGCGTGTCGCCCGCACCTGCTTCTTTGTCCGCGCTCTCTTCTTGTATGGTTGCGTTGATGGGTTCGTCGTTTGAGGGGAGCGTCTTGGCGTCAAGCGTGGAGGGGAGAATTCCGATGGCTCCTGATCCGTTCCACTCCATTTCGAGAAGCGCCGGGTCGGCAAGAATACGTTGCCTGCTTTGCGCGTGGGCATCGATTTCAATAGGGCCTGCCTCTATCCCTCGTGTAAGGCTGAGTGATCCGGCTGGCTTCTCGAAATGAGCGTCTGTGTCTTTGGTGCTGACGGCGTAGAACAGCAGGGACGCTTCTCCCGCCGCGATGGCATCGGTACCGGCTTTGGTCAGCCGCAACGATGCCGTGAATGAGAGGGTGGGCTGCGCATCATCCGCATTCGCGGCGGCGCAGCCCAGACATATACCGCCTCCTTTCTCAAAAAACGTACCGTCGAAGGCGACCTTCGCTCCGTTCGCCGAGTCATCGACCGAAGCGATGTCGATGCGCAGCTCTAAATTGCATGGATCGCCATCCGCATCGAGCACAACCGAGCGCCACGTGCAGACGGCGCACCCCGCCTGGGAGCCGTTTGCCTTGTTCGAACGCTTGATATCCACGACTATCGAGCCGTCCGTATTACGACGAAGGCATCCCGAGGTTGAGATCGCGGCCTGTGCGATCGAAAAACGCTCGCACGCAATGGTGCTCGACGGATTTGGGGCGGAACTTAGGGCTGCTGGTAAGGAGTCTGCCATGACGGGAGTCGCCCAAGCGGCGACAGGCGTTCCGGTTGCGAGCGCGCCGCAAAGTGCGACGACGGGCAAAAGGTTCTTCGATGCCATGGGGTCTCCTTAGCTAATTTAGTGCGGCCTGTCCGTGTTTTGTTTCTGGCTGCGTTTGATGTGCAGACCGAGGCCGGCGGTTCCCGCGCCTGCTGCTGTGGCGCCTGCTGCCAAGAGCCATCGTCTGTCGCCTGTCTGCGCCAACGGTTCCTCGCGGTCGCGGCGGTCGAGCTCCGAGAGGTCGACCGTCACTTGTGTGGCGGCCTGCGCCTGTTCTTGCTGGGCAAAGGCCATGGCTGGCCCAAACGCTAGGATGCTGACGGCGGCGGCCAGGGCGACGGCTTTATGCCGTGTGCACACCGGGCTCGACCGTCCAGGTGATCGTTGCAACCTGATCGCCTTCGCCGGTTACGTGGAAGATGTCGCGCGTGACGCGGGCGACGTTTCCGCTTGTCTTGAGCTTAATTTTGTCTGTGCCGCCGGCAATGCCCTGGTAGCCCATGTCGAAGGCTGCATTCTTGGAAAGATCGAGGCCCGTCCCCTGCATTGCGGCGCTGGCGTTCTGGAGCGCGCCGTCGGGGCCGACCTTAAAGTCGATGGAGTTCTGCGCGGTTCCGGCCTTGGCGTCGGCAGCAATGGTCCAGGTGTTCATGGCGTCGATCTTCATGTTGGTGACATGGATGCCGTAGGCCGAATGATTGTCGATGGTGGTCGCGTCTTCTGAGGGGCCCTGAAGCGTGCCGTCGGCCTTGGCGACGAAGGGAATAACCGTCGGAACTTTGAACTCAACGTTGTCGATCTCGGTCCTGACCATTACTTTCGTGGTTCCAACGCGCCCGGCCGCCATAGCTGGCGTCGGGGCGGCGCCCATTGCGAGCGCGAGCGCGAGCCCCGCGCCCACGACGAGCGCTCTGGCTCCGTTCATGTTCCTGGTGATGTCCATGGTCGTTCCTTTCTATTCGCCGCGGGCCGTCCCCGCGATGATTGGACGAATGCTGGTGAATTGCGTGCGGTGCCGCGTCGGCCGGAAAAGCTAGTTCTCGGCTTGCTCAACCCGCACCTTGACACGTGTCGGATTGCCGTGGCTGTCGAGGGTCTTGGCATCGAGTGCCTGGATCTCGATGTACGCCTCGCCTTCTTTGATGTCGCCGGCGGGGCACGTTTCGATTGTCTTGCCGGTCTCGACCACACCGGATTCGTACATGGTCTCGTCGTTTTGGATGACGCGGAATCGCTGGGGAAATTTATTGTCTTGGACGTTTTGCACGTTGACGCGCAGCTTGCCGTCCTCCTGCAGCTGAGCGACCGGTGCGACCGAAATCGTCATCATGTTGTCGCGGACTATGGCGTCGAGCTCATCTTGGATTTCCTGACGCGTTTTGCCCTCGGCCGTCGTAACCGAAGCGCCCGCCTCGGGTACGGGCTGCGACTGCCAAGCGTATAGTCCTACGGCGACAAGGGCACAGACGATGGCCAAGCAGGCAACGATGAGCTTCTTGCGACGACCCAGGCCTGCAAAGTGGGGTGGCTTCTTCGCGCTCATGCGGCATCCTTGGCGGTATAGATGCGCGCAAAGGTGGACGGGTTCGCTCCAAAGAGCATGTGAAGCATCAGGCGGCGTGAGTAGACAAGCTCGTCGAAGTCGGGAGGGAGCTCGATGTCGTGGATATGCGCGATGCGGTGGGCGAGCGCCGAGAACGACTCGGGGTCGCAGATCACATCGGTGGTAACGTGGTAGACCGTCGTATCGGGGAATGCCTCTTCGTCGAAAGGCAGGAGATGGGGATCGTCGTCGACTTCGATGGCGATGCCGTACTGGGGCCAGTAATATGCCATGGGAACCTCCCTGCTTCTGGGGCCAAAACTTCTGTCGGTTTTGGCTGTCGATGCCGACCGTATCAGCCGCTACTTGACCAATTTCTGACCAAATGCTTGACGGATTGGCGTCTCCGCAGGTAAAAGGCGGCAAAAAATACTCCAACTTTTTTCGAGCGACAATCGCTCGGTCGGCGACGGCGGCGCCATATGTGTCAAAAGCATCGTCTGCCGAGGAAATCCAGCCGCTTGCCGAATTGCACGAACGTAAAAATCGCCAATTATGGAGACGGTCTCGAACACGTCGACGAAACGATGCGGTAACATCTCCCTGCAAACACTGTAGTTAGCTAAAGGGGGAGTTCGCGTGTCTGCAACCATCAAACCCTTCACCGACGAGTTCGAAGAGTATGGTCGCGATGAGTCTCGCGCATCGGGCGAGGCCTCGAGCATCTCGTTTCCGACAACGGAAGACGAGGTCCGTGCCATTTTGGAAAAGCTCCATGCCGAGCGTGTCCCGGTAACGGTTCAGGGCGCCCGAACCGGCCTTGCCGCCGGTGCCGTGCCCCACGGCGGGCATATCCTCAATACTTCCCGTATGAATCGCTACTTGGGCCTTCGCCGCGATGAACAAGGCCAATTTCTGCTGCGCGTGGAGCCGGGCGTTGTGCTCTCGGAGCTGCGCAAGCAGCTGAGCAAGAAGGTGCTGCCGACTGCTGGTTGGGACCAGGCATCGCTTGAGGCCTACGAGGAGTTCCAAGAGGCCCCCGAGCAGTTCTTTCCCACCGATCCCACCGAGGCGTCTGCCTGTCTGGGCGGCATGGCGGCATGTAACGCCTCCGGTGCCCGCAGCTACGCCTACGGCCCCATGCGCCCTCACGTCACGGGCCTTCATGTCGTGCTGGCCGATGGCGACCTGCTCGAGCTTCATCGTGGCGAGGTTTTTGCGCAGGGTCGTCGCCTTTCGCTCGTCACGGTGCAGGGCCGCACGCTCGAGCTCGACCTTCCCGACTACACCATGCCCAAGACCAAAAATGCTTCGGGCTATTTCGTCGCTGACGATATGGATGCCATCGATCTGTTTATCGGTGCGTGTGGCACACTCGGCGTCATCACCGAGCTCGAGATTGCCCTGCAGGCGGCGCCTGCGGTCGTTTGGGGCGTGAGCTGCTTCTTTGACAGCGAAGACAAGGCTGTGTCCTTCACCGATTCTGTGCGTCCCGTCCTCTCCCACGCGGCTGCCATCGAATATTTCGATGCGGGCGCTCTGGATATCCTGCGTCGTCAGCGCGAGCAGTCGACGGCGTTTGCCTCGCTGCCGGCGCTCGACAAAGAGGCCAAGGTCTGTGTCTACGTGGAGCTCGACTGCGATGACGAGGCCCAGGCGACTGAGGAGCTGTATCACTTGGGGTGGGTACTAGAGCTTGCGGGCGGCAGCGACGATGCGACATGGGTCGCGCGCACCGAGGTTGATCGCGAGTGCCAGCGGTTCTTCCGCCATGCGGTCCCCGAGAGCGTCAATATGCTTATCGACGAGCGTCGCCGCACGGATCCCACCATTACCAAACTGGGTTCGGACATGTCGGTGCCCAATGCACGCCTTGCCGATGTCGTGGCCCTCTATCGCCGCACGCTGGCCGAAAGCGGGCTTGAGTCTGCTGCCTGGGGGCATATCGGTAACAACCATCTGCATGTGAACATTCTGCCGCGCGATGCGCAGGACTACCGTCGAGGTGGCGAGCTGTTTGCCCGGTGGGCTGCGGAGGTGACGGCTATGGGCGGCGCCGTTTCTGCCGAGCACGGCGTCGGCAAGATCAAGGCGGGCTTCTTAGAGACGATGTACGGTCACGAGGCCATGGTCGAGTCGGCGCGGCTCAAGCTCCAGCTCGATCCCGACGGGCAACTGGGTCGCGGCAACCTGTTTTCGGAGAAGCTCTTGGATGAGCTTGTCCAGAAAGGGGGCGCGTGAAGATGAGCGATTTCCATATGGTGGTGTGCGTCAAGGCCGTGCCCGGAAGCACCGAGGTCAAGATGGACCCCAAGACCAATACTATCGTGCGCGATGGCAAGCAAGCGGTCATTAACCCCTTTGACGCGAGCGCTTTGGAATGCGCGCTGGCGCTGAAGGACGACTTTATCGGCTTTGGCATGGACGTGCGCGTAACGGTGGTGTCGATGGGCATCCCCGCGACTGAATCGCTATTGCGCGACTGCATCGCCCGAGGCGCCGATGACGCACTGCTGCTGACCGATCGCGCCTTTGCGGGTGCCGATACCCTGGCAACCACCTATGCCCTCAAGTGCGGTATCGAGGCGCTCGACGAGGACTTTGACCTGCTCATCTGCGGCAAGATGGCGGTGGACGGCGATACGGCCCAGATTGGTCCCGAACTTGCCGGTGCCTTTGAGATTCCCTGCGTGACCGACGTGAGTTGCGTGCAAAGCGCGGGCTTTACGACCTGTGGTTCACTGGCGCTTGTTCACGGCTGCGATGCCGGCGAGGAGACGGTCTATCTTGAGATGCCGTGTGCGATGACGACCGCCAAGGAGATCGGCCAGCTGCGTATGCCGAGCATTGCCGGTATTCGCGCGGCGGAGGAGGCGGACGTGCGCGTGGTCAGTGCCGCCGACGTGAACGCCGATCCCTCGCGTTGCGGCCTTGCCGGATCACCGACACAGGTCGTGCGATCGTTTGTGCCCGACCGTGACCAAACGTGCGAGGACGTTGACGGAACGGCGTCCGAGCAGGCGGCAAAACTTGCCAAGATTATCGAGGGGATGGCGTAGATGAGCGGACTGATTATCGATAGCGAAGCCTGTATCGGCTGCGGTCGCTGCGTTCGCGCCTGTGCTTCGGGCGGCATCGTGGTGGAAGGCGAGCGACCCAACCGATGCGCCCACGTAACCGACGGCTGCATCCTATGCGGTGGGTGCGTCGACGCCTGCCCTGTCAATGCTATCTCGATCGAGCGTGATGAGGCCGCCGGCGCGGTTGACCTTGATGCGTATCGAGACATTTGGGTATTCGCGCAGACCGACGAGCACGATACGGTGACTCCCGTTGCCTATGAGCTTATGGGCAAGGGCCGCGAGCTTGCCGATGCTCGCGGCTGCCGTCTGGTGGCACTGGTCGGTATGGGTCCCGAGGGTTCTCTCGGCGACCTGGAGCATCTGGTTTGCGCGGGCGCAGATGAGGTCCTGGTCTGTCGCGACGAGCGCCTGCGTCAGAACGACGCTGAAGTCTATGTCCGCCTGATCTGTGATTTGGTGACAGAGCGCAAGCCCGAGGCCATTCTGTACGGCGCGACCGCCTTTGGCCGCGAACTGGCACCCGGCGTTGCCGTGCGCTTGCAGACGGGCCTTACGGCTGACTGCACTGTACTTTCGATGGATACGGAGACGGGACTGCTGCAACAGACGCGTCCGGCGTTTGGCGGCAACCTGATGGCCACCATCGTCTGCCCCAATCATCGTCCCCAGATGGCAACGGTTCGTCCCGGCATCTTTAAGGCGCCCGACTTTGACTACGACCGCTCCGGCACGATTACCCAGATATCGCTTGCGGATGATGCTAAGGCTCGTGTCGAGATCTCGATTCCCGCCGAGGAGTGGAGGCAGCAGGCCTCGATCGCCGATGCCGAGCGCTTGGTCGTGGTGGGCCGCGGCATTGGCTGCAAGAAGAATCTGCCCCTGATGCGAAGGCTCGCCGAGGCTCTGGGAGCCGAGCTTGGTTGCACGCGACCTGTCGTGGAGGCCGGCTGGTTGGAGTATCGCCATCAGATTGGCCAGACCGGCGTATCGGTTTCGCCCAAGCTTCTCGTGAGTATCGGTGTTTCGGGCGCCATCCAGCATCTCGCCGGCATCGGTGGGGCGGAGTGCATTATCGCCATCAACGAGGACCCGGATGCCCCCATTTTCGGTGCTGCCCAGTACAAGGTTGTTGGGGACGCCGTCGAGGTCGTCGAGGAGCTGCTAGCCCAGCTTGAGCGCTAGGCGCGCGCCAGCCAGTTACGCATCTCGTCCTTTAGACGGCTCCAGGTTGCCTGCGTGGCGGGGTCGGTAAAGGGCCGCGTAATGCCAAAGGGCGCGTCGAGCAGGCGGTGGATATCGCCCTGTTCGCGCGCCAGCGCGCGGCTTGCCGGATAGACGAGCTCAAACATAAAGCAGATGAGTCCCACCAGGTAGTCTGCGGGCTCGTTGCGTTCATCGCGTGCGACGCAGCGGTGCTCGTCAAAGGCGGCAAGTGTCGGCGACGAGAAACGGCTGCCGAGAAACGTCTTCTCGTCCACCTTGAGGATAGTGTCGACGGTGCTGTCGGCGATGGTGCGCATAATGTCGATCTTGTCACCATCGCGCACGATATCGCAGAAGCTTCGCGTGCGCACGTCGAGCTGCGCGGGTAGACGGAAATCGCTGTGATAGGCAATGCTCGCTCGGATGAGCTCATCTTCTGCCGGGTCATCGATAAAGTCGCGGATGCTCGTTACGGCGGGTGCATCGGCGGGATTCTCGCCAAAGAGGACCTCGATCCCCAGCGCCGCATGGCTCATGCTCTCGGCGTCCTTAAAGGTGTCCCAGCGTCGCAGCTGCTCAAAGCGGCCCATATCGTGTAGCAGGCCGCAAAGCCATGCCAGGTCAATATCTTCTGACGACCAGCCCTGCTCGCGCGCTACGGCATCGCATGCCTCGGCCACGTGGTACGTATGCTCGATTTTGAGCGCGATGCGTGGGTTGGTGGCGTCGTAGGCATCGGTGTAGCTTTTGAAGGCCGCGCGCGCCCGGTCTCGATCGATAGCTGTCATAATGACTTCCTAAAAAGTTGTGTCTTTCGATCCGGTGGCAATTGTAGGTGAACTCGGTTGCTGTCGGATGATGATTCTGCCGTGTCGCTACATGCGGTTCGGAGACCTTGTCAGGATGAGAAGCGTATGGTGCTCAAAATCGTTAGAACCGTCTGGCCAGTGATGCTTACCTATGTTGCAATAGGCGCGCCGTGCGGAATGATCATGGGGCAGACGGGAATGGAGCCCTGGATGGTCTTTGCCCTGAGCAGCACGTTTGTGACGGGCAGCGGCCAGTTTATGATCTGCAATCTTTGGCTGGCGGGCGTACCGGCACCTTCGATTATCGCGAGCGTCGCCGCCATCTCCTCGCGTTTTGCACTATATTCGGCATCGCTTGCCCCGCATCTGAGGGGTGCCTCGAAGCGTCAGACGCTGGCCGTCGCCGCGACGCTCACCGAGGAAGCATATGGCATCTCGCTTGCCAAGTTGGTTGAAGGGGAGGATTGGGGTCCGCTCGAGTCTTTTGTGCTCAACGCGATCCTCATCGCGACATGGGGCGTTTCGTGCACGATGGGCGCCGTTGTCGGCACTGTTGTCGATGTCCCCACCGCTATTGCGGGCTTTGTCTGCACATCGCTTTTTATCTGCCTGCTCTTTTCGCAGCGACTGTCGCGCGGCAACGTTGTCGCAGCGGTTTCGGGCGCGGTGTCCGTCGCCGTATGCAAGTCCTTGGGCCTCACGAATATTGCCGTGCCGGCAAGCGTCGTGGTCGGTATTGCCATTGCGCTGGCGTGCGATGCTGTATTTGACGGAAGAGGTGCCCGCGATGCCCGTTAACGAGTTCTTGGTTTTGTGGCTGTCGTCGTGGGCTGCTATCGCGTTCTTTCGCATCGCGCCGGCGTTCGCCTTGCGCGGGCGGACCCTGTCGCCCCGCATTACCGAGGCCCTGGGCTATATCCCGCCCGCTGCCTTTGCCGCGCTGGTCGCCAACGACTTGGTGAACCCCGGCGCGTTCGACGCGGGATTCTGGCCTGCCTTGGTTCCCTGGATTGCGGCCGCCGGCGTCGTGGCCGTGGCGGTCAAGACAAAATCGATGCTGTGGTGCTGCGTCTCGGGCATCGTGCTCTATATCGTCTTGAGCCTTATATAGGGCTGGCGTCGCGGGCGCCGAATCTCGTTCCATCCCAACTTGTAGAATTTTTCACCGAGCTGGTCTATTTCTTCTGGTACCATGGTCAAACTTTACTGTAGCAAAGCGTGACGTGGGCTTTTGTACCCCGTCAGCGGAAATGGGGGTTTCATGGCACAGGAAGCAACCGCCAACGAGCAAAAGAAATTCAAGGTCCCGCGCATCCCGGGCGACATCATGATCTATCCCATGATCGTCGGTCTTTTGCTCAACACCTTCTGCCCGCAGGTTTTTGAGATCGGCGGCTTCTTTACGGCTGCCTGCCGCGGTGGGTCCAATACCATCGTCGCCGCGATCCTGCTGTTTGTGGGCGCCGGCATCAGCTTTAAGTCCACGCCGGGCGCCATCAAGACCGGCATCGTCGTGCTGATTCCTAAGCTTGTAGTGGCAGCCGCGCTGGGTCTGGGCGTCGCGTACTTCTTTAACGATAACTTTTTAGGCCTGAGCTCGGTTTCCATCATCGGCGGCATTACGTTTTGCAACATGGCGCTCTATACGGGCATCATGGGCGAGTTCGGCGATGAGTCCGAGCAGGGCGCTGTCGGTATCCTGTTCTTTACGGCCGGCCCCGCCGTCACGATGATCATCCTCGGTGTCTCGGGTCTCGCCAATATCCCCGTCGGCACCATCATCGGATCCATCCTGCCGCTTGTTATCGGCATGGTCCTGGGCAACTTGTTCCCGTTTATCAAGAACCTGCTGGTCCCCGGCGCCAATCCCGCGATCGCTGTCATCGGATTTCAGCTCGGTGCGTCCATGAGCCTGTCGAGCTTTATCACCGGCGGTATCTCGGGCATCCTGCTGGGCCTCATCACCCTCTTTATCGTTGGCCCCATCACCTTTGCCTTCGAGCGCTTGTGCGGCGGCAACGGCAAGGCCGCCGTTGCCTGCTCCACCATCGCCGGCACGGCTATGACCACGCCGGTTGCTCTTGCCGAGGTCGCGCCACGCTATGCCGAGCTTGCGCCCACCGCGTATGCGCAGATCGCCACCGCCGTCATCATCACGGCAATCATGGCCCCGATTCTGACCGGCTGGGTCGATAAGAAGTTCTGCCACGGCGAAGAGGATCTGTCGGTCGAAGGCGTCGAGGCTATTGAGGAGGCCGTCGCGACCGACATCGACGGCGAGTAATCGTCGACGCGAGTCAATCAAGCCGGCGTGTGCAATTCGCGCCGTATGGGCGCCCGAACGGTGGCTGTTCTGCAGTGACGTTCGGGCGCTCTGCTATGATTCCCTTTACCCCTGCGGAGAAAGGGGTGTTTGGCGCCTGGGCGCGACTCGGGCGATTCTGGCCACTTGGATATTGAAGGGAGGGCGTCTAGTGATTAAGGCACTCAAGATCGAGATATTCCTGCTGTGCATGATTATTCTTATCGGGCTTGCCGTACGAAGCCGTCGCTCCCTGTTCTCGAGCACCCAGCAGCTTTTGTTTAGCATGCTGGGCTACACGTCTGCTGCCTACATTTTCTTCGATATGATCTGGACGCTCTCGGACGGCGTGAGCACTCCTGTAGGCATCACGGCCAACTGGATTTCCAACGCGGTCTCGTTTTCGCTGTTCGCCATCGCGTGCCTCATTTGGTTTTTCTATTCCGAGACGATGCAGGGCTCACGGCTCCTGACCACGCCCTACAGGGTGGTACTTTTAACGTTGCCAACAGCATTGGTGGTCGTGCTGGCATTTACCAGCTACTGGACGCACGCTATGTTCTATATCGATGCACAGGGCGTATATCGTCGCGGCTTTGCTTATATGATTCAGCCCATCGTGAGCTACTGCTACGTCATATATACGTCCTTGCATGCCTTTATTCAGGCTCGAAAAGTCGAAAGCCTGCAAAAGAAGGCCATTTATCGCGCCCTCGCCTTTTTTGCGGTTCCCGCTCTGGTGGGCGGTACCTTCCAAGTTTTGTTTTCGGTACCGGGCCTTTGCGTCGGTATAACGCTGAGCATCCTGCTGCTCTACATCGTCTATCAGGAGCAACTGATCTCTACTGACCCGTTGACTGGACTCAACAACCGCAATCGTTTTGAGACCTATATGCTGTCGCTCTTTTCAAATGTGGATCAGGCCGAAGATGTTTATCTGCTTATGATGGACGCTGATGGCTTTAAGCAGATTAACGATCGCTATGGACATGTGGAGGGCGACCATGCTCTTCAGGTCATATCCGCTGCGCTCAAAGAAGTCTGCTCGGCGTCTGGTGGCTTTATCGCACGTTATGGTGGCGATGAGTTTGTGGTGCTCCAAAAGGCAGCGGCGGAACAGGACATCATAGACCTGTGTTCGGCGATTGACGACGAGCTCGCTCGTGCCGAGGTACCGTATGCATTGCGGATGTCCATCGGTTACGCGCGGGTCGGCGATAGTGTTGATACCTGGCAAGACTTACTTCGCGCTGCCGATGCGGAGCTCTACCGCGTCAAGGCCGAGAAAAAGAAAGCCGGCATCCAGATACGCTAGGAAAAGGGTCGCACGCTTGCGTGCGTGGCGGCCCTCAGCTCATCGATGTATTCCATTAAGCTAAAGTATGCGAATGCCCTTCCTAAAAAGTGAGCTCGCTAGGCTTTTTTGGGTTTGTTGACAATGATGATGCCGCCGCAGACCAACAGCAGGGCAACTATGACGGTAACGGGGCTCGTGCCAGCGCCCTCGCCGAGCAGCAGCGCGCTCAGCAGCACGCCAAAGACCGGGTTCATAAAGCCAAAGACCGAGACGCGGCTGACGGGGTTGACGGCAAGCAGGCGCGACCACAGCGAGTAGGCGACCGCGGAGATAAGCGCCATGTAGATGATGAGCGCGATGGCGGGGACAATCGCTGTGGGGGAGAGCGCGCCACCCATCAAAAAGCCGATGGCGGTGAGGACCAGGCCGCCGACCAAGAACTGCCACCCGGCAAGCAAGACGCCGTCGTGCTCGCGCGAGAAGATACCGATCAGGCAGGTCGAAAGAGCACCCGCGACAGTGGAGGCTAGGATAAAGCCCTCGCCATCGAGCCTGAAGCCAAAGGTGCCATCTGCGCCCGAAAGGTTGACGAGCGCGACGCCGGCAAAGCCCAGCGCACAGCCAAGCACCTTGGCCGTACTGAGCTTCTCGGTGTGAAATGCCAGGGCGGCAAAGAGGATTGCGAGGAAGTTGGCGCTGGCCTCGATGATGGAGCTCGACATGGCGCTGGCGCGTGAGAGGCCCAGATAGAAAAAGAAGTACTGCCCGATAGTCTGGAAGAGCGACAAGACAAAGATGGGTTTGATGTCGCGCGCTTGCGGTATGAGGGGACGGCGTTGGGCCGCGCTCATCCCAACGATAACCAGGGCGCCGGCAAGCGTAAAGCGTAAACCTGCAAAGAGCAGCTGCGAAGCGCTGTCGTGCGCTGGGATACCAAAGAGTGCGTAGCCGATCTTGATGCAGGGAAAGGCCGATCCCCAGAGTGCACAGCAAACAAGACAGCCCAGGATGAGTCCGGGCAGGGTGGCGAGATACGGCTTGCGGCTTTCCATGATGTCCTTCCTACATGCGCGAAGCAAAAAAGAACCCGCCACCGGATGTGTCGGTGGCGGGTGTTGTTACCCGAAGGGATTGTAACCGATGGGAAAGGTTTAAGCGAAGTAGGCCACGCCGCTCTCAAAGATCGGCATGAACTTATCGCCGGGGACATGCTCGGGCACGTTGCGGTACAGGTTGTCGCCGCGACGCTCGGCATGGCCCATCTTGCCCAGGACGCGGCCGTCGGGGCTCGTGATGCCCTCGATGGCGAGTGCGGAGCCGTTGGGGTTGACGGAGAGATCCATGCTGGGCTTGCCGTCCTCGCCCACGTACTGCGTGGCGACCTGGCCGCTGGCGATCAGCTGGGCGAGCACTTCGTCATTGGCGACAAAGCGGCCCTCGCCGTGGCTGATGGCGACGGTGTAGGGGTCGTCCAGGCTGCACTGCGACAGCCACGGGGACAAGTTGGACGAGATGCGGGTGCGCACCAGACGGCTCTGGTGGCGACCGATGGTGTTGAACGTCAACGTGGGCGCATCGGGCGTGGCGTCGACGATGTCGCCGTAGGGCACCAGGCCGAGCTTGATCAGGGCCTGGAAGCCGTTGCAGATGCCCAGCATTAGGCCATCGCGGGCCTTGAGCAGGTCGCGGACTGCCTCGGTGACCTCGGGAGCGCGGAAGAACGCCGTGATGAACTTGGCAGAGCCGTCGGGCTCGTCGCCGCCCGAGAAGCCGCCGGGGATCATAACGATCTGGCTTGCACGGATGCGGCGGGCAAGCTCGTGGGTGCTCTCGGCGACGGCCTCGGGCGTGAGGTTGTTGATCACGAAGGTGTCGGCCTCAGCACCGGCGGCACGGAAGGCACGGGCGCTGTCGTACTCGCAGTTGTTGCCGGGGAACACGGGGATAACCACGCGCGGGCGGGCGATCTTGGCGCCGGCGTACACGTGGATGTTCTTGGCGCGGAAGTCGATGGTCTCGACCTCGGGGGTCTCGTCGGCGCTGCGGTAGGCAAAGACACTCTCGATGCCGCTCTCCCAGGCCTCCTGGAGCTCGGCGAGCTCGATGACTTCGGAGCCGGTGTCGATGACATAGCCCTCGACGGTGGTGCCCAGGGGCTCGACGACAACGCCGTCGGCGACCTCGGGCAGCTCGGCATCCTCGGCGAGCTCGACGATAAAGCTGCCGTAGAGCGGGGTGAAGAGGCTCTCCACGTCTACATCCTCGGCAAGCTCGATACCGATCTGGTTACCGACGCACATCTTAAAGAGGCTCTCGGCGCCGCAGCCGTAGCCGGGCGTGGAGATGGCCAGGGCGTTGCCGGTAGCAGTGAGCACCTCGACAGCGTCAAACGCGGCGAGCAGCTGCTGGGCGTCGGGACGGTAGTCCTCGCCATAGGTGGCGGGGGCGATGCGGACGACGCGGTGCGTGAGGCCCTTGAACTCGGGCGAGACGGCGCGGGCGGCCTTGCCCACGGCGACGGCGAAGCTGATCAGGGTCGGCGGGACGTTGAGCTCGCCGGCCTCGTCCTCAAACGAGCCGCTCATGGAATCCTTGCCACCGATGGCGCCGGCACCCAGGTCGACTTGGGCCATAAGGGCGCCCAAGACGGCTGCCGCGGGCTTGCCCCAGCGCTCTGCCTCGGTGCGCAGGCGCTCGAAGTATTCCTGGAAGGAGAGGTAGGCGCGCTTGTGCTCAAAGCCGGCGGCAACGAGCTTGGCGATGGACTCGACCACGGACAGGTAGGCGCCCGCAAACTGGTCGGCTTCCATCAGGTAGGGGTTGAAGCCCCATGCCATAGCGCTCGCCGTGGTGGTCTCGCCGTCCACGGGGAACTTGGCGACCATGGCCGAGCTTGGGGTGAGCTGCGTCTTGCCGCCAAAGGGCATGAGCACGGTCGCGGCGCCGATGGTGGAGTCGAAGCGCTCGGAAAGGCCCTTGTTAGAAGCGACGTTGAGGTCGGTGACAAGCGAGGTCATGCGCTCGGCGAGCGTGGTGCCGGCCCAGCTGGGCTGCCACACGCTACGGGCGCACACGTGGGCGACCTGGTGCTTGGGTGCGCCGTTGGAGTTGAGGAACTCGCGGGACAGGTCGACGATGGCGACGCCGTTCCAGGCCATGCGCATGCGCGGCTCGGCGGTAACCTCGGCGATAACGGTCGCCTCGAGGTTCTCCTCAGCGGCGTAGCCCATGAACTCCTCGACGTCACCGTCGGCGACGGCACAGGCCATGCGCTCCTGGGACTCAGAGATAGCGAGCTCGGTGCCGTCCAGGCCGTCGTACTTCTTGGTCACGGTATCAAGGTCGACATACAGGCCGTCGGCAAGCTCGCCCACGGCGACCGAGACGCCGCCGGCGCCAAAGTCGTTGCAGCGCTTGATCAGACGGCAGGCGTCGCCGCGGCGGAACAGACGCTGCAGCTTGCGCTCGACAGGGGCGTTGCCCTTCTGGACCTCGGCACCCGAGGTCTCGATGGACTCGGTGTTCTGGGTCTTGGAGGAGCCGGTGGCGCCACCGATGCCATCGCGGCCGGTGCGGCCGCCCAGTAGGATGATCTTGTCGGTGGGGGCGGGGCACTCGCGACGAACGTGGTTTGCCGGGGTAGCGCCCACGACGGCGCCGACCTCCATGCGCTTGGCCACGTAGCCGGGGTGATAGAGCTCGTTGACCTGGCCGGTGGCAAGGCCGATCTGGTTGCCGTAGCTGGAGTAGCCGGCGGCGGCAGTGGTCACGAGCTTGCGCTGCGGCAGCTTGCCCTCGAGCGTCTCGGAAACCGGGACGGTGGGGTCGCCGGCGCCGGTGACGCGCATGGCCTGGTACACATAGCTGCGGCCCGAGAGCGGGTCGCGGATGGCGCCGCCCACGCAGGTGGCGGCACCGCCGAAGGGCTCGATCTCGGTCGGGTGGTTGTGGGTCTCGTTCTTAAACAGGAACAGCCAGTCCTGGTCCTCGCCGTCGACATCGACCTTCACCTTGACGGTGCAGGCGTTGATCTCCTCGGACTCGTCGACATCGGTCATGACGCCGGTCTTCTTAAGGTACTTAGCGCCGATGGTGCCCATGTCCATGAGGCAGACGGGCTTGGCGTCGCGGCCGAGTTCGTGGCGCATCTCCATGTAGCGGTCGAAGGCCTGCTGCACCACGGCGTCGTCGATCGTCACGTCGTCCAGGACGGTGCCGAAGGTGGTGTGGCGGCAGTGGTCGGACCAGTAGGTGTCGATCACACGGATCTCGGTGATGGTGGGGTCGCGATCCTCATCGCGGAAGTACTGCTGGCAGAAGGCGATGTCCGCCTCGTCCATGGCAAGGCCGCGCTCGGAAATAAAGGCGGCAAGGCCGGCCTCGTCGAGCTCGCGGAAACCGTCGAGCACCTCGACGGGCTGGGGCTCGGGGGTCTCCATGTACAGCGTCTCGGGCAGGTCGAGCGAGGCGATGCGCGCCTCGACGGGGTTCACCACGTAGTGCTTGATGGCATCGATGGCGGCCTCGTCCAGAGCGCCCGAGATCATATAGACCTTGGCGGAGCGCACGGCGGGGCGCTCGCCCTGGCTGATGAGCTGCACGCACTCGCTGGCGGAGTCGGCGCGCTGGTCAAACTGGCCAGGCAGGAATTCGACGGCAAAGACGGCGCCATCGCTTGCGGGGAGCTCGTCGTAGGTCACATCGACCTGGGGCTCGCTAAAGACGGTCGGCACGCAGGAGCGGAAAAGCTCCTCGTCGATGCCCTCGACGTCGTAGCGGTTGATGATCCTCAGGGCCTCGATGCCCTTGATGCCGAGAATCTCGGTCAGCTCGCCCTTGAGCTGCTGAGCCTCGACGTCGAACCCGGGTTTCTTCTCCACGTAGATACGAGAGACCATTGGTTCCTGCCTTCCTGATCGGTTGGGCGTACGGTACGGTATGCGGCAGCGGTCGGTTTGCGGGGTCTGCCCTGCGGTCGCCTTGAGCCACATGTTTGTAAACCTCACTATGATACGACAGCTCGTGGCGCGTTGAGGACGGCGAGGGTGCTACAGTGATGCGCAATCAAGAGAAAGGCATCACATGGCATTCGTTTCGCTCGCCATCATCGCACTCGTGGCCTTTGCGAGTCCTTTTATCGCCTCGGCGATTCCTGGAAAACCCGTTCCCGAGACGGTCTTTTTGCTCGTGCTCGGCGCGGTGCTGGGACCCCATATGCTCGGCGTCATCCATGTAGATGCCGAGGTCTCGCTTGTGTCCGAGCTCGGTCTGGCCTTTTTGTTCCTGCTTGCCGGCTTTGAGATCGACCCCAAGAGCATCACGGGCGTCGAGGGGCGCTACGGCTTGGCGACGTGGGTCGTCACGTTTGGTATCGCCTGGCTTGCCGTGCGCTTTACCCCGTGGTTCTCGGTCAGTCATTTCGACGGTATCGCCGTGACGCTTGCCCTCACTTCTACGGCGCTCGGCACGCTCGTGCCCATCATGCGTGAGCGTTCACTTGTCGGAACGCGCGTGGGCGACTCGATTCTCGCGTATGGCACCTGGGGCGAGCTCGGCCCCGTGCTTGCCATGTCGGTGCTGCTGTCTGCCCGTACCGGCATCCAAACGCTCGTGATTCTTGGCCTGTTTGCGGTGGTCTGCGTGTTGCTTGCCGTGGTCCCAAGCCGCTCCAAGCGCGTCGGCAGCCGCTTCTTTGCGTTTGTCGAGGAGCGCGCCGATACCACGTCGCAGACCTTCGTGCGCCTGACGGTGCTCATCCTGGTCACGCTCGTGGCGTTCTCGGCCGTCTTTGATCTCGACATCGTGTTGGGTTCTTTTGCCGCCGGCTTTGTCCTGCGCTATATCATCCCCGAGGGCAACCATACGCTCGAGACCAAGCTCGACGGTCTGGCCTACGGTTTTTTGATTCCGGTGTTCTTTACCGTATCGGGCGCAAAGATCGATCTGACGGCCGTGGCGTCGCGCCCGGGTCTGCTCGTGGGCTTTATCGTGGCGTTGTTGATTATTCGTGCCGTGCCTATTCTTATTTCCATGAGCATTTGTCCTGCGACGCGCGATGTGTCGGCGTATGGTCGCATTACCGTGGCCCTGTACTGCACCACGGCGCTGCCGATCATCGTTGCCGTTACGAGCGTTGCCGTCAACGCGGGCGCGCTGTCGCAAGATATTGCGTCGGTCATGGTTGCCGCCGGTGCCATCACGGTGTTCTTGATGCCATTGCTCGCGCAGCTCTTCTACCGCGTGGTGGATGCCGCACCGGTCGCCGCCGTGGCAGAGGTTGCCGAGCATCCATCCGATGCGCTCGACATCTTGCGCGCCCACCACGACCTAGCGAGCTTGCTCGCGCGCGAGCACGAGCTGCTGACCTCGCATGGCCATGGTCGCGTATTCGAGGGCCTGCCTACGCTCGATACGATTGCCGAGCGTCTTTCCGCCGAGGCAGCGAGCGGCCACATCGATGCCCGCATCGTGGACGCGGCGCACCTGCTTGCCGATAAGACCTATGGAGACGAGGTCGACCCGTCCGAGCTGACTCCGCGTGAGCGCCGCCGCCTGGAGCGCGCCAAGCTCGCTGTGCGCGAATACCGCCGCCGCATGCTGGAGCTCTATGCGCGCGAAGAAGCCGAAGACGACGACGGTAAGTAGTCGATACTTTCTCGGGGAAGCCGCGTCCCGCTTTGAAGGCTCGAAACGGGATGTGGTTTCCGAAACAGGGGCCGTTGGGAAACGGTGTCCCGGAATGGGCGTCCAGAGTGGGACGCGCTTTCCGCGAGAGACCCGTTGCGGAAAGCGCGTCCCAGAATCTGCGTTCAAAACGGGGCACACTTTCCGAAACATGGCCCTGAGGGAAGCTGCATCCCGGTCTGGACCGGAATTCTGGGACACGGCTTCCACTTCAAACAGAAGAAGGCGCGCTGCCTGCGGTTGATGCAAGCAGCGCGCCTTTTACGTTGAGCTTCGTTGAGGTTCGAAGTAGTGGACTAGTTGGCCATGACGCCTTCGGTCCAGGCCTCGACGTCCTCGATGCGCAGGACGTTGGCGACCTCGGCCACGCAGTCGACGCTGGCAAGCTCGGCGGCGGCAGCCTGGACGTCCTTCTCGAGCGCGCGGTGCGTCAGGAAGATGACCGAGCAGGTATCGCTAGCGCCCGACTTGCCGTCCTCGACCTGGTTGATGAGCGAGATCGAGATGTTGTGCTTGGCAAAGATATCGACCGTCTCGGACAGGGCGCCCACGCGGTCGGCGACCTTCAGGCGCACATAGTACTTAGTCTGGAGCTCGTCCATGGGCTTAAAGGCGAGGTTGTGACCATAGGGCTCAATCTCGGGCAGTGGGGCCACGCCGCGGCTGATCTGCTCGGAGAGCGACAGGATATCGCCCACGACGGCACTCGCGGTGGGGAAGGAGCCTGCGCCGGCACCGTAGAACATGGTCTCGCCCACGGCGTCGCCTACCACGTAGACGGCGTTCATGGCGCCGTTGACCTTGGCGAGCATATGGTCTGCCGGGATGAGCGTGGGATGCACGCGAACGTCGACGCCGGCGTCGGTGTTGCGGGCGATGCCCAGCAGCTTGATGGTGTAGCCGAGCTCGCGGGCCTGGGCGATATCCTCGGCACCGATGGTGCGGATGCCCTGCTGGTATACGTCGTCGGTGGTCACGCGGGTACCAAAGCCGATGGAGGCGAGGATCGCCGTCTTGCTGGCGGCGTCGAAGCCGTCGACGTCGGCGGACGGGTCGGCCTCGGCATAGCCCTTAGCCTGTGCGTCGGCAAGTACGTCGGCGTAATCGGCGCCCTCGGCGTCCATGCGCGACAGGATGAAGTTGGTGGTGCCGTTGAGGATGCCGGCGATGGTCAGGATCTTGTTGCCTACCAGGTCGTGCTCAAGCGTGCTCACGATGGGGATGCCGCCGCCGCAGCTGGCCTCGCACTTAATCTGCACGCCGCACGCGCGCGCCTTCTCGGCAAGCGTCTCGACGTGACGGCCCAGCAGGGCCTTGTTGGCAGAGACGACGTGCTTGCCGTGCTCAAAGGCAGTGGTGAAGATCTCGGTTGCGGGATGCTCGCCGCCGATCAGCTCGACGACGATGTCGACGGCGGGGTCGGTTGCGACATCGTGCCAGTCGCTCGTAAAGGCCTCGCGCTCAATACCGGCGGCTTCGGCCTGCTCCCAGGCAAGCGCGCAGGCGCGGGTCAGCTTAAGGTCGATGCCGTAGGCTGCCAGGTACTCATCGTGGTGGCTCTTGATCAGACGGGCCACGCCGCCGCCGACGGTTCCCAGACCGATGAGGCCGACGTTCACGGTGCGCAGGGGTTCGCTCATAGATAGCTCCTTCGTGCATCTTATGGATGGATTAACCGCTTAAAGGTTGAGTGCATTCTAGCGTGAAGTGCGGGCGCGTGCTTGCCTGGCAGCGGGAGCAGCATAAAACGCCACCCCCGAAACGCTGCGGAAACATTGGAAACACGCTCGCTACAAACGAACTTCCGTAACAAACTGTCAACGTTTGCACCATAAGGTTTGCCCTGTACCGCAAGACGGCCGCACCGCGGCCAGCGAAAAGGGGGACACCATGTTTAGCATCAACAACGTACTTAACCGCAGGAGTTTCTTGGCTGGCGCCGCGGCGTTCGGTAGCACCGCGGCACTCGCTGGTTGCTCGTCGGGTGGCTCGGACGGCGGCTCCGCCGATGACGGCAAGACCTTCAAGATCGGTGTCATCGGCCCTCTGACCGGCGCCGCGGCAACCTATGGCGTTTCGGCCGAGAAGGGTGCCAAGCTCGCCGCCAAGGATTTTTCGACCAAGGACCTCAAACTCTCGCTTAAGTCTGAGGACGACGTCGCTGACGGCGAGAAGGCCATCAACGCCTTCAATACCTTGTGCGACTGGGGCATGCAGGCGCTCGTCGGCCCCGTCACCACCGGTGCCGCCGTCGCTGTCTCGGGCGAGATCGCCGACGATATGCTCATGGTCACGCCTTCGGCCTCGTCGCTCGACGTTACCAAGGATAAGACCACGGTTTTCCAGGTTTGCTTCACCGATCCCACCATGGGCGCCAGCGCCGCGAAGTTCTTGGCCGAGAAGTACGCGGATGCCAAGATCGCCCTGTTCTACAACTCCGGCGATACGTATAGCTCGGGCGTTGCCGACGCTTTTGCCGAGCAGGCCAAGGCGTCCAAGCTCGACATCGTCGATACCGAGACCTTTAAGGACGACTCTTCCACGAGCTTTACCAACCAGCTCACCAAGGCCAAGGAGGCCGGCGCCACGCTCATCTTTGCGCCGATCTATTACACGCCGGCGTCCGTTTTGCTCAAGAACGCCAAGGACATGGGCTACGACATGACGCTCATGGGTACCGACGGCATGGACGGCCTGCTCTCTGTGGAGGGCTTCGATACCTCTCTTGCCGAGGGCGTACTGCTCATGACCCCGTTTTCGGCTGACGATGAGAAGAATGCCGACTTCGTCAAGGCCTATAAGGATGCCTACGACGAGACGCCCAACCAGTTTGCCGCCGACGCTTACGATTGCGTCCACGCCATCGCCGAGGCTATCGATAGGGCGGGGATTGACATTTCGGCCGACGGTGCCGACATTGCCGGCGACCTTGCCAAGGCCATGCGCAAGATCAAGATCGAGGGCCTGACAGGCGAGCTGACGTGGAATGACGAAGGTCAGGTCGAAAAGCCTGCTACGGCCTATGTGATTCAGGACGGTAAGTACATTGCCGCCTAAGTGCATATACATCGAGACCGGCGGGCCGTTTTATTCAGGGCAAGGACGCCTGTAACAGAACGGAAACATTACTTTCACACAATAAAGTGGCATTACTGTATAAAGTAATAGAAATACGCAGAATTATGGATAAATGAACAAATCCAAAGAAAAGTTGAAATAATCGCCACTTTCCTTAACTAAAGCGTCTAGTATTTTGCGAACGCCGAACACGGCGAAGGATGGCCTGTCGGGTAACCGAAACCCGACGAGATTTGAGAGGAGAGCCGCATGTCGAGCCTCACCGGTAAGTCATTGAACCCTGTTATGAATCGCAGGAGCGTTATCGCGAGCGCAGCAGGTCTGGGGGCGATGTCCATTCTAGCTGGCTGCTCCTCCAACGGCGGCGATAGCGGTTCCGCTTCGGGCGACGCTTCGTTTAAGATCGGCACCATCGGCCCGCTGACCGGCGCCAACGCGTCCTACGGCAAGTCCGTTACCCAGGGTGTCGAGCTTGGCTGCAAGGATTTCTCGACCAAGGAGTTGCCGCTTGCCAGCAAGGCCGAGGATGACCAGGCCGATGGCGAGAAGGCCGTCAACGCCTTCAACACCCTGCTCGACTGGGGCATGCAGGCCCTCGTCGGCCCGACCACCACGGGTGCGTCGGTTGCCGTTGCCGCCGAGTGCGGTAACGACCCCAAGACGTTCATGATCACCCCGTCCGCGTCCTCCGAGGACGTCACCGACGGCAAGGATTGCGTCTTCCAGGTTTGCTTCACCGACCCCAACCAGGGTGTCAACGCTGCCAAGTTCCTGGCGCAGAAGTATGCGGACGAGAAGTTCGTGCTGTTCTATAACTCCGGCGACGCCTATTCTTCGGGCATCGCAGATTCCTTTAAGGTCCAGGCCGCTGAGTCCAAGCTCGAGATTGTTGACGAGGAGACCTTTAAGGACGACTCCGCCACGAGCTTTACCAACCAGCTGACCAAGGCCAAGCAGGCCGGCGCCACCATGATCTTTGCGCCGATCTACTACACGCCGGCGTCCGTCCTGCTCAAGAACGCCAAGGACATGGGCTACGACGTCAAGATGATGGGCTGCGACGGCATGGACGGTATCCTGGGCGTTGAGGGCTTCGATACCTCTCTTGCCGAGGGTCTGCTGCTCATGACCCCGTTCTCCGCCGACGACGAGAAGAACGCCGACTTCGTCAACGCTTACAAGGATAAGTACGGCGATACCCCCGACCAGTTTGCCGCCGACGCCTACGACGGCGTGCACGCGGTGGCCGAGGCCGTCAAGGAGGCCGGTCTTGGTGTCGACGCCGACCCGACCGAGGTCGCCGAGAAGCTGTCCAAAGCTATGCTCAAGATTACCGTTGACGGTCTGACCGGCAAGCTCACCTGGAACGATAAGGGCCAGGTCCAGAAGGAGCCCACGGCGTACGTCATCACCGACGGCAAGTACGTACAGGCCTAATTGGCCGCCTTACATAGAGCGGTTTTGATCCCAAGCAGGGGAGGTTTTGGCCTTCCCTGCTTGCTTGGTATCTAGGGACAGTGTAACGTCCCTGTTTCATACATTAAATGGAAACCTATTCGAAAGGGGGATGTGGAACATGACGGTCTTTATCCAATACCTGGTCAACGGCCTGTCCATGGGCAGCGTCTACGCCATCATCGCGTTGGGCTACACCATGGTCTACGGTATCGCCAAGATGCTGAACTTCGCTCACGGCGACGTCATCATGGTCGGTGCCTATGTCTCGTTCTGTGCCACGTCGTATCTCGGCCTCCCGGGCTGGGCATCTGTAATTCTCTCTTGTGTGGTTTGTACCGTTCTCGGTGTTCTCATCGAGGGTCTGGCATACAAGCCGCTGCGCCAGGCGGGTCCGCTGGCCGTTCTGATTACGGCTATCGGTGTGTCCTACTTCCTGCAGAATGCCGCACAGCTTCTGTGGGGCGCCACGCCCAAGAACTTTACTTCGCTCGTTACCTTCCAGGTGCCGGAGTTCTTGGCCAAGTTCAACGTAAGCGCCGTCTCGCTCGTCACCATCGTCGCCTGCCTGGTTATCATGGCCGGCCTGATGTTCTTTACAGGTAAGACCAAGATGGGCAAAGCCATGCGCGCCGTGTCCGAGGACAAGGCCGCCGCTCAGCTCATGGGAATCAACGTCAACCGCACCATCTCGATGACGTTCGCCATCGGCTCTGCCCTTGCCGCCATCGCCGGCGTGCTGCTGTGCTCCTACTCGCCGGTGCTGCAGCCCACGACGGGCGCCATGCCTGGCATCAAGGCTTTCGACGCCGCCGTCTTCGGCGGTATCGGTTCCATCCCCGGTGCCTTTGTCGGTGGCATTCTCATCGGCATCATCGAGGCGATGGCGCAGGCCTACATTTCCACGAGCCTTGCCAACTCCATCGTCTTTGGTGTTTTGATCATCGTCCTGCTCGTCAAGCCTGCCGGCCTCTTGGGCAAGTACGTCCCCGAGAAGGTGTAGGTGAGCGGTATGAAGTTTCTTAAAGACAAGCAGACGCGTCACGACTTTGTCACGTACGCCATGTGCATCGTGGCCTTCGCCATCGTGTTCTTTATGCAGTCTAACCACATGATTCCGCGCATGATCGCCGGTCAGCTGGTTCCCATCACGGCCTATATCGTCATGGCCATCTCCCTTAACCTCGTCGTCGGTATCGCGGGCGACTTGTCGCTGGGCCACGCGGGCTTTATGAGTGTCGGCGCCTATACGGGAATCGTCACCGCCGTCGCGCTGGAGAGCGCCGTTCCCTCCGATCCGGTGCGCCTTATCATCAGTATCGTGGTCGGCGCCATCGCTGCCGCCATCCTGGGCTTCTTGATTGGCATCCCGGTCCTTCGTCTGAGCGGCGATTACCTGGCTATCGTGACGCTGGCCTTTGGCGAGATTATCAAGGAGATCGTCACCTGCCTCATTGTGGGCGTCGATTCCCGCGGCCTGCATGTAATCTTTAACATCACGGGTAACTCCACGATCGATGACCTGCACCTGCTCGAGGACGGCACCGCCATCATCAAGGGCGCCCAGGGCGCCTCGGGCGTGTCGACGTACTCGACCTTCCTCGCCGGTGCCATCCTGGTCATGGTCGCACTCGTGATCGTACTCAACCTGGTTCGCAGCCGTACCGGCCGTGCCATTATGGCCGTGCGCGATAACAAGATTGCAGCCGAGTCCGTAGGCATCTCCGTCACCGAGTACCGCATGATCGCCTTCGTGGTTTCCGCTGCCCTCGCCGGTGCTGCCGGAGCCCTCTTCGGCGGTAACTTCTCGCAGCTCTCCGCCACCAAGTTCGACTTCAACACGTCCATTCTCATCCTGGTGTTCGTGGTCCTGGGCGGTCTGGGCAATATGCGCGGCTCCGTCATCGCGGCGGCGCTGCTCACGGTGCTTCCCGAGCTGCTTCGTCAGTTCTCGGACTACCGCATGCTCATCTACGCCATCGTGCTGATCCTGGTCATGATCTTTACCAACAATCCGCAGCTCAAGGCGTTCTTCGGTCGCGTCAAGGACCGCTTTGCTTCCAAGAAGGAGGTGGCAGCCGATGCCCAGTAAATTTGAGTTCAACAAGGGCAAGATGGTCCCGTATCCTTCTGGCGCCATCGTTCCCGACCGTGACCTAGGCGAGCGCCCGGCACTCGAGTGCATCCACCTGGGCATTGAGTTCGGTGGCCTTAAGGCAGTCGACGACTTTAGCCTGACTATCGGCAAGACCGAGATTGCCGGTCTGATCGGCCCCAACGGCGCCGGTAAGACCACGGTCTTCAACCTGCTCACCAAGGTGTATCAGCCCACGCACGGCACCATCCTGCTCGACGGTGAGGACACCTCGGGCAAGTCGGTCTACCAGGTCAACCGCATGGGTATTGCCCGTACCTTCCAGAACATTCGCCTGTTTAATACCATGACGGTGGAGGATAACGTTAAGGTCGGCCTGCATAACCAGGAGCGTTACTCCGGCTTTGAGGGCGTGCTGCGCCTGCCGACGTATTGGAAGCACGAGAAGGCTGCTCACGAGCGCGCCATGGAGCTGCTGTCCATCTTTGATATGGAGCATCTGGCAAACGAGCAGGCCGGCTCGCTGCCTTACGGCGCCCAGCGTCGTCTGGAGATCGTCCGCGCGCTTGCCACCAACCCCAAACTGCTGTTGCTCGACGAGCCTGCCGCCGGCATGAACCCGTCCGAGACCGCGGAGCTCATGGAGAACATCGTTAAGATTCGCGACACCTTCGGCATTGCCATCATGCTTATCGAGCACGACATGTCGCTCGTCATGAATATTTGCGAGGGTATCTGCGTGCTCAACTTTGGTAAGGTCATCGCCAAGGGCACGGCAGAGGAAATCCAGAACAACGACGCCGTTATCGAGGCGTATCTGGGTAAGCAGGATAAGGGGGAGAACTAAATGGCAGAGCCGATGCTTTCCGTCTACAACATCAACGTCTGGTACGGCGCCATCCACGCCATCAAGGATATCTCCTTTAACGTTAACGAGGGCGAGATCGTGGCCCTGATCGGCGCCAACGGTGCCGGCAAGTCTACAACGCTCAAGACCGTCTCGGGCCTGCTGCGCTCCAAGACCGGCTCCATCAAGTTTATGGGCGAGGATATTACCCATACGCCCGCTGATAAGCTGGTTGGTAAGGGCCTGGCTCAGGTTCCCGAGGGTCGTCGCGCCTTTTTGCAGATGACGGTCGAGGAAAACCTGGAGATGGGTGCCTATACGCAGCCCAAGTCCACGGTGGCTCCGGGCCTGGAGCGCGTCTACGAGCAGTTCCCGCGCCTGAAGGAACGTCGTCGCCAGGTCGCCGGCACCCTTTCGGGCGGCGAGCAGCAGATGCTCGTTATGGGGCGCGCCCTTATGAGTAACCCCAAACTGCTTATGCTCGACGAGCCTTCCATGGGTCTGGCGCCGATTCTGATTGAGCAGATCTTCCAGATTGTCGAGGACCTGCACAAGGCCGGCACCACGGTGCTTCTGGTCGAGCAAAACGCACAGATGGCTCTTTCCATCGCCACACGCGGCTACGTGCTCGAGACCGGCAAGATCACCATGACCGGCACCGGCCAAGAGCTCCTGCACGACGACAACGTCCGCAAAGCCTACCTGGGTGGTTAATCCATTCAACAAAGGGGGCGCTGACCAACCCGGTCAGCGCCCCCTTTTAAGTTGCGGTGGAATAGGGACTAAATGGGAGTCTCAGAGGCCAAAACAGTCCCTATTCCACCGCAACTTCATGGGGATGTGTGACAATGCCCGTCGGAAAACGTCTGTTGTCTTTGGGGGTCCATCTATGCTGTACGAGTTTTGTGCCGAGAACTTTGAGCGAGTGCCAGCGGCCATCGAGGCCGGTGCGAGGCGCATTGAGCTGTGTGACAACCTCGCCGTCGGTGGCACCACGCCTTCGGCCGGCGTTATCAGCGCTACAACCAACTATGCCCACGAACACGATGCACGGGTGATGTGCATGATCCGTCCGCGTGGCGGCGACTTTCACTACAACCAGGATGAGCTGCGCATGATGGAGATGGACTTGGGCCTTGCCGTGAGTGCGGGCGTTGACGGCTTGGTCTTTGGCTGCTGCAAACCCTGCGCTGGCGGATGGGCGCTCGACGAGCTTACGCTTGGCGCCCTCGTGATGGCTGCGGGCTGCGCGACCGAGGAATGTAAGCGTGATCCCATCGATATTACCTTCCACATGGCCTTCGACCAGCTCTCGCCCGAGGCTCAGCTCGATGCGATTGATACACTTGCCGACTGCGGCGTTACGCGCATCCTCACGCATGGCGGCGCTGCCGGTACGTCGATCGAGGATAATTTCGATTACCTGACTCGTTTAATCGAGTATGCGGGCGATCGTTTGACCATCCTTCCCGGCGGCGGCATCACTACGGCAAATCGCGACGCGGTCGCGGCGGCGCTAGGCGTCTCCGAGCTCCATGGCACCAAGATCGTGCCGCTGGAGGTATAACCCGTGGCGCTGGTATTTGACGTTCAGCAGGCGAGCGGTAAGCCCGACGATAATCGTCGCCCTGGCACCGCGTGCCCCTTTTGCGACACGGAGGGACTTGCCAACATCATCCAGCGCGATGGTGACTGTATCTGGCTCGAGAATAAGTTCAAGACCTTGCGGGCCACACGTCAGACCGTATTGATCGAGTCTGCCAATCACGACGCCGACCTGGTGACCTATGAACCGGATGAGCTGCATCATGTGATGCGGTTTGCCCTGGGCTGTTGGCAGCAGATGATCGATTCCCAACAGTACCGCAGTGTGCTCATGTACAAGAACAAAGGCCCGCTTTCGGGCGGCAGCCTCGTCCATCCACACATGCAGATTGTGGGCCTGGAACAGGAGGACGGCTATGCGGCGCTGACCTCAGCCAACTTTGAAGGCATCAGTGTCTGGCAACAGGGGAGAATCTCGGTCGACATCTCAACCGAACCGATCATGGGGTTCTTTGAGGTCAACGTCTCGGCTCCACAGGGAATCGCCGCCAGCGACGACGCCCGCGACCAAGCCGAAGCGGACCTGTTTGCCGATGCGATTCAGGTGGCCCTGCGCTATATCCTGCACGAGCACCATGGCGGTCGCGCGGAGTCGTACAACTTGTTCTTCTACCACATGGACGGCCGGACCATTGCCAAGGCTCTGCCACGTTGGGTGGTTTCGCCCTACTTTGTGGGCTATCGTCTGGCCCAGGTCAATGCCGAGACCACGCTCGATATCGATGCTGAGCGCCTGCGTGCGCATCTGGAAACGCTCGCGTAGCAAGGCGAGCGCCTGCGAAAAGAGTGCTGCTTAGCGTGCCATCGCGTCGCGCCCGGCCTCGACCCGCTTGCGCTGTTTGGCGCGCTCCTCGCCGGTCAGACGTTCAAAGAGATGTCCGATAAGCGAGGCGAGTACCTGCTGAAACATCGTGCCGCACATGACGGGGAACACGACCTCGCCGGGAAAATACTGTGTGGCGATGACGGCGCCCGAAGAGATATTGCGCATGCCACAGGTAAAGCACATGGTGGTCGTCTCGCTATACGGCAGATGCAGGACACGTGCGACCAGGATGCCGATGATAAAGCCACTGATGGCGAACGCCAGGATAAAGAGGGCGACTTCCAGGCGTACCATGTTCATGTGCAGCACGTACTCGCTCATGGCGGTGGAGTTGGACGCGATGACGCCCATCATCATGAACTTGCAGGCGGGCGAAAGCGCGGGGGAGAGTTTCTCATGACCCCAGCCGCGCGTGAGTTCGTTAATGACGATACCGAGCACGGCGGGTATGGCGATCATAAAGGCCATATTCTGCATCATGCTCGGCACGTCGATCGAGACGGTGGCGCCCAGCAGGAGCTTGAGCGTAAGAGGAATCGTCACAGGTGAGATGACCGAGGACGTCAGGATGATGGTGAGCGCGAGCGGGCCGTTGCCGCCGAACATGCTAATCCACATAAAGGCAGTGACTGCCACGGGTACGCTGTACTCGAGCACGATGCCACAGACAAGGTTGGGATTGGAGCCAAAGAACAGTGAGCCCATGGCATACGCTGCGATGGGGATGATCACAGCCGAGACAAATAACGCCAAAATCAGATGCAGGGGACGATGGAACACCTCAGCCACCTGATGAAAGGTGTTGCTGAGCGCACCCTGAAACGTCATGAAAGCAAACAAGGTGGGAACGATGGGCTTGAGAACGCCGATCTGCTGGGTAAAGAGCACGCCGAGCGCCACACAAATCGGGACGATGACCTGCATGTGCCCCGCGAGAAACTTGCCCAGTCCAACCCATTGTTTCATATACTCTTGTGACTCCCTTTGCTCGTGAATTCGTTTTGAATGGATATGCTAGACGCTCGCATGCGTCCGTGCGTCAGAAACGCTCGAATATTTCGAGGCGATTACCGGCATCGTTTACCGAAACCGCGGCGTGCTGCGGCGATTTGCGTCCGCGCTGCACGGTATAATAAATCCGTTCAACAGATCTGCCTGCCGAAGCGGGCATACACAGAGGACTCATCGCTATGAACCGTGAGAGGTATCGCGGCGACCTGCCCCTATCGGGGGTGGGCGCCTATGTCATCGCTTAAGACGACGCATCGCTGGGCGGTCGCTCAGCAAAACCCCGAGCTCGAAAAGGAGCTTTCGGCTGGCCTGGGCATACCCGGGCTGGTGGCGCGCATTATGGTTGCGCACGGCATTACATCCATCGAGGAAGGCCAGCTGTTTTTGACGCCTTCGCTTGATCGCGACTGGGCCGACCCACTCATTATCCCGGGCATGTCGGTCGTTGCCGACCGCGTTGAGCGCGCTATTCGCAACCACGAGCACATCGCGGTCTTTGGCGATTTTGACGTTGACGGTATTACGTCGACCTGTCTGTTGACCGAGGCACTGCGCACGTTTGGCGCCAACGTCACGCCGTTTATTCCGCATCGCTTTGACGAGGGCTACGGTCTTTCGCGAGCGGCGCTCGACCGCGTTAACGAGCTCGCTCGCCCCCAGCTGATCGTGACCGTCGATAACGGCATTGCCGCCAAGGAAGAGGTCTCCTATCTGGAGAGCCTGGGGATCGATTTGGTGGTCACGGATCATCACGAGCCGTCCGACCAGGTGCCGCAGGGCGTGCCTCTGACCGACCCCAAGCTCGAGGACGAGGGTCCTTCGCGTGAGCTTGCCGGTGCCGGCGTGGCACTCAAGCTGGTGCAGGTTCTGGGCGAGCGTCTGGGCAAGCCGCCGTATTGGCGTTCGCTGATCGAAGTTGCGGCGCTTGGTACCGTGTCCGACATGATGCCGCTGACGCCCGAGAACCGCGCGCTGGTCGCCGAGGGCATCCAGCAGATGCGCGTAACCGCTCGCCCCGGCTATATCGCGCTTGCCGCGCTCGCCAAGGCGGACCTTTCGAGCATTACGGCGGATGGCCTGTCATTCTCGCTCATTCCCCGCTTGAACGCCGCCGGCCGCATGGCCGATCCCAAGCTGGCGCTCGACCTGTTGCTTGCCCGCGACCCCATCGAAGCGAGCGCGCTTGCCGCCGAGCTCGAGGAGATCAACCGGCAGCGTCGCGAGATCGAGGCGGAGCTCACACGCGATGCCATGGCAAAGGTCGAGGAGACCTATGATGGCGGTCGCGCAATCGTCGTGGGTGGCGAGGGCTGGCACGAGGGCGTCAAGGGTATCGTGGCGAGCCGCCTGACCAACCGTTATCACGTGCCGGCGCTGCTGTTCTCGATCGAAAACGGTATCGCTCGCGGTTCGGGTCGCTCGGTGGGCAAGGTCAACCTGTTCGACGCTGTCGAGCGCTGCTCAGATCTGCTGATTCGTCGCGGCGGACATGCGGGTGCGGTGGGCGTGACCATCGAGGCGTCCAAGCTCGACGAGTTCCGCCGTCGCCTTTCGGCCGTGCTATCGGAGCTTCCCGCCGAGGACTTTGAGGACACCGACGAGGTTGCCGCCACCGTTGACCTCTCCGAGCTGAATATTGAGACCATCGAGCAAATCTCCCGTCTTGAGCCGTTTGGCCAGGGCAACAAGGTGCCGCTGTTGGCGGCCGAGGGCGTGACAATGTGCGATCGTGCCGTGGTGGGCAAAACCGGCGAGCACATGCGCTTCGTGGCGACCGATGGCGCTGCGAGTGTGCCGGCCATTATGTTCCGCGTGCCGCAGATCGATAAGCTCATCAATTGCGATAGCGCCGTCGACCTGGTATTCGAGGCCGTGGCCGAGCATTGGCAAGGTCGCGTAAAGCCCAAGCTCATGATCAAGGATGTCTTGGTCCGCGATACCACGGCGCCCAGCGTTGACGACCCGGCATGTGAGCTTCGCCGTGGCGTGGAGCCTGCGGACGCCGGTCTTCGTCTGGAGTCCCGCAAGCGCCAAACGCTCGCCCAGCTTTCCTATACCGAGCTGACGCGCTCGCTTATCCATAACTTTATCGGTTCGAACCAGCCGCACCGCGCGCAGGTCGAGGCGCTCGATGCCCTGGCCGATCGCCAAAGTGTTCTGGCCGTTATGGGAACGGGGCGCGGCAAGTCTCTTATCTTCCATGTGCATGCCGCGCGCGAGGCGGTCCTTCGCGGGCGTGCGAGCATCTTTGTCTATCCGCTGCGCGCGCTCGTTGCCGACCAGGCCTATCACCTCTCGTCGACGATGGCCGCGCTCGGCATTGGCGTAGGCGTGCTGACCGGCGAGACCGTGGAGGCGGCGCGCGATGACGTGTTTGCCGGCTTGGCTTCGGGCCGCACCGGCATCGTGCTCACGACGCCCGAGTTCCTGTCCATTCACCGCGACCGCTTTGCGCGTTCGGGGCGCATCGGGTTTGTCGTTATCGATGAGGCGCACCACGCCGGCCTTGCCAAGGGCGGCGATCGCAGCGCCTATCTCGACATGCCCGATATCCTCAAGGCCCTGGGCGACCCGGTCGTTCTGGCCACGACTGCCACCGCAACGGCTCCGGTTGTGGCCGAGCTCGCCCGCGTGCTACCGATTACCCGTACGGTGGTCGACGAGACGGTGCGCGAGAACTTGCAGCTCGAGGATGACCGAGACCTTGCGAGCCGCGAGAACCGCCTGGTGTCAATTGTGGCGACGGGGGAGAAGACCGTCATCTACGTCAACTCGCGCGACCAGTCCGTGGCGCTTGCTAAGACGCTGCGCAAGCGGGTACCCGATTGCGCGACCCGCATCGCGTTCTATAACGCGGGGCTTGCGCGCTCCGATCGTCGCCGCGTGGAGGAAGCATTCCGAGACGGAAGCCTCAGCTGCATCGTTTCGACCTCTGCCTTTGGTGAGGGCGTCAACCTGCCCGATATCCGCCATGTCGTGCTCTACCACATGCCGTTTGGCAGCATTGAGTTCAACCAGATGAGCGGACGCGCCGGTCGCGACGGCCAACCTGCCGTGATTCACTTGCTCTACTCGTCGCGTGACGCTCGCATTAACGAGCGCCTACTCGACTGCTATGCGCCCGAGCGCGACGAGCTCGTCACGCTCTATCGTGCGTTGCAGACCATGTGGCGCTCCAACCGCGGCAAGACCGGGGACGATTCCTTTAGTGCGAGCGATATCGACATCGCGCAGATGTGCCTTGCTATCGATGCTCGCACGCCGGTCGACGAGCGCTCGGTGGAAAGCGGCCTGGGAATCTTCGAAGAGCTTGGTTTCTGTCGCGTTTCGGGGTTTGACGACACCCGTCGCATCGCGATGGCAGAAAACCCGGGCCGTGTGCAATTGAGCAGGTCAATTCGCTATTTGGAGGGCTTGCGCTCGCGCATGGAGTTCTCGGCTTTCCGGAGCTGGGCGCTCGATTCGTGCGCTTCTGATATGCTAGCCAAAGTTAACCGCCCGATCGTACCGCGGGCCTAGGGGAAGGGGACCTCGATGGATGCCGCAGCCCGTACCGCCCATGATTCCACCCTCCAACCGTTCTCGGAGATGGAGCACTATAAGCATGCCGATGAGCTGCCGCCCGAGATTATGGCGGACAGCTACGACAAGCTGGAGCGCCTGTGCCTCAAATATATGAATGAGGACGACTTTTCTAAGGTGGAGCAGGCCTACTGCTTTGCCGCCGAGAAGCACTGCAACCAAAAGCGGCGCTCGGGTGAGATGTACATCAACCATCCCGTCGAGGTAGCCATCATTTTGGCCGACCTCAAGATGGACTGCGATGTGGTGTGCGCCGCGCTGCTGCACGATACCGTCGAGGATACCGAGACCTCGCTTGCCGATGTGTCCGGCCTGTTTGGCGATACGGTAGCCGAGCTCGTCGATGGCGTGACCAAGCTCACCAACATCGAAGTCGACAGCATGGACGAGAAGCAGGCGCTTACGCTGCGCAAGATGTTCCTCGCCATGTCCAAGGACATCCGCGTTATCATCGTCAAACTTGCCGACCGCCTGCATAACATGCGTACGCTGGCGGCCCTGCGCGAGGACCGTCGCCTGTTTAAGGCTCGCGAGACCATGGACGTGTATGCGCCCCTGGCCGACCGTCTGGGCATGAGCTCTATTAAGTGGGAGCTCGAGGACCTGTCCTTCTTCTACCTGGAGCCCGATGCCTACCAGCGCATCGCGCGCATGGTGGCGGAGTCGCGCGAGGTCCGTGAGCGCTATCTGGCCGAGACCATCAAGACGCTCACCGACGAGCTCAACCGCATTGGCCTGGAGGGCTTCCAGATCAATGGCCGCTCCAAGCACTATTGGTCCATCTACCAAAAGATGAAGCGCAAGGGCAAGGAGTTCTCCGAGATCTACGATTTGGTGGCGCTGCGCGTTATTACCCATTCGGTGCGCGATTGCTACTCCACGCTCGGCGCGGTGCATACGCTGTGGCACCCCATGCCCGGTCGCTTTAAAGACTATATCGCCATGCCCAAGGTCAATAACTACCAGTCGCTCCATACGACGGTTATCGGCCCCACGGCCCGCCCGCTCGAGATTCAGATTCGAACCTATGAGATGCATGAGCAGGCCGAGTACGGCATTGCCGCCCACTGGCTCTATAAGAAGTCGGGCGGATCGTCTGCGTCTAAGACCAATGATGCCCAGCGTCTGGACGACCAGATTAACTGGCTCAAACATTCGCTCGATTGGGCTGCGTCTGATGAGATTACCGACGCCAAGGAATACCTGCATTCGCTGAAGGTCGACCTCTTCGATCAGGAGATCTTCGTCTTTACGCCCAAGGGCGAGGTCATGGCTCTTCGTGCCGGCTCCACGCCGCTCGACTTTGCCTATGCCGTTCACACCGAGGTGGGAAACCACTGCGTCGGCGCTAAGATCAACGGTGCGGTGGCCCCGCTCACGCACGAGATCAAGACGGGCGACCGCGTTGAAATCCTGACCAACAAGAGTTCCAAGCCGTCGCGTGATTGGCTCAAGATCGTCAAGACACCTTCCGCCAAGTCAAAGATCCGCCGTTACTTCGCCGCCGCGACCAAAGACGACGACGCTGCTGCCGGCCGCGATATACTGGCCAAGGACCTGCGCAAGCGCGGGTATGGCATCTCTACGCCGCGATCCACGCGTGCGCTCAACGCCGTGGCGGAGCAGTTTAACTACAAGCAGCTCGAGGACCTGTTTGCCGCCGTCGGCGCCGGCAAGGTTGCCCCGCGCGCTGTGGGTAACAAGGTCGAGCAAATCTTGGACCCCAAGCCCGAGGAACAGGTCACCAAGGCCGAGGCTATCGCCGAGGTCGTGAAACAGCCGGCCCGCGGTTCCAACCGCAAGCCGCAAAAGCGCGGCAAGAGCGCGAGCAACGGCATTATCGTCAAGGGCGAGAGCAACAGTGGTCTGCTGGTCCGTCTGGCGCATTGCTGCAATCCGGTGACGGGCGACGACATCGTCGGCTTCATCACGCGCGGTCGTGGCGTTTCGGTGCATCGCGCCAACTGCCCCAACGTCAAGGGTCTTATGGAACATCCCGAGCGCATGATCGAAGTGGAGTGGGACGGCGCTGCCGACACCCTCTTCCAGGTCGAGATCGTGGTCGAGTGCCTGGACCGCATGGGCCTGCTCAAGGACGTCACCATTGCCATTGGCGATGCAGGCGGCAATATCCTTTCCGCCGCCACGTCGACCAACCGCGAGGGTATTGCAACCCTGCGCTTTATGGTCGAGATCTCGGACGCGAGTGGTCTGGATCCGCTGCTGGCTTCCATCAGCAGTGTCGATTCGGTCTACGACGCTCGCCGTCTTATGCCCGGCGAAGGCGGAGCTCAGCTCAAGCGCCGTGTGTAGGTGCGAGAGCCTCTCAGCATCATAGATATTGGTTACGTTCGAGGCATCGTTTGGTGCCTCGAACGTATTTTAGAAGGAGGGTATGCGCATGGGCGATATGACTTTGGACCTGACACCCCGAGGTGCGGCTTCGATTGAGGCGCTCGTCAACGGCCCCATTCAGACCAACAGCTACGCCGTGATTTCGAATGACGAGTGCTTAATCGTCGATCCGGCGTGGGAGGGCGAGTGTCTTGTGGAGCATATCCGCACCGCGCATCCTGAGGTGCGCGTACTCGGCTCTGTCTGCACGCACGGTCATGCCGACCATGTTGGCGGGGTTGCCGGGGTTCGAGCTGTCGTTGGCGACAGCGCGCTATATGAGTTGTGCGCTAAGGACGTGACGGTACCTCGCGCAAATATCGAGGAGCAGCGCGCCATGTGGGGTATCGAGACACCCGATCCGGGTGAGCCGACGCGTTTGCTTGCCGAGGGCGATACAATCGAGGTGGGCGACGTCTGCCTGCAGGTGATCGAGACGCCGGGGCATACGCCGGGCGGCATCGTCCTGTTCGCCGCGACCGAGCGGGGGAACATCGCCTTTGTGGGCGACACGCTTTTCCCGGGCAGCCACGGTCGTACCGATCTTTCCGGCGGTGACGAGGCGGCGATTATGCGCTCGCTCTCCAAACTTGCCAAGATGCTTCCGCCCGATACCGTTTGCTTGACGGGCCATGGCGATTCGACCACGATGGCGCGCGAACTTATGCAGAACCCGTTTATGCAGATGTAGGCTCGAAGCCGTCGTCCGAACCACGAAGACCGCTCAATCGTCAAGCTATTTTCCCCAGTGGGTCGATTCTGTGGGGCAAACGGTCAAAATTTGTCCAATCGGATGGTATTCGTGAACAAACGAACGTTTATGCTCGGGTATGTCGTGGTAAAATCTCAGGCGTTATCGGAGCAACCTTACAGGAGGTTTCTTTTATGCTCGTCAACGCAGCAGACATGCTCAAGAAGGCCGAGGCCGGCAAGTATGGTCTCGGTGCCTTCAACACCAACAACCTCGAGTGGACCCTGGCTATTCTCCAGGCCGCCGAGGAGGCCAAGTCTCCGCTGATCCTTCAGTGCACCGCTGGTGCCGCTAAGTGGATGGGCGGTTTCAAGGTCTGCGCCGACATGGTCAAGGCTGCCGTCGAGGCCACGGGCGTTACCGTTCCCGTCGCCCTTCACCTCGATCACGGTTCTTACGAGGACTGCTTCAAGTGCATCGAGGCCGGCTTCACGTCCATCATGTATGACGGCTCTCACGAGGAGACCTTCCAGCTTAACCTCGACCGCACCAAGGAGCTCGTTGAGCTTGCCCACTCCAAGGGCATGTCCATCGAGGCCGAGGTCGGCGGCATCGGCGGCACCGAGGACGGCGTGACCTCCAGCGGCGAGCTCGCTGATCCTGCTGAGTGCAAGCAGATTGCTGACCTGGGCGTCGACTTCCTCGCCTGCGGTATCGGCAACATCCACGGCGTGTACCCTGCCGACTGGGCTGGCCTTTCCTTCGAGCGCCTGGGCGAGATCAAGGCTCAGACCGGCGACCTGCCCCTCGTCCTGCACGGTGGCACCGGCATCCCCGAGGATCAGATCAAGAAGGCCATCTCCCTGGGCATCTCCAAGATCAACGTCAACACCGATCTGCAGCTCGTCTTCGCCAAGGGCGTTCGCGAGTATATCGAGGCTGGCAAGGATCAGCAGGGCAAGGGCTTTGACCCCCGCAAGCTCCTCAAGCCTGGTCGCGACAACATCGTTGCCCGCACCAAGGAGCTCATGGAGGAGTTTGGCTCCGTCAACAAGGCGTAAGCGTCGCTAAACTTCCCGTCGGAAGCCCCGTCCCCCTACACTGTTTCCTTTGCGCTCACCTGGCTTCGCCAGAAGTCGCGCCAAGGAAACAGTTCCGGGGGACGGGGCTTCCTTCGTTTAACGCCGCAGGGTTACTGGGCTGAATTAAGATGGCTACTGGCTTTGCCAGAAGTCGCGCGACGGAATCAGCTCCGGGGAAACGGGGCCTCCTTTGTTAACTCGCTACAGGGTTACTGGGCTGAATTCATTTTTAGAGGTACCGTTTATCGGTGTTGAGGGTTCCTTTATTGGGGCTTTCTTTTTTATCTCGCTACAATGGGCTTCAAGAGTTCTAATGACTTGGAGTTTGGTATGGCTGTTATTAATGTGCTGCCTTCGGATGGGAAGGTCATTGACGAGGGTCCTGTTGGTTGCTCTGTTGATGTTTGCTGTGATGATTTCCGTCATCTCGATATTGGACTGCCGCCCGAGATTCTTCGTCTCAAGGATGCCGGATATTTGACGCAGGCTGTTGCGGCTTGTGATCGTCTTTTGGGGCAGAATCCCGATCCCTCGCTTGCTGCCTGCGTTCGTGCCGAGCGGTATCGCATGCTTGAGACGCCGCTTCATTTTTCGGTGTCGCGCGATCGGGCTATTGCGATGATTCGCGAGGAGTGGCCTGAGTTTACCGAGGAGCAGTTTGACGATCTGATTGACCGTAAGCGTATTGACTGGCGCTTTATCGATGGCGAGCTGTTCGTTCTCGACAACTTCCTCGATTCGCTTCGCGTATATCCCAAAGAGGTTCCCGGCATGCGTCCCGATCCTACGGACGGAATTGCACTGCGCAACGAGATGCTCAAGGAGATGGAGTCACAAAACGGATTGACTCGCGTTATTACGCTTAAGGCGTCCTTGTCTGTCCCCGGCGCTCTAGAGGGGGAGACCGTTCGCGCTTGGCTTCCCGTAGCCGCCACCTGCCGCCAACAGTCTCAGGTCGAGATTCTCGACATGACGCCGGAGGGTGCTGTTGCTCCCGCGAACGCTTCGGCGCGTACCGCCTCGTGGTCTTCTTCGAGTGAGCGCTCATTCTCGGTGACTTATCGTTATCACATCGATGCTGCTTATTGTGATGTCTACGGTGGCACACTTCCGGTTCATCCGCGTATGGACGCGCCTCTGCCCGAGGATATTTCCGAGGACCGTCCGCACATTGCATTTACGCCGTATCTGCAGCAGCTGACGGCCAGCGTTGTTGGCGGACTCGAGGATCCGCTCGATCGCGCCCGTGCTATCTATGATTACCTGACGCAGCATATCGACTATCGCTATCAGCCGCCGTACTTGCTTTTGGGATCTATTGCCGACGACTGTGCGCATTCGCTCCGCGGCGATTGCGGCGTTATGGCGCTCACTTTTATCACCATGTGCCGCATCGCGGGGGTGCCTGCTCGTTGGCAGAGCGGCCTATATGTTGCGCCCGATTCGGTGGGACCGCACGACTGGGCCGAGTTCTACACACCCCAGACCGGTTGGCTTAACGCCGACGTATCGTTTGGTTCCTCGGCACGCAGGATGGGGGAGGAGTGGCGCCGTCGTCACTACTTTGGCAATCTCGATCCGTGGCGTATGGTGGCCAACGATCGATTCCAGGCTGAGTTTGTGCCTGCTTTCGATGGCATGCGCGAGGACCCCTATGACAACCAGATGGGCGAGGCCTCGGTTGACGGACGTGGATGTCGTAAGCGGGAGATGTTGCGCAAGGTTGAGCTTATCGAAATGCTCGAAGTACCATTTTCGGACTAATCAACAGAAAGCTGTGATAAACTAACTCACGCATTACGTGCCCGAGTGGCGGAATTGGCAGACGCAGTGGACTCAAAATCCACCGTTGGCAACAACGTGCGAGTTCGAGTCTCGCCTCGGGCACCATACATGCAAGTGGGCGTTCAAGGGGGTCAAGGCCCCCTTTTTCGTGCCGAACTCGCGTGAGCGCGCGGAGCGTTAAGTAAACAGGCCTGTGGCCTGTTTGTAGCGGAGCGTGGTGAGGGCGCCATGCGCCCGAAGCCCGGGGCTTCGCGAAGCGAAGGCCCTTCGAGTCTCGCCTCGGGCACCATACATGCACCTGCGCTTTGAGGGGGTTGTGGCCCCCTTTTTCGTGTACGTAATGTGATAATGCGCTGTACGTGTTATTATTCGCAAGGCGTTGTTCCCACAATGCCCTAAAGAGGAACCCGAGGGCTCCCACCTTTTGGCGCCAATGAGCAGCTGACTGGTCATACAACCTAGATTCCCTTCCTCAAATCGAGGAAGTCTATGTGTATGACCTGGTTGCTGAGAAGCGCCGGGTTATTTTTTTATGAATGGAGGTAGGGAAAATAGCTAAGTCTGATGACACCCGCATCAACGACGAGATTACTGCATCTTCGTGCCGTTTGATTGGCGTCGATGGCTCTCAGCTCGGCCTGTTCGCCATCCGCGATGCCCAGCGCGTCGCCGACGATCAGGGTCTCGACCTGGTCGAGATCGCTCCCAACGCGGAGCCGCCGGTCTGCAAGGTCATGGACTACGGTAAGTTCAAGTACCAGCAGGCCATGAAGGCCAAGGCTGCTCGTAAGAACCAGTCCAAGGTCGAGGTCAAGGAAATGAAGTTCCGACCCAAGATCGACGTTGGCGACTACGAGACCAAGAAGGGCCACGTTCTGCGTTTCCTCAAGAAGGGCGCACGCGTTAAGATCACCATCATGTTCCGCGGCCGTGAGATGGCTCACCCGGAGCAGGGCCTTAACGTGCTCGAGCGTCTCGCCGAGGATCTCAAGCCTTACGCTACGGTCGAGTCCAAGCCTAAGATGGAAGGCCGTAACATGCTTATGCTGCTCGCCCCGATTAAGGGCGCCTTCGATGAGGATAAAGCGGCAAGCGATACCAAGTAACTAGTGTTCTGTAACCGATTAAGGAGTATTTCATGCCTAAGATGAAGTCCCACAGCGGCACCAAGAAGCGTTTCCGCAAGACTGGTACCGGCAAGCTTATGCGCGCCAAGGCTTTCAAGAGCCACATCCTGAGCAAGAAGTCCACCAAGCGTAAGCGTGGCTTCCGTCAGGAGACCGAGATCGCCGCTGCCGACCGCAAGGTCATCAAGTCGCGTCTCGCCTAAGTTCGCGTTCCCGTTTTTCGTTTTACCGTCTAGGAGTTGATAGAACATGGCACGTATTAAGCGCGCTGTTGCCGCCAAGAAGAAGCGCCGTACCGTTATGCACCGTGCGAAGGGTTACTACGGTGCCGCTTCGCGTACTTACAAGCATGCTAAAGAGCAGGTCCAGCACTCCCTGCAGTATCAGTATCGTGATCGCCGCAACAAGAAGCGCGAGATCCGTTCTCTTTGGATCACTCGTATCAACGCTGCTGCTCGCCTGAACGACATCTCTTACTCTCAGTTCATGCACGGCCTGAAGGTTGCCGGCATCGAGCTCGACCGCAAGGTCCTGGCTCAAATGGCTTACGAGGACATCGAGTCCTTCAACGAGCTGGCTACCATCGCCAAGAAGGCTCTCGAGGCCTAATAGATTCTCTTGAATCGCTAGGGGAGTGTCGCGTTGTGCGCGGCGCTCCCTCTTTTTATCTGAAGCGCGGTTTACATTGCTAAAAGCGCGGGTAGATAAACACTTACAGGTGACCGATCTCTATATATTCCTGAACCAAAGGGTCATCATCTGATACGTGCGGAAGATCCGCACCAGTCTTTCTATTACCTATAGAAAGCAATATGTTGTGTAGGACTTGTGAAGAGTGGAATTGACGTCCCACAGAGCTTCGCGGTCTGGCAATATATCTCCTTGCCGCGCGGCCCGGTGGAACCGGGAACCAGCGCAGGCGTGCACCTTGAGAACCGGATACTGCGAGGATGGACACTTCAAGTGTCGCATCCGGGCAGACATCGAACCATTTGAAATGGTCTAACTTGGATTTGTTTTTCGCAAGGCCGCCGAGAGG
>NZ_JBDGBA010000011.1:0-75512 GCF_040910185.1 Collinsella aerofaciens | reverse complement strand
CCTACGACACGCAGACTGGCAAGCCGCTGGGCGGCCAACAGGTCGTGAACAAGCACACGGTGGTCAAGACCAAGACCAAAAAGCTGCCGATCTTTATTACGGCGCTCGCTGGTTGTGCGTGCGGCGCCCTGCTGGTCATCGCGCTCATTATGAGCGGCACGCTCGATATCGGCGGCGGCAGGAACGCCGTGACGGCGGGTGCTTCGGGTTCATCGACGCAAAAGATTACCATCGACTCCGAGGACACCACGCTGGCCGAGGCCGTCTCTGCCAAGGCCCTGCCCTCCGTCGTTTCCATTACCGCTACTTCGAGCGGTAGCCAGAATGGCTCGCTTTCGCAGTCTGCCGACGAGTCGGATGGTTCGGGCAGTGTCGGTTCGGGCGTAGTGCTCGATACCGAGGGCCACATCCTCACCAACAACCATGTGGTCGATGGCTATGACCAGTACGTGGTGACCATGGACGACGGAACCACCTACGAGGCCGAGTTCGTGGGCAACGATGCCTCGAGCGACCTGGCCGTCATCAAGCTCAAGGATGCTGACGCCTCCAAGCTCACGCCGATCGAGATCGGCGACTCCTCCAAGCTCAATGTGGGCGAGTGGGTCATGGCGATCGGCTCGCCGTTCGGCAACGAGCAGTCTGTCTCCACGGGTATCGTGTCGGCGCTGTATCGCTCCACGGCCATGAGCTCTACCAGCGGCAATACCATCTACGCCAATATGATCCAGACCGATGCCGCCATCAACCCGGGCAACTCCGGTGGCGCGCTCGTCAACGACAACGGCGAGCTCGTGGGTATTAACTCGCTTATCGAGAGCTATTCGGGCTCCAGCTCGGGCGTGGGCTTTGCTATTCCCGTTAACTACGCCAAGAACATTGCCGACCAGATTATCGACGGAAAGACGCCGGTGCATCCGTACATGGGCGCTACGCTTTCGAGCGTCAATGCGCTCAACGCCCGCACCAACAAGTTGAGTACCGATAGCGGCGCGTATGTGGCGAGTGTCGTCGAGGACGGTCCTGCCGCCAAGGCTGGCATCCAAGAGGGCGACGTCATCACCAAGCTGGGCGACGACGAGATTACGAGCGCCGATGGCCTGATCATCGCACTGCGCAGCCACGAGGTGGGTGAGAAGGTCGAAATTACGCTCGTGCGCGGCAAGGAAGAGAAGAAGGTCACGGTCGAGCTGGGTTCTGATGAAGAGCTGCGGAACCAACAACAGGACGACAGCGCGACCGACACCGGCAACGGTGGCATTACTGACGAGCAGTTGCGCCAGTATCTGGAGGAGCTGCTGGGCCAGCAGGGCCAGGGTCAGGGCTACGGCCAGGGTTACTAGCGAGCGTATCGCACATATCGAGGCCAGAGGGGCTGTTCCGCCAACGCGGGACAGCCCCTCTTTTCTTATTGATTCGTTGGGGACGGAGGAAAACGGATCATTTAGAAACGGCAAGGGCATGGTTTGATCGCGCGATCCACCCCAGTCTGGCGGCTGCCGATTCGGTGCGGTTCGAAAGGGTTATTCGGCCCCATCGTGACCGGTGGTACTCTTGTATCCGTTTGAAATCGAGCGAAGGAGTGCCGCTATGGAGCAATCGAGCCTGTTTGGTGACGGTGTGGACATCGATACCGAAACGCCCGCGAGTGCGGATGCCGCCGCGCCGACCGACGCCCATGCCCAGGCGGCAGCGCGTGCGGCCGAGCTGCGCCACGAGCTCGATTACCACGCCTATCGCTACTACATGCTCGATGCGCCCGAGATCACGGACACCGCCTTTGACAAAATGCTCGTTGAGCTGCAGGAAATCGAGGCCACCTACCCCGACCTGGTGACGCCCGACAGCTATACCCAGCGCGTGGGCGGCTACGTGAGCGAGCAGTTTACGCCGGTCACGCACATGGCACGCATGTATTCCATGGACGATGCCATGGATCTGGACGAGCTCGACGCGTGGCTCCAACGAACCGAGGATGCGCTCGGCGCAGGTAGCGTCACCTATACCTGCGAGCTTAAGATTGACGGTCTGGGCGTGGCGCTTACCTACCAAAACGGCACTTTCGTGCGCGCGGCCACGCGCGGCGATGGCACCACGGGCGAGGACGTATCGCTCAATGTGCGTACCATCAAGGATGTGCCCATGCACCTGTCCGAGCCGGCGCTCGCCCACATGGGCGCCGACCGCGAGCGCACCATCGAGGTACGCGGCGAGGTCTATATGCCCAAGGGTAGCTTTGTCCGCCTGAATGAAGAGGCCGATGCCGAGGGACGCGACCCCTTCGCCAACCCGCGCAACGCCGCCGCCGGCAGCCTGCGCCAAAAAGATCCCAAGATCACGGCGCGCCGCGATCTCGCTACCTTTATCTATGCCATCGCCGATACTGACCCACTGCATGTCCACAGCCAGCGCGAGTTTCTTGACTGGCTGCGCAGCGCCGGTTTTAGCGTCAACCCCAATGTGGCACGCTGCGCCACGCCGGCCGAAGTCCACGAGTTCTGTGCCCAGGCGCTCGAACATCGCGGTGACCTGGACTACGACATCGATGGCGTGGTCGTAAAGGTCGATAGCTTCCAGCAGCAGCTCGACCTGGGCTTTACCGCCCGCGCACCGCGCTGGGCCATTGCCTTTAAGTTCCCGCCCGAGGAAAAGCAGACCGTCCTGCGCGAGATTCGCATCCAGGTGGGCCGCACCGGTGTGCTCACGCCGGTCGCCGAGTTCGACCCGGTGACGGTCGCCGGCTCCACCATCGCGCGCGCCACACTGCACAACATCGACGAGATCCGTCGCAAAAACGTGCGCGAGGGCGACATCATCATCGTGCACAAGGCGGGCGACGTGATTCCCGAGGTCGTGGGCCCGGTGCTCGATAAGCGCCCGGCCGATTCGGTTGACTGGCACATGCCCGAGGTCTGCCCCGTGTGCGGCAGCCCCGTGGTTCACGAGGATGGCGAGGTTGCCTACCGCTGCGTCTCCATCGACTGCCCCGCGCAGCTCAAGGAGCGCCTGCTCCACTGGGTGAGCCGCGGCTGCATGGACGTCGACGGCCTGGGCGACGAGATCGTCGACAAGATGATCGCCGCCGGGCTGATTCACGATGTCGCAGACTTCTACCAGCTCACGGTCGATGACATCGCAGGTCTGGATACGGGGCGCACCTATGCCAGCTCCAACAGCAAAAAGGGCGTCAAGAAGGGCGACCCCATTCCGGTGGGCTTCAAGACGGCTGAGAAAATTATCGCCGAGCTCAACAAGTCCAAGAGCCAGCCGCTCGGTCGCGTGCTGTTTGCCCTGGGCATCCGCCACGTGGGCAAGAGTGTGGGTGAGGTCATCGCCGAGCGATTCCTGTCGATTGACAAGCTCATCTTGGCGAGCGAAGAGGACATCGCCGAGTGCGAGGGCATTGGTCCCAAGATTGCGGCGAGCGTCAAGCAGTTCCTGGCCGTATCCGAAAACCTTGCCGTACTGGAGCGCCTGCGTCAGGCGGGCCTGTCGCTCGAGGTCGACTTGGGCGCCGCGCACGCGCAAGCTGCAGCCGACGCTGGCGTGGCGGGCGAGCTCGCCGACGCACAGCCACTCGCGGGTCTGACCTTCGTGCTCACCGGCACGCTCGTCAACCGCACCCGCGACGAGGCGGGCGCGGCGCTCAAGGTGCTCGGCGCCAAGGTCTCGGGTAGTGTGTCAAAGAAGACGAGCTATCTGGTCGCCGGCCCCAAAGCGGGCTCCAAGCTCACCAAGGCCGAGCAGCTGGGTGTGCCCGTGCTGGACGAGGCGGCACTTGAACAGATTTTGGCGACGGGTAGGGTCCCGGAGGCATAATGATTTGTTGAGGAACTGCGCAGAGGCTCAGTTCCTCAACATCTCCTTATAGTGTTTGCCTGTTCAATTTCGATATCGTTTCCCTCGTATGATCCAGATGCGTCTACCGACTCAAAGCGTGAGTAGGAAACTCTTGTCCCAACTTTGATTTGGGAAAGCTTGTCTTTGATTCGGCCAGATGAGGGGAATGTAATCCGGGTTTGCTTTCCAGCGTCGGTGTAGCGGGGACTGTTGTCTGTTTGGATTACGAGTTCCGTTCCCTCAATAGAATGAACGCTGCCGACTCCAAAGACAAGGTAATCATCTCCTCCGCTATAGCGGGCTCTATCTGTGCATGAAGAAACGGATGCAAACATAGCGAAAATCACCAATATCGTAACCAGGGCAAAGGCCGTGGTGCCATAGCATTTTGATGGTGCCATCCGGTTTACCAAAAGACTGTTCCGTTCAATTTGACCATATTGGGCGTTGCATAGTTAATCGCTCGGGGATAAGTGTTCCATCCGTCGAATACTTCGAGCCACTGCAGTTCGATGCCAGAGCTTCCATTATGCCCAGTAAAATAGCCAGTTACCGTGACTGTATGACCTGATAGCTCGACGGATCCTTCACTGTTTCGGCTGTTGATCCACATATGATACAAGCCGATATTCCCTTGATCGATAGTTGCTCTGTACTGAGCGAATTGAGGCTGATAACCGAAAAATTGAGTATTAAGTGCTCTACCCTTTTGAGCGGCAAGACTTTTAAACGGAACAATTCCATCTGGGATGATCGTGCTTCCGTACTCGACGCCCTGATCATTGGTCTTATACGTTGTTGTGCCAGTGACGTTCCATATTTCTTTATAATAATCGGGATTAAATTGATTAGCGTTTGAACTGGTGAGACCGTAATGCATTGATACAGCGTACAAGGCAGAAACGACGCATGCATACTTATTAGTGCGGGCTTCAACTAATGATTCCGAGACTCCTCGGAACGGTATTCCGTTTAAATCGTCTATTTGGAAATGCAACATCAAGTCATCTTCATTGATAATGACTGCATTCCATGAAGTTGGGTTATTGCTTTGAGGTGTTATACCCTTTTCGGTGGCAATCGGGACAGACCGTATATTGTTATAGTTGGTTACACAGTCTCTAGTTCCTGGCACCAAAGTTCCATATTCAATATCGTTGTACGAAATTAGTACGGTTGGGTTTGTGGCCTGTTGGCCGGAATAAGTTGAAATGGCGTTTGATAGAGAAGCTGAAATCGGAAGAATGGTATCGCCGAGGGTTATCTCCTTCAGAAGCCCGGGATATGATGCGTCAAGTACTAAATAACCGTAAGGGCTTCCTTCCCTTGTGACACTGATTTCATAGCCACAGATAAGGCCGATTTGTTGGCATACGGGAACGATTCGCTCGATCTCTAAGTTCGCGGATCCGTCGACGATGGGCAACAGGGAAAGCGCGTAGTCTTGTGCTAGGTCTGATGTAAAAGCGACGGATGAGTTTGAGTCGGCAGCGAATACTCTTGTTGGGCGTGACGCGGATAAGCCGATGATCGAGGCTAGGCCGAGAAGAAACGAGCGACGTGATTGAACTCTGGGCATAATGTCTCCTGCCTATGGGGGGGCAATATGCTGTCATTTTATTTGCTACATAATACAATCTAATTCGGATTAAGGTAAATGGATGGAATTGCTCGATAAATGGTAGTGATTAGCGGACCGGTATCGCGATCCTCGTCACATACGCCCCCGGGTCGTCGCTGATGATGTCGTCGATGGGGGCGATTTCGCGCGAGGGACCGGCGGGGGACAGGTCGCGCTCGTGCATGTAATCGAGTAAGCGCTCATAGCGCGGGGCCGCCTGACCGTGCGTGCCGCGGAAGCTGACCGTCAGACACCGCGCGGCGGGACGTACTTCGACATCGCCCAGGTAATCGTCCGTGCCATCCAGCAGCAGAAAGACCTCGTCGTAGCCATCAAAGTCGCCGGCGGCAAGGCGTTCGGCGCTAATCCCAACGCCCAAGTTGCCCAGGAAGACAAAGGTCTCGTGCTGGCCCTTCTGCAATTGACGAATCTGCCACTCCAGCGCATAGGCGTCGGTAGGGTTGACGCGTTCGCGCAACACGGCGCAGCGAAGCTCGGGCGCATCGATTGTGCAAATGGTATCGAGCTCGGTGTTCAAGGCATCGTGCAGTAGAGCAAGCCGGTTATCGATCTTGCGCGACACGCGCTCCAGCTCGCGGCGCTTGCGCTCGATGAGCTCCTGTTGCTGAGCCAGCTGCCGCTGCATAAGGTCCACGTCGCGCGTGGTCACAAACTCACGGATTTGCGCCAACGGCAAGTCGAGAACACGCAGGTGGCTGATGGTATTGAGGGTGGAGAGCTGCCGCGATCCGTAGTAGCGGTACCCACTCGCCGGATCGATGTGTGCCGGGTCCAGCAAGCCCATTTGCTCGTAATGGCGCAACGTGCCCACGCTCAGGTTAAACAAGCGCGCCACCTCGCCAATGCGGAGCAGGCCCTCGGTATGTTCGGTTGGCGAGTCGGTCATGGGACTGCTCCTTTCAACGGGCGGGGGAGGGGCACTGAAGTCGTGCGGCGCAGCCGTCGTATGACACGAACGATCCGCTACGCCACCAGCTTGTCAAAAGCCCCGCGCCGGTTGAGCACGGTAAATGCCACCACACAGATGACCGCCGACAGAATCGATCCGCACGGCGAAGCGATGCCCATGGGAAACAGCGTGTCGGAATAGGCATTCGACAACAGCCACGCGCCCGGCACGCGAATGAGCGCCACGGCCAGCACGTTGTGCGCAAAGCCGATGTAGCTCTTACCGTATGCAGCGAAAAAGCCGCTAAAGCAAATGTGGATGCCGGCAAAAATCGCGTCGAAAATGTAGCTGCGCATATAGCCGGTACCGGCCGTGACCACCGCGGCGTCCTTGGCAAAAAAGCCGATAAACGCCGGTGCCACCAGCCACATCAGTATCGTGATCAGACAGCCGTACACCACCGAGATGGTCATGGCGTCCTTGAGCACCTGACGCGCACGATCGCCCTTGCCCGCGCCGGCGTTTTGCGCCGTGAGCGCGCTGACGGTGGCGCCCATGGAACTCGGCACAATGAACAAAAAGCTGATCATCTTCTCGACCAGGCCCACGGCGGCGGCGTCGACCAGACCGCGGTGGTTGGCGATGACGGTGATAAACATAAACGCCACCTGGATGCAGCCGTCCTGCACGGCCACAGGCACGCCGATCTTAAGAATGCTGCCGAGCACCTCGGGCTGCGGGCGCAGGTCGCTGCGCTTAACGTGGATGTTCGTGCGGCGGCTCTTGAGCCACACGAGCGCGAGGGCAACGCTGGCCGTCTGCGCGGTCACTGTGCCGAGCGCCGCGCCCACGGGACCGAGCCCCATGTGGCCGATAAATAGAAAGTCGAGCGCGATGTTGATGATGCACGCCACGCCAATCACGTACATAGGCGAGCGCGAATCGCCCAGCCCGCGAAAGATGGCCGAAAGAATGTTGTACGCGGCGATAAAGGGAATGCCGATAAAGCAGATGCGCAGGTAGGCGGCAGTGCCTTCGACTGCCTCGGCCGGTGTGCCAATGAGCGCCACGATCTGCGGGCACAGTGCGAGCAGGACGGCGGCCAGCACTACCGAGACACCCATAAAGAGCGTGATGGTGTTGCCGATGGCGGTCTCGGCGCGGTCGAAGCGGCGTGAGCCCACGGCGTGGCCGACGACCACCGTCGTTCCCATGGCCAGGCCCACAAGCGCCACGGTAATCATATAGAGCGTCTGAGCGCCATTTGCCACGGCGGTGATGCCGGCGGCGCCGCTAAACTGCCCCATCATGTACAGGTCGGCCATGCCGTAGAGCATCTGCAAAAAGTACGAGAGCATATAGGGCAGGGCAAAGACCGCGATGGTCTTAAGGACATTGCCGCGTGTGAGGTCGTGTTCCATGGGCGGGGCTTTCTGGCTGGGTCTGTTTACATACCAGTGTAGTGAAAACCCTACAACGATTGTAGAGTCAAGGTTTATGTTGGCAGTGGGGCGAAAAAGTCACGCCCCGAGCACGATGCTTTGGTCCCTCCGTGCCTCTTACCTCGCCTCAGACCATCACAACATTCGACGTTTTTCGCCAAAAACGGGAAAAGCATCGAATGTTGTGATGGTTTTTCTGCCACTCGACCGGGTGGAATCGCTTTCTTGCGCACGAAGGTGTGCGGACCCGTGAGCAGGGGAATAAGGTTGGTTATCCGACTCCATTGGAGGGCTCATGGACCTGCCAATCGTCCTGTCCCATAAGACTGCCTGGCTGTACCACAACGTGGCGCGCCCGTCCGAGTCGCTCTCGCGAGCAAGCAGTCTATACGATGAGGACTCGCTTGCTAACGAGGCGGAACCGACCGCGAGCCTGCCCAAATTGGGACTCGATGCCAAGGGGCTGAGGGCTTCAACGGCGGTTGGGATCGTTGCCGACCATCTGGTTTCTCTTGGTATTCCACGAGAAGAGCTCGATCATATCGACACGCTCGTCAACTTCGATTTTGAACGCTCGACGCCGGCTGGATTTAGGTGCCACGTGTTTGGGGCGCCGATACCTCCAGGCCATCTTATCGAGGTGGCAGAGGGCCTTCTAGTGGTTGATGAGGCCATGTGCTTTGTCCAAGCGGGTTCGTGGATGAGTGAGCCCGAGCAGCTGGAATATGGCTACGAAATCTGTGCCCGATACCATTTGAATCATCTGTCGACAGGCGATTATATCGAGATGGGGCAGAGGTATACCGTTGCCGACTTGATTACTTATTGCAATGAGAACCGATCTCGTCAGGGGGCTATACGCGCGGCCGCCGTGCTCAAGCGCGTGCACGATGGCGCGCGGTCGCCCATGGAGACGGCCACCGCAATCATGGTCGTAGCAAAACGTTCTCAGGGAGGGCTGGGATACGCCAAGGTTGAGCTCAACCATCGGGTGGATGTTCCCAACGAGTTCAAGTATCTCGCAAAGGCCGGGTATTTCGAGATCGACGTATATGCGCCTGCAAGCGGTACGGGGATTGAATACAACGGCTCGGACCATCTTGATAAACAGCGCAGCGCGTCGGATGCGGAGCGTATGACCGTGCTGAGTGCGCTGGGCTTTAGGATGATCGTCCTCACCGGGACTCAGTTTGCCCATCAGCTGCAATTGCATCGGGCGATGAACGCCATCGCGCTCGCTATGGGCCTTAAGTGCGATCGAAGCGAAGCGTTCCAAAAGCGGCAAAACGACCTGCGAATTCGTGATTCGGCACTGGGACAGCGGCCTTTAGGGACGTTCCGGCCCTTCTACGGGGTGCCGTGGGCAGGCGGACCATCACAACATTCGACGTTTTTTGCCAAAATCGGGAAAAGCATCGAATGTTGTGATGGTTTGTGCTGAGGATGGGCTTGGATAGTCCGTTTTGCTCGAAGCGACCTGTCCTGTCGTACGGGTGTCGGCATAATTCTCTCGTGGGGTATTATGTTTTCCGAAGAATAAAACGCCGCGTGAGGGGAGGGCCGCGTGGACGGGCACGTGCAACATGACGGCTTTGGCCGCGACATCAACTACCTGCGCGTTGCCGTTACCGACAAGTGCAATTTCCGCTGCATCTATTGCATGCCGGCCGATGGCGTGGCGCCCCGTGCACACGACGAGCTGCTCAGTGCCGAGGAAATCGCCCGCTTTGTGCGCTTGGTGGCGGGGGAGGGCATTCGCCGCGTGCGCCTGACGGGCGGCGAGCCGCTGGTCAGCCGCCGTATCATTCCGCTCATTCGTGACATCCGCGCGATTCCGCAGATCGAGGACATCTCGCTCACCACCAACGGTGCCCTGCTGCCCAAGCTGGCGCCGCAGCTCAAAGACGCCGGGCTTAACCGCGTCAACATTTCGCTCGACACACTCGACCCTACGCTCTTTGGAAAGATCACGCGTCTGGGTCGGCTCGAGCAGACCATGGCTGGCATCGACGCGGCGCTGGCTTGGGGCTTTGAGCCCGTTAAGGTCAACTGTGTTGTGGTGCGCCGGCTCAACCAGGATGTGGCGGCCCTCGCGCGACTCACGCTCGACCGCCCCATCCACCTGCGATTTATCGAATACATGCCCATCGGCGACGAGCACACGAGCTCGCATTGTGCCGTAGACCCTCACGCGCCCGCGCTCAATCCCGAGCTGTGGGACGCGAGCGACACCGTGCCGAGTGACGAGCTGCGGGCGCGCATCAATGCCGGGGCAGCCGCGGCGGGGCTGGGCGAGCTCGAGCCGCTCGGCATCAACGACGCTCCTGCCGGCGCGGGCCCTGCGCGCTATTGGCACTTTCCTGGCGCGACGGGAACGGTCGGTTTCATTAGCGCCATGTCCAACCATTTTTGTGCGAATTGCAACCGTCTGCGCCTGACGGCCGATGGCAACGTGCGTCCGTGCCTGTTCAGTGATGCCGAGTATTCGGTGCGCGACGCCCTGCGCCGTGGTGATGATATGCAGGTACTTTCGATTTGGCGCGATGCCGTGGCCCACAAACCGCAGGAACACGCGATAATTGAGGGCACGCAACGATTTATGTCCCAAATCGGAGGATGATCATATGGCCAAGAGCAGGTACGCCGATGCCACCAAGGCCGCTCGCAGGGCCGCGATGTCTGCCCACAAAGGCACGGCTGCGGCGAATGCTGGTAACGCCGACGCGTCCGCACAGCCGACTGCCAGTGCTGCCACCGAGCCCGCCCGCGACGCCCGTCGCGACGAGCTGACGCATGTGGACGCCAAGGGCGAGGTGCGCATGGTCGACGTGTCCGACAAGGCCGAGACCCATCGCATCGCCATCGCCGAGGGCACCATCCTAATGCACCCCGAGACGCAGGCCATGGTGCTGCAGGACCGCGCCAAAAAGGGCGACGTGCTCGCTTGCGCGCGCGTGGCGGGCATCATGGCCATCAAACGCACGAGCGACATCATCCCCATGTGCCATCCGTTGCTCATTACCAAGAGCAAGTGCGACATTGCGCCCATCGCTGCGGCGGGGACGCCGGCCGAGGACGTGCCCGAGGGCTGGGCACCGGCGCGCACGGACGGGCAGGTTGGCTTTCACGTACTGGTTACGGCCGGCGTGACGGGCAAGACGGGTATCGAGATGGAGGCGTTGACCGGCGCGAGTGCCGCGTGCCTAACGATCTACGACATGTGCAAAGCCGTCGATCGCGGCATGGAGATTGTCGACGTGCGCCTGTTGCACAAGGAGGGCGGCCGCTCGGGCGTGTGGGACCGCGCCGAGCGTCAGGTTGCTGCTGTTGAGGCCGTGGGGGCCGCGGGCAACGCGCCCGCGGGCGCACCCGTCGCCGTCGCGCCTGCAGCTCCCACTCCGGCCGTCCCCGCGATCGCGTTTATCGGCTACCAAAACTCGGGCAAGACCACGCTCGTCGAGAAGGTTATCGCCGAGCTCACCCGCCGCGGCCTGCGCGTGGGTTCGCTCAAGCATCACGGGCACCACGGCTTTGATATCGATGTACCCGCTAAGGATACCTGGCGCCATCACCAAGCCGGATCCAAGCACGTGGGACTCATCTGCGCCACGCGCTGGGCGGAGTACGCCGACACGCGCGAGGAGGACGAGATGCCCGCTCGCGAGCTGCTGTCGCGTTATAACGACGTCGACGTGGTGATCATCGAGGGCTACAAGACCGAGGGCTTCGACAATATCGTGGTCGCGCGCTCCGGTGTCGACCGTCTGCGCGGCAAGAGCTCGCTCGACCTGGTCGATGGCCACACGCTGGCCCTTGCCTGCAATGAGGCCTTGGCGCGTCAGGCCTTCGACGCCGGCTTTGCGACCCGAGCCATCAACATCAACGACGCCCGAGCCATCTGCGATCTTATCCAAGATCACCTTTAAGGGCTGGCTCGCTGCGCTGCCATAACCTGCCAAATAGGGACAGGTTTGTTTTGGCAGGTTTTATCTGGGCAAACGTCACTTCCACCACAAAGGGGCCAGGCACCTTTGTGGTGGTTTTTGTTTAAGTAGATGTGTGGGACATGCCTTACAATCTACCAAGTAGTTCATGACGGGCGAAAAACGGAGAGAAGGGGCTCTTGATGCGTCCTTAATGTTTCATGCGGATAGATTGATTCGACAGACGGTGGCGAATGCCCGCCGTCCGCATTCGTATGAAACAAGGAGTCTCCATGCTCGTCTCTCTTTTCTCAAAGCCTCAGTCATCGCTGTCCGTGCAGGCCAAGCGCCTGGTGGCAATGCGCTTTCTCATCTACACCGGTTTTCAGACCAGCTATTTTATCGGCGTCATCGGGACGCTCACCTATGCGGACGATGCCTCGGTCGTGGCGACATCGCTGGCTGTCCTCTTTATGAACGTATTCGTGATCTTGGGATCCTTTGCGGGTGGCGCGGCGCTCGACGCCTGGGGCCCGCGCCGTCATTTCTTGCTGAGCATCGTCGGCACGCTGGCGACGGGTGCGGCAATCATCGCCTTTGGCAGAGCGACCGGAACAGTCCTTGCCGGCGCGGCGCTCCTAGGTTTTGTGATGGGATTCGCCCAACCCATCGCCACGTCCTATCCGGCATATCTCACCGACGATCCCGCCGAGCTCAAAGACATCAACTCCGCCATCGCCATGTTTTCAAACGTGAGTATCATCGTTGGCCCCACGCTGGGCGGCTTTGTCGCGGCGGCTGCGTCGTCGCGCGCGGTGTTCGTGCTCATGATGCTCTTTACAGTGCTGGCGCTCGTTGCCGGTTGGGGCTTTAGGCCGAAGACCAGCCATGTCGCCGGGGATGCGGATGCCGATTCGGCAAAGGAAGGGGAGCGTGCGGGACAAAGCCCCGACCCCAACACATCTTCCCGCGTTACCTTCGCGATTAGCATCAAGACAGTCTTCACCAACAGCGTCCTCGCCCTGCTGTTCTGCATTATTTTCCTTTCAAACTTTGGCTACGGCGCCTTTGACCCGCTGGAGTCGTTCTTCTACCGCGATGTTCTGCATGTCGGTGTTGAGTGGATGGGCTGGCTCTCGTCGGCCAGCGGTGTGGGCGCGGTGCTGGGCGCCGTGGCCGCGCTCCGTTTGCCGCCGCACTTGGTTAACCTTAAAACGCTGCTCGTGGCACTTATGTCCGTGGGCCTGGGAAGTCTGCTCTATGTGGGGACGCCGTACGTGGGCGTAGCCCTTGTCGGCCAGATTGTCCTTGGCGTGGCCTGGGGCGTCGTCAACCCGCTCCACAACACGATCGTGCAAACGACGGCTCCGCTCGAGCAGCTCGGTCGCGTCAACTCGGTCATGGGCTTTGGCAACATGTTCGCCGGCGTGGCCCCGCTGGCGATTGCCCCGTGGCTGGCGGCGACGTTTGGTGTGCAGCAGACGCTCATCGGGGCGGGCATGGTCGTGACGGCGGTTCCCGCGGCGTTGCTGCTGTTTGGACGCCGACATTTTGATCGTGCCGCAAGGCAGTAAAAACCATCACAACATTCGATGAAAATCGCGATTTTGCCGAAAAACGTCGAATGTTGTGATGGTTTGCGCTCCGGCCAGGCCACCCTTCGGGTTCGGCCACCACAAAGGGGCCAGGCACCTTTGTGGTGGTTTTTGCTTTGACGGGCCGCGCCTGCGCCTTGGTATACCATGTACACCACTTTCGACCTCATCCAGCACCGTCGCACAACCCAGAAAGGCCCCCATGGACACCACCTTCAGCCACATTAAAGCCGTACTCTGCGATATCGACGGCACGCTGCTCACGAGCCAGCACACGGTGTCCCCGCGCACCGTGGCGGCGATTCGCGCTCTGCGCGAGCGCGGCGTGCTCTTTGGCCTGTGCACCGGGCGCGACGCCCAGGCGACCGAGGCCATGTTTGGGCTCTGGGGTATCGAAGGCCTGGTAGACGTGCTGGTGGGCTGCGGCGGCGCCGAAGTCATCGATCGTGCGCACGGCATCAACGAGCTGAGCTATCCGCTGCCGGGCGAGACCATCGCGCGCATTTGCGAGCACATGGCAGACCTGCCGGCAACGCCCGTTTGCCCTCGGGACGGCGTGCTCTATGTGCCCGAGAGCAATGCGTGCGTCGAGCACTTGTCGCGTGTCGACGGCGTGCCCTACAAGGTGGTCGACTTTTCCGAGTTTTTGCGCGAGCCGCAGCCCAAGGTGATGTTTACCATGGCGCCCGAGGTAATGCCGCGGGTGATTGAGCGGGCGTCGACGTTTGCCGATAACACTGTTAAGGCGGCGGCTCTGCAAACCACGCAGCGGCTCTACGAGTTCATGGATCCGCGCGTGTCCAAGACGCGCGGCCTTGTGCGCGTGGCGGAGCTCAACGACATGGAGCTCGAGAACATTTGCGTGTTTGGCGATGCCGATAACGACACCTGCATGGTGGCCGACGCCGGCGTGGGCGTGGCCATGGCAAACGGCAGCGACGCCACCCGCGCCGCAGCTGATTTTGTAACCGCGAGCAACGACAAAGACGGCATCGCGATCTTTATCGAGGAGCATCTGCTGTAGCGCCGGGGGAGAACCGCCACAATGGGGATAGGCGCCTTTGCGGTGGCCTCAGGCGATTTGGGCGAGTTGATGCCTGCAATCTGCGCGCAAATACCAATATGGTTGTCTGAACATTACGCTTCTGACTACCGATGAGTTAAAGATATTCTCATCAGTTTGGTAGGGTATTTCTCCCGGTAAATGACCTACAGCTCATGGTCAATTTTCGACTGTTTACAGGATGTTTACTCTTGAGCAAAATGTTGTGCAAATAAATCTAATGCCATTAAAAAATGATGGGCAACTAAATTACCAGTAGAAACAAAAAATAGATAACGAATAAACGAAGATAAATCTGAGCAATTGTCAAGAGAATTGACGATTCGCTACAAAACTATCGGTTTATTTGCCCAGATGTTCAAACAATCGTTACAATATTCATTACTAAGCGTGCGCAATTACAGATTGCGCTGATACGTTTGATAGGGAAAGAGCAAGATCGCGGTCTCTTGGGGAGGAGACATCGATGAAAGCGAATTCAGACAAATCTAAGCAGAGTAAAAAAGCGACGCGCCGTGTACTGGCAGGCGTTTTGTGCGGAGCCTCCGTTTTGAGCCTGGTGCTGTCGCTCGTCATGCCCCCAATCTCGCAGGCCATTGCCAACGATGCCCAGACGGTTTCTACCGAAGAAACTGTGATGGGGGGGGGTTCCTCAAGTGAGTCTACTGATGTAGAAAACACCAACAATGGGGATACCGACAACCAGAATAGTGACGACGCTGAGGGTGGCGAGACTGGAGATGATGTCCAGTCTGAGGGGCTGTCCGAGGAAGACTCGCAGGACGAGGATGCCGAGCAGACCGCGGATGACGCTAGCAATGAGGGCGCAATTCCACCTGTTGCGGAGGATGCGACCGAATATACGCTGATTAATTCTGCAGACGACCTATCTCACTACCTTCAAAATGATAAAAAGGCCGGCAAATATCGCTTGAATCTCGATATTGAGTATGCAAGCGACATTACGCTTGGCCAGGGTGAAACCACCATCGACCTCAACGGCCATAAGATCAAACACTCGGGCGTGGAGCCTGGCAAGTCGCCCAACATGTCCATGTTCAATGTGCCCGAGGGTGCGACGCTCACGATTGAGGATCTGCAGCAGGCGGCTGATAACAAGTTCGAGCAGGATGGCGACAAAAACGGCAACCTTGCTAAGCTCGATTACGACGGCACAACGCCCAGTAAGCTCACTTACTACGTGACTGATTCGACTTCGAGTGCCACTGCTACTACCGAGACCCTTTTCAAGCACGAGGTTGCCATCAATGGCGCCATCGTGGGCACCACTGCTCACTCTACGATGAGGCTCATCAACGTCTGTGGCGGTACGTTTAACCTTCAAAGCGGCGTGCTGACCACGAATCAGGACGCAAATGTTCGCCACCTGATTTATGCCGATAACGGCTCTACCGTCAGCATGAGTGGCGGATACGTTTGTGGTGCTTCTATGGGCAGCGATGGTGCTGGTGCTGGAATTCATGTTGAGGGCTCAACCCTGGATGAGGGCTCAACCCTGGAGATCTCTGGCGGCGTAATTGCTGGTAACTATGCTCCCAGTGGCGGCGGCGTTTATGCCCGGAATTCTACGGTACACATGGTTGGCGGTATTATCTCCGGTAACGGTACAAATAATTCTCAAAGCGGTTTTGGCGCGGGAATTTGTGCTGAGAACTCTAATGTGGCCATTACGGATGGTCACATTACTAACAACAAATATCAGCACTACGATGATAGTCACAAGGGTAACGGTTGCCACGGTGGTGGCGGCATTGCTGCTTTCAATGGCGGCAGTCTCGCAATTGCAGGCGGTTACATCACGGGCAACTACTCTGCCGAGGCTGGCGGCGGCGTTTATGCTGGCGCTTGGAATAGTGCTCTTTCCGGGTTTACGTTTTCTGGTGGAACCATAGCTAGCAACGTGGCGCAAAACTCGGAGGGCGGCGGTATCCGTATCTCTGCGCCTACAGTTGGCGATTTCAACGTGAGCGACAAGAAAGCCTACATCACTAACAATACGACCAATACCACCAACGACTGGGGTGGCGGCGGCGTGTTCGTTCAGGGTAGCAGTGAACAAGGCATTAAATCGGCGAGCCTCAATATATATAACGCGCTGATTACCAACAATCATGCCAATGGCTTTGGCGGCGGGTTTGCCGCTTGCCCGACTGGTAAGACTGCCATTACCGATACCAATGGCATCGCGGTTTTCGGTAATTCTGACGGTAATTCTGACGGTGGTTATAACCGATCGGGCGGCACACACGAAAAGACCGATGACAAGGATTGGCTCCCTAACAACAAAGGCGGCGAAATAACTGAAGATTTTAAAAATGCCGGTCACAAGGATCTTTTTCTTATTCGCGATAGTACTAACAGTGAATATATCGCTGCCGTAACGGGTCAGATGCTTGGTGGCGGAGCTGCTAGCTGGTCGGGCACGATTGACGGTCACACTGCGACCATCGGTAAGTATGACGGAGCCCAGGCCAGGTACATGATTGGCCTAAGGTCCGACTCGTCCGTTGATGATCAAAATGTCGCTAAAGGGCTGGCTTCGTTATATATCACGGGCAACGAATCCAACGTCCACGGTGGCGGAATCATGACCAACGGAAACGTTGTCGCCGGCTCCACCACGCGGGTGAGTGTGTATCCCAAGATGAAGCTCAACGGCATTAAGAAACTGACGGGCCGCGCGCTTTATGCGGGAGAATTCAAGTTCCAGCTCTTGAAGCCGGGCAAGGGTGGTAAGGCCCCTAGCTTTAATGATGGAAAATTGCAGCTCAATGACTGCTCGGTGGTCGATACGGTGGAAAACGATGAGAATGGAAAATTCACCTTTGATCTGGGTGAAGTTTATGCCGATGACGATCTTGTTTACTACTTGGTAGAGGTTCCGGGCACGGACAAGGACGTGGCTTACGACAAAACCATCTACAAAATTGATCCTGAGATTGTGAAGGATGAGGAGAAATCGCACGACGTGCTTGACATTAAATATACGTATTACAAAGTCAGGAGCGTTTCAGTAACAAAGGTAAAAAATGACGGCGCCGGCGCAAGAACGTCAGAAACAGAATCAGCGACCATCGCAGCGACTGAAGGCGAAAACGCTGTCAACTTTGCGCTTACCAGTGGTGCAACCTTCACCAACAAGTGCCCCAGTCGTTCCTGGACTCCTAACGCGACTAAGGTCGTTGAGGGCGGCGAGATGAAGGAGTTTACGCTTCAACTTGCGAAAGACAGCAAATTTCAAGACATCATCGGTACTGCCGTGACCACCTCTGGTAAAGATACGAAGCAGACGCTTTTGTTCAAGGACACCACTGATAAAAATAAAAAGGTTGAGCTCAAGTACTCGCTCTCTGATATCAGGAATAATCCCGACGACCCGGATGGTTCCACGGGTGGCCCTTTCAAGACCTTTACGTACTATGTGCGCGAGGAAACCGACGGTTCGCAGTTCTCGCACTACACGTACGACCACTCGGTCTACAAGTTCACGGTTGTGCCAACGTATGACACCGAAAAAGGAGAGATCAACTGTAAGGTGACCTACAAGAAGGGAATCGTTGACTCCAAGGGCGATTGGACAGCAGACCCCAAAGCCGAAGAACGGACGTTCATCGACACCTCCACCCCCAACTCCACCCCCATCTCCACCCCCACCTTCACCAACACCTATTCCACCTCTTTGCCCCTTTCTGGTATGTCGGGCGTCACTCTGACGTACCTTGCCGGCGCGGCGGTGCTTTGCGCTGCTGCGGCCTGGATGCACATTCGTCGCAAGGCGAATGCGAAGGGAGGTAAGCGTCGTGAATAAGAAAGTTTGCTCCTTCCCGATCTTGTTTGCGCTGCTTGCCCTCCTGATCGGCACCTGCGCGGTTGTGTTCCCCGCTTCCGCGCAGGCCGCGCCGACCTCGGCCGGTTCCATCACGGTGAGCGGCACCGTGGCGAGCAGCTACGACGCCTACCAGATCTTTAGCGCCAACGTCGTCGACGGCGACAACGACGCTAAGATCGCCACCGACCTCGCCTGGGCAAGCGACGCCGTGCGCGACGCCGCGCTGCCTGTGCTGCACAGCGCCGGCATGCCCAATTCCCAGACCACCGCGCAGGAAGCTGCCGAGTGGCTCAACACCGATTCCCACCTTACGAGCGCGCTGAGCGCACAGCTCGCTCGTTCCCTCCAGAGCTCTGACGCCGAGTCCGTGGCCCTTAACGCGGGCACGACGGCCGAGCTGCCCTGCGGCTACTGGCTCATCGTCGCCGACGACGACGCCATCGCCCAGGGCGAGGCCGGCACCGCGCCGATCATGGCCCTGGTGGGCGGCAGCGCCGTCACCGTCAAGCCCAAGGCGGCGACGCCCAAGGTCGCCAAGCACGTGCTGGAGGACAGCACCGCCGCATGGCAGAAGGCCGCCGACGCCACGGTCGCCGACGACCTGTACTGGCGCCTCTCTGCCACGGTCCCGGCGGGGCTCACGGCCTACGACACCTATACGGTGCAGTTCGTCGACACCATGGGCGCGGGGCTCGACTCCTCCAAGGTCGCCGCGAGCATGCGCGTGTACGTAGCGGCGGGCGCGGACGGCGGCTTTGACGCCGTCTCGACCGGTAAGGACGGCCGCGCCGGCACCGAGCCCGCGAAGGGCTGGACCGACATCACGTCCCAGTGCGCCACCAAGGTAGCGGCGGACGGAACCTTCACCGTGCGCACCGGCGACCTGATTGCCGCGCTCGGCGGGGCCGATGCCTTCACCGCGGGCGCCCGCGTGGTCGCCGTGTACAACGCGCCGCTCAACAGCGCGTGCAACCACGGCATCGCGAAGGGCAACCCCAACGAGGTCTACCTGCGCTACCCGCGCTCTCCCTTTGCCGACCAGTCCGGCGATGCCGGCTTTACCCGCACGCCGAGCGACGATGCGTGCGCCTACACCTGGGATCTCGCGCTCACCAAGCGCGGCAGCGACGGCGACAAGCCGCTTGCCGGGGCGGTCCTGAGCATCACCGACGACCGCGGTCGCACGCTGGCGGCCGACGGCACGTGGGATGCGGAGGGCAAGGCTACCGTCACCACGGGCGAGGACGGCCGCGTGACCGTCTCGGGCGTGGACTCGGGCAAGCTGGAGGTCCGCGAGCTCAAGGCACCCAAGGGCTACACCGCCTTTGAGGGAACGCGCTCCGTGACGGTTAAGGCCGAGGGCCTGGACGTCGACCAGGTGGCCGCCGCCAAACCCAAGCTCACCATCACGGCCGAGTCGCCCCTGCGCGCCGACAGCGCGGACGGGTCGACGGGCAGCCTGGAGGCGTCGCTCATCAACACGCCCACCGGCACACCCCCTAGCATTACCACCGGAGGCTTCATGCCCTCGACTGGCGATATGGCAATGTACGCCGCGGCCGCCGCAGCGGTCGCCGGAGCCGCGCTCATCGTGGTCGCGCTCCTGGTCAAGCGGGGAGGTGGCAGCCATAAAGAGTAGCTGGCAGCCCCGCAGAGAGCGGGGCGAGACGTAGCGAAGTAGATGCTAAGACACAGACAAATGATGACCGATCGAATTGGAATCAAACGGAAAGTAGAGGAAAAGAAGATGAGCATGAACAAGAATATCGCACGCCTGGCAGTAACCGCCGGCCTCACAGCAGCGTTGAGCTTCGGCGGGGTTATGGCGCCGGTGACCATGGCGTTTGCTGAGGGCAACACGACCGTTACGTTCGATTACGGTGACTACGCTGGATCAACGACTTATAAGGGCATTCAAATCTTCGCTGCTGACGTAAATGGCTCCACTGTAAAGAACATTCAGTGGGCGGGCACAAACGTGACAGAGCAACAGGCAATTCAGGACGCAGTTGTTCGTGCAATTCAGAAAAAAGAGCCTGCCTACAACAAAACGACTGCCCAGGATGCCGCTGATTGGCTGAACGAGAAGTCAGGCGTGACTGGGAGCACTTCTCAGGTCGCAAGCGATAATGTTCTGAGCATGATCGCCGACAATTTGAAGAACAATGCAACGTGGCAGAAGACGTCTGCCGCACAGCCGTCTCTTTCCAATCTTGACGCCGGCTACTGGCTGTTCCTCACTGATACGACGGTAAAGCCCCAGGACAAGTCGACCGATGCTTATTCAGCTCCGGTGTACGCTCTTATTGACGGTACGGACACAACTGTGAATATTACCCCTAAGAAGAGCGTCCCCACGGTTGAAAAGAAGATTCTTGATGATAACAAGGCGGAGGATAACCTCACGACCGTGCCTGTGAAAGATTGGGATGACGTCGCCGATTCGCAGATCGGCCAGGAGGTCAATTACAAGCTCACCGGCACGATCGCCAGCAACTACGCTACTTACGATAGCTATACCTATAAGTTCACTGACACCCTTTCCAAGGGCCTCAGCTATGTTGGTGGCCAAACTCAAGTTTTTGCTGTAAACAAAGATCAGAACAACATTGATCAATATACCGACATTACAGAGAACTTTACTGTGACGCCAACCACCAATGCTGATGGAACTACCACCTTGGCTATTAACGCTAATGCGGGAGAGCACGGTAAGTATCTCAAGGAGATTTCAGAGGTAGACGCCAGCACTCAGATAGTCGTCTTCTACAAGGCGGTGCTCAACGGCAATGCCGTGTTTGGTAACACTACTGACAATACTCAGAAGGGCGGCAACCCCAACACCGTTAAGCTTGAGTACTCCAACAACCCGTATGGCGTTGGCACGGGCACGACGATCGAGGACACCGTCGCCGACTTTGCGTTCAAGCTCAACCTCAAGAAGGTCGACCAGGGCACCGAGCAGGGCCTTGAGAATGCCGTCTTCACCATCCAGTCCGCGGACAAGAATACCGAAAACCAGTATATTGCCTCGACGGAGGGTACTGTTGATGGCGTCAGTGTCGTCGCGGGTCAGCTCGTGACCGTCACCAATACTGAAAACCTTCCCGAGTGTGTGAAGTTCACGTCCGACAAAGAAGGCAAGATCTCCGTTTCCGGCCTCGACGCCGGCTCCTACAAGGTGACTGAGGTCCAGACCCCCGACCCTGCCAAGTACCCCACCAAGGCCGACCCCTTCACCTTCATCATCACCGCGACGTATAACAATGACACGATGAAGGTGAAGACCCTTGAGGCAAAGGTGTCTGAGGCAGACGAGAAGCGCACCGACATCGCCTTCGGCAAGCTTGACGGTAATGTCGGCGACAATGCTCTTCATGGTCAAGAAAACACCGGCACCAACGCTGATGCCGGCGAGGTCACCATCAATGTCGGCAACACCAAGTCCGTGGGCCTCCCGCTGACCGGCCTTAACGGCGTGACTTTCACTTGGATCGCTGGTGGCGCGGTGCTGTGCATCGGCGTGGCGCACCTCATCCGCAGCCGTAAGCAGGCTGAGGAGTCCGAGCAGGAGTAACGCTCGCTCACCCATCCCTTTGGCAGGTGGGATGTGATGGCCATGAGACTTGCGGACACTTTTCTCGTCCATCCACGTTCTTGCTTTGCCATTCTCTTTTCGGGGCAGACTCCGCACTGGAGTCTGCCCCGTTATTTTTGGACATAGCAGCTGGGGCGCCGTTGCTTGCGGGATCGAGCGTATGGTTAGCGAACAGATGTTTGCAATTCTTGCGTTTACCAGCTGTGGGTGCATACACTCGCAGTAAAATGGCTTTGCGACGCATTCCGTGCGCGGGCGGCCGACGACTCGATCGGAGGTCCCCAAATGCTGAAATTCCTTAACGCGCTCGCCGCCCTCGCGGCGGTTGGCACGTTCGTCATCGCGTTTCTCGACTCGTATGAGGTTCGGTTTAAGGTCCGTAGGCGCACGCGCGGTGCGGACGGTAGAAGGCATTTGCGCCGCAACAAGCGCAAATAAGAATGCCCGGGGTTAGAGGCCCGGGCATTTAACAAAACCAGAAAACTAGGCTGCCCGCGCTCTCATACACTTACGCGGGGTGCGTCGCTTTCTATTGACATTGTATCCCGAATCGCCCCGCCGATTCGGGACATTTTGAAAACTCAAATGCTGGCTTATCCTCGACTGGACGGTGCGGTCTAGCCGTGTTGTCGGGCGGAGGAGCCTGCTAATCGGCTATTATTTGTTTAGACAACCTGAGCTGTAGAGGAGTGACCGGCGATGGTGCAGGGCGCCAAACATATGAAGAGCAATAACGCCGCGGCCAACGGTGGCTCAAGCCCTCAGCCCAAACCTCAACCAAAGCCCAAGCGCCGCCGCAAGCGACTGCCGCGCTGGGCCGACCGGCTCATCACCATCGTCATCATTCTTATTGGCGTGGGCCTTATGACCTGGCCGTGGATCTTGGACCGGCTCGAGGCCTCGGGCGTGTTCAACCAGATCAGCACCGTGTCCAGCACCGTGGATGCGCTCTCCGAAGAGGAGCGCGAGCGCATCCTGCTCCAGGCTCGCTCCTTTAACGAGCAGCTGGCGGGCGAGGCCACCGAGCTTCCCGCCGACCAGATCGAGCCTTACGCCCAGCAGCTCATCTTTGACCGCGATCCCATGATGAGCTGGGTCGAGATCCCCTCCATCGATGTGAGCATGCCCATCTACCACGGCACGAGCGAAGAAGTCCTTATGGCCGGCGTCGGCCACCTGGAGGGCACGAGCCTGCCGGTGGGCGGCACCTCGACGCATTGCGTGCTCACCGCGCACTCGGGCATGCGCAACCTGAGCATGTTCGACGACATCCACTCGCTGGAGCCCGGCGACCTGGTGCTGCTGCACACCATGAACAAGACGCTCGCCTACAAGATGGTGGACTCCGAGGTGGTGCTGCCCGAGGAGATGGAGTCGCTGACCATCGAGCCCGGCGCCGACAAGGTGACGCTCGTCACCTGTACGCCCTACGGCGTGAACGACCATCGCCTGCTGGTGCATTGCGTGCGCACCAAGTACAGCAAGAAGGACGTCGACAAGCAAAAGTCGCTGGCCGGCCGCCACTGGGGGAAGCGCGAGTTTGCCGTGCTCATCGTGGTTGTGGCCATTGTGCTGTTGCTGCTGGACATCGTGATCCACGCGGTCCGTAAGCGCCGCAAGGCCAAGGCCTCGGCATAAGACATTCTCCAGAACCACCACAATGGGGACAGGCACCTTTGTGGTGGTCGGGGCTTCCAAACCATCACAACATTCGATGAAAATCGCGATTTTGACGAAAAGCGTCGAATGTTGTGATGGTTTTCGTTGCGGGCGAGACGGATTTCGTTGTGGGCAGTACGGTTTTCGCTATGGACGGTGCGGTTTTGCTATGGACGGTGCGGTTTCGCTGCAGAATCGCCAGCCCGCCGCCTGCCAACCGCCGCCCTCGTTACGTTTTCGCTGCATTTGGGTAAAGCGCCTGCTCCAAGCCGACGTTGCCTTGTATACTAGAGCGGTTTAACTGCTATGCGGAAGGGAGCGCCTATGGCACTCAGCGAGAAAGACGTGCGCGGCATCGCCGAGTACGCAAAGATCGCACTGACCGATGACGAGCTCACCCAGATGACGTCCTACATGAACGACGCCGTCCAGATGCTCGAGCCCGTCTTGCAATATGACTTGCCCGACGTGGAGCCCACGTTCCATCCCATCGGAAGCCTGTCCAACGTGATGGGCGACGACCTGCGCGAGCCCGAGCGCGATCTGCCGCTCGATGTCGCGCTCGAGAACGCCGGCAGCGCGCGCGACCGCTACTTCCGCGTGCCGTCCATTTTGGGAGAGGGGGAGAGCGAGTAATGGCGCAGAGCTTCGATTCCCTTACCGCTGCCCAGATCGCCGCGGGCGTTGCCGCTGGCGACTTTACCGCTACCGAGGTGGCTCAGGCCTCCCTTGCCGCCATCGAGGCGCGCGAGGGCGGGGTCCAGGCATTCCTGCAGGTAGCGCCCGAGCTTGCGCTCGAGGCCGCCGCGCGCGTGGATGCCGACCGTGCCGCAGGCAAGCCGCTGCCCCCGCTCGCGGGCGTGCCGCTGGCCATTAAGGACAACATGAACCTCGTGGGCACGCGCACCACCTGCGCTTCCCGCATGCTCGAGAACTACCAGAGCGTCTACACCGCCACTTGCGTCCAGCGCATGCTCGATGCCGGCTGCCTGCCCATGGGCAAGGCCAACATGGACGAGTTTGCCTTTGGCAGCTCCACCGAGAGCTCGGCGTTCCACCGCACCAACAACCCCTGGGATACCGAGCGCGTGCCCGGCGGCTCCTCGGGTGGCTCCGCTGCCGCCGTCGCCGCGGGCGAGGTCGCGCTCTCGCTGGGCTCGGACACCGGCGGCTCCATCCGTCAGCCGGCGTCGCTGTGCGGCGTGGTGGGCTTTAAGCCCACGTATGGCGCCGTGAGCCGTTACGGCGTGGTTGCCTTTGGCTCGTCGCTCGACCAGGTGGGCCCCTTTGGCCGCACGGTCGAGGATGTCGCTCTGGCCATGAATGCGCTTACCGGCGCGGGCCACGATCCGTACGACTGCACCAGCCAGGATTGCGCCGTCGACTTTACCGAGCATCTCAACGACAGCATCGAGGGCAAGCGCGTGGGCATTATCCCTGCGTTTATGGAGGCTGAGGGCCTGACGCCCGAGGTCAAGGCCGCTGTTCAGCGCGCCGCCCAGGAGCTGCAGAACCAGGGTGCCGAGCTGGTCGAGGTCGACCTGCCGCACCTGGACGCCGCCATCGCCGCCTACTACGTCATCGGCCCGGCCGAGGCGTTCTCCAACCTGGCCCGCTTCGACGGCATTCGCTACGGCTATCAGGAGGAGGGCTGCGCCAACCTGTCCGACCAGAGCTCGCTCTCGCGCGCCCACGGCTTTGGCGCCGAGGCCAAGCGCCGTCAGATGCTCGGCGCCTACCTGCTGAGCTCGGGCGTGTACGACAAGTACTACTACGCTGCGCAAAAGGCCCGCACGCTCATCACGCAGGACTACGACGCCGCGTATGCCAAGGTGGACACCATCCTCATGCCCGCCTCGCCGCGCACGGCCTTTAAGTTTGGCGAGATCAGCGACCCCACGCAGATGTATCTCTCCGACCTGTACACCATCTCGCTCAACATTTGCGGCAACGGTGGTATCTCGGTGCCGCTGGGCCTGGGCGAGGATACTCGGCTGCCCGTTTCTGCCCAGCTGGTTGGTCCGGCGTTTAAGGACCGTCAGCTGCTCACGTTTGCCCGCGCCCTGGAGCGCGGCTTTGCCGATGCCGCCACGGGTGCGCCCGCGCTTTCCGTCGCGCCCGATTTTGCCGGGAAGGGAGGCGAGCTGTAATGAAGGAGCTTTCTGAGGTCCTGCAGGATTGGGAGGCCGTGATCGGCCTGGAGATCCATACCGAGCTCACCGCACTCGATACCAAGATGTTCTGCAACTGCAAGCTCAGCCACGATGACGAGCCCAACGCCAACGTGTGCCCGGTGTGCCTGGGCCTGCCCGGTGCGCTGCCGGTGCCCAACAAGCGCGCCATCGAGAGCATCGTCAAGGCCGGTCTCGCCACCAACTGCGAGATCCAGCGCCACTCGATGTTCTACCGCAAGCACTACTTCTATCCCGATATGGCCAAGAACTTCCAGACCACGCAGGGTCCGGTCGCCTTTGCCATGTACGGTCACCTGGACCTGGACGTGACCGGTCGCGGTGCCGCCGAGCGCCCCGACTGCGCGTTTGGCGAGGCCGAGGCCCAGAGCCTGGCGAGCGCTTCGGCCAACGCCGAGGGCCTGTCCACGTCTATGACGTCGACCATGCGCGAGGGCAACCAGCGCGCCGGCCACCTGGCCAGCTACGATGCTTCTAACTTGCAGATGCCCGAGCGCCGCGAGGACGGTTCCTACACGGTGCCTATCCGCATCCTGCGCATCCATATGGAGGAGGACGCCGCCAAGATGGTCCACGTGGGCGGCGCCGAGGGCCGCATTACCGCCGCTGCCGAGTCGCTTGTCGACTACAACCGCTGCGGCACGCCTTTGATTGAGCTCGTGACTGAGCCCGACTTGCGTACGCCCGAGGAGGCTCGCCTGTTTATGGAAAAGCTCCGTCGCATCTTTGTGACGCTGGGCATTTCGGACTGCTCCATGGAAAAGGGTTCCATGCGCTGCGACGGCAACGTGTCGCTGCGCCGCCGCGGCGAGACCAAGCTGGGCACCAAGACCGAGCTCAAGAACCTCAACTCGTTTAAGAGCCTGCACGACGGTCTAGCCTACGAGATCTGCCGTCAGGCCGAGGTGCTCGAGGAGGGCGGCATCATCTACCAGGAGACCCGCCACTGGGAGCCCAGCCGCAAGCGCACCGTTGTCATGCGGGTCAAGGAGACGGCCGACGACTATCGTCTGTTCCCCGACCCCGATTTGGCGCCGTTCGATCTGGACGATGAGTTCATCGACCGCTGCCGTGGCGAGATCCCCGAGCTGCCCGATGCCAAGCGCGCTCGTTTTGAGGCCGATTTTGGCATTAAGGCGGCCGATGCCGAGCAGATTGCCGGCGACCCCGAGTTTGCCGAGTTTTTTGAGGCCGTCGCTGCCGGTATGGCTGGCAAGGAGGCCCAGACGGTCGCGAACCTGCTGGTGAACGAGATGATCGCCTATCTTAAGAGTGCGGGCGTCTCGCTGACAGAGTCCGGTATCGCGCCGGCTCAAGTGGCGGCTCTTGCCAAGCTGCTGGCGACCGATGCCATCAGCTCCAACCAGGCTCACGAGGTCTTTGAGGCCATGGCTCAGACCGGCGATGACCCCAACAAGATCGTCGACGAGCGTGGTATGCGTCAGGTGAGCGATGCCGGCGCGCTGCAGCCGATCGTGGACGAAGTGCTGGCAAACTGTGCCGATCAGGCGCAGCAGTATCGTGACGGCAACCAGAAGGTCATCGGCTTTTTGGTGGGCCAGTGCATGAAGGCGAGCCGCGGCAAGGGTAACCCGAAACTCTTCAACGAGTTGCTGAGAACGTCGCTCTCGTAAGCGGGAACCGAGGGGCCGGGCGCAGGGCCTTGCCTCTCAATTTCGGACAGTCCTGACTCACGACGGAGGCGCCACTGGCGCCTCCTGTTCGTGCGGAACTCATTGAGAGGCAAGGCCCTGCGCCCGGCCCCTCGGTTCCGTGACGACTCGGCCGTTCGGGTCAGGCGGGCTGATAGGAAAGATGGTGGCGGAGGCGCAAAATGCGCCTCCGCCTTTTGAATGTGACGAAAGTGTGGCGAAATGAGCTTAAAACTTCCGTAAATGTGATAAATGTCACGTTTTACCTAGGGTAAAATGTGGGAAATATCACGTTTACGGAAGTTTCTTTGCGGGAGGTTCGGTCATGCAGCGAGATATCATTGCCAAGCTTAACGCTTGGAAAGCGTCAGAATATCGTAAGCCGCTTATCCTTAAGGGGGCGCGCCAGGTTGGAAAGACGTGGGCGCTTAAGGAGTTCGGCCGAACCTCGTACCTCAATTTTGTGTATCTGACGCTCGAGGAGCCGTCACCTGGGGTACAGAGCGAGTACGCTCAGTTTTTCGAAGGTACGCGCGATCCTCGACGGATCATCTCAAATCTTTCCCTGGCACTTGGACAGCCTATCGATCCCGGCGAAACGCTGCTTATTATTGATGAGATCCAGGATTGTCCTTCTGCAGTCGGCGCCCTTAAATACTTCTGTGACGAGGCCCCCGAGTATCACGTCGCATGCGCAGGGTCTTTGTTGGGCGTTCGCTTGTCCCGTGAGACCAGCGCTTTTCCGGTGGGAAAGGTCGAGTTCATGGAGATGCGCCCCATGAGCTTTTCCGAGTTTCTGAAAGCCGAGGGCGCTGCAAACTACGACGAATACCTTGGCGGCCTGGATCAGATCGAGACAGTGCCCGATTTCTTCCATGTCCGTCTCGTCGAGCATCTTCGTCGTTATTTTGCATGCGGCGGCATGCCAGAGGCTCTTGGCCGGTGGACGGAGACGGGCGATATCGTTCAGGTCGATAAGGTGTTGTCTGATCTCTTGGATTCCTACGAGCGCGATTTTGCCAAGCATGGTGGCCGTGCGCAGTTCGCCAAGCTTTCGCAAATATGGAACTCGATTCCAGCTCAGTTGGCGCGCGAGAACAAAAAGTTCGTTTGGGGTGCGGTGCGCGAGGGGGCTCGTGCTCGAGAATACGAGGATGCTCTGGAATGGCTTGCCGATGCTGGGCTCATCACGGCGGTTCGCCTTAATGCTGCCGGTGGTGTGCCACTTTCTGCGTACGATGACCTCAAGGCATTTAAAGTCTACTGTCTTGATGTCGGCTTGCTGCGCCGCATGGCAAGGCTGGATGCGTCCGCTTTTGCCATCTCGGATGCGCTATTTTCGGAGTTCAAAGGTTCGTTCGCCGAGAACTATGTGCTTCAGGCATTACTTTCACAGTTAGATGCTACTCCGCGTTATTGGACAAACGAGAAGCCGAAGCACGAAGTCGATTTTTTGATTCAAGTCGGAAACGAAATCGTTCCCGTCGAGGTCAAATCGGGAGAGGTCGTTCATTCCAAGAGCCTTAAGTACTATGCCGACAAGCATGCGGAGACGACTCCATTGAGGGTCCGCTACTCACTTAAGAACCTAAAGCTCGACGACGGGGTGCTCAACATTCCGTTGTATTTGGCTGATCGATCTGTCCCTCTTATCAAAAAGGCGCTTGATTGTGCGCATCTTGACGTTTAGATCCTGGGTGAGCTGACGGGCGGCGGCTAATTAATCGCTCCGTTACGGCCAGGGAGCTTGGGCCTTAGCGATGCTTGCTTCGCCAAGCCGTGGGTGTCATGCCGGTGTATTGTTTGAAGGCTTGGGTGAAGGCGGCCTGCTGGGGGTAGCCGAGTCGCTCGGCTATTTGGGCTATCGTGAGGGGGCTGTCGGACAAAAAGTCCTGCGCACGTTCCATACGGCGTCTGCGAATGTAGGCGCCCAGGGACTCGCCTGTTTGGGCCTTAAAGGTGGCGCATAGTTTGGAGCGACTTGTGTAGAGCCGCTCGGCGATCTCGTTGATACCCACACGTCTGCCTTTGTCGAGCGCGCGCTCAATCATTGCCGTTGCTTCTTCGGCAATGGTTATGCTGACGCGTGTGTCTGCTGCCTGCCGCGCCTGCTTGTGGGCCGCGCACGAACAGGCGAGCTCCGCGACCATGGTCTCCACGATGCCCTGCATATAGACGTGTCCGCCTACGGTGCGGGCGCGGTCCTCGTTAATCCGGCGCAGCGCGTGGCAGATGGCAGACGCCGCTTCCTCGTGCCATGGCTCGGCAAACGCCTCAAAGATTCCCGCGAACTCGGTGGGATAGCGGTGCTCCAGTTCGTCAAAATATCCAGGCAAAAAGAGCACCGAGCGCGAGTGATAGAGCTCCCCCGCAAACAGCGGGCTTAACTCCTCACCACAGCTATCTTGGATAAAGCTGCAAACGGCATTGTTTGGCCACGGTCCATGCAATGGTTTGAGGTTCGCGGGCGTTATGCCAGCCTCGGGCATGCATGTAAGTGTGGGCGCGCTGACTTCGCTCACGCAGGCGTATGGCTCGGGTGTGTATTCGGCCAGGTACATATCGTGCGTCGGGGTGATGAAATGCTCCATGACGATGCAGGCGGGGGAGAGAGGCATGATCCATGCGCGGCCGTGTGCCCGGTCGTTTGCCACCTCGCCGGTAAAGACGGCGCCCTTGCCGGTAAGCTCCAGGCCAAACTGCTCAAATTGCGGTGCGTAGAGCTCGGTTATGTCGGTCGCTGCCCGATGCATTTTCAAAAGCGTCCCCTTCCTTTGCGGAAACGTCCAAGCCTGGCTCGATTATGTGCCTTGGTCAACATATCAATGATAAGTTGACTACGGTTAACTCTCAAGCCGTTAGAAAGGAATCTCATGGCAAAGGGATCAAAAAAGGAGGGCGGCGGCATCGGCGACCTGCTCGCGTATGCCGGCGACCGCAAATTCCTAACGTATTTGGGCATGGCGCTCTCGGCGCTCTCACAGCTGCTGAGCTTTGGCCCGTACGTCTGCATCTGGTTTGTCGCGCGAGACCTTATCGCCGTGGCGCCTAACTGGAGCGAAGCCACCGATATCGCGATGTATGGCTGGTGGGCCGTTGGTTTTGCCTTGGCAAGCATCGTAGTTTATTTCGTGGGGCTCATGTGCACGCACCTGTCTGCGTTTCGCTGCGCGTCCAATATCCGCAAGACTACGAGCGAGCACCTGCTTAAGCTGCCGCTTGGCTACTTTGACACGCACGCCACCGGTGAGCTGCGTCGTGTTGTAGACGGATGCGCCGCCTCCACCGAGACTTTGCTCGCACACATGCTGCCCGATATCGCTGGCGCCACCGCCATGGTCGCAGGCCTGCTTGTGCTGCTTTTCGCCTTGGATTGGCGCTTGGGCGCGGCATGCCTCATCTCGGTGGTCATTTCGTTTGGCGCCATGGCTACCATGATGAGCGGCAAAGGCGCCGAGTTCATGAAGGCCTACATGGGAGCGCTGGTCAAGATGAACAAGACCGGCACCGAATACGTACGCGGTATTCCCGTGGTCAAGGTGTTTCAGCAGACGGTCTACTCCTTTAAGGCTTTCCACGATGCGATCGCCGAATACGCCGACATGGCACAAAACTATGCGGGCACGTTCTGCCGAGGTCCGCAGGTACTCAACCTTACCGCGCTCAATGGTCTTGTGGCATTCCTGTTGCCCGTGGCGTTGCTGTTGGCGCCGGGCGAGACGGACTTCGCGCATTTTATGGCCAACTTCACGTTTTACGCGATATTTTCGGCCGTGGTGCCGACGGCCATGACCAAGCTTATGTTTGTGGGCGAGGCCTCTCAGATGAGTGCCGATTCGCTGGCTCGTATTCGAAGCGTCATGGATTCCAAGCAGCTCTCCGTGCCCGCCCAACCCAAGCACCCTGCCGGCGGCGACGTGCGATTTGAGGACGTGAGCTTTACGTACGAGGGTGCCGAAGCACCTGCCGTTAGCCATGTGAGCTTTAGCGTTTCCGCGGGTAGCACCCTCGCCCTGGTGGGTCCCTCGGGTGGCGGTAAGTCAACCTGCGCAAGCTTGATCCCGCGTTTTTGGGATGTTTCCTCGGGTCGAGTGCTCGTAGGCGGTGTGGACGTTCGCGATATGGATCCGCACGAGCTTATGGACCAGGTCGCCTTCGTGTTCCAGACCAACCAGCTGTTCCGGCAAACACTTGCCGATAACGTGCGCGCCTCCAAGCCTACGGCCACTGACGACGAAGTGCGTGCGGCCCTCTCCGCAGCTCAGTGCGACGACATTGTGGCCAAGCTCCCACAGGGCATCAATACCATGCTCGGTGCCGGCGGAGCATATCTTTCGGGCGGCGAGGTCCAGCGCGTGGCACTCGCCCGCGCGATCCTTAAAGACGCGCCTATCGTGGTGCTCGACGAGGCCACGGCGTTTGCCGATCCCGAGAACGAGGCGCTCATCCAGCGCGCCTTTAGCAAGCTGGCGGCGGGCCGCACGGTCATTATGATTGCGCATCGACTTTCGACCGTGGTGGGCGCCGACCAAATCGTGGTGCTCAACCAGGGCAGCGTGCAGGAGTCGGGTACCCATGCCGAGTTGCTGTCCCAAGAGGGTCTGTATGCCAAGATGTGGGCCGAATACGAACAGGCCGCGAGCTGGAAAATCACTGCAGCGACCGCGGATGCCGCTGTCACGAAGGGAGGCGAGGCCTAAATGTTCGCCTCATTCCAAAAGAAGTATTTCCTATCCGATAAAGGCGTCGCCGGAGTAAAACGCGGCATTTTCTGGACCACGCTCACCAATCTTATTTCCATGGCCGGCATGGGCTTTTTATTCTTGGTCATGGCCGGCTTTGTCGAACATCTCGCCACCGGCGCCGACCTGCCGGATGCGCTGCCGATCGTGGGCGGCCTCCTGGTCTTTTTCGTGTTGCTCTTTGCCTCTAACTGGCAGCAGTATTACTACACCTACTGCATCTTTTACGAGGAGTGCGGCAAGCAGCGTATGGAGATTGCCGAGCGCTTGCGCAAACTGCCGCTGTCATTTTTCGGTCGTCGTGATCTGGCCGATTTAACCGAGACCATCATGGGTGACGTCCAGGCCATGGAGCACGCCTACAGCCACGTGCTGGGAGAGCTTTGGGGCGCCATCATCGCAAGTGCCATTGTGTTCGTGGCATCGCTGTTCTTTTGCTGGCAACTGGCGATCGCGGCGTTTTGGAGCGTTCCCGTGGCCTTTGCCGTGCTGTATCTAACACGCGGCCCCATGACTCCGGTGTTCGATCGCGTGCGCGCCGAGAAGGTCAAGGTTACCGAGGCAATTCAAGAGACGCTCGACTGCGTTCGCGAGATCCGCGCTACCAATCAGGAGGCCCATTATCTTGAGGGGCTCAACGCCGTGATCGATGCCGAGGAGCGCGAGACCACCAAGGGCGAGCTCGCTAACGGGCTTTTGGTCAACTCCGCCTTTGTCATCCTGCGTCTGGGCATTGCCACCACGCTGGTCACGGGCGCCGCGGTGGTCGCCTCCGGCCAGGTCGACTTTTTGGTGTTGTTTGCCTTCCTGCTTATGGTGAGCCGTATCTATGCGCCCTTTGACCAGGCGTTAATGTTAATGTCCGAGCTGTTTGCCGCCGAGTCGTCTGCCAAGCGCATGCGTTCCATCATGGAAGAGCCTGTGGCGCGGGGCAGCGAGAAATTTGAGCCCGTGGGCCACGATGTGGTGTTCGATCACGTGGCATTTGGCTATGGTGCGGGCGAGGACGGCCGTGCCGGCGAGAAAGTTCTTACCGATGTGAGCTTTACCGCCAAGGAAGGCGAAGTTACGGCGCTGGTCGGTCCTTCGGGTTCCGGTAAGTCTACGGTGAGCCGCCTGGCCGCGCGCTTTTGGGATGCCACCGAAGGCACGGTCACCGTGGGTGGCGTGGATGTTGCGGGCGTTGATCCCGAGGTGCTGCTGCGCGACTACGCCATTGTGTTCCAAGACGTGCTGCTCTTTGACGACACGGTGATGGGAAACATCCGCCTCGGGCGTCGTGATGCCACCGATGAGGAAGTGCTTGCGGCCGCGCGTGCCGCCAACTGCGACGAGTTCGTGAACCGCATGCCGCAGGGCTACGACACCATGATCGGCGAGAACGGTTCCAGGCTGTCCGGCGGCGAGCGCCAGCGCATTTCTATCGCCCGTGCGCTGCTCAAAGACGCGCCCATCGTGCTGTTGGACGAGGCGACGGCAAGCTTGGATGTGGAGAATGAGACCGTGGTACAGCAGGCGCTCTCCCGTCTGCTTGCAGGTAAGACGGTTATCGTTATTGCCCACCGTATGCGTACGGTGGAAAATGCCGACAAAATCGTTGTGCTCAAGGATGGTGTGGTTGCCGAGCAGGGCACTCCGGCGCAGCTTAAGGCGGCAGGCGGAGAATTTGCCCGCATGGTCGCACTGCAAAAGGAAGCGGCTACCTGGCAGCTGTAGGAAAGGGGACCAAGATTTCCAAAGGTTAACTTTGGTTGACCATAATAGTTCGATTAAACTAGTCTCAAAAGCGTGCTCGAGCAAACTAATGAACTCGGGTGCTAAGGCACCATGCCGCGCTTGTGCGGCAAAAGGGAGAAGCAACATGAAGAAGTCGACGTTTAACACCCTGCTTGTCGGTGGCGGTTTTCTGCTTGGCACGGCCGGCATCAAGCTGCTCACCAGCGCTCCGGTAAAGAATGCCTGCGTGCAGGGTATCGCGTGCGGCATGCGCATCAAGAACGGCTACCAGGACATGGTCGAGCAGGCCAAGGCTAATGTCGACGACATGGTTGCCGAGGCTGCTTACATCACCCAGAGCGAGGCCGCTGCTGACGAGGCAGCCGAGTAACGCTCCCAGGCACAAACTATGAGATTCTCGATTATTAGCGAGATCCCTGGCAGGACCCGTCTTCAATTGGCGGGTCCTGTGCCAGAGAGCGATCTCGACGCACTTCTTAAGCTCAGCGGCGATATCGACGGCGTGCACAAGGTGCGCGTTTATGGCCGTATTGGCCAGATGGCGCTGGAGTACGACGAGCCGCGCCGTGCGAGCGTGCTCGACGCCCTGGGCGCACTCGATGCTCAAGCTATCGCCGATGCCAAGTCGGGCTATGTGATGCAACTCGAGCCGCGCAAGCACAAACTCGTTATGGACCTGGCGACACTCGTCGGCGCCCATTACGCACGTCGCTGGTTCTTGCCGACGCCTCTGCGTGCGGTGTTTGTCGTGGCCGGTTACATGGCATTTTTGCGCGCTGCCCTTCATGAGCTGGCGCAGCCGCGCCTGACCGTTCCTGTGCTCGACGCTTCGGCCATCGGCATTTCGTTCGTCAAGCGTGATGTCGACACCGCGGGCCAGACGATGTTCCTGCTCAACGTGGGCGAGCTGCTTGAGGACTACACCCGCGCCATGAGCGAAAACGAGCTCATCAACTCGCTGCTCGATGTGCCCGACAAGGCGCAAAAGGTCGTCGGCGACACCGAGGTAAGTGTTGCCGCGACCGAGCTTGAGCCCGGCGACTTGGTCGCCGTTCGCACCGGCATGTCCATCTGCATCGACGGCGTGGTCGAGCAGGGAAGCGCCATGGTCAACCAAGCGACCCTGACCGGCGAGCCGCTTGCCGTCGAGCGCAGCGCAGGCGACGACGTGTTCGCCGGCACTGTCGTGGAAGACGGCAGCATCTTGGTGCGCGTGCGCGCCAACACGGCGCAGACCAAACTGCGCTCGATCGTCTCACTCGTGCAGACGGCCGACTCGCTCAAGTCCGAGGGCCAGTCGCACATGGAAGACCTCGCCAACAAGATCGTCCCGTGGAACTTCCTGCTTGCGGGCTTGGTTGCGCTTGCCACCCGCAGCCTCATCAAGACCTCAGCGGCACTGATGGTCGACTACTCGTGCGCACTCAAGCTCACGGGCTCCGTCGCCGTCATGACTGCTATGAGCGATGCTGCCAAGATGGGCGTGATGGTCAAGGGCGCCAAGTACTTTGAGTCGTTTGCCAAGGCCGACACCATTGTGTTTGATAAGACCGGCACGCTCACCGAGGCGCAGCCGCGTCTTGCCTGCGTGCTCACCACCGATGGCTGGAGCGAGGACGAGATCCTGCGTCTTTCCGCTTGCTTGGAGGAGCATTTTCCGCATCCGGTGGCGCGCGCCGTGGTCAATGCGGCACGCGAGCGCGGGCTTGAGCACCGCGAGCGTCACGCTGCGGTCGAGTATATTGTGGCGCACGGCATCGCTTCGTCCATTGAAGGGCGTCGCGCCATCATCGGTTCCGCGCACTTTGTATTTGAGGACGAGGGTGCGCAGCTCGAGTCCGACATCAAGGAGCAAATCGAGCTCCAGATGCAGGGCCTGTCGCCGCTGTATCTGGCGGTCGATGGCACCGTTGTGGGCGTGCTCGGTATCGAGGACCCGCTCAAGCCCGGGGTCCGCGAGGCCATCGCCGACCTGCACGCGTTGGGCGTCAAACATGTCGTTATGCTCACGGGCGACTCCGAGCGCACGGCCGAGCGCATCGCGCGCGAGGCAGGTGTCGACGAGTTTAAGGCCGAGCTACTGCCCGAGGACAAGTACGCGTATGTTGAGCGCATTAAGGGCGAGGGGCGCCACGTTGCCATGGTGGGCGACGGCGTCAACGACTCACCGGCGCTGGGTCTGGCCGATGTGGGTCTGGCCATGGGCGGTGGAAGCGACATCGCCAAGGAGGTCGCCGACATCATCCTGACCGATACGGATCTTGCCGCGATCGTGCGCCTGCGCCGCATGAGTCAGGGGCTTATCGACCGTCTGACGAGTTCGTATTCCAAGGTGATGCTCACCAACTCGGCGCTGTTGGCATTGGGCATTACCGGCATGATCACTCCGCAGACGTCGTCACTGCTGCACAACGGCTCGACGATCGCCTACAGCCTGGGCAACGCGAAGGCTTACCTGCGCTAGCGTTTTTACTTAAGTTTTTGGCCTGCATTTGGGCGGTGTTGCAGCCGCCAGAATGCAGGCCTTTTGCGTTTGACCATGTGCTAGCAGAAATATATAGTTGTGCTAGCTTAGATAGCAAAAGTCGAAGGTGAGGTTGAGATGGGTACTGTTAGCGGCATGGCGCAGGTGAACGTTCGCGTGGATCGCCAGGTCAAGAACCGTGCCGAGGAGGCGCTGCGGCTTTCGGGCGGGTCGCTGCCCGAGCTCATCAAAAAGGTGGTGGCCAAGGTCGCGCAGGGTGGCGGGCAGTGCGAGGAAGTGCTGTCTGCCGTTGATGGCCGGCAACAGACCGTCGCGCACGATACTCCGTTCGCCGCATCGTGGGCAGCGGCAGATCGGCTTTATGCAGATTTGGGCATCGCTACGTCGCCCGTATCCGACGATCGCGGTTGGGACACAATCTATTCCGAAGCCATGGACGAGCGCTATCGCCAAAAGGGGATGATCCAGTGAGTGAGGCTCCCCTCAAAATAATGGTGGACGCCAACGTATGGGTTGATTCGTTTTGCGTCGACCATGCCGAGTCGCTTGCCGCGCGTGCGTTTATTGGGCAGGCAGCAGAGACGGGGGCATTGCTGTTCTTCCCGGTGCATATTGCCAAGGACGTGCTGTACGTTGTCCAACACGAGCTGAGGCGTAGCGTTCTTGCCAGCGGGGGAGCGCTCGACGAGGCATCTGCCCGCGCGATTGGCGATGCGGCGCTGGCGTTTGTTCGGAACATGACCGAAAACGCCACAGCCGTGGGCGCAGATGCGTCGGACCTTTGGTTGGCCGACAAATACTTAGCGCTCCATCGCGATTACGAGGACAACTTGGTGCTCGCCGCGTGTAAGCGCGCACAGGTCGATTACTTGGTGACCAACGATCGCAAGCTGCTCGAACATGCCGATCTTGCAGCAAAGAAACCTCGTCAAATGATGCCGATTCTTGCTTTGGCCGAACGTGGCGGCGCGGCTATCGGTTAACGCGAACTGTTTGCGGGCCTCTTGGACGACGATGCGCCAAGGGGCCCGCGTCTGCTATTTACAAAAGCTCGGCCTTAATGGCGGGACTTTCCGCGAGCTGCTCGGCTGCCTTTTCGTCGGAGCTGTCGAGCGCTGCCAGGCTGCGGTAGACCCACTCGTTGACCTGGGTGTTCTTGACGCCTGCGGTCTGCATAAGGGCGCCTACCTCGCGGATTGCTGCGAGCAGATCGGCTTTGGGACCCGCGAGCTCGACCTCGATGTCGTGGTAGGCGGCCACGCCGCGGTTCTCACTCACGTGGTCGATAAAGCCCTCGACGGTCTCAAGCTGCTGGGCGAGAGCTGCATCATCGTCAGCGTCCAGCGCGACGAGTGCGTTCGATACCGTGAGGGCGGGATGTCCACAGGGGACAAAGCCTTCGATGACATCCATGGCTTCGGTAATGGTTGAGCCCAGGCCTGCGAGGGCATTGACGAGTTGCTGCTTGGTATCCATAACGGTCCTTTCGGCGGGTCAATTTTGCTTGGCGAAAATATACGTGACGCGTTCGGTAGCAAAAGTGCGAAGTATGGTGCACATTAGGGTCTTCACAGCTCGTGCATAGAACAGCTGTCCGCTTTCAGAACGTGGTAAGATAACACTCCACAAGCGGGGCTCGCCCTGCATGTTCCTTGAAAAGTCGACGGGTGTTGGGTGCTCGTGCCCAATGCCATCCAGACTTTCCCGACATTCGGGGGCGACTGGTTTCGACACGATAGCTCTGAGAGAGGAAGCAAGCCGAGGTCTCCTCGCCTCGTTAAACAGGGGTACCGTCAAATTGAATTGACAACAACTCTTCTTTTGAGCCTATGGCTCTTGCTGCTTAGTTTATAGCGGCGCGTCAACCCGGTGATTTCCCCGACACCGGCGCGACGTCATGTTAGGGGAATGCTCCTGCGCACGTAATCGGTATGGCGCAGGCTAAGACCGAACCGGTTAGGACGCCGCGAGCGTGTCGCTGCGCGCAAAGCGTCCGAGACTAAACCAGCGACTGAGCTTGGAGATGCCAATTAGGGGGCTTTCGTGGACCGGAGTTCGATTCTCCGCGCCTCCACCAACTGTTCAGTAGGCGAACACATACGCGTGTTCGTCGTCAGGCGGGCGTTCGTGTTGCTCGTCAGATAGAAAGAAGCCGCTCCATACGGGGCGGCTTCTTTGCGTTCTAGGCCTGCGGCATGATCTCCTGCTCGCCGTCCTCGTCCATGTACGGCATGAGGAACACGCCTCCCTGCTCGGTGGTAAGCAGCAGGTACTCGCGGTTGTGCTCGTCGCACACGATTTCCTGGCCGATGCCCTCGGGCAGGTCGTATATGGGGCCGTCCGTGCGGGCTTGCCTCACGGTCACGTCTTGCGCTCCCATGGCCTGCGACGCGCAGCTGGCGGCGGCCAGGACGATGAACAGCAGGACGACCGCCGCGAGGATGGGGCCGCACCCGCCGTTGCGCTCCTCGTCTGCGGGGCTCGGGTACGGCATGGCCTATCCCACCTTCACCAGATAGTCGTCGGCCTCTGGCTTGCCCGTGGCCTTGCCCACGGCGATGTAGCGCGTTGCGCCGCTGTAGCCCGTGTATCGGCCCCAAACGTAGCCGTCGGCGATCTTGTACCAGTTATCCAGCGTCACGGTCTCGCCGCTGGAATAGTGCGCCACCTCGGTGCCGCCCAGGCCGGGGGCGTCGCGCACGCGCAGGTAGTCCACAGTGCAGCGGTAGGTGCCGCCGAAGTTCTCGGTCGTTTCCTGCTGCGCGGGCTGCGGCTGCGGGACGGCTGCGGGGGCGCTTCCAGCAGTGATGCCGAAGCATTCCAGGTAGATGCGCGCCAGCTCGTCCAGGTTGCCGTTGAACTTCTCGCGGTCGCCGTCGTTGTCGATGAAGCCGTTCTCGCACAGGCGGTAGTTGATGCCGCGCGCGGCGGCTCGGTTCGGGTTCGCGAGGTCGGAACGGCGCACCAGCTTCTCGGAGCGCCCGGGCATGAACGCCGCCAGCTTGTCGGCCAGCGCATTGTCGTACTCGTCAGGCTCAAAGCCCTCCTTGATGATGACGTGCGCGCCGTGGGCCGTGGCGATGCCGCTGGCGTCCATGTGCAGCTCCACCACTGGCGCGTCGGTGCTCAGGCGGTTAAGCCCGCCGTCGGCGTACCAGTTGCGGGACGTATCGCCCAGCTCGACCTCGGAACCGCCCAGTTCCTTGATTCGCTGGCCCAGGGCGCGAACGCGCTCGGCCTCGGTGCAGCCGCCTGCGCAGCAGCCAGGGTCGCCAGCGCCGTGGCCGCAGATGATGAACAGTTTAGCCATTGCCTACTCCTTCCCGCCTACGGTCACGCCCAACAGGGCGTCGAGCCACTTGGATGTGATGCCTACCGACTTGAACAGCGTGTAGGCCGCCTGCACGCCGCCTACCACGGCGAAGGCGCACGTGACCCATGCGCCCGGGTCTGCGGGCACGCCGCCCACGAAGCCGGTCACGACGCCCGCCAGGAGCGAGCAGCCCAGCGCCAGGATGCGCGCGGCCTTGCCGGTCATGGCCTCGGTCTTGATCAGCTGTACCGCGAACGGCACGGCGAAAGACAGCACGATGGCTGCGATTGCTTGCATTTCTGTCATTTCGGATTCCTTTCTATCGAGCCGATTCCTTGTAGAGCAGGTCAACGCGGTCGGCGATGTGGTCGACCTTCGCCGCCATGCCCTGGCTGCGCGCCTGGCTGTTCGCCAGGTCGGCGTGCAGCACCTCGTTGGAGGTCACGACGGACTCCATGAGCGCCTTCATAGCCTCCATCAGCGCGTTGCTGCGCTCCATCTGCGCGGCGATGCGGCCCTCCATCTGGCTGCGCTCGCGGTCGCGCTGCGCCCGCTCGTTCACCTCGTCCTGCTTTCGCTCTTCGCGCTTGAGGTCGATGTTCGCCTTGCGCTCGTTCTGGGCCTTGAACTCTTCGAGGAACTGCTTGCCGAAGTACAGGACCACTAGGACGAGCAGCGCGCCGAAAAGCGACCCGGGGCCGTACGGCGCGAAGATTTCCAGCACGTCGGTCATTCGTTTTCTCACCTCCTCGAATCGCTGCCGCGATTGTCCGCGAGGTGTCGCCGGGCAAAAGAAAAGCGCCCCCGAAGGGGCGCTCGCTACTCCTGCGGCGCTTCCGGCTGGTCGGGCTCCATGGCTTCCAGCTCGTTGATGCGGTCGCGCCACGTCTGGCGCTGCGAGATGATCTCGGCCACCTCCTTGGCAGCTGCGGCGATGGCCGAGAGCAGGTCGGTGATGGACGATGCGGAGAAGATGCGCTCCACCGCCTTCATGACCTTGTAGTCGCTCTGCTCAAGCTGCTGTTTGTAGCCGTTGATCTCCCCGGCGATTTCCTGTTCTGTCATGGGTCGCTCCTTCCGTTGCTAGGGTAGGGGCATGTTCCCATCCGTGTCGCCTCCAGGTTTGGATTGCATTGAGCAACCCCCCCCCGCGGGATTTCCGAACAGGCTGCGGTACAGCGCGTCCATGGCCCGCACGCTGCGGTGCGCGTCCAGCCGCTTCATGCCTCCGCGCCAGCTCTGGTAGCTCTGCTCCACCTGCTCGGGGGTCATGATGCCATCGGCGACCATGCGGGCCATCTTCTTGAGCTTGCGGCGCTCCCGCGTTATGGAGTCTCGGCACGGCTTCACGACTATGCGGCCCGTCTCCGTGTAGAAGATGCGCTTCTTCAGCCACGTGAACCCGCGCGTGAGCTTCACCACGCGCGTCTTGCGCGGGTTCAGCTCGATGCCCAGCTCGGCGCATTTGCCCTCTATCAGCAGCAGGCACACCTGCAAGTAGTCCTTGGACTCGTGTATCAGGTAGAAGTCGTCCATGTAGCGCCCGTAAGACTCGGGGCGCAGCATCTCGGTCACATAGTGGTCGATGCGGTTGGGGTGGGCCACGGCGCATATCTGGTTCGGCTCGCTGCCCAGCCCCAGGCCCACATCGCCCTGCGCGTCTATCAGGCGGTGCTCCAAGGCGACCACGCGCGGATCTAGCAGCGCGGAGGCCACCTGGTCTTTGACGGGTTGGTGCGCTATGCGCGCGAAGTAGTCGGAGAAGTCGCCCAGGAGGATGTAGCCATCGCCGCCGTGCTTCCTCCAGTTGTCGGCCAGGTGGCGCTTGAGCAGCCTCAGGGCGTAGTCGGTGCCGCGCCCCTTTATGTTCGCGGAGTTGGCGGCTATGAGAGTGGGGACTATGGCGGGAACGAGCGCGTTTTGTGCCAGGGACTTCTGCACCACGCGCTCGGGGAAGTGTACGGCGCTGATATGGCGCAGCTTGCCGCGCTCCCACAGGTCGAACCGTATGAAGCCCCGGCATATGTCGCGGCCCTCCAAAAGGTCGCGGCGGGACAGGACGGCGTTGCGCAGGTAGCTTTTCATGTATCGCTGCGTGGATGCCTTCCACATCACGCCGCGCGCGGCCTGCTTCGATGCCTTGCACAGGCTGTTGAGGTCGGCCACGGTATCAAGCGTGCACGCCTTGACGCGCTCGGCCTTGGCCTGCGCGCGCTTCTCCTCGCGGCGCTTGCGGCGCGCCGCCCGCCTTTGCTCGGAGTTCACAGGAGGCACCCCGCGCGGCTTGCAATGTGGCTCTGGCAGCCGCTTGAGGTATGGCCATGAAACGCGGCGAAGCCACGGAGCGCCGCGCCATGCAAGCAGCGTCCGGCCACCCTCGCGGGGTGCGTATTTACGGGCGCATGCCCGACGGTCGCGCCTTCCTTCCTCTTCGCGCTCTGCTTTCGGCTCTGGGGCCTACTCGGTCTGGCAATAAGGGAATCCGGGGCGGGGGCGAACCCAGACGTTCGTCGCCGAGTTGTAGTTGGCATTGCCGTTGTTGTTGACATAGCACACGTTGGACGCGGAGCCCGACGCAACGGAACGCAGCCACCAATTGTACCGATAAACAAGGCGCGACCGCCGTCCATTATAGCGAACGCAGGCGCTCTAGCTCGGCCTCGGCCTCGGCTATGCGCTCCTCGGTGGACTTCTTGCCGGTGACGCGCACGTTCTTGCGCGCGCCCTTTAGCAGCTTGATCTCCTCCTCGACCATGGCCGCCAGCTCCTCGAAGCGGTTGGCGTTCACGGGCAGGCCGATATCCATGAGGCACTGCATGTCCAGCATAAGCTGCTCGCAGTCCGCTATGGCCAGCGTCAGGTAGCGTTTCCTCTCCAGCGCGTTGAACGAGCTGTTGGGATAGAAGCAGTCGGCGCGGTTGACGTTGTACACGATGCTGCGCGCCGTCTCCACGGTCGGCACCGCGTTCAGCAGCCTGTAGGCTTTCGGCACGACCGACGAGGAGGCCATGAGCTTGTTGACCTCCACGCGGATGGCGATGGCCTGCGTGAAGAACTTGTACTCGGACACCTCGCGGTTTCGCTGGTATACGCCGCTCATGGCACCTCCCGGAAATAGTGGCGAAAAAAACGGCCCGCTGCGCGGGCAGGGATGCGACCGCGCAAGGCGGTCGCATCGAAAGAGAAGTATAGAGCACTCGGCTGGCTAGCCGACGAGGAAGCCGGGGCGGGGGCGAACCCAGACGTACGTCGCCGAGGAGCAGCTGGCAGAGCCGTAGCCGCCGACAAAGCACACGCCGGACGCGGAGCCCGACGCAACGGAACGCAGCCACCAATAGCACCGAGTTCCGTTCAAGCGGTGCGCGGTATCGCGGAACAGGTCGAACTGGCAGTCGAAGCCCACGCTGTAGCCCTTGGTGCCCCACACTGGGCAGCCGTACACCTCCATCTCGGAGGGCGACCACACCTTGCCGATGTCCTGCCAGCTCCAGCTGTTGGAGTCGCTGAGCGCGCCGCTCGCGCTGTAACGCTCCTCAAGCAGCACGCGCTGGGTGAGCAGGTACTTGGTCAGCCCCTCGGGCAGGCACGCCTCGAACAGCTTCTCCCACGCCTTGAGGTTGCTGTTCAGGTACGGGTTCTTCACGTCTGCGGTGCCCTGGTTGGTGTTCGCAGTGTTCCACATCAGGTAGCTGTCGTTGGCCACGCCGGTGACGGTCTTGGCCACGGCGACGGGCGCGGACGCGATGAACGCGATGTGGTGGCCCTTGGCGCTGTCGCCGCACTGGTAGTACGGGTCGAAGTGCGCAAGCAGGAAGCGCACGGACTGCTGGGCCGCCACATTTGACGCGCTCACGAGCGGCACGTCGATGTAGTCGCCCACGCGCAGGCCTGCGAAGTTCGCGGCGGCGATGCGCTTATGCAGCGCGTCGTACACGCCGCCGCTACCGATCTCTCCCGCCAGGATGGTGGCGATGTTCTGCCCGCCGTACTTGCCGATTTGGTCCTGGCGGTTGTACTCGGCGTTGTTGAGCGCCGTCTGCGCGTTTCTGCGCGCGGTATCGTCGATGACCTCGTAGCCGATGCCGCCCACCGACAGGGTTTTCGCTTGTGCCATTTCGTTGCCTTTCTACTTGAGGTTGAGGGTTGTGCCGGACGCCGTGCAGGTGCTCCCGAACGTGACGGTGCTGCCCGATGCGCTGGCCTTGGAGGCGGGGCAGTACACGGTGCCGTCGTCGTAGATGAACGCGTCCGTGGCGTCGGCAAGCTTGCCGTACAGGTCGGCTATCTGCTGCTTCTGCTTGGCCATGTCCGAGCTGCCCGCGCTGCCCTGCGCCACGCTGTTGGCTATCTGCAGGGCGGTGTTGGCCGCCGCGTCGGCGTTCGAGGCCGCGCCGTTTGCCGCAGCCGTGGCGGCTTGCGAGGCCGTCTTCAGCTGCGCCGCCTCGGTGACGCGGGCGCTTTCCGCCGCGGCGCGCTTCTTCTCCGCCTCTGCGCGCCCGGTTTCGGCGGTCTGGCGCGCCTTCTCGTTCGTGGCGCGCTGGTTTTCCGCGCTCGCGCGGGAGGCCTCGGCCTTCTGCATCTGCGCGTTCAGCGCGCTCACGTCGGCTAGCTGCCCTTCGAGGTTCGCGATGATCGCCTCCACCGCATCGACGTACGGGCCGGATATCTCGCCCGACGCGCTCGCCGAGGGCAGCACGTTCACCAGGACGTTCTCGGTGGTGGCGTCCAGCCCTGCCGCGTTCCGCACGCGCACGTAGCACACCTTGAGCAGCCCGGCCACGCCGAAGACGGCGGGGTCGACCGTCACGGTGGCCACGTTGTCGCTGATGCCAGTGAACTGCTGCTCCACGTAGGTGTGGTCGGGTTTCGCAGCCATGAGGTGCACCTTGCAGCCCGTCAGGGCCGCCTTCTTGTCGCCGTCGTAGATGGCGGCCTTCAGGACCTCGGCGCTGTCGCCCTGGTGCACGGTGATGACGGGCGGCGCTATGTTGGTCTTCTTGAGGTTGAGCGTAAGCTCGTGCGTTGCCATGCCTCACTCCTTTCCTTCGGCCGCAAGTGTCTGCGATATGTCGCCGGGTTGCGCTCTGTGGACCCCGCATATCTCCTCGTCAGTGAGCGCCGAGAAGTCAACGGCGTTGGCCTCGCCGCCTTCCGCGTCCATGACGGCCACGGGGCTGGACACGAGCGTGAAGCCGCCCTTGCCGTCGAACTCGAATACGTCTTCCGATTCCACGATGGCCCGCGCCGTGGCCGGGTCGCTGATGCACTCGAACACCGGAAGCGCCTCGGGCGGCTTCGGCGCGCCGTCGAGCGCCTGCGGCGCTTCGGGCTGCTGCACAAGGTGGTAGAACATTCCGTTTCCTCTCTCGCTGGTCTAGTTTCCCGTGATGCTGCTCATGCCGGTGATGATTCCGTTCACCACGTTGATGGTGCCCCACGTCCAGTTGTTGCCGTTGTTGGTGATGCACCCGATGAACTGCGTGGAGCCCGTGTACCCGTAGGTGCCGCCGCTGCTCGGACTGGTTCCTATGGCGAACTTCGGGGCGAGTATCCTGGCGGTGTCCGACGACCCAATGTCTGCGCGGCTGCTATCCAGGTACACGTAGTTGTTGGAGTTCTCCTGCAGCTTCACGTACGCCGAGCCGCCCGCGTTGCTGTTGCCGCTCTTCATGTACAGCTGCTCGTCGGGATGGCTCATGTAGCCCGCGTAGTAGGGGGTCGTCAGCCACGTCTGGCGGTAGTAGCGGTTGACTGCCAGGAAGCCGTAGCCGCAGGCGGATATGCCCACGCCGTCGGTCGAGCTCGCCGTGGGGCTGTCCTTCGCGTGGACGGCCTCGATGGTGCAGTACTCGGTCGAGCCGTTCACGAACGACGCTCCCGGGTGGTTGCTCGTCGTCGTGCCGGTGGTGATGTAGTTGGTTGACGACGTGCCGACCATGTTGCAGCGGAACATGGAGGTGCTGCCCACCAGCACGGTGCCCGCGATGATGGAGCCGTTCTTGTCGTATATCTGGAAGCCGTTGGTGGCGTTGATATAGACCCTGTTGCCGTTGCTGTCGGTCATGAAGATGGAGCCGTCGCGCAGGTAGAAGGCCCCGCTGTCGAGGTCCCAGTACGAGTTCCCGCCTTTGATGCGGCCCGTGGTCAGCTCGTCGGCGGTCACGCCGTCGCCGGTTATGGCCGTGCGCCACTTCCACGCGCCGCTGGAGTACTTGGAGTTGGCCACGCCGATGATTCCGCCGCCTATCTTGACGCACTTGGTGGCGCTCTCGGGCTTTTTGTCGTACACCAGGATGCCTTGGCCGGGCTCCTCGTACACCCAGCCACCCGTGGTGTTCACCTCGCTGTTGAGCATGTCAACGATCTTCTTGCGGATATCCGTCGGCAGCTGGTCGAGCTGTTTCTGCAGCCCATCCACCTCGCCCTCGGCGCTCGTCAGCCGTTCGTCCAACTTGCCCGTGACGCCTTCCAGGTACTCCTTGTTGGCCTCGTCTATCTGCTTGAGCACGCTCTCGCTTTGCTCTATCGACGTGTCGGTGTACAGGCGCAGCACCTCGTCCAGGGCCAGGTTGCCGTCGTCGGAGTACTTCTTCAGCGCCTCCTCCAGCGTGGTGTCCCCGTTGTCGGCGTACTCCTTGAGGGCCTTGTCCAGCTCGTCCCTTATCTGGTCGGTGTAGTCCTGGGCGGTGCCGCCGACCTCCTTGGCGTACGCCTTCTGGCGCTCCTCGGCGGCCGCCAGGCTCTCGCCCCATTTGCCGGTCGATGCCTTGTTCGAGGCGTTCACGGCCTCGGTCACGGTCGCCCGGATGGTCGAGGCGGTGGACTTGGCGGCCGACTTCTGCGCGGCCATCAGCTCGGCGACCGTCTGGTAGTTGCCGAACGTGTAGGTGACCTCGCCGGGGCGCAGCTGGTCCTCCACCACCTTGGTGATGCGCGTGCGCACGCGCAGCGGCGGGTCGTACACCTTGTCCACCACGGTCACCAGGTCGCCCTCGTCCGCGCCCTCGAAGCCCTCGCCGGCGCGCGCAAGCGCCACGGCGTCCACAGTGTAGGACACGGTGGGCACGCACGACTTCGCCAGCTGCGCCTCGGTGAGCTTCTTCAGCTCGGCGGCGTCCTCGCAGTCGGAGAACTCCACGTCGCCGAACACGTGCGCCTTGCCGCCTTTGCCGTCGGGCCGTCCCCAGCGCGCCAACGCGTCGGCCGACCCCACCCAGTTCTGCCCGCCGTTCACGCCGCCGAAGGTCAGCTTGCGATCGTAGCCGCCCGTCAGGTTGCCGTCCTCGTCGGCGGTCTGCAGGGACTTGCCGTAGCCGTACAGGGCGGTGCACACGTTGCCCTCGTCCACGCTGCGCTTGACGCTCACGAGGTCCTTGGCGTAGGTGAAACGCTTGCCGTTGTCCTCGCCGACCTGCTTGGCCATGCACACGCGGCGTGCGGTCACCTTGGTGCCGCTCACCTGGATTTCGAACGACAGCTCGCCGCCCCAAGTGTCTGCCACGTCGTGGATGGCCGCCCATGCGTTGGTGTGGTAGAAGTTCGTGCCGGCCTGCCCGAGGTCGGCCACGGTTCCGACCTGCCAGCGCGAGGAGGACAGCGCCGAGGCCAGCGCGGCGTAGGCGCTCACGTCGTAGGGGCGCTTGTCCTCCAGGTAGTCGCCCAGGAGCTCGATTTGCGCCGAGGTCGGGCAGTAGTACGTGTAGAGGATGCCCGCGCTTGCGCGCTCCTCCTCCACGCCGTCCACGATGTTCTCGTGCCAGCGGCCCTTGAGGTCGCGCCACACCAGGCGGTCGCCCTTGTCGAGGCGCGCCAGCGTTGTGATGCTCAGGGCGTTCTCGCCGTTGACCTCGCGCGTGTCCTCGCACTCGAACAGCGTCTTGATGGGTCCCTTGTACGCCTCCCAGCGGTCGCATGCCCACAGAATCATCAGCCCACGTACCTTTCCGTCCACTGTACCGTCGCGGTGCCGCTGGACAGCTTGAGGCTGTTGGCCCCCGGCTCCAGCGGGAAGAAGTCACTCTCGAAGGTCACGGGCGCTGGGCTGCCGTCCACCGTGGCCTGCGGGGCGGCCATGTCGATGACCACCGCGCTCGATGCCGTCACCGCCTTGTCGATCTGCACGAATTCGCCCGTGCCCATGTTCGTCAGCCGCAGCGCCGACGTGCTGCCGCCGGGCCTGACGGTCACGGTGGGGTAGGTGCGGAACGTCCCGCCCACCTGCACGCCCGAGGTGCCCGACACGGTTGCGCGCCCCTCGGCCCCGTAGGCCACGGGGTCGTATGCCGTGAACGTCAGCGTGGCCTCGCCGGTGTGCCACAACGTGTCGAGCGCGCCCGGCGAGGTCAGCACGGCCATGTAGCGCAGGCCCAGGTGCCTCTCGTCGTCCAGCCACAGCTCGGCCTCCTTGAGACACAGCAGGCGCGAGGCCATGAGGCGGCGAAGGGCCGCCATGTCGTCGGCGGGGCGCGCCCTCCAGGCCGCCGCCACGTCTATCGTCAGGGGTTTCAGCTCTGCGCGCATGAAGCGCGAGCCGGGCTGCCCGGGCACGTCGCGCGTGGCGATTTCGTACTCGGGCAGCAGCGAGCGGGTCACGAGCCGGGTGTCGAACCACGGCGCGAAGTCGAAGCCGTTGTATATCATGCGAAGCACTCCTGCCGTTTGATTTCCTTGGCTATCTGGCGGGAGATTTTCTCGATGTCGGCCTCCTCCCGCACGGTCGCGTACAGGTTGATTGTCACGTTCGTGTCGCCATGGGCCGCGCCGCCCTTGCCGTCGAGCAGCTTGGCGATGCCCTCGGCCAGCGGGCGCGCGCCGCGCTCGTTGAACGGCACCACGCCCTCGGGGCCCGCCTCGCCGACGCCGATGACGCTGGGGCCGTTGAACACGCCGCCCTTGGCGTACCAGTCGATGCCGAAGTGCGGCACGCTCGGCGGGGCGATGCTGAAGCTGCCGGAGATGGACAGGTGCGGCAGCTTCAAGTGGGGCAGCGACCACGAGAAGTTGAAGAACCCCTTGATGGAGTCGATGACGTTGCGCACGGTGTCGCGGGCGTTCTGTATCGGCGTCTCGATGGCGCTCTTGATGGAGTTCCACACGCTGCTCACGGTGTCCTTGGCGGCGTTGAACACGCTGGAGATCGTGTCGCGGATGCCGTTCACGATGCTGGATATGGTGGAGCTGATGCCGCCCCACACGCTCGACGCCGTGCTGCTCACGGCCCCCCATATGGAGTTCCACACCGCCTGAATTGCCGACAGCACCGCCGATATGGTGGAGCTGATGGCATTGATGGCCGCGCCTATCGCCGAGCTGATGGCGTCCCATATGCTGGAGGCGGTGAAGCTCACCGCGCCCCACACCGTGTCCCACACGCCCTGGATGACCAAAAGGGCCGCGCCTATCACGTCGCTAACGTACTGGATGTATGCGCTCACCGCGCCGTAGATGGCCTCCCATATGGCGCTGGCGGTGCCGCTGATGCCTTCCCACGTCGCGCCCCACCATTCGGAGAGCGCCGTCACCACGTCGGTGATGACCTGGCTCACCGCGTCGATGTAGCTTCCCACCGCGCTGCAGATTGCGTCCCATGCCGCCGTCAGCTGCTCGCCGAAGTTCTCCCAGATGAAGTTCCAGGGTATGAGCAGCGTCTCGATGGCCAGGTTCAGAATCTCGCCCAGCAGCATCACGGCGACCTGCACCACGTTGCAGATGCCGTCCCAGATGGACGAGGCGGTGCCGGCCAGGCCTTGGAAGAACCCGGATATGGCGTCGATGGCCCCCTGCACCGTGGAGCAGATGCCGTCCCACACGCCGCCCAGCTTCTCGCCGAGCTGCGAGAAGAACTCGCCGACGCTTTGGGCCACGTCGCCCGCCACCTGGATGGCCACCTCGAACGCGGCGCACACGGCATCCCACACGGCGGTCACCGCGTCGCGGAACTCCTCGCAGTTGTTCCACAGCAGCACCACGGCGGCGATGATGGCCGCTATGGCCGCTACCACGGGGTGCGCGGCTATGAGCCCCAGCGCGCCGGTGCCCAGCTTGCCGACCACCTGGAAGGCCGCTCCGATTTTCGGCACGGTGTCCACGACGGTGCCGACCGTCGACAGCACGGGGCCTATGGCGGCCGCTATCGTGGCGATCGCCAGCACGGCGGTCTGGCCGCCCTCGCCGATGCCGGCGAACCACTCGGAGAACGACTTGACGACACCCGCCACGTTGGTGGCGATGTTGAGCAGCGGCTCGCCAAGCGGCTCGATGGAGCCTTGCAGCTCGCGCATGGCCTCCTGCGATTTCACGGCGAAGCTGTCGGAGGCGGCCTCCTGGGCCTGCTGCGCAGCGCCCGCCACGTCGCCGAAGCTGTCCTGCACGCCAGCCAGGGACTCGATCATGCCCATGGCATTGTCCTCGCCCAGCGAGGACCACAGGGTGGAGGCCAGCGCGGCCTTGTCGTACTCGTTTGGCATCTGCGTGAGGTCGCCCAGCACCGCCTGCAGCATGTCCTCGGCGGTGGCGCTGCCGTTCTTGAAGTTCTCGAAGACCTCCTGCGTGCCCTCGCTGAACGAGCCGATGGATTCCTCCATGCGGCCGTCGGACAGCGCCGTCAGGAACTCGTTGAGGTAGTCGCCCACCTTGTCCAGGTTGTACGCGCCGTTGGACGTGCCCGCTTCGAGCAGCGAGAAGTACTCGCTGGCGCTCATTCCCGCCTCGCCCCATCGCACGGAGTATTCGCTCAGGTTGTCGCCCAGCTCGTCTGTGTAGTTCAGGCCGCGCTGCATGCCCGCCGTCAGCAGGTCGCTGGCCTCGGTGGCGGACAGCCCGAAGCCCTCCATGAGGGCGTTGGTGCCGCGTATGGACTCGTTCACGTCTGCGCCGAAGGTGTCCGACAGCATGAGTGCGTTGGTGGTGACGGTCTGCAGGTCCTCGTCGGACACGTCGCGAAGGGTGGACTTGCACTGGATCAGCGCATCGTTGACCTCGTCCAGGGACTGGCCCCAGCCACCCTCGTATATGCGCTTGCCTATGCCGCTGAAACGCTCGGCCTCCTCGCCGGACACGCCGAACGCGGCGGCTATGCGGGCGTTGGCCTGCTCGTAGTCGCTGGCCACGCCGAACACGGCCTTGCCGGCGGCCACCACGGGCGCGGTCAGCGTCACCGTGGCGGCCGTGCCGGCCTTCTTGAACGAGGACGACAGCTTCGCGGCCTTCTCGTCGCCCTCGGTTATGTTCTTCCAGGAGATGCCCTGGAGGTCGCGCTCCAGGGCCTTGATGTTTTTGGATACGTCAACGGTGTCGAGCACCGCTTTGATGATGACGTTGCCGTCCATGCTCACCTCGTCGCTCTCTTGAGCGCGGCGAACACATCGCGCATCGCCGCGTCGCTTCCTTCCTCAGAGCCGTGTGAGCTGCGGCCTTTGCCGAGTTCGAACGCCTTGTGGGCGGCGTTCCAGGCCTCGACCTCCTGCCTGTTGTATTTGGTTGGCTTCGGCTTGGTCGCCGGGTTGCGGTAGTGGATGGCCGCGCCGAGCGGCGTGTCCTGCGGGCAGCCGCCCACGAGTGCCACGAACTCGGCAAAGCTGATGCGACCGCGCACCTCGTCCCACTCGATGCCGTAGGCCTGGCGGAAGCTGGTGCGTATGCGCGCCGCGTCCTCCTCCAAGTCCCACAGCGGGGTCTCGTGCGGGCGGTCGCCGGTCAGGTCGAGTCCGCACATGTCCCATACCGCCGCGTCGCGCATCCGCACGAACTCGGCGGCGTCGTAGTCGCATGCGCACCACGCGTCCGCCCAGTCCACGAAGAACAGCGCCAGGAACTCGTCCCGGCGCTGGTCGTCGGACTTGCCCTCGTCGGTCAGCACCTCGATGACGCGGATGATCGTGAGCGCGTCATCGCGCACCAGCACCTCCTCGCCGTTCCACGGGTAGCGCGTGGCGCTCGTGCCGTCGGGCAGCCGCACCCGCTCGGCCGTGAGCGCGGCTGGCAGCATTACTTGCCGCCCTTCTTCTTGCGCTTGGCCTTGGCGCGGCGCTGGGCGCGGTTGAGCGCCTGGACCTGATCGGCGCGCTCGCTGTATGCAAGGCCGCACGCCATCAGCTGCTCGCTGGTCGCGTGGCGCGCCAACATGTTGAGGAACGTGGCGAAGACCTCGCCCAGGATGCGGATGTTCTCCTCGGGCGCGATGGGGCCCTCGTCGCCGCCCATCCACGCGAGCAGCTGCTCCCAGCCCTCGGTGCCGATGAACGCCGAGATGGTGCGCTTCATGAGGCGGGCCTGCGCGGCGTTGGCCTCGGCCGCCTTCTCGGGGGTGTCGGCCTCGCGGGCCATCTGCTCGTTGGCCTGCGCGCGGTCGATGGCGTTGCCGACCTTGGCCAGGTACTCCTCGATGTGCTTGTCGTCGAACCACACGCGGAAGCGCGGCGTGTCGGGGTTCTCCTCGGGGTCCTCGAAGAACACGTCCTCGTACGCGCGGATGTTTTTCAGAAGTTCCATTTGTTGCCCCTTTCGTGAGCGGTGAGCGTCGGGCATAGAAAAGGGGCGCGGGCCGCTCACTAGCCCGCGCCCCCATGTCCAGGAGGTTATGTCTGGTGTCGCCTGCGGCTACTTCGCCGCCACGGTGACCTTCACCTGCGTGCAGATGCTCGGCTTGGACGCGCAGCGCACGGTGATGACCGCCTCGCCTGCGGCCACGCCCGTCACGTTGCCGTCGCTGTCGACGGTGGCCACGTCGGTGTTGCCCGATGCGAAGAAGCACTTGGCGTTCGCCTCGGCGGGCGTGACGGTCGGCGCGAGCTTCATGGACTTGCCCACGGACGGGCCGGTCGGCGCGGTGCAGGTGACGCCCGTGGGCTGCTTGAGCTTGTTGGCGGGGATGTAGCGCATAGCGCCAGCGCCCGAGATTGTGCAGGAGAACGCGCCGGGGTCGGACGCCGCGCCCTGCTGCGAGCCGACGGTCAGGCCCAGGTAGGTGCAGTCGCCCTCCACCACGTCGCCGTTGGGGTCGGTGTGGCGGAAGTGGCCCGTGCGGCCCTCGCCGGTCTCAAGCGCCAGGCTGGCAACGAAGTCCTGCGCGGGGTCGCCGTAGCAGCGGTCGCCTGTGACCTCGTACTGCGGCTGCACGCTCTTCACCTTGTCGGTGGGAGTGCCGTAGCCGTCGTAGTAGTCCTTGGTCTCGGTGGTCTCGTTGGTGGTCGGCTTCACCTCGGTGATGCCGCGCGAGAAGATGGCCCACGTGGGGCTGGCCGCGTCTGGCGTGGTGTCGATCTCCAGCGCGCTCATGTAGTTGGGCGCGAAGCCCAGGTCTTGTTTCTTTGCCATCGTTATCCCTTCTCTATGGTTATGGTCGCTTTGATTCGGAACTCCCACAGGTACGGCCCGCCCTCCGGCGGCGTTATCTCCTGCGGCTCTGTGTACAGCGCCGCGCTGGTGAAGCCGTAGGAGCCGGTGGGCGAGGACAGGTCGGCCCCGTCCAGCGCGTCGGCCAGGTCGTAGGCGTCGCCCATGGCCTTGGCCTCGGAGGTGTCCTTCACGATGACCTGCAGCACGTATCCGACACGGCGGGTGCCGTCCATGTGGCGCACCGCGTCGGCCGTGGGCATGGGCCTCAGCACCACCGCGTCGTCGTGGCCGCGCGATGCTGCCAGGCGGGTGAGGAGCACCGGGCCGTAGCCCAGGGCCTCTATGGCGGCCTTCGCCGCCTCCATCACGTCCGGGGCCATGTCACGCCCCCTCGGTCAGGAGGTCGACGGCCAGGCGCTCCCAGTCCTCGCCGTGCGCTTCCTTCGCGGCCTTCGGCCAGTCGGCCTTGGCCCTCGGGTTCTTGCCGTGCTTGATGGAGCTGTCGGGCAGGTCGCGCACGTAGGCGGCGTAGTCGGCGTCCCATATGACGAGGCCCTGCCTGAAGTCGGAGGCGGCCTGCATGGAGTTGTGCATGCGCTTGGTGTCCTCTGGCGTGAACGCGTTCATGTCCTCGGCCACGCTCATGGCGAACTTCACCTGCTTGGCCTCCAGCTCCTTCGCGCTGAAACGCTTCATGAGCTTGGTCAGGTCGACCGTAACTGCTGCGGGCATGGCTACCTCACCTCCAGTTCCCAGTGGTGGGGACGGGTGCCGAACGCGCGGCGGGGCGTGCACCTCGCCACGTTCATCCACTCGCCCCCGTCGATGCTCACGCGGCTGCCCACTGGCACGTCGAACATGCCGGGGCTGTCCGCGCCGTCCGCTATCACGAGGCCCTGCGCGCCGTCGCCCAGGGCGTACTCGCGCACGAGCCACGCCGAGACGGGCTCGAAGCGCACGCGGCGCACCTCGACGGGCTGCTCGAACTCGCCGCCGTAGCCGCCATCCCTGGGCACCTTGACGGACATGGTGGAGGGCCGCGCCGAGCGCGGCACCCGCATCATCTCGCGCCCCCGATGCCCGTATAGAGCAGCGGCGTGCCCAGCAGCTCGCGGCGGACGGCGGCCTCCATGTCGCTGCGGTAGGTGCTGGCCTGCTCGGTGCCGGGCGACCACGTGAATGAGCCGACGGTGAACCCGCCGCCCTCCATGGCCCCGCCCGAGCATCCGTACGCGGCGTCGACCTCGCAGGCCGCCATGACCGCCTGCGCCCACTCCTTTGAGCCGTCCGGCTCGTTGGGGAAGATCAGGTCGCGCACCCAGGCCAGCGCGTGGGGGAGCGCCGCCTCGAACTCCTCGGCGGACAGCTCCCCGCGCCCGGCTGCCAGGTAGTCCTCGTGGGTCGGGGCTCTAGTTTCCATCGTCCTCGGCCGCCTCGGGCTTTTCTGCCTTCTCGGCGGGCTGCCCGTCTGCGGCCTTCGCCTCGGGCTTTTCCGCCTTGCCCTTGGCGGGCCTGGCTTTCTTCGGGGCCTCCTTCTCGAAGGCCAGTCCAACTGTGCGCATGTCGCGCCTCCTTCCTAGGCCGCCGCCTTCATGCCTGCGGTGATGTAGTGCGCCAGGTTCTCGCGGACGCCGCACACGCCGTACTTGCGGTACTTGAACAGGTGGCCGAAGCCCTGCTGGTTGTCCTCTGCGTCGATGACCTTGCCGTGCGCGAAGTTCCAGCGCAGCACCACGGCGTCCTTGTGGACAATGAGGAAGTTCATGTCCACCGCGCCGGTGCCCTTCTTGTAGTGGCCGATCTCCTCGTCCTTGGTGGTGCCGTCCAAAAGGTCGATGGCGCTGTAGAAGCGGGACTGCGGCACCTTCACGATGGAGGAGAAGCCGTCCAGCGCCTCGCGGGACTTGGTGGTGTCCAGGTCCTTCACCATACCCAGCAGGGTGGGGGTGATGAACAGCACGCGGCCCTCTTCCGGCACCTCTTTCTCGTCCATGTCGCACATGGCGGCGTTCAGGCCCTTGAGCATGTCCGCGCCGTCGGCGTAGGTCTTCTGCTCCTTGGTGATGCCGGTGCCCGCGCACAGCGTGGAGAACACGAACGCGTCTCCCTCGGGCACCACCTTGGTGCGGTTGAAGTGCGCGGCGGCGTTGCCGAACGCCAGGTTGAAGGACTGGGCGTCCACTTTCTGGTCGATTTCCAGGATGGTGCCGCGGTCGTAGTTGGCGCTGATGGGCTTCCAAGTCAGGGACGCGCCGCTGTTCTGCGGCAGTCGCCCGTTGGCCTGCACGTCGCCCAGGCCGCCCATGGAGTAGACGGGGTAGTAGAACTCGCCCAGCTGCTCCATCTGCGCGATGTTGCCCTGCGGCGCGGCGCTCTCCAGCACGGCGGTCAGGGATTCCTTGCGGTACGCCTCCATGAGTACGTTCTCGTAGCCTTTGGGCAGTTCGATGCTGTTTGGCATGATTTACTCCTTCGTAGATTCGTCGGTGAGTCCGAAAGCTGCGCGGAAGTCGGCCAGGCCGTCGGAGCCTGCGCCGCCCTTGGGGTCGCCGCCCGCGCTCTCGCGGGGCTGGTCGGTGAACATGTAGGCGTTGTCCTTCTTCAGGGCCTCGAAGTCGATGCCCGTGAGGTTGCCCTGCTCGTCCAGCTTCGCGTCGGCGATGTTCGGGATGATCGCGCGCGCCGCCTTGGCGTTGCGCACCCCCATCTGCGTCAGCTTGGTGTCGATGGCGAAGTCGCGGCGCATGTCGGCCTCGCGCTTCTCGGCGTCGGCCTTGTACGCCTCGTTGTCGGCCTTGGCCTTGTCGAGCGCGGCCTGCAGCTCCTCGGCGTTGCCCGCCTTGGAGGTGAACTCCTCGATCTGCTTGTCGCGCTGCTCCAGCTCGGCCTTGAGGGCCTTCACCTGCTCCTGGTACTCGTCGGTCTCGCGCTTGTACTTCGCGTAGGACACGACCTCCTTCTGGGGCTCGGTCTGCTGGCCTTCGCCGCCCTCGTTTCCCTGGGGCTTGTTGTCTTCAGCCATCGCTTGCTCCTTCCGTGTTTGGTTGTCGCGCTTCCCTGCGCGCTTGGATGGCCCACCGTTGTCGCCGTGGTCGCGTGCGGGGCATGTTGTCGCCGCCCCATCGCGTGCCTGCATCTTCCCCGAGGTGTCGCCAGGCAAAAGAAAAGGCCGCCCGTGGTGGGCGGCCTTGATGCCGTGTCGCTGTTCGGTTGCCGTTGCTTCGCTACAGGGCGGCGATGCTCGCCACCTCGTCGATGGGTATCTCGGTGATGATGCCCGCGCCCTCTATGCCGATGGCATTGGGCTCGTCTAGCGATTCGGCGTCGCTTTGGTACCAGTCGTACCTGCCCCGGTACTCCTCGCCGTCGGTGCACGTCACCCGCACCTGCTTGCCGTAGTATTTCAGCGTTTCGTTCAGGTTCATTGCTGTGCCTCCTCTGGTTTGGTCGGGACTATGTGCACGTCGCCGTCGGCGTAGTGGATGGTGAAGCGCGTCGTCGGTATGTGCTCCCCATTATCGCCTATCACGTAGCCGATCACACGCCCGGCGTCGCATGTTTCGCGCCCGCTCCATTTGCCGCTTCTGGTGGTCTGCGCCGTGCCCGTGCCCGCATGCTTCGCTATGAGGTCGCGCACCTCCTCAAGCGTCACCGTGATGCCGCTCGGCTCCTTGTACGCGCCGCCCTTGCGCTTCAGGTTCGCAACGTACTGCTCGTGCTGGCGGCTGCCCGCGATGTGCTTGGCCTGCTTGTCTACGTGCACCTCCATGGCTGCGGCGTTCGCCACGCGCCGGTCGCGTTCCTTCTCGGCCTTGGCGCGCTTGATGGCGTTGTCCAGCGCCGCGCGGCGCTCTGCTGCGGTTTTCAGCTCGAAGCCATCGCCGCTGGCCTTGACCAGTTCGCCTACGCGCTTCTGGCTCACGCCTGCCTCGGCTATGAGCGCCTTGGTGTTCGGGTGCGCCATGTAGGCCGTGCGGCTCACCTTCTGGCGGGTGAGGGCGTACACCTTGCTGCCCGTCTCGTAGGGGTTCTCGCGCCCGTGCTCTGCGTTCAGGTGCGGGTACTTCGTCACGAGGTCGCGGCGCTTCTGCTGGAGTCTGCTCAGCTTCATGCGCTCCTTGGTGTTGTCGATGCCAGCCGCTTCGAGCGCGGCGGCCTCGCGCCTCGTGGTGCGCACCTCGCGCTCGATGGCGCGCTGCTGTTGGCTGGCCTGGTATCGCTTCTCGCGCTTCTCGTCGCCTCCGTCGGGGTCGCGCTCGTAGCGCAGCGGCTGGCCCTCCACGTAGATGCCGAAGTCATGCTTACAGTTCGCGCCGCACAGGCCATCGACAGAGCCGTAGCCCGTCTCGCGGTAGAACGGCGGGTACTTCTTGGACTTGCCCGACAGGCTGAACACGCGGCCCTGCCACTTGGCGTGGCTCTCGCGCGCCCCGCCGTGCGAGGAGGTCTGCACGAGGTCGTGCCCGGTCTCCTCAAGCAGCTCCAGCGTGTTGCGGCTGCCCGCCTGCACCGCTTGGGTGCGGATGTGGCGGCGCATGGCCACGTCGGCCTGCGCCCACGCCCCGCTCTTGTAGTCCACGACGGACACGCCGCGCCGCGCCAGCTTCAGCACGGCCTCGCGGGTGGCCTGCTCGTAGCCCGCCATGCCCGAGTTCACCCGAGCCACGGCCTGCGCCACGACTTCGAGGTAGGCGCGCTGCACGTTGGCGGGCATCTTCAGGTTGTCGCGGCTCACGACGTCCTGCACTCCCGCCGCCGTGGTCCGCGCTGAGTTGTGCAGCCTCCACTGCATCGTCTTGGACAGCGCGCCCATGGCCGTGCCCAGCGTGGCCAGGTCGGCCTCGGCGCTCTTGGCCACGGCCTCGGCCGCAGCCTTGGCAGCCTCGCGCGCGGCTCTGCGGCCCTCCTCGTTCATGGCCTTCTGCACGTCCTTGGCGGCAAGCGCCGCCCTGCGGGCGGCCTGCGAGTAGGCGCTGTCGCCCTCGAAGTCGATGGAGCCTATGAGCGCGGCGTAGATGCACACCAGGCGCAGGGCGTATTCGTCCATGGCCCCCTGCGCTGCGTCGGTGAAGTGCTCTATGTAGTCCGGCCCCAGCATCAGGCGAGCCCGTCGCCCAGCATGTCGAACGCGCCGCCCTGCTGCTCGGGCACGTTGGCCTTGGCCTCGTTGCTGGTCTCGCCGTAGAAGCGGCGGCGGTACTCCCACGGGGCCATGATGCCCGCGCCGACCTCGCTCATGGCCATCTCGCGCGCGCTCTGCGTGTCGCTGATGATGGAGTCGTCGAAGTCCACGGTGACGTCGCCGTAGGGCACGGCCTCGCCCTTGATGCTGCGGCACGCGTCGGCCATGCCGTTCACGAGGCGCACGATGGACTTGCGCAGGGCGTTCTCGTGCCGGTGGATGGATCGCATCAGCTGCGAGTTGTCGGCCGCCACCTCCTTGGCGGTCTTCAGGCCCGTGTGCGACTCCCAGGAGAAGTAGCCGTTGCCGAAGCCGCACGCCACCGACAGCAGGCGCAGGCCCGTGTTGATGGCGCTGGCGTTCTCGTCGGCCTTGAGGTCGCTCTGAACGGTCTGAATCTTGGCCGACCCCTCGTCGCCGGGGTTCATGCTGAAGATGGTGTCGTCGGCCTCGCCGAAGGCGTAGTAGGTCTTCGTGAGGCTGCCGTCCGGCCCCTTGTCGGTCTTGGACTCTATGAGGGTCTTGTCCACGAACGTGCGCGGGCGGCCCACGCGAATGTGGTCGAGCAGGGAGGTGGCGGCCTCGTCGACCACCTTCATGGCCCCCACGGCGTTGCAGTACACGCTCGCGCCCATCGCGCAGTAGTCGTAGAAGCGGTTCGACACGGCGGGGCGCACCAGCGCGAAAAGCGGGCGGGTGCAGCGCGTGTCCATGTCGGCGCTGATGCCCTCGACCGCCACCTGCTTGTGCGTCTTGGTGTCGAACAGCTGCGTGAGGATGTGGTAGGTGCCGCCCTTGAGCACGTGGGCCTGGCACTGGTCGTAGTCGCGCCCGGCGACCTCCACGCGGCCCACGAACGCGCACTGCGTGCAGTCGTCGGCGCTCCACGTGAGCGGGACTATCTGCGTGGCGTCGTAGCGCACGATGCGCAGCTCGGCGTCGGGCGTGTAGGCGCTGTCGGTCACGCCTCGCGGCTCGATGACCCACGCGCCCGTGCCCATGGCGAACGCGCGGGCTATGAAGTCGGCGTTGTCCATGGCGAACGATGTGGGCGCGTCGCCGTCCTCTGTCGGCTGCGGCGCGGCCTGGCCGTCCTCGTGCCCCTCGTCGCCGACGCCGCCCGTCGCCTTGGGGTTGGCGAAGTAGCGCGCCATCCAGGCGCGGCGCTCGTCGCTCGTGCTGGAGATGATCGTGCTCTCGTTCATGAGCAGACTGGCCCACTCGTCGGCCACGAGCGCCGCCGGATGCAGGCTGGCGCGCTCGCGCTTGTACACGCGGAAGCCGCGCCGCTCGCTGTAGTGGTACCAGCCGTTGTTCGCCGCGAACCAGCCGAACCAGACGCCCACCATGCCCTGCATGCGGGTGTCCGGCTGGTATCCCATGCGGCGCAGCCACGCCTCGGCGTAGCCCGTGTTGCCTCGCTTCTCCATCAGAGGTTGCTCCTTATCCACAGTCCTGCGGCGTAGCCCGCCGCGTCTATCGCGTCGTCGTTCACCTTCGGCAGTGTCTCGGTTATGTCGCCCTGCCCGTTCGACACGTACTCGAACTCGGGGAACTCCTTGGCGGCGAGCGGGCAGCGGTCGGGGTCGATGACTATGCGCGTAAGGTTCTGCATCCACCTGATGCGGCTCTTGGGCGCGTTCAGGCCCTGCTTGAGCGACTTCTGCGCGCCGATGCCCTGCTCCTGGTAGTAGAGGATCATGCCGCGCGCCGCGCTGTCGCACCACACGTCGGCGGCGGGGTCCTCGGCCGCCTGCAGCTTGGCCGCCACCAGCTCGGCGGTCTTGACGTCGATGGCCTCGGTTCCCTGGCGGCTCTCCTCGTCCAGCAGGTACAGCACGCGCTCGTTCTCGTCGTAGCCCGCCTCCATGAACACCCAGGGGTGCACGCTGCCCGCGTCCACGCCGAACGAGCGCAGGGCGATGGACGCGCGCTCCTCCGCGGTGATGGGGCGTATGTCCAGCAGCTCGTCGGGGAACACCTCGGAGCCCGTGCCGATGACCTCGCCGAGCCATTGCCAGCGGTAGGAGTCGGGCGTCTTGCGGCGGCTGCGCTCGGCCTCCGCCAGCGCCGCGGCGCTTATCCACTCGGGGTGCTCGTCTATGACGTCCAGGTACGTGGTGTGGCATATGAAGCGCCCGTCCTCGCCCGGGTGGGCCTCCAGGTCGCGCGCCTCCTTGTTCACCCAGTTGCGAGCCGAGCGGGGAGGGTTGTAGCTGTAGAACACCCAGAACATGTCGCCGCCGCGCAGGAACGTGGCCAGCACGCTGCGCACCTCGTCCATGCCGTCGAACTCGTCTACCTCCTCGAACCACACCACGGCGCAGTAGCCGGTGCGGAACTTCGCGGACTTCAGCTTCTTCGGCTTGTCGCATCCCACAAAGCGTATGACCTGCCCGGTGGGGCGGTACGTCACCTCCATGGGGGACAGGCCGAAGTCGAACAGGTGCGCCACGCCCAGCACGTCGCACGCCCAGCCTATCTGCTCGTACACGGACGTGCGCAGCGTGTTGCCGACCTTGCGCAGCACGACGGCGTTGGCCTCCGGGTTGAGCATGATCAGCAGCACGATGGCGATGGATATGAACGACGACTTGGTGGAGTTGCGCCCGCCCTTGAACCAGTAGTGCGTGAACTCGTGCGCCTTGATGGAGCGCCACACGCCGGCGAACACGGAGGCCACGACGTCCGAGAGCCTAACCGAGGTCGTCAACGATGGTCACCCCCGCCTCCGCCATGGCGGCCTTCGCGCCGTCCACGCCGAACATGTCGTTGAGCAGCTTCACGCTCTCGGTTATGGCCAGGCGCGCGTCGCCGTTGATGCTGCCCTCGGCCGCCTGGCGGCGGAAGATGGGCAGCGCGCCGTCCAGCACCTCGAACAGCGGGGCGGCCGCGTCCTGCAGCTCCCAGCGGCAGTCCTTGGCGGCCGCGTCGCGGATTTCCTGGATTCTGTGCGCGATTCGTGGGTCGCGCATCAGCTTGGAGGCGGCGCAGCTTATCGAGTTGTAGTTCATGCGCTTGCAGTCGTAGGCCGCGCGGTACGCGTCCTGCTGCTTGGCGCGGGGCTTGGCCATCTCGCGGGCGAACGCCTCCTGCTTCGCCGTGAGCGGCTTGTCCTTCTTGGGCACCTGCGGCCTCCTTCCTGATTAGTTTCGCGCTAGCCAAGCGACGCGATCACATCGCGCTCGCGCGGCGAAAGCGCGAAACGCTCTGCGGCTGCACACTCTGATATGAGGTAGCCGCTGCCGTATATCGCCTTGTTCTGCACGCGCTGCGCGTCGAGCGCCCTCGTGAAGCTGCACTCCTGCGGCCCCACGCGGAAGTCGATGCCGTACTTGGAGTAGCGCGCCAGCATGGGCGCGGTCAGCACCTCGTCCGGGTACTCGTACTTCGGCAGCGCCTTGGCCTTCTCGCGGCGCAGGCGCTCTATCGCGGCATTCAGCTCGGAGCGCAGGTCGGGCGCGCTGCGAGCCTGGGCGGGGTCGAGGTTCGTCACGAACGACGTGTTGACGCTTGCGCCGTTGGCGTACGTCACGCCGACGCCCGTCACGACCTTGCAGCAGTTGCGGATGCTCATGCACGTCAGGGTGGGGGCGAACAGGAAGAAGCCCACGCCGCGCTCCTGGTAGTGCTTGACGATCTTGCTCAGGATGGAGAACGGCGGGTTGTCCACCACCGTGCAGCCCTGCGGGTACTCCTCGCGCTCGTAGTCGCCGCCCGGATAGAACGGGCGCGCCACCTTCGCCAGGTCGAACCCGTACTCCCGGTGCGCCCACCGCAGCACGCAGTCGTACACCTCGGGCGGGGTGTAGCAGTCGTCCGTCGTCCTCTTCGGCTCGAACTTTGCCGTGAACTCCTCGTATGTCTCGCCTCTCGCCATGCGTCTCCTATCTCTCGGCCCATATGGTCGCAAGCGTGTCGCCGGGCACGGAAAAGGCCGCCCCGAAGGACGGCCCTCTGCCTGTTTCCGTATTCGGTTGCCCCTATCCGCACGCCGCCACGGCCATGGCCATGAGCCCGAGCGCCAGCGCCCTTATGGCGTAGATGGCCGCCGCGTCTATGGCGATCGCCGCCGCTATGAACAGCAGGCACCCCCAGTTGCATCCCGGGCGGTTCATCGCTCCTCCCACTCGACGGTGCCGTCGTCGTACTCGGCCTTGAGCCATTCCAGGTAGTCGGCCTCCTCGCAGAAGCTGGCCAGCAGCCGCTTGCTGGTAGTGCAGCTGCTCATGCGGCTCGTCTCATACACGGCGATGAAGAAGGGCCACGAGTGGAACTCCGTCTCCGTGTGGATGGCCCGCTCGGGCGTGCCGAAAAGGTGCTCCCAGTTCGTCATCGCGCCCCCTCCTTCGCGCTCGGCCCGACCTTGCGGTAGGTGAAGTCCTCGAACAGGTGGCCGCACCAGCGGCAGCGGTCGCCGCCCCTGGGCAGGTGGTGCCAGATCTCGCGCATGCCGCACTTCGGGCAGCGCACCTCGATGCTGGGTCGGCGCTTCGGCTTCTCGGTCTGCTGCTCCATGGCTACTCCACCGCCATCCGCATGGCCGGCTGCATGACCTCGCGCAGGCTCTTGGCCAACTCCTCGGCCGTTACCTCGGCCTTCACCTCCACGTTCACGTCGGGCATCGCGAAACCGCGCGCCTCTTCGGCCTTGAGGCAAGGCATGGCGGCGTCCTGGGCCGCGCCCTTGAGCGTCGGTGACGCTGTCTCCCTCAGCTCGCAGCGCCCCAGCCACAACTCGCACTCGTCCAGCTTCGTGAGCGCCAGGGCGCGCTCGCGGTTCGGCTCGTAGGCCGTCTCGATGCCCTGGCGCAGGTTCCGCACGGCCGTCTCTTCGGTCGCGGCGTCCAGCTCCTCACGCAGCCGGGCGTTCTTGAATCTCAGGTTGCGAACCTCGCGCCTCAGCGTGGCCACCGCGTGGCCCTGCTGCTCGTTCCAGCAGTCCTCGCACAGCGGCGCGTCCACGCCCATGTTGTCCTGCCCAAGGGCGTCGATATCGCGCCCGCAGGTCTCGCAGATGATTCCCATGGCTACTCCCTTCCTTCCGGCTTCGCCGCGCCTGCGAGGAACCACGCCCGCAGGCTCTCGGCGCACTCCGGGCACAAGGCCCTTGCCTTGCCGTCGATTCGCGCGCTGTTCCCCAGCACCATCTTGGCGTAACCCGCCGGGGTCGCCGGCACCTCCTTGCCGCAGCGTTCGCATGCGCACATGTACAGCCTCATGCCTGCTCGCCTCCCTTCGGCAGAGCGTCGGCGATTCGGTCCCAGTCGGTGGCCGGCTTCTCGCTGGGGTACTCGTAGGCCCCCACGCACGGCACCGGCAGCACCGCCATGCCGTCGTGCTCGCCTGCGTACTCGTCTGCGTCCGATCTGCTCTCGAACGCCAGCACCACGTCGCTCTCCGTGGCCACCGCGTAGATCTTCTTCATCGTTTCGTCTCCTATTCGAACTCGAAGCACTCGCATGCCTCGCTTGTCTCGTCTACCGCCTCCACGTCGGGGCCGCCGCCAGTCATGGCGTCGCAGGCGCACACGGCCTCGCCGCCAGCGCCCTGCACGCGGCCGCAGAAGCGGCACTCCCGGCACGTGCGGCCCTCCCACGGGTCGGGCCGGTTCCACGGTGCCCTGGGGTCGGACTCGAAGCAACCGGGCGGGAGGTTCCACCCGCTTGAAGGCTCGTACCCGCTCACATGCACCGCCTGTCCCTCGGCAGCCGACCCCAGCCGTCCATGGCCAGGGCATCCGCGTACTTGGTCGGTTCCGGCAGCAGCAGGTACTCCCAGTGCCCCGAGCCCGGCGGGGCGGGGCGGTTGAACCTCTGCTCGGCCCTGACCCAGCGGAAGTGCAGCCGGTTGGCGTGCGCCAGCCCGTGGCAGCCGCTGCCGTTGCCGCTGCCGCACAGCATCACCGTGGGCTTGGGAACCTCGCGCCCGTCGCGGAACAGCTTGCCCGCCCCGCGCCTCACGATGTGGTGGCGGTTGAGCGGCCACGGCGCGCCACACCTGGGCGTCTCGATGCTCGGCCCCTCCATGAGGGGGCGCAGGATCTCGGGCAGCGTGTCAACGTTTGCCATTCGATAGCCTCCTGTCCTTGCCTTGCAGCTCGTACTTGTCGCACATCTCCGACAGGCGGCTCACGATGGCCACCGCCGTCTCCTCGTCGCCGTTCTTGGCCAGGCGGCGTATGAGGTCGCCCTTGCCGTACTGCGTGGTCACGACCACGGGCCTCATGTTCTCGTACCTGTCGTTCACGACGCGGAACACCTGCCCCAGCGTCCAGTCGGTGGGGGACTCCTTGCCCAGGTCGTCCAGCACAAGGCACCCCACGCGGGAGAGCCTGGACAGCACGCCGTCCTCGGTGCCGTCGCCGCCGTAGGTGCCCTTGATGGCGGCCAGCACGCCCAGCATGTCGGTCACCCTCACGCTGGTGCCGCCGTCCACCAGGAGCCGCGCCACGGCGCTCGCCAGGTGGGTCTTGCCGGTTCCCACGGGGCCGCAGATGTACGCCCCGCGCCCTTGCTCAACCTTCGCGGCAATGCCCTCGGCCATGGGGGAGGCGGCTGTCATGAAGCGGGGCTTGATTCCGGCCCGCTCGTAGGCCCGGCGGCGTTTGGCTGCGGCCTCCTCGGCCTTGGCCCTGGCCTCAAGGCGCGAACGCTCGTCGCGCTCCGCCACGGCACCCGGGCAGCCGCACGGCTTCCAGCCGCAGAAGGTGCGGCGGCCAGCCAGCACCACGTAGCGGACCTCCAGCTGCGCCCCGCAGTGGGGGCACTCAGTCGTACTCGGCATAGCCGTCGACCTCCTTCCGGGTCCTCGGGCCGCGGTTCACGTAGTCCTCGAACTTCGGCGAGAACAGCGTGGAGGGCCGCAGGTACTTGGCCATCTTCGGGTCGCCCGCCCACTCGGCCGCCATCGTGTCGATGACGGCCAGGAAGTCGGGGAGGCGGTAGCCCTCGGCCCAGCGGGCGTGTATCAGCCTGCGGGTCTTGGCGCTGCTTGAGCGGTAGCGGGTGCCGGCTGCCTCGTTGAGCGCATGCACGATTTCGTCAAAGGGGATTAAGGGGTTATCTATATACTCAACCTCAACCTCAACCTCTGCATTGCCGCAACTCGATGCGCCTGCATGTGCATCCGCATCTGCTTGCGCATGTGCGGCTGCATCTGTATCAGCATATGCTCCCGCATGTGCTTGCGCATCGGCTTGCGCCCGTGCCGCCGCATCGTCCACCGCGTCTTCCTTCCCCGGCCTGTTGCCCCAGCGGGCGTTGGCCGCCTTCCTTGCGCGCTCGCTCTTCTCGTCGCCCATGTCGAGCCTGCCCTTGAGCACCAGGAAGGTAGGCAGCCACGCGGGGCTGCCCTGCGGCTCCTTGCCCGTAAACCGGTACTCGACGATGGCGTAGATGAACGGCGCGCGCTGCTTCTCGGGCATGGCCTGCGCGGCCGCCCAGAAGTCGTCGTGTATAACCATGCCCATAGTGTCGCCGTCGCCTTCCCTAAAACGGGATATCCTCGTCGTACAGATCGGGCATGGCCTGCTGCTGCGGCATGGCCTGCTGCTGCGGCGCGGGCTGCTGCGGCGCGTACGCCTGCTGAGTGGCCGGCTGCGGCGCGTAGGCGGGCTGCTGCGGCGCAGGTGCCGGGGCGGGGCGTCCCTGGCCGTACGTGCGGGCCTGCGGCGCTTGCGGGGCCGCCTGGGGCGCGTACTGCTGCGGCGCGTAGCCCTGCTGCTGTTGCTGGCCGCTCATGAACTCCAGCTCGTCCACCACGACCTCCAGCGCGCTGCGCTTCTGACCGGTCTGCTGGTCGTTCCAGCTGCGGTAGCGCAGCTTGCCCTCGATGGCCACCTTGCTGCCTTTGGCGAGGTACTGCGCCAGCTTCTCGCCGCGGGTGCCGAACAGCGTGCAGTCCACGAAGTTCGGGTAGTCCTCCCACTGCCCGGTCTGCTGATTCTTGCGGCGGTCGTTGACGGCCACGCCCATGGACAGCACGGACATGCCGCCAGACGTGGAGCGCAGCACGGGGTCGCGGGTCAGGTTGCCGGATATGCACACGCGGTTGATGCTCATAGATACCCTCCTTGGGTTACGTCCCCGCTGTTCCAGATGCGGGTGATCTGCGCGTCTACCATGCGGATACGCAGCTTGATTACGTTGATGGCCTCCTGCGAGGCCTTGTAGATGGCCTCGGAGCAGTCGCGGCGGCGCTTGGCCTCCGCTATCTGCTCCTGGCCCCGGCACACGTCGCCGATGATGGTGACGGGCGTGCCCTTCTGGCGCTCGTTCAGGATGGCGATGCGCAGGGCCTTGCGGTACTCGGCCTCGTTCTCGGCGTACTGGCAGCCCGACTCCTTGCAGGTCTTCAGCTCGGCCTCCAGCCTGTCGGTCAGCTCGTCCAGCTCCTCGGTGAGCGCCTGCATCTACTCCACCTGCCAGTCGGGGCGCGGGCAGCACGGGCTGTTGGCCACGAACTCCATGTACTGCGGCATGCTGGCGAACTGGTAGCGCGCCCCGCAGCTGCGGCAGTGGGCCGTGAAGGGGCCGTCTGCGGGCGGCTGCTTCTCCTCGGGCGCGGGCTGCTCCTCCATGGCGTCGGGATCGCTCTGCCCGTCGATGGCGAATGCGCCGCACAGCGCGTACTTGCGGGCGTAGCTCGACGCCATGCCGGTCACCTGGGCGTCGTCCGAGCCCTTCTTGTGCTCGTCCTCGCGGGCGTAGGCGCTCACCTGCAGCAGGCCCTCGCCGCCCTCGGCGGGGAACACGCACGCCGTGGACTTCACGTAGTAGCGGTCGCCTATCTGCACCAGCTCGTCGGTCATGAAGAACGCCAGGCCCTCCTTGGCGCACGGCTCCTTCAGCGCGGCCACTATGTCCTCGTAGCTGCGGTAGCTGAACTTGCCGAAAGCGTTGTACTTGGCCTTGGGCACCACCACGGCGCGCTGCACGCGGGCAACGGCCGCCATGAGGTCGATGGGCTGCTGTTCCTGGGTCATGCTAGTAGCCTCCGTTCATTCGCTCGTAAACCTGGCCCACCGTGCCGTGCATGATGGTGCCCACGACGCCCTGCGCTTTGAGGGCCGCCGCGACGCCCTGCATCTGCTCGCGCGTGGCGCACGGCACCACGACCGTCCACGGGTCGCCCGCCATGGCCACGGGTGCCGGTGCGGGCGGCGCTGGCGGCACCGGGGCGGGCATGGGCGCGGGCTGCGGCTCGGGCATCTGCTCAAGCGGCTGCGGGAACTCTGCGGGCTGGCATTCCGCAGGCTCGGGCATCGCTTCGGGTTCGGGTTCGGGCTCTTCCACGGGTTCCGGCTCCATGGCCGCCTTCAGCTCGGCGATGCGCCGGCGCTCCTCCTCGGCCTTGTGCGCCGCCGTTATGGCCGCGCCCAGGTCCAGGGTGGCGAACAGCTCGCGCTCGGCCTCGTCGTAGAACGGCTCGCCCTGGAACTGCGCCTTGAGGGTTTCCCAGTCCTGGGCCAGGCGCTCTACCTTGGCCTCCAGGGCCTTGAATGCCTTCACCTCGCCGAAGGTCTTGTTGGTCCACTGCTTCTCGTGGAAACGCTCATAGGGCACGACGGGGGCCAGCAGCCCGGCGAACTCCTCGTAGTGCTCCCGCAGCTTGGCGTACGCGCGCAGCTGGCGCTCCTCCTCGGCCTCGTCCAGCTGCGCCTTGATGCCGTCGGCTGCCTGCTTCGCGATGCCCGCCACGGCCTTGCACCTGTCCTCGAACGCGGCCAGGGGCTTCGTGTACTCGCGGCTCACGGCCTTGCGGCGCTCGTCTATCTCCTTGGCGATGCCGTTGAGGTAGGCGCGGTCGCGCTTGGCGGCCTTCACGTTCTCGTCCTTGCCCATGTCGTAGGTCGCGCCCTCGTAGTCGGCCACCAGCCTGCGCACGTGCGCCTCCAGGGCGTCGAAGTTGGCCTCGATCACGGCGGGGGAGTACGCCACGGTCAGCTCTGACGCCTCCTCGGGCTCGATGATCTCGGCCTCAACTGCTTCGCTCATTTACTCCTCGCTTCCCAGGCGCGCCATGCACGCCTCGTAGGTTTCCGTCTCGGCCGCGTTCGGCTCGTAGCCGTCGGCCTTCATGGCCTCGTAGATGATGGTCACGTTCTCGACCGTCGCTCGGTTGAAGTACACGGAGCTGCCGCCTTCCATGAGGCTCCAGGCCGTCCAGCCGCTCATGCTCCACGCTGCCCGCCAGCCCATGGCCACGGCCAGTTCGGTGGGCGTGCGGTCGATGGGTCGGCCCAGCAACTCCTCGAACGATTCCACGGCCTCGGCCTCCATGGCGAACGCGGTCAGCGCCAGAGCCGTGCGGCGCATCGACTTGAGGTCGCCCGCGTGGGCGGCAAGCCACTCGCGGCGGGCCTTCGCGCCGTCCTCGTAGGCGGCTTGGAAGTCGGCCTTGCGCTGGGCTGCGGCCTGTGCGGCCTCGTCGGCCCCCTCGGCCACCGGCGCCAGCAGGGTCACGCCGAACGGCGTCTCCTCGGCCAGAAGCCCCGCGCCCGCGTTGTCGGCCACGTAGGCGTCCAGCGCCGCCAGGTCGGGGCGGTAGTCGGAAAACGTGCGGCATGCGGCGAAGCCCTCGGGGCATTCGTCGACGAACTCGACGCCCGCGTCGGCAAGCACCGCCACCACCTCGGCGCGGTTGCGCCTCTGCTCGGCCTCGGCCTTCAGGCCGGCGTACACGCGCTGCCATTCGGACTGCTTGCAGTCGCGCAGCTCGGCCACGGCCTCGTCGTCGCCCTCGAACTCGGCGATGGCCGCCAGGCGGTCGAGCGTCATGTCGTAGGCGGCGTCCTGCACCCTGCGGGCGGCGCGGCGCGCCTTGGCCACGGTGCCCGCATCGGTGCGGGCGGCCACGGCCACCTCCTCGTCGGGAATGTCGAGCGCCAGCATGGTCTGCACGCCGCGCGACTTCTCCTCGGCGGTCAGCCCCAGCTTGGCGTCGGTCTCCACCATGGCCTTGGCGGCCTCCACGCGCGCCAGCTCGGCGTCGTCCAGGTCGTCGTAGACCTCGGCCAGGAACCGCTCGGTGCCGATGGAGCGCATGGCGCGCACGCGGCACTCGCCGTCGATGATCCAGTAGATGCCGCCCTCCTTGTACAGGATGGGCTTCATGACGGGCTGGCCGGGGTTGAGGCGGTTGGCCTTGAACTGCGCGGCCAGGCCCGCGATGTGCTCGGCGCTCTCCCTGGTGGTGAAGTCGCGCGGGTTCATCGGCTCGCCGTCGGCGCGCTCGTAGGGGTACACGTCGCAGATCGCGACCTCCTCTAGCGATTGCATGCGCGGGCCTCCTCGTCTACGACCACGCGGCACTCCATGCCCACCAGGCGGGCGCGGCACGCCACGCGGGCAACCTCGCCCATGAGCGCGATGCGCTTGGTGGGCACGGGGCCGTTCTTGATTTGCGCGGCCATGCAGGCGGCCCCCATGTTGAACGCCTGGCGCATGGCGGCGTCGAAGCCGCCGTCGCCCGGCTCGGGCACGGGGACGGCGCGCTCGATGCGCTTCAGGATGCTGTCCACCGTCTTGTCCGCGACGGTCTTGCTGATGATTTCCGTGAGCATTTGGGTCTCCTAACTGGGAAAACTAAAAGTGATAAAAACTTTTCAGGATTTCGGAACTTTTTTCTCTATGCGCTCCTTGCGCTTCTGCGCCGCCTTGACCCTGCGGTACAGGTAACGGCACAGCCACCGCTCCATGGCCTCGTCGTGCGCCTCTGCTGCCTTGTCGGCGGCGTAGCGGCTCATGCCCGAGGTGTCCGGGGCCTGCGGCATGGGGTCGGCGCGGCTCTCTCGGCCGCACTCGGTGCGCTCGTAGGTGCGGCGCTCCTCTGCGGTCAGCCTCGGCAGCAGCTCGGCTATGCGGGCCTCTATGGCCTCAAGCTGCTGCTGGCGTCTGCACGGTTCGCAGATGCCGTCCTTGCCGAGGGTCGCCCTGCGGCACCCGCACGACGGGCACAGCTCCAGGCGGTGGCGGTAGCAGCGCAGGGACACGTGGCCGCCGCTGGCGTTGATCACGCGCCGCGCGTTATCCAACTGGTTCTTGGACAGCCGCAGCTCGCGGCGAATCTCGCGGGCGGGCACCTTTCCCGCCAGCTCGGCTATGCGGTCGAGGTCGGCCTTGCGCCACGCCCTGTGCGGCCTGCCCTTGTCTCGGCGGGTCACTCGTCGCTCACCTCCACGACCACGCGGGGGCGCGCCCTGTCGGTGAGCACCCTGTCGGGGCACTGCTCCACGTACTTGCGGGAGTCGTCCTTGATTACGCCCGCCGCCACCAGGCCGTCGAGCACGAACTTGCGCGCGAAGCCCACGTTGTCGGCGTCGCGGCGCATGTCGGGCTCGTAGAACGTGGTGCGCACGGTCACCCGGCGCTCGAAGCGCGGCGCTCGCTGCTGCATGACCGCCGCCCTCACGCGCGCCGTCTCGCGCTTCTTCATGGCCGCCGCCTTGTAGCGGTTGGCGCGCTCGGCGCTGATGTAGTCGTTCAGGCTCGGCATTCGGCCCTCGACCGTGACGGTGCACCTCATTGCGCGCCCCTGTCGTAGATGCCCTGCGCCTCGGTTAGCGTGGAGGCGGCGAAAACGGCTGGGCCCACGATGGCCTCCCACGTGCCCACCAGGTCCACGGAGTCCACCGGCGTGCGGCGGAAGCTCACGGCGGCCAGCATGGAGGGGCGCTGCAGCACCATGTAGCGGGACAGCACGCTCCACAGGTTGTGGTCGCGCTTGAACTCGCTGGCCTCGCTCACGGTCATGCCGTTCTGGCACGCCAGGGTGTACACGTTGTCGCGCTGGATGACGTGGCCCTCCAGCATCAGGCGGTAGCAGATGCGGCGCAGCTTCGCCCATGTATCGGGGTTCGAGGCAACCCAGCCGCACGCCTTGGCCACGAGGGCCTGGGCCTTGGCGTCTACCTCGGCCATACTGTTGCCTCCAGCGCCCATGTGGCGGCGATGCACGCGCAGACGAACAGGGCGGCGAAAACGGCCTGCAGCCTCTCGCGGCGCTGCTCGGGTGTTACACTGGTCTCGGTTCGGAAGTGAACCGTTGCGGTGCGCGTCTTTCGCTTGCCGGCTGCGACGCGCACCCTCTTTCCCTTGATCTTTTCCATTCCTGGAACTTCCTCTCGTTCTCTGGGTCCTTGTAGAACTCGCGCATCATGGCGGCGCACTCGTCGCACATGGCGCGCTGTATCGGGGTCATTCGCCCGCGACGCCCGGCAGAAGCAGCGGGGCGTCCTCGTAGGCGACCTCACCGGTGTCCCTATCCACGAACATCACCTCCTGGTCGTCGTACACGTGGATGTTGAGCATCTGCCCCGTGAACTCCACCAGCTTGGGGATGAAGTCACGGAACTTCGGGTCCAGCTCAAACTGCAGCACGCACTTGCCGCTCTTCACGTTGAGGGCGGTGAACCCCCCCCCGTACGGTCACCTCGTTCAGCATGGCCTACTCCTTCTCGTCGTACGCGGTGTCGCGCGCGATGGTCTTGAAGTCGGTGCTCCAGCCCTTGCCGTTCACGCTGAACTGCACGGAGTTGTAGACGTTGAACTGCATGCCGCCGAGCTCGAACCAGGTCGTGCTCGCCTCCAGAAGCTCGATGCCGCTCGTCTGGAAGCCCCACATGGCCGCGATGCGGCGCTTGAGGCTGACGTGCGTCTCCTCCATGCAGCCGTTCTCGGCCAGCTCGAAGTTGACGGCCACGCGCTTGCGGTCGTCGGTGAGGTAGTCGAGCGTTTTGCCGATGATCTCGGCGGCGAACTCGGGCTGGTGGCTCTTGGTGGTCATGGTGTGTCTCCTTTTCTGATAGGTAAATCTAATTACAGTTTGAAGCGAAAAAAATTTCTTCGGGTTTGTAGCCCAAGAAGTCGGCGGCCTTTTTAGCCGTCTCGATGCGCATACGGTCGGGGTGGTCTTCATAAACATCGTATGTAGGTCCTGAAATGCCCAGATGTTCAGCCATTGCCTTCTTGGTTACGCCCTTGCTCATGCGCGCCTGCTTGAGTGACTTCATACTCCCTCCTTTCTGTCCATAACTGTAATTAATCTTCAGAACACGGTCAAGATTAATTTTGGTAAAATTGAAAATAAATTTAAGTCCTGGAAGGAGTTAAGATGCCGATATCCGACAACATAAAGAAGTTACGGCAGATTTTCGACGTTACCCAGGATGAACTGGGTGAGATTGCAGGTGTAACAGGTAACGCCGTTTCGCAGTGGGAAAATGGCCGCTCCGAACCCCGTATGGGAGCTATTGAGCGCATGGCGGCCTGCTATCAGATTAGTAAGTCACACCTTATAGAAGACGGCGGAATGGATCAGATTGACCCCGTGACCAAAAAGCCCAAGGGCAGCTCCTATATGCCCGCCGGTGCCATGCCCGTGGTGGCCAGCAGCGCCACCGTGCCGCTGCTCACGCTCGGGCGCGTGCACGCCGGCGCGCTCGCCGACGAGGAGGAGATAGCGCACCGCGTTGAGGTGCCCGCCTCGGTGTGCGCCGGGCATCCGCGCGCGTTCGCCCTGGAGGTCGAGGGCGACTGCATGAACCGCGTCATACCCGAGGGCAGCCACGTGCTGGTCGACCCCGACCGCCAGCCCGCCAACGGGTCCATCGCCGTGGTGGAGACCGAGGACTACCGCGCGGTCATGCGCCGCTGGTACAAGGGCAGCACCAAGCTGATGCTGTCGGCGGATAGCTTCGAGGACTACGAGGACATGATTTTCGGCATGGACGACGGACCCGTGCGCGTGATCGGCACGGTGGTGTGGTTCCAGGCCGCCGACGAGATGGAGTAGCCGTGGGCGGGCGCGCGGCGATATACGCCCGCTTCTCGAGCCACAACCAGCGCGGCGAGTCCATAGAGATACAGGTGGAGAAGTCCCGCGCCTACTGCGCCGAGAACGACCTGCGCGTGGTGGCCACGTACTGCGACTTCGCGCAGACGGGCACCAACACCGACCGCGCCGAGTTCCAGCGCATGATGGCCGACGCCAAGCGAGGGCTGTTCGATTTCGTGGTCATATATAAAGTTACCCGAATCATGCGCAACCGCGACGAGATGGCCATGGCGCGCATCATGCTGCGCCGCTGCCGCGTCGAGATACTGTACGCGGGCGAGGACATTTCGGACGGCTCGGCGGGCGTGCTGCAGCTGGGCATGCTGGAGGTGCTGGCGGAGTACGAGAGCGCGCTCGACGGCGAGCGCATACGCGACGGCATACAGAAGAACGCCGAGCGGTGCATGGCCAACGGCTGCGTGCGCTACGGCTGGGACATAGTGGACGGGCGCTACGTGGTCAACGAGGAGGAGGCCGCCGCCATCCGCCTGGGCGTGCGCATGGTCTTGTCGGGCAAGTCGGTGGCCGACGTGGTGCGCGCCTGGGAGCCGTACCGCACCAAGCGCGGCGGCAAGTGGCGCTTCCAGACGGTGCGCCGCATACTGATGCGGCGGGAGAACGGCGGGGAGTACCGCTACGCGGGCGTGGTCGTGCCCGGCGGCATGCCCGCCATCGTTCCCATGGATGACGAGGAGAGGGTGATACGGATGCTTGAGGACTCGCACAGGCCCCGCGCCAAGACCGAAGCGTGGGACTTCCCGCTCACTGGCAAGCTCTACGACGGGCGCGACGGCGGGCTGATGACCGGCACCAGCGGCACGGGCAAGTCGGGCAGGCCCTATCACTACTACCGCTGCCGCAGCTGCGGGCGCACCGTGCGCCGCGATGTCGTGGAGAAGCGCGTGGCCGACGCCGTGCGCGAGGCCCTGGGCAGCGCCGACAGCCGCGAGCGCATCGCTCGCATGCTGGCCGACGCCGAGGAGGAGCGCGCCGACGAGAAGCCCTTGAGCGAGACCATAAAGGGCGAGCTGGCCAAGATCGAGACGGCGTTCTCCAACATATGGGCGGCCATCGAGTCGGGCATCGCGCCGCCGGGCGGCAAGGAGCGCATAGACGCGCTGAAGCAGCGGCAGGCGCTCCTCAAGGACGAGCTGCGCACGGCCGAGGCCCTTGAGGCCGCCCGCCTTGACTACGACCGCGCGCTGTTCTGGCTTGAGGGCATGGCCGCCGCCGAGGTGGACGACGCGCAGCTTCTGCGCACGTTCGTGGCGCGCGTGGTGCTGGGCGGCCCCGACGATGACGACGGCCTGCGCGTGGCGTTCACGTTTGACGATTCTGCCGGCTTGGGCGATAATCCGTCGCTGCCTGGCGCTATAGGTCCAGGTGGCGAGGTGTTCGACCGAATGAACGCCAGCTCCACCATAAGTAACAGGCAGGTAGATACTTATATCTACCTGCCTTTTTATTTCTAGTCCGTATCGCGGAGAATCGAACTCTATGCAGGGCGCGGGCGTAAAGAAAACGCTAAGCGTTTTTAGCCCGCGGGCGAGGACGCCGACAGGCGGCCGAAGCCGGTGCGTGTTCGCGAAGCGAACACGCGGATTCTCCGCGCAAAGCTCCAGCCAGATATAGATGCGATGCCGATCGGGCGTCTTACCCCGGCCTCAACCCATCAACGGATCCCCCGCACCGCGGAGAATCGAACTCTATGCAGGGCGCGGGCGTAAAGAAAACGCCTCAGTGACGCAGAGTGGGACGCGCTTTCCCGATGGCAGCCCAGGCGGAAAGCACGTCCCGGAATCCGCGCTCAGACTGGGACGTAGTTTCCGGATGGCGCCTCAAGCGGAAACTGCGAGCCGGAATCGAGCCGTAGAGTGGGACATGCTTTCCCAATGGCAGCTCAAGCGGAAAGCACATCCCGGAATCTTCGTTCGGAATGGGATGCAGTTTCCAAATGAATGGCTAGCGGAAAGTTCATCCCGGAATCCGCGCTCAGAACGGGACGCGCTTTCCCAGCGGCGGTCCAAGCGGAAAGCGCATCCCGGAATCCCGCCTCAAACTGGGACGCGCTATCCGCTCCATCTTCTCACCTCCAAAACCTGCGCGCCCTCCATCCCAAAACTGGGTAGAAGAAAGTCAAAACGTAATCGCAGGAGGTCAATATGACTGCAGAAGATAAGGCAAAGAACGCCGGCAAGGTCGCGCTCGTCTTGGAGGGCGGCAGTTTTCGCGGGCAGTTTACTGCGGGCGTGCTCGACGTTCTCATGGAGGCTGGCGTCGAGATTCCGGCTGTCTACGGTGTATCGGCCGGCGCCCTCAATGGCGTGAACTACAAGTCGCACCAGATCGGCCGTGCCAACCGCATCAACCTGGCTTTCTGTAACGACAACCGCTTCATGGGCGCCGCGTCGTTTGCGGCCACGGGCTCTATCGTCGGCTACGACTTTATCTTCAACGATGTCCAGGACCGCCTGGATCCCTTTGACAACGAGACGTTTGATGCGAGCCCCATCGAGATGTACGCCGTTGCGACGGA
>NZ_JBDGBA010000010.1:0-76476 GCF_040910185.1 Collinsella aerofaciens | reverse complement strand
ATACTCATGGAAAACCTCCCATTTCCCGATGTCCAAGAAATGGGAGGCAGTTCACTGTCCCCTTCGTGGTGGTTTTTGGCGCGGATGGGTTAGTTGAGGGCGGCTTGGGCTAGGCGAGCTTCGGCGTCCTCCTCGGTGACGCCCAAGGCCACGGCGAACTCCTCGATGGAGCGGCGCTTGGCCTCCTTGAGTACGCGCATGTAGTAGGAGCTGGGTTTTTTATCAGCTTCCTCGGCCTGGCGAATGCGGTGCATCATGGTCTTTGCCACGCGGACCGTCTCGGGCGCGCCCAGCTTGAGCTGCTGCTTAAAGTGTGTCTCCTCAAGCGAGCTGTTGCGCTCGGTAAAGGTGTCGCACTCCAACTCGTCATAGTGGCTCAGCAGGTGCTCGGCATCTTGCTGCGAGATGGCGGCGTGCAAACGGTCGGCCTGCGCCACGGGGTACATGAGGATCGTCTGCGCATGTCCCTGCTTGGTCTCGAGTAGCAGCATGGGCTGCGGTGTGTCGTCCCTAAAACCGACGACGGTGCAGACTCCCTGGCCCGGATGAATGACGTGTTGACCGATTGAGAACATGCTACCTCCAACTTATACGAATTTACGTATGTCTAGAATAACACGCTGACGTGCGCAAACCCGTACTTTATGCAGGAAAAGCACACAACTCTGATAGGTAAGAGTATTCGATAACAGACGCAGCTCATTCACACCTTTATGCATTTTCAACGCCTGCATAATCTGCAGGCAGACCGGCATCTTTGAGTGACTCCATACAAGCTGTAGTCATTTTTGTGCATATGCAATATCTATTAGCTTTACCCTGCGACAGTGCCCGTCGCTTGTGATAGAGTGCTACAAACTCTGGCTTTTGCCCTACGAGTGACCAAGAGCTCGGGGGCTTTAACACAAGGAGGATCTATGCCCGAGAAGATTGAAGAGCTGGTACGCGCTGCGCTTGCTGCGGCCCAGGAGGCCGGCGACCTTTCCGCATTTGAACTTGACGATTGCGCTATCGAGCGACCGGCTGACACTTCTCATGGCGAGTGGACCTCTACCATGGCCCTGAAGTCCGCCAAGCTGGCCCACTGCGCCCCGCGCAAGATCGCCGAGGCCATCGTTGCCCATATGCCCGAGGACCCCGCGATCGAGAAGGTCGAGATCGCAGGCCCCGGCTTCATCAACTTCTACCTCTCCGTTGCCGTCAAGAATGCCATCTTTGGCGAGGCTCGCGAGAAGGGCATGGACTTCGCTAAGTCCAACGTCGGTGGCGGCTTGAAGACCCAGGTCGAGTTCGTCTCCGCCAACCCCGTCGGCCCCATGCACATCGGCCATGGCCGCTGGGCCGCTCTGGGTGACTCCCTCTGCCGCGTTATGGATCACGCCGGTTACGACATCCAGCGTGAGTTCTACATCAATGACCACGGCTCTCAGATGAACACCTTCGGCAACTCCATCAGCACGCGCTATATGCAGCTTGCCGACATCATCGCCAAGCAGGGCGTGGATATCGACGAGGCTCACAAGCTGCTGATCGCTGACCGCGACGCCTTCGTTGCCGATGAGAACGACGAGCATCCCGAGACCCATCCGTACCAGGACAACTTTGCTGAGACCCTGGGCAAGGACTCCTACGGCGGCGACTACATCATCGATGAGGCCGCCGAGTTCTGGCGCACCGACGGCGACAAGTGGGTCGAGGCCGATCCGCAGGAGCGCATGGAGAGCTTCCGTGAGCGCGGCTACGTGAAGATGGTCGACAACATGCGCGACCTCTGCCATGCCGTCAACTGCGACTTCGATCGTTGGTACTCCGAGCGTTCGCTGTACGTGAAGGACACCGAGGGCGAGACCGCCGGCACCTCTGCCGTCGACCGCGCTTTTGAGAAGCTCGACAAGATGGGCTACCTCTATACCAAGGACGGCGCCCTGTGGTTCCGCTCCACCGACCTGGGCGATGACAAGGACCGCGTCCTGATCAAGTCCGACGGCGAGTACACCTACTTCGCCTCCGACGTTGCCTATCACTGGGATAAGTTCCAGCGCGTCGACCACGTCATCGACATCTGGGGCGCCGACCACCACGGCTACATCGAGCGCGTCCGCTGCGTCTGCGACGCTCTGGGTTACCCCGGCAAGTTTGAGGTTCTGCTGGGCCAGCTCGTCAACCTGCTGCGCAACGGCAAGCCCGTCCGTATGTCCAAGCGTAAGGGCACCATGGTGACCCTGCAGGAGCTCGTCGACGAGGTCGGCTCCGATGCCGCTCGCTACACGCTCATCTCCAAGAGCTCCAACCAGATGGTCGACTTCGATATTGAGGCCGTTAAGAAGCGCGACAACTCCAACCCGGTCTATTACGTGCAGTATGCTCACGCCCGCGTGTGCTCCATCCTGCGCCGTGCCGCCGACGTTACGCCCGAGCAGGCTGACGAGATGGGCATGAAGGCCGTCGCCGAGAAGGCCATCGGCGAGAACGTCGATTACTCGCTGCTGACCGACCCGACCGAGCTTGCCCTTTCGCGTAAGCTCAACGAGCTCACCGACCTCATCGCCAGCTGCGCTCGCGACCGCGCCCCGTTCCGTCTGACGCACTTTGCCGAGGAGCTTGCCGGCGACTTCCACAGCTTCTACGCTGCCTGCCAGGTGCTGCCGAGCGAGGGCCGTCCCGTCGACCCCGAGCTTTCGCGTGCCCGTCTGGCCGCTTGCGATGCCGTCCGCGTGACGCTCGCCCTGGTGCTCACCCTTGTTGGTGTCTCCGCTCCCGAGCAGATGTAAGCTGCGGGTCATTTAACCGTGTAGGTTCGGCTTTGCTGAGCCCTATAAGCCCGATCTCCATGCGGAGGTCGGGTTTTTTGCAAACGCCGACGTATTGACGAATTTGGAACTGCTGGAAATACGAAACTATGTCGATTTACTACGATGAATTGAGGTATTCCAACCACGCCGGCTTTTCGCTAAAAAGTGCAAGGCATCTACCTGCGGTTTTAGTTCAACAAGTTTCGGAGTGGTCGCGGTTGAGCGATTCATCGTAGTAAACCGCCATAGTTTTGGCGGAGGCAGTCAGATTTGTGGGTGTTAAACCAAAGAGTGTCCCTTTTGACTAGTCGTTTAAGAACGTCCCCAATGACTAAGTTGCAGGTGGCGGCGGTTGTGTTACACTAACGCTGCGTATATGACGCAAATATCTCGATACAGATCAATGATGTCCGTCGGTATTTGACGGAGCTAGACTGTTTAGCCGCCCTGAAGGTTTATGCAGGGAGCATGTGATCACAGGGCTTGAAAAGAAAGTTGAGCAAACACTGTGTCTGATCAACAGCAAGAAAACGAAATAACGACGACGCAGGCCGCTCCCGCTGCACCGGTTGCGTCGGACCAGGTTGCGGCGCCCGCGCAAGTCTCGGCTCCTGAGACGCCTAAGGCTGCTTCGACGCCTACGCCTGTAGCGGCTGAGAAGGCCGTGCCTGCAACTGGTGAGGAGGCTGCTCCGGCAAAGCCCAAGCGCATGCGCCGCACGGCCAAGCCTGCCGCTGACGGCGAGGAGGTCACCAAGCCCAAGCGCCGTACCACGCGCACGACGCGCGCCAAGCGCACCGTTGCAGCTGACTCCTCGGCGTCGATTTCCGATGAGGTCGCGCAGGCACGTGCGTTGGCGCAGATTAGCGAGGCTCAGGTGGTGCGCGCCCGCCGTCGTGCTGCCGAGCGCGAGGCCGCGGCTCTGGCCGAGCTTGCAGCTCCGTCTGTGCCCGAGACCCCTGCCGCCACCGAGACCCCTGCCGCCGACCTGCCGACCGAGAAGCCGGCAACGCGCACACGCCGTCGCACGGCTGTTAAGGCCGAGCAGGTTGCTGAACAGGTAACCCCCGAGCTCACTGAGGCTTCGGTCCGTTCCACGGCAGGGGAGGGCGCATCGCCTGCTGAGCACGCTGCGTCTGTCGAGGCCAGCGAAGTTCCCGTTGTCGATCCGGCTTTGCGCCCGCACCGTCGCGGTCGCAAGCCCAAGGCCTTCGTCGAGGCAGAGAAGGCCGCAGCCGCAGCCGCAGCTGCTCGGGATGCTGCGGCGACCGCCGAGTCTGCAACTGCTGCCGATGCACCCGTTCAGGATGCTACGACTTCCGAGGCCGCTCCCGCCGATGCCGAGCCCGCCGACGTCCGTCCTGGTCGCAGCCATCGTACTGCTGCTAAGCGCACGTCCAAGGCCAAGGCTGCCAAGAAGGGTGCGTCCGAGGATTCCGCCGAGACGACCGCCGATGCATCGACTGATGCCGCCGAGCCCCAAGACGTCGAACAGTCTGCGTTCGAGAAGCCCAAGCGCGGTCGTAAGAAGTCCGTTAAGGCCAAGGCGTCCGAGCAGCAGGCTGATGCCGAGCTGCAGGGCGATTCCAAGGCCGAGGCCAGCGATGATACTGCGGCTAACGCCGATGCCGCCGCAAACGATGGCGCCGCGCCCGCCGAGGGCGAAGACGGCACTCGTCCCAACCGTCGCCAGCACAAGCGCAACGACGTGCGCAATGAGCGCAAGGACGAGCGCAACAACGACCGTCGCAACCGCCAGCGCGATCGCAAACAGCGCAACAAGGAGCGCAACGCCGCTCCCACCGAACCCACGCTTTCGCGTGAGGAGCTCGCTGCCATGAAGGTCGCCGAACTGCGCGAGAAGGCCAAGGAGTTCGAGATCGAGACGACCGGCAAGAAGAAAGCCGAGCTCGTCGAGGAGATCTACGTCACCGCCGCGAAGGCCGAGGGCTTCCGCGATATCAAGGGCATTCTGCAGATTCGCCCGGACAGCTCCGGCATCATCCATGCCCACGGCTACATGAAGTCCAGCGACGACGCCTTTGTTCCCGCCTACCTCATCCGCTCCGCGCGTCTGCGCACGGGCGACGTCATCGAGGGCTCGCTGCGTCCTTCGCGCGGCGGCGACAAGCGCGCCGGCCTCGCCAAAATTACGACCGTCAACGGTCTGGACCCCGAGCAGATTCGCAACCGCCCCAAGTTCGGCGATCTCACCCCGGTCTATCCCAACGAGCCGCTGCGCATGGAGCACGGCAAGGACTCCATTACCGGTCGCGCCATCGACATCGTGTCGCCGATCGGCAAGGGTCAGCGTGGCCTGATCGTGTCTCCGCCCAAGGCCGGCAAGACCACGATCCTCAAGAAGATCTGCCAGTCTATCTCGATTAACAACCCCGAGGTGCATCTCATCTGCCTGCTCGTCGACGAGCGCCCCGAAGAGGTCACCGATATGCAGCGTTCCATCAAGGGCGAGGTTGTGGCGTCGACCTTCGATATGCCCGCCGACAACCACACTCGCGTGGCAGAGCTCGTCATCGAGCGCGCCAAGCGCATCGTGGAGCTGGGCGGCGATGTCGTGGTGGTGCTCGACTCCATCACGCGTCTTGCCCGCGCCTACAACTTGGCGGCGCCCGCCTCGGGCCGCATCCTTTCGGGCGGCGTCGATTCGGCGGCTCTGTATCCGCCCAAACGCTTCCTGGGTGCAGCCCGTAATATCGAGAACGGTGGCTCGCTCACCATCTTGGCCTCTGCCCTCATCGACACCGGTTCCAAGATGGACGAGGTCATCTTTGAGGAGTTCAAGGGCACCGGCAACATGGAGCTTAAGCTCGACCGCGAACTGGCCGACCGCCGCATCTTCCCGGCTATCGACCCCGTTGCCTCCGGTACGCGTAACGAGGACCTGTTGGTTGACGAGCAGATGCGTCCGTTTGTCTTTGGTCTGCGTCGCATTCTTGCCGGCATGAACAACACCGAGCGCGCAGCCGCATCGTTTATCAAGGGTCTTAAGGGCACCAACACCAACCAGGAGTTCCTGGTGCGTTCGGCCAAAAAGCACAGCGACTACGAGCAGACGTTCTAGGCTGTCATCCACGCGCAGCGATAGCCATCAATGCGATAAAGGGTCGGGGCTTGCGCCTCGGCCCTTTTCCATATCGCGTATCCGCGCTTATTTTTAACCATAAGACCGACGAGCAGCAGGTTTCCCGTTTCAATCCGACATCGTCGCTTGCAATCGACGGGGCGGTTTCGCATAATAGCTTTTAAGCTTCGCGACGGAAAACGCAGATGAAACGAACCATATACCGTTGCTTTGGGGCATAGCCCCGCTTCATCTTCTCTCGCGCAGCCAACTGAATGATGCGATTTGGGTGCTGGAAGATGGGGAGAGCTCATGGCTTCTTCTGATGCAACACAACGAGCAGTCCTTGCCGGACTTTCGTGCGGGATCGGCCTTGCTGCTCCCGTGGTTATGTATGCCGCGACGCTGCCGTTTTCGCCGGTGAACGAGACGGTCGTGGCGGGTGCGGTTCCCTTCGCCGTGGGCGCGGTGGCGGGCGTGGGTATCTATGCCGCCTCGCTGGGTATTTCCGAGTACCGTGCGCAGCGTGAAGAGCGTCTGTTCCAGCCCGATGCCATGGGCGGTGCCGCCAATCTCAATCAGCATCAAAGCGAGTTCAAGACCGCCTCGATTTCAGCTCAGCAGCAGGATGCGACTCCTTACGCTGCGGCTTCTGATTCTCAGGCTCAGGCGGAGCAGTCTACCTCGGCATTCCTTTCCGGCCTGACTGGTGCGTTCCAGCGCCGTCATGCCGATGATGGTGTCCCTACCATCGCTCGAGCCGCAGATGCTATGGACGAGGACGAGGCTTGGTCCATGATCGACAGTATGCTTGACGACGATTCGCCGGTGAGCTGCGACCCTGCACACTCGCGCGACGTCTATCAAGTCGCCATCGACGAGCTCACCAACGGCGGGCAGACCGGCTCCTTCAATCGCGACGACATCGCCGCCGCGGCACGCGCCGTGTCTGGCTCCCAGGCCGCCCCTGCGGGCAGCACGGCGGCTTTCGTGGCACTTGTCGCCAACGCGGCAGCCAATAACGCCTACAGCGCTACCTCGGCGGACGCGAACGCTTCTGCCGACAATTCGTACGTTGATGAAGCCATGGCCGCGGACGAGGAGGCCGTTGCCGCCCGCCGTGCCGCCGAAAGCTCGCTGTGGGGCGCTCCTGCCCAGCAGCAGGCGGCTGAGGCTGCGCCGTACAATGTAAACCTCGCCAGCATGCCTATCATCTCCGGTGCCGCGGATATCGATTTCGATGACCTCGATGAGCCTGCAGCCATCACCGCATCGATTGATGCCCAAGATCGCATCGACACCGGCGACCTTCCGGATGCCTCACTCGAGGTTGATGTCCCCATGGCCGATTACTCGGGCCACGAGGACATGTGGGCCGCCGCCACCGCGATTCTGGATGAGATTGACGAGCCTGCTCCTGTTGCGGCCCCCGCTCCCGTCGCTGCCCCTCAGCCTGCTGCCCCCGCCTATGTCGGCCGTCACAGCGCTGTGTTCCCCGAGGATACCGCCCGTATCTCGCGCGAGAGCATCGAGCGGGCCGAGGCTATTGCCGCCGGCATTATGGAAAATCGTCGTCACGAGCGCGTCAATCAGATCCTCGAGGAAGAGATCGAGCGCCTGCAGTCCTCTACCGCCAAGCGTACGGGCCGTGCCTATCTGAGCGTTATCGAGGGCGGTACCGCCAGCTTCGCGCCGCTCCGCGCGGAGGCATAACTTCTGCATGGTTAAGATCAATCGAAAATGGGCGGTTGTAACCTGCCTGATGGCGCTCTTGATCTGGGGCAATTCGCTGGTTCCCGGCTCGGGGTCGGGCTCGCTGAGCCTAACGGTCATGGTGGCTATCCGCGGTTTCCTGCACGGCGTGGGACTTCCATATGAATGGGTGACCAACTTTGTTGTTCGCAAGTGTGCGCATTTTACCGAGTATATGGTGCTCGGCATCCTGGCAACGCACGCTTTTGATTTTGAGGGCCGGCGCACCTTTGACGTGCTGCTGCCCACGGCGGTGTTCCTGCTGCTGATTCCCTCAATCGACGAGACGATTCAGCTCTTTGTGCCGGGACGCGCCGGCATGATCACCGATGTGATGATCGACTGCTGTGGAGCGGCAACGGGCGTTGTGCTCCGATATCTCTTACGGTCGCTGATGTACGCCAAAAAAGCCGCCTAGGACGTATTGTTTGGTCCTAGGCGGCCTTTTTTATTTGAGGGCTTATATGGGGCGTGGTGGCGTCGTTCCGTAGGTTGGATTTGCCGAGCGCGCCACGCCCTGTTGGTGCCTCTGCTATTGAAGCGCCTGTGCGCCCAGGGCAAGGCAACCCATGATGCCCTGCTTGCCCTCGAGGCTGTTGTTGACGATGTAGCTATCGATGTCGTTGACCTCGGGCGTGACGATATAGCCGTTGAGCATCTCGGCGCACTTTTTGCGTGCGAGCGGCACGATGGGGGTGTGGTCGGCCACGCCGCCGCCGATGATGATCTTTTGCGGCGCGTAGCACAGCGTGTAGGTCATGAGCGCCTGTGCCAGATAGCCGGCGAGCAGGTCCATGGCCTCCGGGTCATCGGCCATGTCTCCGGCGCTCTTGCCATCCCAGCGCTTTTTAACGCCGGGGCCGGCGATGAGGCCCTCTAGGCAGTTGTCGTGGAAGGGGCAGGCGCTATGCTCGCCGATGGTGTCGCGCGGGTCACGCGTGACCAGGATGTGGCCAGCCTCGGGATGCATCATGCCGTGCACGAGCTGGCCGCCCGAGAGCACACCAGCGCCCACACCGGTGCCGATGGTCAGATACACAACGTCAGTGAGGCCCTGGGCGCAACCAAACGTGACCTCGCCTAGGCAGGCGACGTTGACGTCGGTATCGTAGCCGCAGGGGATATTGAGCTCGTTTTGGATAGTGCCCAGCAGGTCAAAGTAGCGCCATGCCGTTTTGGGCGTCTCCAGGATCTTGCCGTATTGGGGCGAGGCAGGGTTGACTGCGGTGGGGCCAAAGGCGCCGATGCCCAGCGCGGCGATGCCCTTGTCGGCAAACCACGCGTTGACGGCCTCGACGGTCTCCTGCGGGGTCGTGGTCGCGATCTGCTCGCGCTCCAGGACCGTACCGTCCGCATAGCCCGTGGCGCAGACCATCTTGGTGCCGCCGGCCTCGAGCGCTCCGATAAGCTGCTGCTCTGCCATAGTATTCCTTTCTCTGGGACGAGTTGCTCCGTGACTAAAGTATAGAGCTCTAAACCATTTAAGAAAGCGCTATAGAAAGAAGCCTCGCAACGCGGCGGGCGGTGCGGGGCTTCTTTGGTTACTTTAGTTGCCGGGCCGTCCTTACCCGCGCAGCTTGATTTTATCACGTAGCGACTTGAGGTTCTCCAGCGCCGCGTTAAGCGTCTCGTCTCGCTTGGCAAAGTGGAAACGAATCAGGTGGTTGACGGGCTCGCGGAAGAAGCTCGAGCCGGGCACGGCGCCCACACCCACCTTAGACGCGAGGTCCTCGCAGAATTCGAGGTCGCTGTCATAGCCAAACTCAGAGATGTCCATCATGACGTAGTAGGCGCCCTGCGGCACGTTATGCTCAAGACCGATGCTGTCGAGTCCCTGGCAGAACAGGTCGCGCTTGGCGGTGTAGAGGTCGAGGACCTCATCGTAATAGCTGCCGTCGAATTTGAGGGCGGTGACGACGGCTTCCTGCAGGGGAGCGGCGGCGCCCACGGTGAGGAAGTCGTGGACCTTTTTGATGCGCTCGGTGATTTCGGCAGGGGCGATAGTGTAGCCCAGACGCCAGCCGGTGATGGAGTAGGTCTTGGACAGCGAGCTGCAGCTGATGGTGCGCTCAAACATGCCGGGCAGCGTGGCCATATAGACGTGCTCGTGGGGTGCGTAGACGATGTGCTCGTAGACCTCGTCGGTGATGCAGTAGGTGTCGTACTTTTTGCAGAGGTCGGCGATAAAGGTGAGCTCATCGCGTGTAAAGACCTTGCCGCAGGGGTTGGAAGGGTTGCACAGGACGATGGCCTTGGGGTCGTTGTCGCGGAAGGCCGCCTCGAGTGTCTCGCGGTCAAAGTCGAATGTGGGCGGGTTGAGCGGCACGTAGATGGGCTCGGCACCCGAAAGGATCGTGTCGGCGCCGTAGTTCTCGTAGAACGGCGAGAAGATGACGACCTTGTCGCCGGGGTTGGTGACCGTCATCATGGCGGCCATCATGGCCTCGGTAGAGCCGCAGGTGACTACGATATTCTCGTTGGGGTTCACCGGCATGCCCATAAAGTGCTCCTGTTTGGCGGCGAGCGCCTCGCGCATGGCCTGGGAGCCCCAGGTGATGGAGTACTGGTGATAGAGCGGCTTGGGATCGGCGGCGATGGTGCTCAGGCTGTTGAGCAGCTGCGCCGGGGGATCGAAGTCAGGGAAGCCCTGCGAGAGATTGACAGCGCCGTACTTATTGGAGATGCGTGTCATGCGGCGGATGACCGAATCGGTAAATCTTGCCGTGCGGTTGGAGAGTTCTTTCATGACGGTCCTTTCGAGGATTTGCAGTGGGGCAAGTTTACTCCTATGAAACCGGTGGGATTTGCTCGAAATGGTCTCGAAAAACTCTTTTCAAAATTCTTGAAAATTGGGGCTTGCATCGCGTGGCGTTCCTTGCAATAATAGTCGAGCGCGAAGCGCACAGGACACGGTGGGTGTAGCTCAGTTGGCTAGAGCGACGGGTTGTGGTCCCGTAGGTCGAGGGTTCGAGTCCCTTTACCCACCCCAGTTCTTGCTTCGTGTTGATATCGGGTCGTTAGCTCAGTTGGTAGAGCAGGGGACTCTTAATCCCAAGGTCCAGGGTTCGACCCCCTGACGGCCCACCACACGATATCTCCTCTAAAGTCCGTCACAACGGACTTTAGCTTTGGGTCGTTAGCTCAGTTGGTAGAGCAGGGGACTCTTAATCCCAAGGTCCAGGGTTCGACCCCCTGACGGCCCACCCAAAGCATGTTAAAGCGACTGGCTTAGGCTGGTCGCTTTTTTGTTAACCACGCATGGGGTCGAACCCGTCGGGGCGCGGAGCTGAGTAATCTGCACCGTGATTCCCTTAGGGAAACACGGCTAAAGCCCCGTAGGCGTGTTCTCCTTAGGGGAATCATGCTTACGGGGCTCGATGCATGTTGAGAAGTTGTGATCAAACTCAAAGTGAGAATCGATTTAGTCTGCTCGATAGTGCGAACCTAAGCTTTCAGTTCGCTTGCGCATGGCTTTGACCATTTCCTGTGCTAGTCGAATCTGCGACTGTAGGCGGGCGAGGGCTGCGATCTCGCTGTCATCGGCATGCGGCTTGCTCAGCGCCATGGCCTTGTCTTGCAGGCTTTCAAGCTGTTGCAGAGCCTCGGATAGGCCCGTCTCGGTTCGGTTGATCATGCAATAGGTGCTCATCGTGTGCTTAAGGCCGTGTGTCAGGCGTTCGGCATCTGTTGTGGCAATGCCGTAGTGGGGGAGGGCGATATCCGCCTTCAGGGCTGTCTCAGGCTCTTTCTGCGCTGCAAGGGCTGCCGATGCGCCCGCGATGCGTCCGAACACGATGCCGTTGGCACTTGATAAGCCACCAATGCGGTCGGCTCCGTGCATGCCGCCTGTCGCCTCGCCGCAAGCGTAGAGACCCTCAACGCCCGTGTACGCGGTCTTATCGATCTTGATGCCGCCGTTAGCGGCGTGGGCATACATCGCAACGCGCATCTCGTCAGTCGGAGCGATGCCGTGCTCGTCTTGCAGCCAGGTGGCAAAGGTCTGCACAAACTCTGGGACATCCTCGCGGGGGAAGTCGTAGTGGAGTGCCAGGCCTTCGACACCTGCCTGATCGATGACGAGATCGATAGCGCGGGAGGCCAAGCGTGACGTGAAGGGGCCATATCCAGAGCGCTGCTCGAGCAGGTCGTCCAGCTTGTCGTCGGCAATATCTACCGGCTGGTCTATATGTACGTAGCGCCAGGTTTTCTCGTTGAAGACCAGGTTGCGCTTGGGCTCGATGAAGCCGGGCATCATCTGCATGAACTCTATATTAGCAAGCGATGCGCCGTGCGCCAGTGCGATGGCCTGCGAGGAGCTGAGCACATCAGCCGACGTAAGGCTGCGCTCGAACAGGCCGCCTGTGCCACCGGCTGCGATGATCGTGGCCTTGGCAGCAAAGGGCACGATTCGATTTTCGGTAAGGTCGTAGAGTACGGTTCCGGTTATTCTGCCGTTCGTGTCCTCAACAAGGTCAATAAGCTCATGGCGGGGGAGCAGGCGAATGCCGAGTGACTCGATCCGGGTCGTCAGAGCGTCCTCAAGGGGCTTGCGGGTGAGGCCGCGCCACATGCGTGTCTTATGGTCAAAGCAAGGGATAAATTGCTTTTGCTGGGCGCTCTCGGCGCTTTGCGGGTGCTGGAGTTCTACGCCCAGATCCTGTTCGAGCCAGTCAATCGCTTGGGGAATGCAGTGGACGAACGTTTGGACGAGTTCGGGGTCGGCAACGCCGCCGCCGACGGTCTGAATGGTGTCGATGAGGTCCTGTTCATCGTCTTCGTTAACGGGTCCGATAAGCCCTAGGCCCCAGGTTCCGGGGAAGAAGCTCGATCCACTCATAGTCTTGCCGGCGCTTGCCACAGTGACGGTTGCACCCGTGCGTGCCGCTTCGATGGCGGCGCAAAGGCCCGCAATGCCAGATCCAATTACCAGTACATCAGTCGATTCCATCGGATTCCTTTCTCGTCCGGCGCATTGTCGCACGGGTGATCGGCAATGGGGCCGCAAAGACTCGGCAAATCGGTAAAGGGCAAATATGGCAGGTGGGCGTCATGGACGCTCTGACGCTCCATCTCTTCACATCTCGTATTTCGCCCCAGCTGATATATCGGCATTAGCTACCCTGCACCAGCGCAAACAAAAAGAGCCGCTACCTCGAAAGGTAGCGGCTCCAAAGCTCAACTATATGAGCATCGCGCGGGCGCGATTAGGCCTTGAGGGCCTCCTCGACGGCGACAGCGCAGGCGACGGTGGCACCGACCATGGGGTTGTTGCCCATGCCGATGAGACCCATCATGTCGACGTGCGCAGGCACGGAGGAAGAACCGGCGAACTGGGCGTCGGAGTGCATGCGGCCCATGGTGTCGGTCATGCCGTAAGAGGCAGGGCCGGCGCCCATGTTGTCCGGGTGCAGGGTACGGCCAGTGCCGCCACCAGAAGCGACGGAGAAGTACTTCTTGCCAGCCTCGAGGCGCTCCTTCTTGTAGGTGCCAGCGACGGGGTGCTGGAAGCGCGTGGGGTTGGTGGAGTTACCGGTGATCGAGATGTCGACGTTCTCGTGCCACATGATGGCAACGCCCTCGCGGACGTCGTCGGCGCCGTAGCAGTTAACGGCGGCGCGGGGACCATCGGAGTAGGGGATGGTCTCGACGACCTTGAGCTCGCCCGTGAAGTAGTCGAACTGGGTCTTCACGTAGGTGAAGCCGTTGATGCGGGCGATGATCTGAGCAGCGTCCTTGCCCAGACCGTTGAGGATGACGCGCAGCGGCTTCTTGCGAGCCTTGTTGGCGTTCAGAGCCAGGCCGATAGCACCCTCAGCGGCAGCGAAGGACTCGTGACCGGCCAGGAAGGCGAAGCACTCGGTGTCGTCGGAGAGCAGCATAGCGCCCAGGTTGCCGTGGCCCAGACCGACCTTGCGGTCCTCGGCGACGGAGCCGGGAACGGTGAAGGCCTGGATGCCCTCGCCGATGATGGCGGCAGCCTCAGAAGCGGACTTGGCGCCACGCTTGACAGCGAGAGCGCAACCGAGGGTGTAGGCCCACTCGGCATTCTGGAAGGCGATGGACTGGGTGTTGTTGACGATCTCACGCGGGTTGAAGCCCTTGTCGGTGCAGATCTGCAGAGCTTCCTCGAGGGAGGCGATGCCGTTGTCGGCGAGGCACTTGTTGATCTTGTCAGCGCGGCGCTCGTAACCTTCGAACGTAACAGTCATAGTTATTTCCCTCCCTTTCTACTCGTGAACCGGGAACACGCTGGCGACGGAGTGAGTCTCCTCGTCGGTGCGCGGGTCGATGTACTTGGCAGCGTTCTCCCACTGACCATAGTGGCCCATAGCGCCAGCGATGGCCTCCTCGGGGGTCTTGCCGGCCTTAACGGCGTCGGTGAACTTGCCGAGGTTCAGGAACTCGAATGCGATGATCTCGTTCTTGTCGTTGAGAGCCATGCGGGTGACGTAGCCCTGAGCGAGCTCGAGGTAACGAGCGCCCTTGGCCTTGGTGCCGAACATGGTGCCGACCTGAGAGCGAAGGCCCTTGCCGAGGTCGTCGAGGGAGGCGCCCACGGGCAGGCCGCCCTCGGAGAACGCGGTCTGGCTGCGGCCGTAAACGATCTGCAGGAAGATCTCGCGCATAGCAACGTTGATGGCGTCGCAGACGAGGTCGGTGTTGAGGGCCTCGAGGATGGTCTTACCGGGAAGAATCTCGGAAGCCATGGCGGCAGAGTGGGTCATGCCCGAGCAGCCGATGGTCTCAACGAGGGCCTCCTCGATGATGCCGTCCTTGACGTTCAGCGTGAGCTTGCAGGCGCCCTGCTGAGGTGCGCACCAACCCACACCGTGCGTAAGACCGGAGATGTCGGAAATCTCCTTAGCCTGGACCCACTTGCCCTCCTCGGGGATGGGTGCGGGGCCGTGGTATGCACCCTTGGCAACGGGGCACATGTTCTCCACTTCCTGTGAGTACTGCATGCCTCTCCTCTCTATCGTGTTGGCGTCCCGTCTGGGGGTCGTGGCTGGCGATTGCCGGGCGACCCTTCGAAAGGGACATGACATGCAGCCCCTATAATACCGCGAAATGCACGGAATATTCGGCGAACGGCTCAGTTTTCGTAGCGAGAAGTCCTGAAGTTTTAATTGAAACGGTTTAACTCTATGTTCTGTGGTCATGAACTTCCGTAGAGGGGGTCCGTCTTGGGCAAGCTTTTGGTCCGCTCTTGCAAGCGTTGCAGTGGTTGACCTGTTGCAACGGTGCCGTTCGCCGCCTGTTTGCTGCCTTTGGCCGCGCGAGTGTATTGTTTTGCGTGAATGTTTTGATGGCACGCTTCAATCGTGCTGTATTGGATGGTAAGCAGATCCCGGCGAAGGGAGCGCCATGCAGCGCGTTTGGAGAACGGTTACCGGCTTTTACCATGTCTGTGCCCGCGGTACGGGCAAGCAGCTCATCTTTGAGGGCGATGAAGACCGATGGGAGTTTTTGGAGCTGATGCGCGAGTGCTGCCGCGAGGAGGGCGTGACGGTTATCGCCTGGTGCCTTATGGGCACTCACGTGCATTTGGTGCTTGCAGATTACGAGGACAGGATGAGCGCGGCGATGCACCGGTTGCTTTTGACGTACGCGCGGCGGTTCAATAAACGCACGGGGCGCACAGGCCATCTGTTCCAGAACCGTTTTGACCGGCGCTCGCTCGATACCGACTGGCAGGTGATGGAGGCTATTCGCTCCGTTCACGCCGATCCGCAGGAGGCGGGCATGAGCCTAATCGAGCGTTACCCCTGGAGCAGCTTTGCGGAGCATCTGCGCGCTTACGACAGTGATGCGGCAGATGCCACGAGGGGATTTTCCGATCCTTCTTGCGTGCTTGAGCTTTTTGGCTCTGCCGAGGGCTTTATTGCCTATTCGCTTTCGACGCCCGTCGGCAGTGAGTCAGCGCTGTGCGATATGAAAGAGACGAAGTGGGAACGCCACGCCTTTGCCGACAAGATGGCGAAGGAACTCGGGGTTCCGCTTCGCGGGGTTAAAGCCGCACCGCCGGCGCAGCGCGATACCGTTATTTTTGGATTGCACGATGCCGGCTTTACGGTGCGCCAGATTGAGCGGTATACCGGGATTGGCAAAAGTACCGTCTCTCGTATCGTGCGCGCCCGCGCGCGAACGGCGATGCGGGCTGGCGGAAACGTGATGTAAGGTCGCCTGTTCACCGCAGCTGGGGTCGTCCATACGCCGCAACCAGCGTTCAAAAGCTTGGTACGGTAACTGCACTTCTTAATATGCATAGAACAATCGCCATCTTGCATAAATAAACGACTCAGTCCGGGTTTGCCCGTGCCTACCCCCGTCTGCGCCGTGCAAAAAACGGAGTTTTCAGCATCGTAGTGCTGTCGGCACCGCTGCAATCTTGCAACATACGGGTTCCGAAGCTATTGATCCCCACCGTTGCGCCCCCGAAGCACGTGCCTGCGTCCCGTCAGACCGCGATGCTTGTTCTAAAACACAATATATATGCGCCTTAAGACGTTGATTAACGCTTTCGATGCGTATACACACAGCTTGGCGTGCTGAATACTCGCAAAAATGCACGCCGCTCCCTATGGGACCCGCCTGCGGTAGGCGCGAAGCGAGTCGGAGCTTCGCAGAACGGGGCTTGGCGCATTGCTTGGCGGGCCCGGGGTCCTGCCGCAGGCCTTTGGTGCTGTGGAAAACGCCCGTGTTCGTGTCTGGCTGTGTGGCAAATGTCAGACGGGGCGCCGGACGCGCGGACTTTGTGCGTTCGCGCTCATTAGGTAAAAACAGAGCCGCCCGTATCGGGCGGCTCGGCAATCAAAAACCTTGGATTCGGGGCATAAGCTACTGGTTTGTTTGCCCCTCGAGCATGCCGTCGAGGGTGCGCCAGGCGAGCTCGGCGCATTTGACGCGGGCGGGCATGTGCGAGATGTCCTGGAGCTGGGCGGCCTCGTCCAGGTCTTCCAGGTCTTCCTCGGAGAGCTGCTCGCCACGGATCATGGCGAGGAAAAGCCCTGCCAGACGACGTGCTTCCTCGACCGTCTCGCCGGTGATGAGGTCGGCCATGATATCGGCGCTGGCCTGGCTGATAGCGCAGCCGTGACCGGTAAAGGAGGCCTCCTCGATCACGTTGTTCTCGACACGCAGCTGCAGAGTGAGCTCATCGCCGCAGCTGGGGTTGATGCCGTCGTGCTCGTGCGTGGGGGCATCCATCTCGTACTTGTAGTCGGGGTGCGAGTTGTGCTCCATAAATGTGGTGGAGGTGTACAGATTACCCATTGAACGTGCTCCAAACGTGATGCAGGCTGGCGATGAACTTGTCGATGTCGGCCTTGTCGTTGTAGAAGGCCACGCTGGCGCGGCAGCAGGCGAGGTTCTCGACGCCCAGCCAGGTGAGCAGCGGCTGTGCACAGTGGTGACCGGCGCGAATGCAGACGCCGTCCATGTCCATGATGCTCGCGACGTCGTGCGGGTGGATGCCCTTGACGTTAAAGCTCACGACGCCGTGGTGGTTATCCCAATAGATGGAGCCGATGATCTGGACAAAGTCGAGCTGCATGAGTTCGCCCATCAGATAGTGGACGAGTGCCTGCTCGCGGGCCTGGATGTTCTCGTAACCCACCGTGTTGACCAGGTAGTCGAGTGCCGCACCCGTGGCGAAGATGCCGGCGGCGTCCTGCGTGCCGGCCTCGAATTTCTCGGGAACGGGCGCCCAGACGGCGTCCTGCTCGGTGACCGAGTCGATCATCTCGCCGCCGGTGAGCATGGGCGGCATGGCGTTGAGCAGGTCCATTTTGCCCCACAGCACGCCGATGCCCATGGGGCCCATGGCCTTGTGCGCGCTAAAGGCAAAGAAGTCGGCGCCCAGATCGGCCACATCGACCGGCATGTGCGGCAGCGACTGCGCGCCGTCGACGACCAGATAGCCGCCGTACTTGTGCACGAGCTTGCCGAGATTCTTGACCGGGTTCTCGACGCCCAGCACGTTAGACACCTGACCCACGGCCAAGATTTTGGTCTTGGGGCCCACCTTGGACAGAACCTCCTCGGTGGTGAGTTGACCGGTCTTGGTGGGGTAGAGGTAGACGAGCTTGGCGCCGGTTTCGCGGCAGACCTGCTGCCACGGGATTAGGTTGGAGTGGTGCTCCATGATGGTGATGACGACCTCGTCACCGGGCTCGAGCACCGTGGGTGCAAAGCTCTTGGCGACCAGGTTGAGCGACTCGCTCGTGTTGCGGGTGAAGACGACCTCGTTGGCCTGGGCGGCGCCGATGAGGTCGGCGATCTGTTGGCGGACCTTCGCGATGGCGTCGGTGGCCTCGACGGACAGCGAGTACAGGCCGCGCAGGGGGTTGGCGTTCATGCGCTGATAGAAGTCGCGTTCGGCGTCGAGCACACAGGCAGGGCGCTGCGCGGTGGCGGCGCTATCGAGGAAGGCGATCTCGGGGTGCTGCTGGAACAGCGGGAACTGGCCCTTGTAGGGGTTGGTCTCGATGTCCACAGTGGGCCAGCCGCGCGAAGCCTCGTCGCTGGCGTCGAGCTCCATGGGCTCGGGGGCGGTGCAGGTATCGCATTTAACGTGCTCGGTGTCGATCATGCGAGCTCCTCTTCAAAGTTATCGATCAGGTTGTTGCCCAGGCGGACGACGGCGGCGCGGGTGCGCTCGTCGGTGGCGGAAAGCGCGGCGTCCTCCAGCTTGGCGCGGATGAACAGGTCCTCGGCGGCGTTTTGGTCAAGGCCGCGGCAGGCGAGGTAGAACAGCTGCTCGTCGCGGACGTGACCGATGGTGGCGCCGTGGTTGCCGGCGACGTCGTCCTCGTCGCAGAGAATGACGGGAATGGTCTTGTTGTCGACGCCCTTGTTGGTCAAAAGCACCGTCTCGCGCTCGGTGCCGGTTGCACCCTTGCAGCCGTGCACGAGGTCGATGGTGCCACGGTAGACCTTCTTGGACGTGCCGGTCAGCACGCCGTTGGCGTCGATCTCGCACTCGGTCTTGCGACCGCGGTGGCGCAGCTCGTAGTTAAAGTCGCGCACCTGCTCGCGGGCGCCAAGGTAGTCAGTATCGATGGTGACCTTGGCGGTATCGCCCAACAGATCGCCGGCAAGGCCGGTGGCGCTGGCGCCGGCACCCAGGACAGTGTGTTGCACGTTGACGCGCGCGCCCTCGTCCAGGAACAGGCCGGTGTCGTCGAGTGCGATCCAGCTATCGTCGAGCGTCTGCGTGCAGGCCACGTTGACGGTGGCGTACTCGTGGGCGCACACGCGCAGCACGGATCCCACGACGCCCTCGCCGGCAACGGGGGAGTCCAGGGCGATCTGCAGGTCGAGCGTTGCCTGCGGACGGGCGACGACATCGATGGCGGCGATGGCCGCGGCAGTGTCGACGCCATTCACGCGCGCGGTAACCGTGGCGTGCTTGTATGCGGGCACATCGATGACGACGCGCTTGGTGGCGTGGTCGGCCAGGTAGGTGTAGGCAGCCTCGCCCATGCCAGTCTCGAAGGCCTCAGCGGGGGAGAGCTCCTCCTCCAGCTTAATGGCACCGGCCTGGTAGACGGAGGTGGCGGGCACGTCGAGCTCGGTCTCGGGCGTGATGCGGGCGCGGTCGGCGGCATCGCCGGGCGCGGAGGCGCGGCGCTCGGGGAAGCGCTCGGCCATGGCGTCCATGGCGGCGTCGAACGCGTCTGCCACGCCAGCAAACTGCTCGTCCAAGCCCTCAACCTTAACGGTCTCGGTGGGAGCGGCGGCAAGCTCGTCCGAAAGCTCAAGCTTGGTCTGGTTCATCTTGAGCCAACCCCAAGTCGCCGCAGGCATCGCATTAACCTGCTCGAGCGTGGTAGCAGCGGTGTTCGTGGTCTGTTTCATTATCCGATCGCTCCTTCCATCTCGAGCTTGATCAGGTTGTTCATCTCGACGGCGTACTCCAGCGGCAGCTCCTTGGAGACCGGGTTGGCAAAGCCGTTGACGATCATGGTACGGGCTTCTTCCTCCGAGATACCGCGGCTCATCAGGTAGAACACCTTATCGTCGCCGATGCGGCCGATGGTGGCCTCGTGGCCGATGTCGACGTTCTTGGCGCGGATGTCCATGGCCGGAATAGTGTCGGAGCGGCTTTGGTCGTCGAGCATCAGCGACTGGCAGCTCACGGTTGCCTTGGAACCCTCGGCCTTGGGCGTGGCCACGATGGAGCTGCGGAAGGTCTGGATGCCGCCGCTCTTGGAGATGCCCTTGGTCTCGACGGTTGCCGAAGTCTCGGGCGCGTTGAGCACGACCTTGCAGCCGGTATCCAGGTTCTGGCCGGCGCCGGCAAAGGTAATGCCGGTAAAGCTCGAGCGGGCGCGGCGTCCGTTGAGCACGCTCATGGGGTAGAGGTAGCCCACGTGGCTGCCGAAGGAGCCGCTGATCCACTCGATGTCGCCGTCCTCGTCCACGCGCGCACGCTTGGTGTTGAGGTTGTACATGTTCTTGGACCAGTTCTCGATGGTCGAGTAGCGCAGGTGTGCGCGCTTGCCCACAAAGAGCTCGACGGCGCCGGCGTGGAGGTTGGCCACGTTGTACTTGGGCGCGGAGCAACCCTCGATAAAGTGCAGGTCGGCATCGTCCTCGACGATGATGAGCGTGTGCTCAAACTGGCCGGCGCCCTTGGCGTTAAGGCGGAAGTAGCTCTGCAGCGGGAAGTCGAGTTTGGTGCCCTTGGGCACGTAGACAAACGAGCCGCCCGACCACACGGCACCGTGCAGGGCCGCAAACTTGTGGTCGGTGGGCGGGATGAGCGTCATGAACTTCTCGTGGATGAGCGGCTCCCACTGCGGGTCGTGTAGGGCCTCCTCGATGCCGGAATAGACGATGCCCATCTTAGACGCTGTGTCCTGCATGTTGTGGTAGACCAGCTCGGAGTCGTACTGCGCGCCGACGCCTGCCAGGTAGCTACGCTCGGCCTCGGGGATGCCCAGGCGCTCAAAGGTATTCTTGATGTCGTCGGGCACCGACTCCCAGTCGTGCTTTTGGTCGGTGTTGGGCTTGACGTAGGTGACGATGTTGTCCATGTCCAGGCCCTCGATGGAGGGACCCCACGTCGGATCCGGGAAGCGGTTGAAGATCTCGAGGGACTTGAGGCGCAGGTCGAGCATCCACTGCGGCTCGTCCTTCTTGGCGCTGATCTCGCGCACGATGTCGGGCGTGATGCCGGCGTCGAGGCGCTCGAATCCCTCCTCGCCATAGGTGAAGTCGTAGAGGCTGCGGTCGATGTCCGCGACCTCGGTGCGGTTCTTGGTCATTGCGTCGCCCCTTTACGCCTGCTGCTCGGCAGCGGCGGCCTGAGCTTGGGCACGCTGCTCGGCGGCCTCGCGCTCGAAGGTCTCAAAGCCGTTCTTGTCGATCCAGGGGATCAGCGAGGCGTCGTCCTCGCGTACGATGTGGCCCTTGACCATAACGTGGACGCGGTCGACATCCAGGTGCTCCAGGATGCGCGTGTTGTGCGTGATGATGAGCATGGAGCCGTCGCAGCTCTTGCGGTAGGCGTCCATGCCGTGGCTGACGGTGGAAAGCGCGTCGACGTCCAGACCAGAGTCGGTCTCGTCCAGGATGGCGAGCTTGGGCTGCAGCAGCAAAAGCTGGAGCATTTCGACCTTCTTCTTCTCGCCGCCCGAGAAGCCCACGCCCAGCTCGCGGTTGAGATAGGCGGTATCCATGTTGAGCTCGGCCGCGAGCTCCTTGACGCGACGGCGGAACTCCTTGCCCTTCATCTCTAGGCCAGGGCGGCCGGCGATGCTGGCACGCAAAAAGCTCGACAGCGGCACGCCGGGGATCTCGACCGGTGCCTGGAAGCTCAGGAACAGGCCGGCGCGCGAGCGCTTGTCGGTGGTGAGCTCGGTGATGTCCTGGCCGTCAAAGACGATACGGCCGTCGTTGACCGTGTAGACGGGGTCGCCCATGACCAGGTGGCCGAGGGTGGACTTGCCGGCGCCGTTGGGTCCCATCAGAACGTGGGTCTCGCCGGCGGCGACGTTGAGGTTGACGTTGTGGAGGATGGTCTTCTCGTCCACGGAGGCGGTCAGACCTTCGATGGAAAGCAGCGGATTTGCGCTCATGCTGTCCCTCTCTGTATATGGTGTACTCATAGGTGTACTAAACCCTAGGAATCTTCTCGGAATAAAGTTACTATGGGTTCGGCGTTAGTCAAGGGAAAACCCGACTAATCCACTCGACTTTTCAAATTCTGGGACAAAATAACCTGTTGTGTTTGTCTCATTTACTTAAGATTTGGGACAAACAAAGCTGGTTATATTGTCCCAGATGCGATGGGAGGGTAGGTATGCTCATTTCTTCTAAGGGCCGCTATGCCCTCCGACTGATGATCTATATCGCGGCGCTGGGCGACGCCGAGGGCAAGATTGCCCTGCGCGAGGTTGCCGACCGCGAGCATATCTCGCAAAAGTATCTGGAGCAGCTGGTTCGTCCGCTTATGAAGGCGGGCCTGCTTAAGAGCGTGCGCGGCAAGGGCGGCGGCTACATGATGGCCAAGGACCCGGCCGAGGTGCGTGCTGGCGACATCCTGCGCGCCGTCGAGGGCAGCACGGCTCCGGTGGCGTGCGACGGCATCGACAACAGTTGCGCCCGCAGCGATCTGTGCTCGACCGTCAAGTTCTGGCGCGGTCTGGACGACGTGATCGAAAAGTACGTCGACGGCGTGACGTTGGCCGACTTGGCCGCCGTCCCCGAGATCAACTTTGACATTAAGCTGTAGGTTGAGCGCAATTCCTTAAGATTTCGCGGAGGGTTGTTGCCGTTTACCGAGGGGTTGTTGTGTAACAACGGGCGAGCTGCAATACTTATTTTTATCTTTGCAAACTGAACTTTAACTACACCAATGCAGGGAGGATCTTATGCAGCCCAAGCATTCCGCGATTGTCGCGGGTCTGACGCTGGCGCTTTCGTTTGGCGCCGTTTCCGCGCCGGCACCCGCCGCTGCCGAGGAGCCCACGCCGGGCGTTGCCTCGGATGCCACCGATATCGATAAGGGCCTTTACACCCAACAGTCCTTCTCGGGCGTGCTGAGGTCGGTCCAGGGCGTTTCGTTTGTCAACGTGACTCCCGAGATGAAGTACTTCACCAAATATGAGAGCCACGGCAACTATAACCAGGGCTTTTCGTATGGTGACGGCTACAACGCGCTGGGCTATTACCAGTTCGACCGTCGTTGGTCGCTCATTCCGTTTATGAAGCAGGTCTACAACTACAGCCCCGAAAAATACAGCATGCTCAAGGATGCGATTGATCGCGGCAGCGAGATTTCCAACACGAGCAATGCCATGTACGAGAACGGCCAGCTCACCGAGTTGGGCCATATCGCTCAGGATGCCTTCCAAGGTGCGTACAACACCGATCCTGTTGAGTTCTCAGCACTTCAAGATGCCTATGCGTACAACTCGTACTATGCGGTGACCGAGGCGTGGCTCAAGAGCGGCCTGGGTATTGATATTTCGGGCCGCGCCGATTGCGTCAAGGGCATGGTGTGGAGCATTACCAACATGTGCGGCACTGGTGGCTGCAGGGACTTTTTCCGCTGGGCGAATCTTTCCAACGATATGTCCGACCGCGAATTTGTGACGGCGCTCTCCAATAGCGTGGTCAACAATGTTGCCACCAAGTTTTCAAGTCAGCCCCAGTATCATGAGGGCTGGAAGAACCGCTACCGCAACGAGCTAAAGGACTGCTTGGTTTATATCGCTGAGGACGAGGCTGCCGCCGCGACGCCCGTGCAGCCCGAGCCCACACCGGCGCCCTCTCCGACACCTGATTCGAATGACGACTCGAGTGACGATGCCAACGATGACAGGATGGATGCGCCTTCGACCGATGCTGACGGTAATGGCTCTGCTGGTGGCACTACCAACGACGGCTCTACCTCGAACGGCTCCAATTCGAACGGCTCTGCTGCGGGCGATTCGCCTTCAAGCTCTGCCGGCAATACGGACAGCGACGCTTCTGGTTCGACCGACGCTGACACCTCTAACTCATCTACCGGCTCGAGCGATTCGTCCGTTGACACCGGCTCTAACAACGGCTCCGGCTCTGACACAACCTCTGATTCCGATGCTTCCAAGGGCGACTCGAATAAGGCGCCGGACGCTCCCGTTGCTTCGCCGGACAAGAAGCCTTCTTTCTCCGTGCAGCTTGGTTCTACGCTGGGCTCTTCGCTGATGGCTGGCGTCAATAACGGCTCGACCCAGAACAAGGACAACTCTGATCAGGTTTCCACGGAAAAGACCGAAGCCGCAAAGGGCGACTCCAAGGACAAGGCTTCCGAGAAGAATGAATCCGATAAGGGTCCTAGCTCTGATGAGAAGGACGAGGATAAGAAGTCTGAATCTGAGGAGAAGGACAAGAGCAAAACCGAGGGCGAAAAGAAAAAGACCGAGGACGAAAAGAAACAGTCCGAAGACGACGACAAGAGCGGTGCTGACAACCAGAATCAGGAGCAAAATGACTCCAAAACGGTGACTACCACGACCACGACGACTACAGCTACCAAGTCCTCGGGCGGCAACATGCCCAAGACGGGCGATCTGATTGTGATGGCGAGCCTTGCCAGCGCGAGCTTGGCCACACTGGGCGCTACGTCTATCGTAAGTGGTAAGCATAAGCTCGATCAGCAGAAGAAGGCTTCTGGGGAGGACGGCTCGGAGGAGTAGCCTCTCGGTTGCCAGATAACTAAAGAATCGGGACGGGGTCCGGTGCGAATGCGTCGGGCCCCGTTTTGTTGTGCAACGATTAGTTGTGCCCCCTCACACCTCTTGTTGCTACCGTTGCCCGATATGTTTGCGCGGCGATATCGGTACATGCGATGCGGTCATTACAATTGGCATCGTGTTGCGATTTAGGGGGAACGTTTTGGTGTCTGAACAGGCAAATAATGGTTGTGCTGCCGGCTTTGGCGTGCGTTTGATCGGCCGTGCCGACGATGCGGCTTTGCCCATTGGCGTGCGCGACTATGCGGAGGCTCTTGGTTGCTGCACGCTGGTCGACAAGACCATGTTTATTGCCGATGTGTTGAACTGCGACGCGTCCGTTGTGGTGTGCTGTCGACCCGAGGGTTTTGGCAAGAGCATGAACTTGTCGATGCTCAGGGCTTTTCTGGAGCGTCCAGCGGTCGGTCGCGCTGGTCAGCTTTTGTTTGGCGATGCTCAGATTTGGGATGCGGACGGCGGGCGCTATCGGGATGAGTACGCTTGCTATCCGGTGATATCGCTGGACTTTTCTGGCGCTGCGAGGCGTGGCACCGATGTTGCCGACGTCGTGCGCGATGCTCTTTCGGACGAGTGCGCTCGCCTGCTGGCGCTTTTGGAGGCTCCGGATTTAGCTCGAGACAAGGTACGTCACATCGAACGCGTTGCGCGTGGCGCGGCGAGCGAGGATGAGGTCGCCTCGGTGCTTGGCGTGCTCATTGAGCTGCTGGAGATGGCCTGCGATGAGCAGGTTGTATTGCTCGTTGATGGGTACGATGCGGCATGGTTGGGCCGTGCAAGCGCGAGGGGCGCTTCCGGTGCTGATCCGGCAGGGCTATTCGATCGCGTGCTGTTCGACGCCATTGTCGCTGCGCGCGATTCGTTGCGGCTGACGTGTCTGATGGGGGAGTGTCCCGGTCCTGCCGAAGCGGCGCTTTCTTTGCATGGCTGCTCGTATTGTCTGACGACGCCGCTTTCGACCTGGTGTGACCGTTGTTTCGGCTTTTCGGATGCCGAGGTCCAGGCTCTGTTGAATCATGCTGGGTGCGGGGAATACCTGGATGATGCGCGTGAATGGCTCGAGGGGTATCGGTTTGGTAGGGCCTATTGCTCGAGTCCAGCGCGTGTGATCGGTTTTCTGGGCCGAGGCTGCACGGCGCCTGTGCGCGCCGATCTGTATGCGTATGCGGATTGCCTGAGTAGGGTAGTTGCCGGGTGGAATCTCGACCGCCTTTCGGTCTTATTTGATTTGCTCGAGGCCCATGGGTGTGCTGAGGTCCCGCTTTGCTTGGGCGCTGTGGGGCTAGAGGCCTCGTCTGACGATGGCATGTGGACAGCGCTGTATCTGTCCGGTTTTCTCACGACGGATATGACTGAGGAGCCAGAGCATGGCGATTGTCTCCGTGCTTTGCGATTGCCCAATAACGAGCTTCGCCAGGCCTTGCGTCTAGTGATTATTGAGTGGTTTGAGTGCGCTGCAGAAGACATTCGAGACGTCGATGCGTTTCGCGACGGGCTGTGCCATGGGAACGAGGATACCGTGGGGCGGGCGCTAAGCCGCATCTTGGGAGATGCGGGAATCGGTGCGACCGACCCAGATACACCGCTGCCATATCACCTACTCTTGCAAGGACTCTGCTTTGGATTGCCGGGCTATGCCAATCCTGCTTCGAGGCGAAAGTGTGGCGCGAGTCGCTGGGACATCCAGGTTTTCCCTACGGGCACTGTGCTCGACGTAGCAGACACGATTGGCATGCTGGACGAGCGCCCGCTTATAACGATCAATATGATGTATGACCCCGATGTGGATGCGCTGGGGTTGGAATTGCTGGCCGTGCAGTCGCTACTCGACATAGAGCGCGACGGCATCGACGATATCCGTGTGCCGCGCCCCGGCGTGGGTCGCATGCGCTGGGGGTTCGGTTTTGATGGGCGGCGCGTGACGGCGGTGTGCCAGCGGCTTTAAGCGCCGAGGTGTTTCCGGCTTCCGTTACTCGGTGTTCTTCATAGGCGGCATGGGCTTCCAGTTAGGATCCTTGACGATCTTGCGGGCGTCCTTCATGCCACGGCGCAGCGCCGGAATACCGGTCTTAAAGCACTTGTCAACGGCGGCCAGGCGAATGAACTCCTTGCAGAAGGTCGCGGCGTTGCCCAGACGGAACAGCATGGGGTGATAGTCGCCATAGATCTGCATGTAGCGGGCCAGATAACCGCGGTTGCGCATGATGTAGTAGCGGTTGGTGTCGCTCGTGGAGTTGAGCTGGCGCTTGCCGGCGATATCCCAGTTGGAGACGGCGCGGGCGCGCTTGAGCACCACGTCGGCGACCACGGCGGCGGGGAAGTGCTGGCTGGCTACGTAGCCGTAGCAGGCATCGTCGCCGTAGATAAAGAAGCGCGCGTCGGGCAGGCCAATCTTGTCGACCACGCGGCGCGAGAACATGCCGCCCTCAAAGCACAGCTGGTTCATGGCGCGATAACCCTCTGGACCCAAGTCCCACTTGGCGGCTGGGTTGGGAATGCCGAGCGAAAGGATGAGTTGGTATTGCCAAAAGAAGGCGCCGCCGTCAAAGTCTAGGCGCGAACCCTGGATGACATCGTAGCGGTCGGTCCACTTGGCAAGACGCTCGATGCCTTCGGGGATGACGAGCACGTCGTCGTCCATCACCCAGAACCACTGGGCGCCCAGGTCGTAGGCGCATTTAGTGCCGGCGGAGAAGCCGCCCGCACCGCCGCCGTTTTCGAGCTGCGGGGCGTAGATGACACGGTCGGTGCCGCCCTGCGCGTCAGGCTGCTCGGTGTCGATGCCCCACAGGTTGGCCAGGCGCTCGTTGAATGCGGTGCACATGGCCTCGGTCTCGCGTGAATTCTCGTTATCGACAATCACGATGCGCCAGGGCGCGGCCGTGAGCTCGGTCATAGAGTCGAACAAGTTGGCCAGGAGTTCCTGGCGCTTGTACGTAACGACGACGATGGCGAGCTTATCGATGGGGGCGGGGAGGGTTGAAGGCATGGGGCAATATATCCTTTCACGCGCGGCGGGCGAGCGCTGCACGGAAGCTATCGAATACGTCCTTGGGACTGTCCTATTGTAAAGGCTCGGCGCACCTTAGCGGCAAGCTTTGAATAAAACGCAGGAACCTGCCATGGGCCCGCCGCATGACGTGGGGCTGCTTTGCCCGCAAGAGGCTCCATAGATTATATAAACGCCCGCTGGCGCGCTGACCCTTTGATACCATGAAACGACAGGTATTTCCTAAGGAGCACATTTGTCTACTAACGCCTCTGGCAGCCCTGTTCTGTCGCTGCTTATTCCCATTTACAATGTTCAGCGCTACCTGCGCGAGTGCCTCGATTCCGCCCTGGCGCAGACGCTCAAGGATATTGAGATCATCTGCATTAACGACGGGTCGACCGACAACTCGCCGGCGATTATCCGCGAGTATATGGAGCGCGATGGGCGCGTCAAGATGATCGACAAGGCCAACAGCGGCTACGGCGACTCGATGAACCACGGCCTGGAGATGGCGCGTGGCAAGTACGTTGGCATCTTGGAGTCCGATGACTTTATGGCGCCCGACGCACTCGAAAAGCTTGTCTCGGCCGCCGATAGCAATAATGCCGACTTTACGAAGGCGAACTTTGATTTCTACTGGTCCAAGCCCGAGGAGCGCCGTTCGCTGCACGAGACGTTTAAGGCCAAGGACTGCGACAAGCCGGTGCACCCGAGCGACACGACGCAGTTCTTTAAGCAAAAGCCGTCGATTTGGTCGGCCGTGTACCGTCGCGATTTTCTTGAACGCAACGGCATCAAGTTCTTGCCGACTCCAGGGGCATCCTTTCAGGACACGTCATTCGCCTTTAAGGTTATCGCGTGTGCCGATAAGGCTGTTTACCTGCATGATGCCGTGTTGTCGTATCGCCAGGACAACGAGAATTCCTCGGTCAATTCTTCGGCTAAGGTCTTTTGCGTCAATACCGAGTATGCCGAGATTGAGCGTTGGATTCGAGAGGATTATGCCCGCGACCACGCAAGTGATGACGTCGCGCGCATGCTTAAGTTCAATCAGCTCATTAAGTACGATTCGTACATGTGGAACTACGTGCGCCTGGCGCCCAAGTTCTATAAGGAGTTCCTGGTTCAGATGGCCAAGGAGTTCCAAGCTGCCTTGGACGCCGGGGAGTTTTCGCTTGACGACCTCAAGCCGTGGAAGCGCGCAAATCTCGCTGCTATCCTCAAAGATCCTGAGGGCTGGGTTGACGAGCATCCGAGTTTTGCGACGGATGGTGCCTTGGGGCGTGCTAAGTATTACGCCTCGGTTGGAGGCCCAGGTGTGGTCGCCGCCTTCCTCATCGAATCGCTGAGGGGGTAGGTCGGCATGGGAGAGGCCTCGTGTCCTAAAGCTACCATTGTCGTCCCCGTTTACAACTCTGCGCGCTCCATTCAGCGATGCGTTGATTCGCTGTTGGCCCAGTCCGAGCGCTCGATTCAGGTTGTCTGCGTCAACGACGGGTCGACTGATGATTCGTTGAACGTGTTGCGCCAGATCGCGCAGGCTGACGATCGCGTACTGGTGATTGACCAGGAAAATGCGGGTGTCTCGTGTGCTCGAAATGCCGGTATCGATGTCGCCGAGGGCGAGACCGTCTTTTTTGTGGACGCCGACGATTACATCGATGCCCAGACGGTCGAGCGCGTGCTGCATGCCATGGAGTCTGCGGATGCCGAGGCCGCCGTTTTTGGCGGCGTCTGTGAACCTGCCGATGCTGCCCCCAAACGTGTCCAGCAACTCATGAGCCCCAAAGCTGGCACCTTCGGCGCCCGTGATCCCCAACTGCTGTTCCATTCGAATGCGCAGCCCTATGCCTGCCGTGCGGCTTTTTCGCGCGAGCTGCTCAATCGCGAAGGCATTCGCTTCGCCCCCGGTCTGGCTTTGGGCGAGGACGTCGTCTTCCAATTTGCGGCTTATGCGCTTGCCCACAAGACCGTCGTCATGCCGGACAAGTTCTACCACTACGTGATGGAGAGCGAATCGGCGACGCACGAGTTCAACAGTGTCGAGGCTCGCGCCAAAAAGCTCGATGCCCATATGAGAATGCTCGAGGAGGTCTTGGAGGACTGGGCGGGCTACGGTCTTATGGACCTGTGTCCCGGCGAGCTGATCACCTGGTTCCTGGACCTTATCGTGTTTGATTTGGCGCGCTTGGATTCCGATGACTTCCATCGCGTGGCGGCTCGCGTCAACATGGACCTCACGACGTTTTTGGGAACGGAGTGGGCGGATATGCCTGCTAAGGGCGCCGTTCGCCGTGTTGCCCACAAGCTCGTTGCGGCGACCCCGGGCGTTTCGATGGCAGATGCCACGCTGTTCTATCTTTCGACTCGCGGTCTCAAAGCCTGCCTGGAGCGCTTTATATAATTCCAAGCGCTGCCGCCCGCCGCAACCCGGCTGCTAAAATAACCCTGTTACACGCTATTCAACAGGAGGTTCTCTTGCAGAACTCTGATACCCCTAAAGTTTCGCTGCTTGTTCCCATTTGCAATGTCGAACGCTACCTGCGCGAGTGCCTCGATTCTGCCGTGACTCAGACGCTCAAGGACATCGAGATCATCTGCATTAACGACGGGTCGACCGACAGCTCGCCGGCGATTATCCGCGAGTACATGGAGCGCGACTCCCGTGTCAAGATGATCGACAAAGCCAACAGCGGCTACGGCGACTCGATGAACCGCGGCCTGGAGATGGCGCGCGGTGAGTACGTGGGCATCCTTGAGTCCGACGACTTTATGTTTGAGGATTCGCTCCAAAAGCTGGTCGCCAAGGCCGATGCTGAGCATGCCGATGTGGTGAAGGGCGACTTTTACCTGTATTGGTCCACGCCCAGCGAACGCCATGAGCTGTTTGGGATTATCGACGAGCATATGACGGGCGCCGCGTATCGCCCCGTCGATCGCCCGGGAATTTTCTACCGCAAACCTTCCATTTGGTCGGCTATCTATCGACGCGAGTTCCTCAACGACAATCAGGTTCGCTTTCTCCCCACGCCGGGCGCCTCGTATCAGGACGCAGGCTTTAACTTTAAGGTTTGGGCTTGCGCCGAGCGTGCCGCGTTTATTGCGGACCCCATTTTGTGCTATCGCCAGGATAACGAGAAGAGCTCCGTTAATTCGCCCAACAAGGTGTTTTGCGTATGCGACGAATATGCCGAGATGCAGCGCTTTTTGGATGAGCGCCCCGAGCTCAAGGCTCAGCTCCAGGGGATTTTAATGCGCATGAAGGTCGATACGTATCGTTGGAATGACGAGCGTTTGGTCGATGAGCTGCGCGAGCAGTTTTGGCAGAAGGCCTCGCCCGAGCTCAAGGCCGATTGGGATGCTGGTCGCTTTGATCTGTCGCTGTTCGACCCGCGTGGCGAGACCGACTTGCGCCTGATGGTCAAGTCGCCCCGCGCCTATATCGATTCGCGCTTTGACTTTAAGAAGCCGGGTAAGCTCAATACGTTTAAGCATTACTTTAAGATTGGCGGCCTGCCGCTGGTCTGGCGCGTGCTGACGTATCAGCGCACCTACGGCGACAACCCACACCCTGATGACGTTCCGGTCGCACAGTAGGAGCGAGTGACTATGGCTAACCCCAAGATTTCCGTTGTCGTTCCCATCTATAAGGTGGAGGAGTGCCTGACCTGGTGCCTGGACTCCCTGCTTGCGCAGGACATGCCCGATTGGGAGGGCGTGCTGGTCAACGATGGCTCGCCGGATGGCTCGCGCGATATTGCGGCTGCCTATTGCGAAAAGGACGCGCGCTTTACCCTGGTCGATAAGGAGAACGGTGGCCTGTCGAGTGCACGTAATGCCGGCATCGCTGCGTCCACGGCGCCTATCGTCGCGTTCTTGGATTCCGACGACCGCTTTACGCCCGATGCATGCCGCGTGATCGTCGATGCCTTTGAGCGCGAGGACTGCGACGTTTTGACCTTTGGCGCGAACCCGTATCCGCTGGAGGCGGGGTATCCGTGGCTTAACTATGTGCTGAGCCCGCGCGATGTGTCGTTTGAAGGCTATAGCTCCGATCTGCTGTTTAAGGAAGCATCTCGCCCCTTTGCATGGCGCACCGCCTGCAAGCGTGAGTTTTTGCTGGGCAACGGGATCGTGTTCGACGAAACCGTTAAGTATGGTGAGGACCAGGTCTTCGATTTTGCCGTGTACGGTCGTTCGCGCAAGACCGCGCTTATCTCGAACAAGCTGTATGACTACCGCGTGGCGCGCAAGGGTTCGCTCATGGACACCATGCGCTACGACGACGAGACACGTCTGCTGGAGCACGTGAAGATTTACTCCGCGGTGCTGGCTGACTGGCAGCGCGACGGTCTTGATGTCCAACATGCCGATGACCTGGCATATTTCCTCTGCGATCTTGTGCTGTACGATGCGCTCAGGCTTCTGGGTACGGGCTGCGGCAAGGTGTTTGCTGCCGTTGCCGCAGCGCTTGCCGGTTCTGCCGTGGGCAACGATGCTGCGCTCGCACAATGCGCTTCTTCTGTTGCTGCTATGGTGCGTGCGGCGCTTACCAGCAAGGCCCCCAATGCCCGTGCGTGCAAAAAGCTCATGTTCGATTACGACGTCTTGAGGTTTGGGCGCCTGGGTGCTTGCAAACGCATGGCAGCGAACGCCTTGGGAAAGCGAGAAGTGTAGATGAGTATCAAGCGTTTGGCACTTTGCCGCAGTCAGGGCCGTCTATTTGTGCTGCTTCGTTTTGCCGGTCAGGATGTCGCCGCGCTTATTGAGCGGGAGGGTTCTCAAGCGTTTGCCCATGCGACGACAAGCGGTTCTTGTGTGCCGTCGCTGGTGCTCCCGGTCGATCATGGCCGTGTGCTGGCGCTTTGCCCTTTCGTTTCCGATTACGAGCGCGAGCTCGCCGTTTTGGTGCTTCCGTTTTTGGATGGCTCGTCGATGGATGTCGTTTTTGCATCCGGTGGCCAAAGGTTGGGCTCTATTCGCCTCGATAGCCGCGTGGCCAAATTGGAATCCAAGATTAACTACAAAGCAAAGCCTGCGATGTGCGCGCTCGTTCGCGATGCGCAGCGCGGCGAGTGCTGCGGTCGCTACGAGATCGATGCCGTTCGTTATTTACCGGCAGATGAGGGCGCCGTCTGGCGCTATGAGGCCAAGTGGGCGGGAGATCCCCAGTGCGCCCCCGAGCTCCAGATCTTCGATACGCACATGAATGCGATTGATGCCACCGTGCATATGTTTGAGTCACAGGTCGATGTTCTCCAGCAAAACGGATGTCGCGTCAATAAAACGTATCTGAGCGTTGAGATGCCTCAGGATATACGAGATTTTGTCGCGATTGTGAGCGATCCCACGGAGCAGATCCAGAGCTGGTTTTGCGCCATGGATGGTCGCCTGTACAACGGCATGGTCGACGACAGCTGGAACCGCATGAAGGATGCACGCGCTGACGACGCAGCTTATCGACGTTGGTTTGAGCAGCATCGCGCAAAGCCGGGCGATCTGGCGTGCCAGCGTGTCGCTTCGGCGGCCTTTGCCTATAGGCCGCTCGTGAGCATTGTGGTGCCGTGCTACAAGACCGATCGGGTCTACCTGCGCGAGCTGCTGGACTCGGTGCTAGCCCAGAGCTATGACAACTGGGAATTGCTGCTTATGGACGCCTCGCCCGAATGGGATGCGGTGGCCAATCTTGCGGCAAGTGCCAACGACGAGCGCGTTCGTCGCATTGGGCTGCCCGGCAACGGCGGCATTGTGGTCAACACCAACGCAGGTATTGAGCAAGCGATGGGCGACTACATCGCGTTCTTGGACCATGATGACATTCTGGAACCGGACGCGTTATTCCAGTATGTTTCCGCGCTGAATAAGGCGGCCGAGGGCGAGCGTCCCCAGGTCCTGTTCTGCGACGAGGACATGTTCCAGAAAGCAGGGGAGTGGGGCCAGCCGGTCTTTAAGACCAAGCTTAACGTCGACCTGCTCTATAGCCATAACTGCGTGACGCATTTCCTGATGGTGGAGAAGGCGCTCATCGATTGCATTGGCATATCGCCGGAAGACGTCGCGGGCGCCCAGGATTATGACCTGACGCTTCGCTGCCTTGCAGCGGGTGCGCGCTTTGAGCATATTGCGCACATGTTGTATCACTGGCGCGTGCATCCGGGGTCGACCGCCGACGGAACCGCCGACAGCAAACCGTATGCCATCGAGGCCGGGCGCCTGGCTCTGCAGCGCCACTTTGACTCGCTGGGCGTTCACGGAACGGTCGAGGAGACCGAGACGCCGTTTGTCTACCGCATGCGCTATGCGCTGCCGGAGCCTGCGCCGCTGGTGAGCATTGTGATCCCCACTAAGGACCACGTTGAGACGCTCGATGCCTGTGTGATGTCGATCGCCCAGAAAGCCACGTATGCCAACTACGAGATCGTCTTGGTGGAGAACAACAGCGAAGACCCGGAGACGTTTGCGTATTACGAAACCCTGCCAGAGCGCGTGGCTGCAGCATCCAAAGGCAAGGGTATCGCGCGCGTTGTGTTCTGGCCGGGCGAGTTCAATTACTCCCAGATCATTAACTTTGGCGTTGAGCACGCTAAGGGCGATTATCTGTTGCTGCTTAATAACGATACCGAGGTCATAAGTCCCGACTTTATAGAAGAGATGATGGGGTATCTGCAGCGTCCCGATGCGGGCGTGGTGGGCGCCAAACTCTACTTTGCCGATCATCTGGTGCAGCATGCCGGCATTTTGGTTGGCGTGCGTGGTGCACTTGCCCACGCCAACCAGGACTTCTCGGCAAAGCGCGAGGGCTATCTTGCCCGTGCCGTGCGCCCGGGCAACTTTAGCGCCGTAACGGGTGCCTGCCAGATGGTCCGACGCGGCGAATTTGAGCAGGTCGGAGGCTATAACGAGGAATTCGCCGTCGGTTTTAACGACGCAGACTTTTGCCTGCGCGTGTGGGAGGCGGGCTACCGCACGATCTATACGCCCTATGCCGAGCTATACCACTACGAGTTCACCTCGCGCGGCAGGGAAGAGGCCAACGAGGAAAAACTGCGCCGCTGGAAGCGCGAGCAAGCGCTGTTCATTCAGCGCTGGCCTGAGTTCTTCCTCGATGGCGACCCGTGGCTCGGACCAAACCTATCCTCCGACAGTGAGTACTTCTCGTTTTAGTGCGAAGTAATGCCAAGTTCCGGCAAAGTATCTTCAAGAGCCGCAAGAGCGGTGGGGTTCAAGTACTCCTCGTTCAAGCAGCTCTTGTCATATCGAAAACGTGTGTCTCGTGAGCATTCGATGAGTTCTGCAGTAAAGAACTTCTCCCAGCTAAAGAACTTTGAGCTTTCGATATGTTCAGCGGGGTTAAGCAGCATGTCCTTAATGTGTTTGCTGTTGAATAATCCCGACTTCAACACGAGCCATTCAAACGATTCCGGTAGGAATAGCTTGATGTTCTTTCGGCGCAATAGAGCAGCTGCTTCCGCAATTTCTGGTCCAAAGGCGGCGCCGTCGGCAATCACGAGGATGTCGTTTTCCGGTGCGTCCATAATGCAGTTGCAAATGTTTGATTTTCCTCCCGCGCTGATGCACTTAATGCTGCTCTTTTTGCATAGCAAACTGAAGAATTCGTAGCCCGAATTTGTGTCCTCGACGATGACAAGCTCGGGCCTCTCGCCTCTAAAATCAGTATCACCGTAAATACGATATGTAGAGGTGTAGACACGAGAGTAAACGGGATACTTCGTTGTGGTTCGGTTGGTGTTCTTAAGACCGTAGATTTCATCAACGCTATAGGGCAGTTGACGCAGTGACTCTCTGGCGACGATTACGTAGTAGTTTGAGCTACGTTTTGCTTCATGGGCAAATTCTCTTGATCGAACAAAAGTATTGCCCTCATCAATAAAAACAATACTGCTGGAAATTTCTTGGAGATCTCTGCGCCAATATTTTCCAGATATTGTTTTACAGGGCACTTTGCAACTTACTGTTACGCCGCTTTGTGCCCCAAGATCTTCGTGAGCTGCCACCATTTCAAGCAAAGTTGTCTTGCCTGTAGCACTGTTGCCTTGGATGATGGTCAGATTTCGATTGATGGTCAGTTTAAACTGAACCCGGTTATTTTGAATAGTTACCTTGTATGATCCGCGCATCAGGAGTTCTCCCTTAGGCATTTTCCAGCTATGGGGACAAGGTCAAACATCGTGTGAACGACATCGCCTGTGTTCGCAATGGCAGCCGTGAATTTGCCGTTTCCGAAATCCATTAAATGGTAGAGATTGATTGTTAGATCCTTTTGCGCGGCGATCCTCAGAATCCAGTAGGCGCAATTATCACCGCAATTTGAGGCGTTATATATATTCTGCGGCATAAAGTACATAAGCAGTAGTGTTTTGGTGCCGCTGGATAGTTTCTCGGGAGGAATGACGCCTAGAATCTTGGTATCGATTGCATTGGGGCCTACCACGGTGCCTTTATCGATGGATTTAATGACTCTTTGGGCAAAGGAGTCTTGAAACCACTGGGGCGAATAGACGTTATCGAAGTAAACCGACGTGTTGTAGATAACGTTTTCCATATCACCATAGTGAATTGTTAGCACGTTAGCTCCTTCGGCTCGCTGATTTGGCATTTAGTGAGATTGATTATATCGCAGCACATTAGGCGGGCGTTATCGGCCCGCGGTAGATGTGATTGATGACCAAGGTTTGTATTTTGTTGCTTTATTAATCAGTTCACTCGTTTAATCAGTTCGTTCATGCGCTAAGTTTGCCTTAGAAGCTATTTAGCGTAACGGTTGAGGTGTGGCGACTCATATTTAAATTGCAGTCACAAAGACACCTTTTATCGATTTCCCGTTGAAATACTGAATTGATAGTTTAAAAATAACTTAAGAGAGCCTTAAATCTCGGAAAAAGGATGTCGTATGAAAAACCTTCGAGAAAGATGGCACGGACTAACAGTGCTGGGAGTTGTTGCATTTGCCGCTGCCTGCATGACGGTTGCCCCGGCGCCCTCATTTGCTGATATTGCTGGCGGTGGCGGAGGCGGTGGACCGATTACGGAATGGTGTTCCGACGGTCGTCCGAAGACTGGACTCGTTCGGTGCGAGGACGGCAACCTTCGCTATTTCGATCCCGAAACTGGCGCCATGGTCACGAACCAGTGGCATAACGAATACGAAGCTGTCTGGTACTATTTTGGCGCTGACGGGATCGCGGTGTCGGGCTGGCAGTCTATCGGTGGGGACAAGTATTACTTCTACCCCGAAAGCCATGATATGGCATACGGCCGAGTTCAGATTGACGGCAAGAACTACTTCCTGAACACCCCTGGTGCCAACGCCGATGGCCGCATGCAGCATAGCGGCTGGCTCTATGACTCCATCTATGGAAAGTGGTTCTATGCGACCTCCAGTGGCGAACTGCTGACCGGTTGGCATAATATCGGTGGAACTTGGTATTATTTCGACGAGTATGGTGTCATGCTGACCGGCTGGATCAACGTTTCGGGGACGTGGTACTACGCCAACGCTTCCGGTGCGATGGCCACTGGCTGGCTCAACATCGGCGGTACGTGGTACTACCTCGACGGCTCGGGCGCCATGGTCGCTAACAGCTGGCGCAGCCTCGGCGGCTCCTGGTACTGGTTCGGCGACTCCGGTACAATGGCCACTGGGTGGTTCTTGGCAGGCGGCTCTTGGTACTATGCGAGCGGTTCGGGCGCCATGGCAACCGGCTGGCTCAGCAATGGCGGCACGTGGTATTGGCTCGGAGGTTCGGGCGCTATGGCCTCTAACTCTTGGGCTAACGTTGGTGGAGTTTGGTACTGGTTCGACGATTCCGGCGCGATGGCCACCGGCTGGCGTCAGGTCGGCGGCACCTGGTACTACTTTAGCGGTTCCGGCGCTATGGCCCACGACGCCTGGGTCGGCGACTACTACCTCCGGTCTTCCGGTGCCATGGCTACGAATGCCTAGGTTGGCTCCTACTATGTCGGCGAGGACGGCAAGTGGATTCCGGGCTACGGTTTAGTTTGGTACAAGAGCGGTAGCCATGTTTACCATACGCATAAATGCCGTACCGTTGGCAAGGACGCAAAGGGCTATTCGCAGATCTCTATCCAGGAGGCCCAGAGGCGTGGCGCTTCACGAGAGTGCAAAAACTGCCAGCAAATTGGCTAGCACATTACTGAGCTAGTTTTGATTGAGGCCCCGTTGCCCTGAAGCGACGGGGCCGCTGCGTGATTGGATGCTGTGCTGCTATGAAGAAATGGTCATTCGGAGTGCTGGCTTTTTCGGGCCTCATTTCTTTTGGGCTCCTTTTGGGTTCGCCTTCGATGTTATACGCCCTTGATTCGAATAACATTGACGAAGGTCCCGCATCTAACGTTGCCATTGCTTCTGTCGAGTCAGGTGTTGATGCTCAGCGCGAATCGGCCTTCGCCGTTGAGCAGAACTCTCAGGTGGATAATGAGGTCTCTTCTGAGGTTTCGAATCAAATTGTTTGGCATCAAGGATGGATATCGCCCGAAGAGGGGGCTGGTTTTTGGCGTTGGGGCTTGTCTGACGGAACAGTCGCTGTTTCTTCTTGGAGACATATAAACGGTAGCTGGTATTGGTTCGACGACGAAGGTCGAATGGCTCAGGATGGGTTGGTTCAAGTCGGGGGTGCGACTTATGGATTCTCCTCTTCGGGTGCAATGCGTGTCGGCTGGTACCTAGATTCTACGGGCTCCACTTCTGCTTGGCGTTATTTCTCCGGTTCTGGCGCCATGTTAAAAGGCTGGGTTTCAGACGGCAACAACTGGTATTGGCTGGATGATGAAGGCAAGATGGTCCACGACTCGATGCTGCAGATCGGGGGAGCCACGTATGGATTCTCCTCTTCTGGCGCAATGCTTATCGGATGGCATCTTGATGCTTCCGTTTGGCATTATTTCTCCGGCTCTGGCGCCCTGGTAAAGGGCTGGCTCTCGGATGGGGGCCGTTGGTATTGGCTTGATCCTGCGGACGGTTCTATGGCCACCGGGCTGAATGCATGCAATGGAACCCCTTATATCTTTAACGGATCGGGGGCCATGCTCTCCTCCCAGTGGGCGCTTATTGACAACAACTGGTATTACGCTGACTCCAACGGCTTGCTGCATGGAGGTTGGTTGCTTCTAGGGAATTCTTGGTATTACCTGGATCCAGGAAGCCATATTATGCTCACGGGCTTTGTGCGAGTGGGTACAACCTCCTATTTCCTTACGAGTTCAGGTGCCATGGCAACAGGCTGGGCACTTGCTGATGATACCTGGTATTACGCCGCATCAAACGGAGCTATTCAACGAGGGCGATGGATAAAGTCCGGAAGCGCCTGGTATTACCTTGATGATGTATCCGGCGCAATGCGTACTGGTGAATATACGGTAGGCGACACGCGCTATTATTCTTATGATTCCGGTGCGATGGCATCTTCGTGCTGGATTAACTTGAGCGACGGTATGTCATGGGCGAATTCGTCTGGAGCGCTGAGCGAGCCGTTGCCTGCTTCATCTGATGGATCTCCCGTAATCGCTGATCGTGCCGACTTGTCTTCATTGCCAGGTACAATTCATATTGGAGACGCAGTTTTCTATGCGGACGCAAACGGTGTCGTTAATGTGGCATCTGGTTGGATTATGTCGAATGACGCTTCTGATGAAAACGGTAATACTTGGTACTACGCATCTTCCAATGGTGTCCTTAAGTCTGGTTGGCAATATGTCAACGGTGCGTGGTATTGGATGGACCCTTCCACATTCAAGATGAAAACTGGATGGCTTAATGACGGCGGTACGTGGTACTGGCTCCAGCCTTCGGGTGCCATGTTTGCTAACGGGTGGCTGAAAATCGATGGCGTTGACTACTACTTCAATGCAAGCGGTGCATGGTTGAATACGTCTGGTTCTGTTTTGGGGGTCAATAGGTCCAGCCTGGTCAATTGGCTTATGAGCCACGAAAACGACGGCTATTACCGTGGAACACGCTATGATACGCATCTTAGCCAAGAATCATGCATGTATCCAAAGGGTGATCCTCGTTGGGACGGGTATACCGGTATGAACTGCGGCGGATTTGTATCGCATGCATATATGAAGGCGGGCGGTAATTTAGCTCCCATTGCCGCTGAGCAGAGCCATTCGCCTTGGAGTGGGGGTCCCGGAAGGGGCGGCTGCGTTAACGCGTATCGTTGGTATGGCTACGCTATCGATACATGCGCGAACGTGACTTATTTCAACTCTATTGATGAGTTGTTGCGTAGTGGTTTGGCTCGTAAGGGGGATATTGTATTTTTCAATCCTTACAATCCATATGCGGACGATAGTCATATCGGTTTTTTCTGGGGCAATTCGCCGAGCGAAAACTTGTTTTGGCATAGTGACGGTTATGGAAACCGTATTTCTGGTTTGACTGCTTTGGGTCCATCGAAAGTAATATTGATTCGTTAGAATTCCGAGTTGTAGGGGACTCTCTGGGCCCCCTGCCTTTTTGACATCTAGTTTGAAAGCTAACTGATGTCGGCATTCTTTGGGCAAAGAGTAGGGACCAGGAGTCCTTGGTTTCACCTTGCTGGGAAGTTCTTGTTTACATTGTGGTATTGCGTGCAGTTATTTGTCGTCCTAGATGGCGCCTTGTCCAGTTGGATGTTCGCAAATCTTTCACAGCCATGCTGTAAGCTAGACGCAAACAAGAACGAATGACGAGGTTTACATGAGCTTACATCTTAAGTTATTTTCGGCATTGTTGGTGCTGATGGTCCTTGCGCCCATTTCTGTGTTTGTTTTTCCCTCGAACGCGGAAGCTGCGCGGTCCCTAGTTGAGAATTCCTGGCGTTATGAGGATGGACAATTGGTCGCAGAGGATGCTTCTTCCGAAGAAGATGGAATAGCCTTATTGTCCATGGACATTCTTCCCGATGGGGCTACGGCGCAGGGCATCGATGTCAGTGAGCATCAAGGACGTATTGACTGGAATGCTGTTAAGGCTTCTGGTATCGATTTCGCTATACTGCGTGTTGGATTTGGCGCTCCATCTTGGGGCGGTCGAGTTGACTATCAATTTAATCGAAATATTTCTGAGTGCGAGCGACTCGGAATTCCTTACGGCGTCTATATCTATTCATATGCTTTTGATAATCAACAGGCAGCCGATGAGGCGTCCATGGTGATTGACTGCCTATCGGGGCGCAATCCTAGGCTACCGGTGTATTACGATCTTGAGGACAAGACAATTATTGCAGATGGCCGTCAATCCGGAATTGCATCTAGAGCTCAGATATTCTGTAATAAGATTTCTAGTGCTGGATATAAGCCAGGCATTTATGCAAACCTAAATTGGTTTAACAATATATTGACCGACCCTGTATTTAAGAGCGGTTCTTGGGATCATTGGATTGCTCAATACAACTCCCAATGTCACTATACCGGCAGTTACAGCTTTTGGCAGTATACAAGCCGCGGAAAAGTTTCTGGTATTAGCGGAAACGTTGATATGAATTACGCGTATGTTGATGTCTCTCTTTATTACTGGCAGTTAAAAGAGGGCACTTGGTATTACGCAACCTCTGACGGCAAAGCGTATACCGGATGGTTGTGCCAGGGTGGCACCTGGTACTGGCTCGAGCCCGACGTGGGCGGTGCCATGGCTACCGGCCTTCACGAGTGCAACGGCTCCCTGTACTGGTTTAATTCGTCCGGCGCGATGTCGACCGGGTGGGTCCTCGACGGCGGGACCTGGTACTACGCGACTGGCTCCGGCGCGCTGGCGCGCGGCCCCGTATCCGTCGGCGGCGTGCCCTACTGCTTCGACGCCCGGACGGGTGCCATGCTGACGGGCTACCAGACGGACGCGCAGGGCGTCCGCCGCTACTTCGGCAGCTGCGGCCCCCTTAACGGCTGGGGCCTCGTCGACGGCTCCTGGTACTGGTTCGCTGACGGTATCGCCTCGACCGGCTGGCTTTACACCGGCGGTTCCTGGTACTGGCTCGACCCCGACGCGGGCGGCGCCATGGTGACGGGCCTCCATGGGTGCAACGGCTCCATGTACTGGTTCAGCGCCTCCGGCGCGATGGCGACCGGATGGGTCCTCGACGGCGGCACATGGTACTACGCGACGAGCTCCGGCGCCCTCGCCTCCGGCTGGCTCAGCCTAAACGGTGCGTGGTACTGGCTCGATCCATCGACGCACGCCATGGCCACCGGGCTCCATGGGTGCAACGGCTCCATGTACTGGTTCAACGGCTCCGGCTCGATGGCGACCGGATGGGTCCTCGACGGCGGCACATGGTACTACGCGACGAGCTCCGGCGCCCTCACCTCCGGCTGGGCCTACGTCGGCGGCGCCTGGTACTGGCTTGACCCCTCGACGCACGCTATGACTACGGGTGTTCAAGAAATCGATGGGGTGAAATACTCTTTTGCTAGTAATGGCGCTTGGCTCGGCTAGCAACTCTTCCTTAATTGCTTTTTTCTAATTACATATTGCTCTTAGCTATCCATTTGTAGACTATGTTTATATAAAAATCGGTAACTACTGGGGGCTGCACATGGCAAGGAAAAAGCAAATAACATTAATCCTAATCATTCTTTCAACTCTACTGCTCGCTGGACCCGGTGTGGTTGATATCGCGAACGCAGAACCCATAAGCTCCTCCATCCCTACTGATTTTGAGCGGCAATCCGTCCCCTCGACTCTTTCTCCTTCCGATTCAATTGATGATGGTCCTGCTCAAGAATCCGTTAAATGGAATCTGGGTTGGAATTCGTTTGACGGCAACTGGTTCTATGTGGATTCAGTCAATCCGGTCTCGTTGCATTCTGGCTGGCTCTATACCAATGGGGCCTGGTATTGGCTCGACCCCTCGACGCATGCCATGGCCATTGGGCTCCATGAGTGCAATGGCTCCGCGTACTGGTTTGACGCCTCCGGCGCGATGGCGACCGGGTGGGTCCTCGACGGCGGTACCTGGTACTACACGACGGGCTCCGGCGCCCTCGCCTCCGGTTGGGCCTACGTCGGCAGCGCCTGGTACTGGCTTGATCCCTCCACCCATGCCATGGCTACCGGCCTTCACGAGTGCAACGGCTCCCTGTACTGGTTTAATTCGTCCGGCGCGATGTCGACCGGGTGGGTCCTCGACGGCGGGACCTGGTACTACGCGACTGGCTCCGGCGCGCTGGCGCGCGGCCCCGTATCCGTCGGCGGCGTGCCCTACTGCTTCGACGCCCGGACGGGTGCCATGCTGACGGGCTACCAGACGGACGCGCAGGGCGTCCGCCGCTACTTCGGCAGCTGCGGCCCCCTTAACGGCTGGGGCCTCGTCGACGGCTCCTGGTACTGGTTCGCTGACGGTATCGCCTCGACCGGCTGGCTTTACACCGGCGGTTCCTGGTACTGGCTCGACCCCGACGCGGGCGGCGCCATGGTGACGGGCCTCCACGCGTGCAACGGCTCAGCGTACTGGTTCAGCGCCTCCGGCGCGATGGCGACCGGATGGGTCCTCGACGGCGGGACCTGGTACTACGCGACTGGCTCCGGCGCCCTCGCCTCCGGCTGGCTCAACCTAAACGGTGCGTGGTACTGGCTCGATCCCTCGACGCACGCCATGGCCACGGGCGTTCAAACTATCGGATCATGTGAATACATATTTAATAGTACCGGCAAGATGATGGCTAATTGCTGGTCAAACGGTGATGGGTCTTGGATGTATCATTCGTCATCCAGCGGCGCAATTGACCTTAAAGGCATCATGACCGATTCGGGAATCCAGCTGATTGACGACGACGGTAATGCCAGAACTGGTTGGATTGAGAGTCAGGGTGCTCGATATTATTGTTCTGCTAGTGGAGTAATTCTGACTGGGTGGCAGCAAATTGCTGGGTCTTGGTATTACTTTAACCCGGATGGTCGAATGGCGACCGGCTGGCTTAACGATGGCAGCAACTGGTACTGGCTGGATTCCGCTTCTGGCGCGATGAAAACGGGATGGCTTTCCCTTGGGGGCACATGGTATTACCTTGATGTCGCACGTGGGGGAGTAATGTTGAGTAACGGTTGGTATTGGATCGGCTCTACTGACTACAAGTTCAGTTCATCCGGCGCAATGGTTGGCGCTTGGGTCGATGTCCCGTGCTATTCGCAGTACCCGGAACTTCCTACTGGCTGTGAGTCGGTTGCCCTTACAAACTTGCTTAACTACTATGGTTTCGGTTTAGGTAAGACGATTATTGCGGATTACTATTTGCCCAAGGGAAGCAATGGCAATTTTGTTACCGCTTTTGATGGCAATCCAAGGCGTAGCAGCGGGGGTCTCATGGGATGCGTCGCACCTGCGATTACTATTGCTGGTAATAACTTTCTGCGTGCTGCTGGAAGTGGCAAGCAGGCAAAAGACGTTTCTTTCTCGTCAATTTCTTCCATTAAGAACAGGCTGACCTGTGGTCAACCTGTTGAGATGTGGAATACCGAATGGGGAAGTTGGCCAGGAGGCCGTTATGCTGCGCGTTGGTATAACGGGCATTCCTATGGTCTGTGGGGCGGTAATCATGCCGTAGTCCTTAAAGGCTATGATGACGAGCAGGGAATTGTCTATCTTTCGGATTCGATTAACGGCAATGTTACGCGAAATGCCCAAGTGTTCTTCGGCACGTGGCAACAGATGGATAGCCAGGCCGTGGTAATTGAATAGCCATGATGCTAAAAGGGGAGAGCTCGACGAGCTCTCCCCTTTTGCTACTTTGTTAATCTAGCTACGCCGTCTTCTTACGTCCAAATAGTTCGTCCCAGTTACTGGCTGCCAAAACTGTTCCGCATACAATTACAACGCAGCAGATTACGGATGCCATGTCGGGAATTGTTCCAAGCAAGATCAGGCCAAAGACCACTGACCATGCCGAATAGGAGATATTCAGAGCCATCGCACGCGCTGCTCCGATTGCCGCAATGCCCTTGTAATAGAACAGATAGGATGCAGTTCCTGCGAGTCCGGCGAGTGCAATAATCAATGTGGGCATGCTTGGGATAGCGCCCAGCGTGAAATGCCATGCTCCGAAGAGGGGGAGTACGAGCACTCCATAAACAAGTGCACTTGTAGTTTCGCGGATTTGCAAAGCCGTTTCGTCATCAACGGCATCATCTTTCATTCCCCATGCGCACAGCACCGCTTCGGATCCCCATCCAATAACGGCAAGCACCGCCCCGAGTAAGCCGAGGGGGGCATTTGCAATCTCACTCGACCCGGCCGATAGATAGCCCATCGTCATTACGCCGCAAAGAGCAACGAGAAGGGAAAGAATCTGGCCTTTGCCCATTTTCTCCTTCAGCAGCACGAAGGAAAGGAATGCTCCGACTGCGGGATAGAAGGCGGAGATGATTGCCGTGTAGGCAGCTCCGATGTTATTAATTGCCAATACGTAGCCGGTCATTCCGATAGGTCCACCGAGTAGAGCGCCGGCGATGACGACCTTGCCCGAACGAGTTTTAAGTGCAGCGAGCGTGTCTTTCAGTCTGCCTCGGACTCCCATGTAGCCAAAGAGCCAGATTGCACAGAAGGCATCATGGAGAAAGGATCCCGCAATGGAGGCGCATGCAAGCGCTTCCGCCGATCCAATATAGGGCGCAAGCGCCAAGCCGATTCCAAGAATTACTGTATCAAGGCCCCAAAGAAGACCGCTAAAAAAGCCGAATTGCATCGTTACTCACCTTTCCGATAGATCTCCAGTGCCTTTTTAAGGTATTTGGCACCGTAATTGAAGTAGATATAGAGCCATTCGCCCACGAAGTCGCCTTCGGCTTCTTTCAGAAGAGACCAGAGGTACCAGCACCATCCTGCAAGGGCAATGTGCGCATAGTTATGCGCAATTTCGTTGTTTGTTGCCCTGCGCCCAAAATATGCATCAAGCGCGCGGTCGACTTCATCTTCGGAAAGCTCACAGCAGACACTGCAAGTTCCAAAATCGTTCGCGTAATCGCTCATGCCAGCATATTCCCAGTCAATGAGATAGTACTTGTCGTTTTCATCGATAAGAAAATTGAGGTAGAAGAAGTCATTGTGACAAAGGCATTTTGGCGCATTGTCGGCCTGAACAAAGCGCTCCAATTCATCGATTTCGGCGGCCATTTCCCTGTAGCCTGGAATGTCGATGGGACCTTTTTCCAGAAGAAGTGATTCGTAGCGCTTCGCTTCGAGGTAGAAGTCAAATTCGGTTTCGACGTTTGCACCGCTCTCGTGAAGCGAACGACACATCTGCATCATTCGATTCATTTGGGCAGCATCGTGTGGATTAGGCTGCTTTGCGTTGGGTACAAACTTCGAAATTTTCCAACCGCGCTTTGGGTCCTCATGGATGAACGTATCGTCAAGGCCGAGTTCCTTGGCCTTTTTAAGTGCGGCTACTTCTCCATTTCTGTTAATAAGCAGTTCGGTTCCGACTCCCGGATGGCGGTAAACGTACTCTCCATCATTGGTTCTAAAGTGGCACGATAGGTTCGTAAGACCTTGTTTAAGGGGATAAACGTCGTGAATCTCTGATTTGGAGCAGCCGAGCACTTGCTCGATGTTATCGAAAATATCGGAGTCAACGTTTTCGATAAAATGCGGATCAAAGGCACGCAGCTCATCAAGAGAATCGAATTCGTTGATCTCGCCCTCAGGATACTTCTTGATCACCATATCGAGCTCCTTGATGTGCTCGATATACAGATCTTCCCAAAGTTTGTCCGTTGTTTCGGGCTTGTTATATTCCGTTTCAAGAATCTGCTTAAACGCAAGCGAGAAGGCTTTATCAAAGTAGACATGCCCGAGCATGTACCATGCATCGGACCCGCCAATCGTAACATTGGTGATTCTATCCATTGCTCCCGTTTGAATGCACCATTCTTTGGTGACGCCTTCAGCATATTGAGCAGAATAAAATGCTTTCCAAACATATGCTTCAAACGGATTGTTTAGAAGGTAATCATCGCTTGAGCAAATGTAGGTGTTGCCAAGTCGCTCCCTTACGCACATAAGCGATGCGTGGTTATTTTTGGATGCGTATTCGTTGTTGACGACAATCGAAACGCCGAACTTGCTTTCAAGATAGAAGAAATATTCTTTTTTATAGCCGACAACGACGGTGATATTGCTGATACCTGCGTCTTGCAGCTGCCTAATCTGACGTTCGATGAGAATCTCACCACGTACCTTTAAAAGGCCTTTGGGCTTTTCATACGAAATGGGAGCAAAGCGGCTCGAAAGCCCCGCAGCCAATATCACTGCGTTTTCAACCTTATAGGGGTGAAGTGCTTCGTAACCGCTGTCGGTTAGGCTGTCCGATTCGAGAAGGCCCTCATTCGTAAGCTCTTTATTTGCTGCGTTTACCGATCCAAGTGAGAGGCCAGTGCGCTCGGCAACTTCTCGCTGGCTGGCATATGGGTTCTTTAGGTATTCGTACAGAACAGTAAAGTTACGCTTGGTCAGTTCCACTGCAGGCCTCCAATTAAGATGTTCATTGCTTAGGGAAAGAATAGAGTGATTGAACGTTTTGTTCAATTTAATATATTTATCTACATAGACTGAACAGACAGTAACGAAAATCAATCCTGGAATGTGGATTAAAATAAATAAATGAGATATCTGGGAGGGTCGCTTATGTATCGATTCGAAAAGAAGGCCACGTTTGTTTGTGCTGCTGCGTCATTAGTCACTGCTTGCTGCTTGCCCCTGAGTGCGAATGTCGCGTTTGCACAGGATTCCGTTGAGGCTCAGAGTATTGAGTCAAAAGCGGATTTTTCTTCTGTGGTTTCCGATGATTTGCAACCTGATAATTCTTCCGTCATAAAAGATGGCTGGCAACGAGACGAGTCGTCTGGAGTTTGGTATTACGGAAAAAACGGTAAACACCAAACTGGCTGGCTGCAAAGCGGGGGCTATTGGTATTGGCTTGATCCAGCCAATGATGGTGCAATGCAGACAGGTTATTTCAATGTGACCGATGCTGGCGGATCGACTGTTTCGTTTTATGCGAATGACGGCAATGCCGCAACGCCTTTCGGCGCGCTATATCAGAACTGCTGGCTACGTAACTCAGATGGAAATTGGTTTTATGCCAATGCTGGAGGCGATTTAGCTGCTGGTTGGTTTTATCAAGACGGCACATGGTATTACCTGGATCCTGCCACCCATATAATGCAGGTTGGTTTTGTCGACCCCGGGAGCGGGAAATACTATTTAGATGCCACTGGTGCTATGAAAACCGGCTGGATTCTCGTTGACGGGAATTGGTACTGGGCTTATTCATCGGGTGCCCTTGCTTCGTCATGGCAAACGATAGGTGGGGTTCGCTATTATTTTGACCCACAGACGTTCATCATGTTTAAGGGTCGTCAAAAGATTGATGGAAGAACCTACATTTTTGGTGACTATGGCCTCGCAAATGGATGGTACAAAGACGGAGCAGATTGGTATTACTGCTCTAACGGTATTGCGGCCACTGGCTGGAAACTCGTTAACGGCGCTTGGTATTATCTCGACCCAGCCTCCGATGGTAAGATGTCCGTTGGGTATTTAGACATTGGCAATGCAGCTTATTATTTAAAGCCTAACGGGGCTATGGCTGTTGGTTGGGCTCAGGTCGAGGACGGCTGGTATCTAGCCTCTCAATCTGGTGCACTTATTTCTGGCTGGTATAAAGAGGGCACGAGCTGGTATTACCTGGACCCTGTTAGCCATCTCATGAAAACGGGCTTATTTGAGGTGGGCGGCAACGATTTTTTTGCAAACCAGAGCGGTAGGCTTATGGTTTCCAGCTGGGTTACCGTTAATGACGGCGTTCAAAGATACGCTGATGATAATGGATATCTTTGCAAGGATGTGATTCGCGAAAACGGCACTATCCTTAAAACCGCCGGAGCTGATGGTTGGCAGGTTGCGTCCGGCTGGGTTAACGTCGCAAATCTAAGGTTTTACGCAGAGCCCGGAACGGGCGTCATTCATCGTGGATGGCTGCAGATTGACGGCGATTGGTATTGGCTTGATGCTGATTCTGGCGTGATGAAGACCGGATGGGTTTTTACTGGCGGTGCATGGTATTACCTAAACGCTGACGGAAAAATGGCAACTGGTTGGAAATGCCTGAATGGAACATGGTATTACCTTGAGTCCAATGGAAGCATGCATGTTGGCTGGCTTAAAGATTCGGGTAAGTGGTATTGGCTAGACGGCAGCGGCGCTATGGCAACGGGCGCAAGAACCATCGATGGCGTTCGTCGAGTTTTCTGGAGCGATGGACAGTGCGACAAAGTTGGCTGGCAAAATCCATCCCAGTATCCTCAGGTCAGTTCTTGGACTGTTCGGCTGCCTGGCTATTGCACCGGATACTTTACCTATGTGACCCCTTCTCGCATTTCTGTCGAAGCAACGCGGGAAGATTGCGTGAACGCCTTTATCCAGCGCGCCTATGAGTATATTGGTACGCAATATATTGAGCCTTGGTCTACCGCTCCCGGTGGAGCTGTTGATTGCTCTGGTTTTGTCTTGCAGTGCCTTTATGCTACTGGCATGGATATGGGTGTTTACAACCCTTATAACCATCGCTGGGATCCAAGCCAAACCTATAATTCCATGAATTGGTATCGAAGCAATATCTTTATGCCCGTGAGCACGAGCTCGATTCAACGCGGCGATGTGATTTATTACCGCGGTCATATTGCAATTGCACTTGGCGGCGGCTTGATGATTGATTCCTGGCCTCATCAAGGTGTCGGAATTCATCCTATTAGTGCAAGGGGAAATGTAATCGGCGCAGCTCGTCCGTTTATTTAATAGATTCCCTGCAAGACAGTCGGTACCGGTTGGGGGCCTGAAATGAATGCTCGGATTGATCATCGAATTTGCTGGCGAGTAATTGGCTTGATGCTATTTTCCGCCTTACTCTCAGTTATAGCCCCCGCATTTTCTTGCACTGCTTATGCCGTGGAAGAGGGGGCGGATAACGGTGTCGTAGAGCGCGACTCGACAGGTGGGCCGGGAGCATTGGTCGGTGGCGGTTGCTCTCAAGACTCCAGCGATTGTGCCGGCAAAACAACGGAAGATTCGAGCCTACAGGTTGTCGAAAGCCATGACCCGTCGACTACAGAACAACTATCTGGATGGCAATGGAACGGTTTGTCCTGGTATTACTATCTAGATGGCTGTCGTTTGACCGGAATTCAGAATATTGACGACTCGCTGTACTACTTGGACCCCGCTCGTGACGGCGCAATGAGCTGCGGCTGGATTTTTACTGAAAATAAGTGGTATTACGCGGGTCCGTCAGGCGCTTTGGCAAGTGGCTGGCAGTTTATTGGAGACCAATGGTACTGGTTTGACTCCCTTAACAGCTGTTCTATGGCTACTGGTCGACGTGTTATTGATGGGCACCCTTATCTTCTTGGAACCTATGGACTGATTAATGGATGGTGCCTTGATAACGGTTTATGGTATTGGGGTAGCAATGGTGAAGTCTTAACCGGCTGGCTTCAAACTGGCAATAACTGGTATTGGCTTGATCCCGCCAATGATGGTGTTATGTCTAGAGGAATCGTTTCTGTCGGTTCGTCTCGTTACTATTTATCGGATTCCGGCGCAATGGCTGTTGGTTGGGCGTTTGATGGGACGGACTGGTATTACGCTGACGGTTCCGGCGCACTTGCATCGGGCTGGCGTTTGGTGAATGGCGTTTGGTATTGGCTCGATGTCGCAAATGACAATAGAATGGCTACCGGCTTTTTTGTCATCGGATCCAATCAGTATCATTTTTCTTCAACGGGAGCGTTGTCACTCGGCTGGTTTATGAGCGATGGAGACTGGTATTACGCTGAGCCTTCTCATGCGTCGGGCATTATAAAGGCTGGATGGCTGAAGGACGGTAGTCAATACTATTATCTCGATCCTGCCGCCGACGGTAAAATGCTGCTTGGTCATTTTTCTGTAAATGGGAAAAGCTATTATGCAAAAGCTTCAGGCGCTGTTGCTTGTCGTGAATGGGTTGATGTCCAGGACTCGGTTCAGGATGAGCCATCTAAGGCTTTTGCAGGTTCTGATTGCTCATTGTGTGGAGCATTGCTTAATGGAAAACTGTTTACATCAAACGGCGATGGCGAATTGATCGAAGCTCACGGGTTTGTGATGCTTGGAGGCTGTAAGTTCTATGCTGATCCAACCGATGGCTCCCCCTGCGCTGGATGGAAGAACGTTAACGGAAAATGGTACTTCTTTGATGAGACCGCTGGCTATGCACGATCTGGCTGGCTGTACAAGGATGGCTCCTGGTTCTATTTAGATCCGTCCACTTATGCTATGAAAACCGGTTGGGTTGCCGTTAACGGATCTTGGTATTACCTGAATTCGTCTGGTTTCATGCAGACGGGATGGCTCAATCTGGGCGGCACCTGGTATTGGCTTGACGCTAGCGGCGCTTTGGCTACTGGCTGGCGCGTTGTGGACGGGTCCTGGAATTACTTTATGGCAAACGGCGCGTGGGTGTCAGACTATATGGATGCTAAAGCTCAAAGTTATTCAAGCAATACAAATTGGCTGATACTTGTCGATACGTCGCGTTGCATTACGAGTATTTACACTGGATCCTGGAATAACTGGTCCTTAAACCGTCGATATGTATGTTCGACGGGAAAAGCTAGCACACCTACGGTGATAGGGGAGTATCAAGTCTACGGAAAGGGATATTCCTTTGGGCATGGATATACTTGCTATTACTACACGCAGTTCTATGGTGATTATCTGTTCCATTCTTCGCCCTACTACGTTAACAGCAATCGCGTGATGGATCCCACGATGGGTGTTCCATCCTCTGCGGGATGTGTTCGCCTTGAGATTCAGAACGCAAAATGGATTTACGATAATATTCCTTATGGAACAAAAGTTGTTACTTATTGATATTAGGCACTCGTTTTAAGAGACAGGGATAAATACTCTATTTTTAAAAGAGTTTCTTTTAACTGAGGGTGCTTTGATAATCTTTAGCAATGAATTTGGGAGGATTTTTGGAAATAGAAATGGGAAATGATATTGGCGTATGCGTACTTCTCTCAGCTTATAAACCCGATCTTAAGTTTTTCGCGGAACAACTTGATTCGATAGATAAACAAACGTTTCCGCTTACGCTTCTAGTTAGAAATGACTGCCCTGAATCGGATTCATTAGAGCGGTTTATCCAAGCGCATATAACGAAAAACGCCTATCGGTATTATCACGGTGATAATAATCTCGGTTATGTCAAATCATTCGAGGCGCTGCTCTCCTTGGCGGAAGGGGATTACGTAGTACTTTGCGATCAGGATGATATTTGGGAGCCTAATAGAGTTGAAGTTTCGCTCAACCATATGCTAGAAGAAGGCTCAATTCTAGATGTTTGTGATAGATCGGTAATTGACGAAAACGGAAATATTCTGGTAAAGAGTTATAGGAAAGCTCATCCTAATTCGCCGGAAGTAAATTGGTGCTCTGGAGAGGATATTACTGTACAGGCCGCAAGCGTATGTTACGGCATTGGTATGGCTCTCATGTTAGATGCGAGTGCGGCGAAGTCGATGATTCCCTTTCCGGAATCGACTGCACATGACTTGTGGTTGACATTGGGTTGCAGTGAACTGGGGAAGTGCAGCTTTACTATGACTCCTTTGGTTAAGTATCGTCGACATGGTGGTAACGAAACTGGATTCCTTGCAGGTGTTTCTTCAAAAGATGATTGGTATTCGACAAGAGTTAAAAACAGGGTTGATACTGCTAGGCGATTTGCCGATAGATTTCCCGATTCACCGCATCTAAAGGAAATATTGAGGTTCGCTGAAGCAAGGGAGCGGCGCTCCATAATTGGTTTACTTAAATACCGACGAGCTTGCCCGTCTATCGCTATAGCAGATATCATTATACGTCTTGTGCCGAATTGGCTGTTTATTTTGATTTTAAAAGAACTTAAAGCTGCGAGATAGCTCCGTATCCTCATTTCGACAGGTTTAGAAGGGCGCTTATATTTGTGAAGGCCACAGAGAAGACTCTTTCGATTAAACATAATATGTTCTGGAATACCGTCGGTTCGTTGACTAATTTAGGCTGTCAGTGGCTTATCACCATTTTGGTCGTTCGGCTGTCTGATGGATATAGTGCTGCAGGCATTTATTCGCTGGCTATGTCTATTTTCAACATGTTTTCTCAATTAGCCCAATACAGGATGTACACGGTGCAAATTGCAGATGTTGAAAGGAAAAACTCTGCTGGTGAATACCTGACTTTTCGTTTCTTTACTACTTTTATAGCGTTTGCAATGTTAGCCGTCTATTCCATTGCAACGTGTCGTATTGGTACGGTGCCCGCTATTCTTCTGTATGCTCTCTATAAAACCGCTGGCTTAGTCATTGATGTCATGCATGCTAATGATCAGGTTGGTCATAGGATGGACTATATTGGGAAATCCCTCATAATGCAGGGCATCGGCTCTCTCCTTTCATTCATTCTTGTCTTTGGATTTTTTAATAGCCTCGAAGGTGCACTGTTGCTTATGACGGTAGTGACAATAGGCATCGGAGTTATTTACGATTATCCAAGATCAAATCGGATTTCTGCAATCAAGCTTGGAATTAGCCGAGCGAAGGTCAGAGCCTTCCTATGTAGCTGTTTGCCCATCGTTCTGGGCGGCATTGCTGCTTCTGCGGCGCCGAATATTCCCAGGCAGTATTTATCTTATTCATTCGGAGATTCTGCTCTGGGTATTTATGCATCAGTTGCTGCACCTGTGGCAATTATCCAAATGGGTGCGACCTATATTTATAATCCTTTATTAGGTTATCTAGTAGAGCGTTACCATTCTAGAGAAAAGTCCTTTTTTTCGCTCATAGGTAAAATACTTGCTGGCATCTTTTTTGTCGGTGTCATATCTTCAGTTGCCCTTTTCTTTTTCGGTAAATTATTGCTGTCACTGTTTTATGGCGCTGGAATAGCTAAACATACCGATCTCCTTCAGCCTATGTTGGCTTGTGCCTTTTTGACTGGCATCGCTTGGTTTGTCAACGATTTGTTGGTTTCTCTTGATAATTACCGAGGGGTATTTGTTGGCAGCATGCTGTCCTTAATTAGTGCTGTCGCTGTTATGGCTCCTGCGCAAATGCTGTTTGGCTTAAATGGCCCTACTGTATCGGCGCTTATATCCAATGCCATTTGCCTTATTTATCAGTCTTCTGTTTTGGGGAAACAGACGCAACAATGGTTCGGGGAAAAGAGATAGGCCGATGATGTCTAAAGCTCACGCGCTATTAAAGCTTCAAAACACTGAATTGGATATCCTTCAGGTTGTCGCCGCATTCTGCTCTAAGCACGGCATCAGGTGGTGGCTTGACGGTGGAACATGTTTAGGAGCAATGCGTCATAGGGGGTTTATCCCTTGGGATGATGATATAGATATCGGAATGATGCGTTCAGATTATGACCGCTTTTGCTCTTTAGCCGAGGGTGGGTTACCGGAAGGATATTCGCTCCATACATCGCGGAATACTACTGGCTATGCTGCGATGTTTGCTAAGGTGTATCGCGATGGAACTCGCTTCGAGAATCAAGAGGCTCGAGAGGCTTCCAGTTCGATGGGCATTTTTGTCGACATCTTTCCATATGACCAGCTCTATACAGATAAACGCCTTCGTGCAAAGCAAGTCCGAATTGCATCAATTGCACAGAAAAGAGCCTATTTATATCATTCTTCTTCCATTGTTGTCCCTCATAAAGGGTTCCTTGGTCAACTCGAGCAAATTGGTTGTTCTGCTATGCACGTGGTGGAACAACTGGTTTCTCGAGGCGCATGCTCTTACCAGGATTTGTTCGATTCCTGTATTGCCGACTCAAATACGGGTGAGGTCTCTGATTACTGTCTGACGTTAAGCTGGCCGAATATGGCGCCAGTGCCTATTTCAGAGATTTTCCCTCTGAGCAGTGCGGTTTTCGAAGGCAGTGAATTCCCTGTTCCTCGTATGACGGATAAATATCTTACAACGATGTATGGCGATTGGAAAAAAATACCGTCACCGGATAATCGACATACCCATCTTCCGCTCTTGCTCGACTTTGGAGATGGGGAAGTCTGGACGGCACAGAATTAAGGATATGACATCTATATCAGATGAGGTTATGTGATGAGCTCCTCTATTTGTATTTTCACTCACCATTATCACCCGCAACTTAGTGGAATTGGTAATTTTGTCGATGGTCTCGCTCACGCCTTGACTGCACGCGGCGATAGGGTGGTTATCGTTACTAATGATTCGATGCGCGTGGGAGTCGGTCATTCAGTCGAAAACGGCCTGGAGGTAATTCGTCTTCCTTGCATTCCGTTACTTGATGGAAGACTTCCTCTTCCCAAAAAAACCAGTGATTATTACCGACTCCTGCAAACCCTTGATGATTATGAGTGGAATGGTGTTCTGATAAACACGAGACTTTTCCCTCTCTCGCTCGAAGGGCTGAAGTTTGCTGCGGATCATAGTGCTAAGGCTGTTGTTCTCGACCACGGCTCAGCGTATCTCTCTTTCAATCAGCCATTTCTTGATTATTTTGTTCGCCGATATGAAGATTGGATTACTGATCGCGTAAAGTCGTTTGAACCTGATTTCTATGGGATTTCTTCTAAAAGTGTTGAATGGCTTCAGCACTTTAATATCACTGCAAAAGGCGTAATTTCAAACTCAATCAATGCCTCATTCTATAGGAGTATTTCTTCGGGGAGAGATTTCCGATCTGAATTAGGTATCCCTCAGTCATCTTTGGTTGTAGCTTTTGTCGGGCGGCTTATTCCTGAAAAGGGAATTTATTCAATTATTGAGGCGGCTCGCACAAAAGATATTACCAAGCGTGATATTTGTTTTGTTCTTGCAGGGGATGGTCCGCTGGCTAATGAGGTCAAGGAAGCTTGTTCGTCTAACTTGTTTTGGCTTGGGAGATGTAACACAGAGGATATTTCCTCCTTACTTCAGCAAGCAGATGTGCTTTGTCTTCCAACTCGTTCCGAAGGCTTTTCAACGGTACTTCTTGAAGCTTCAGCCTGCGGAACGCCTGCAGTGGTAACAGACGTGGGCGGGGCACGCGAGCTTATCTTAGATGATAGCTACGGCACAATAATTCGGTCCATGGCATCTGATGAGGTGGTTTCGGCATTATGCAGGCTTTTTGATGATCGAAAGCTGCTTTCTCTTCAGTCTCGAAACTCTAGGGCGCTTGTTGAAAATCGATATAACTGGGATGCCACTGCTATGGATGTCGAGAAGGCGTTTTGTATTTACTAAGTGATACTTGGCTGGCTTTTGCTTAGCTTTTGAGTGAAGTTGGATTTGAGATACGAATTTGTTATTGTCGACTTACCCTATTCGATTTTGTCTTTAGTTGGAGATGCACGTTTTGAATAATCCTGCAATTAAGAAAAGCGAGTACGCGCTTGCCATCTTTGGGCTGGGACTTCTTTTATTAGCTGTTGCGACATCATTGCACTATAAGAATTTAAATCTATTCATTCTTGAACTCTTTTGCGATGTCGTTGCTGTTGCGTGCTTATATTTGCAACCGAAATCACAGTCGGGTGGTGACGCTATTCGTCAGATAACCGTCCTCGTCGCGTCCAGCATTCTCAGCAGCTTTCTGCTAGTTTTAATCATATTGACTGGTGCGAAGACGTTTGGCCCCTTCGATCTTGACGCATGGAATATCGCAAGTCTTGTTATATGCTTTCATTTAGTTTTAGCGTTTCAAGGCATTGAGCTTTGCTATGGCCTGGTGAAGAGCTTTGTAGCCTCGGTTAAGAAAACTGATACTAAGAAGTGTTTCTTTTTTTTGACGGTTTCTGTTGGCTTTGCTGTTTTAATCGCTTTTATTGGCATTCCGCTCGATAAGTCAAAGACGGTGTTGTTCGCGTCTGCTTTGCCCATTACTGTTTTGATCGGGTTGATTGCTATTAATGGGGGCACTTCTTATCTGAAGCCCGAACTGTTCGCTTTCGCATGCATTGTCTCGGTCGGTCTATCCGTAATTATTTGCTTCCCCGTTACAAATTTTCTGACATGGGATGATGAGGTCCACTATGGAAATGCAAATAGTGTTTCCTACCTCACAAATGCTGAAATAACAAATTCTGACCGAATGATAGTCGAACAGTTTTATAGGGGGGACGGCTTTAGTTTGGATGCATCTTTGGGTAAGTACCCAATAGATGAAACAAGAGAGTTTAACCGTGGCTCTGTTGAGCAATTAGTCAGAGAGGCCGATAAAAATAATATAGCTGAAGGTATCGAACGTGTTAATTGTTTTGATAGTCTGGCTCTTTCTAAAATTGCCTATATTCCTTCATCTATCGGCCTTTGTTTGGGTCGCTTGCTTCATCTCCCATTTTCTATCAAATTTGCATTGGGAAAATTATTTAATTTACTTGCGTATGCAGTTATCTGCGGAATCGCAATTCGTATAGCCCCTTGCAGAAAATGTCTTTTCACTTGTATTGCGTTGTTCCCGTCTGCCGTGTTAATGGCAGCCAGTTACTCGTATGATCCCTGTGTGATATCGTTCAGTTTGCTAGGAACAGCTCTTTTGTTGAAGATGCTTGTTTCTGAAGAGGATATTTCTGCAAAAACATTCTTCGGATTTCTATTATCTTTTGCAATCGGATTTGCAGCTAAAGCGATTTATTTTCCCTTATTCGGACTTGCGCTTTTAATTCCTGCAGATAAATATACTTCGAGCAAGCAAAGACGTATCTTGATTGGAGCTGCACTATTCGTTTGCGCCATAATGATTTTATCTTTCTTGACGCCATATTTCTCTTCTGTCGTAAATAACATTTCTGATGCACGTGGTGGCTCCGAAGTCTCTACGGCTGGTCAAACGACGGGAGTGCTTGCAAATCCAGTTGGAACTATAGTTGTAATCTCGAATTTCGTTTTTGGATCGATGCTGACCCCGGCGTTTCTCAATTCAATATCAACGAATATGGCTTATCTTGGGGACGTGTCCAATCTGTTCCCATGGCTTTCATATCTTCCCATCGTGTTGTTTGAGGCTATATGCATTATTGATAATGAAAAAGTTACTAAATTTAAGTTTAGCCGTTTCGGGATTGTTTGGACTCTATTCCTGGTTCTTGCTACTTGCTATTTAGTTGCTTTGGCTCTATACATCGCCTTTACAGGAGTTGGAAGCCAGACAGTTGCGGGTGTTCAGGCGCGATACCTCATACCTTTGTTAATACCTTTCGCCTGTCTTTTGCTCAGGTTTCCTATTTACTGCGATGAGGAAGAGAAGACTAAATGTACAGCCTTTATGCTCGGGATTCCATTTGGGCTGCTGTATTTTGTGTTTTTCGAGCTTTTGTATATCCGATTTTTCTAAACTAGCGCTATAAGTCATGGCTATAGTAAGAGGGGATAATAGTTGGATTAGATTGGTTCGAATGGGACGGCGTTGAGGACTCAGGACATGCGTTCCGCATTTGAGACAGAGGTGCACGGGGCCCTTACCCTGCTATGATGGGTGGGGACTCCGTGTGGGCCCCAGTTAAGCAAGCTAAATATCTAAGCTTGAGATGTAACTTCGCGATGGCTAGTCAGGATACTGTAAACTTAAGTTTGAGTTAAACTGTGCGTTGGGCTGTAAGAGTCGCAATTTCTTCAAGCGTCGCTAAGAGCCAACTTTTTTGGAATGGATGAATCTCGATTGTCTCTTGCTGCAACAACATGTTCAAAAGGATATCCGCGTGTTCTCGTAATAATCCCTGCCTATAACGAACAGGAGTGCATTCTCGATACCGTTGCGTCTATAAAAGCTGCGGGATATGACTATGTTGTAATCAACGACGGGTCACAAGATGGAACGCTTGAGCTTTGTCGAGAGCATGGTGTCAACATATTGGACCTGCCACAGAACCTTGGTATCGGTGGAGCGGTCCAAGCGGGCCATAAGTATGCTCAGAGATTTGGCTATGATATTGACATTCAGGTTGACGGCGATGGCCAGCATGATCCTTCTTATGTTCCTGAGCTTGTAAAGCTGATTGAGGGTGGGGCGAGCCTGGCGATAGGCTCTCGATTTCTGGTTGAGACTGATGGTTTTCAGTCAACTTTTATGCGTCGCGTTGGAATCAGGTGGCTTTCATTTTTGCTCGAGCTGCTTACGGGTAAGGTGGTCACCGATCCCACTTCTGGTTTTAGGGCATGCAATAAAGATGCTATCGACCTGTTCTGCAAGAGTTATCCTGATGACTACCCGGAGCCAGAGTCGATTGCTTTGGCTATGAAGCTTGGTCTTCCCGTTATGGAGGCGCCTGTAAAGATGAATGAACGCCAAGGCGGACGTTCGTCCATCGGGGGCTTCTCTTCCGTCTACTACATGATCAAGGTCACGTTAGCCATTGTTCTTGTGTGCTGGGTTCATAGGGGAGATAAATAATGAATCTAATTTTGAGGATTGGTGCGGCCCTCTTTTTCGGCGGCTTTCTCGTCTATGTTTTGCGGCTCGTGTCCAACGGAAAGATGCTTCTTAAGTACTCTCTGTTGTGGATTTTGATGTGTATGGCGGCCTTGATTTGTGATATATGTCCTCAAATTATTTATAGTTGCTCAACAGCTATTGGGTTTGTCAACCCAGCCAATTTCCTTTTTTTGGGTGCAATCGTGCTGTTGCTTGCAATCTCTCTGTCTCTTAGCGTTGCCGTGAGTCGTCATGTTTTGGCGATTAAAAACCTTACTCATAGGATTGCCCTACTCGAAAAGGAACTTGAGAAATGGTCTAATCATGAATGAGCTCAATACGATGGTTTGATTCAGTTCCTTCGGCTATTCCTCATTAAGTCTCCCAGGGTGGTTGTCAATCTAGTGCCGGAGCCCAGGGACCGTTATGCTCGAGTGGTCCCGGTGGTGGGGGCTCGCTCTTGAGTCAAAAGTCCTTTCATTATCGAACTGCCTGAGCAATATTCTTTCCGAAGCATAATTTGACTGGGGTGTTTCGCTGTAAATCGTCATCTGGATGGACAGCGGTGACGAGGTCCTTGGTCCGATTGTTAAATCGTCTCAGCCGTTATAATTCACCACTACTGTACGCCAATTGGCTTGTATCGATGCATAGAGTCAACTTAAGCCAGCCGGAGAACTCCATGGCAAAAGAACGTAATTCCATTGTCGAGCTTTTTTGGTTAATCTCAATGTGGTGTGTATTTGCGCATCATTTTGTAATACATAATGCAGATGATATATCGGTTTTTGCTCGTCCTTTAACCCGTTTAATTTTTAAGGGAGTGTTTCTCCCTATTGGAAAAGTTGCAGTTGGCTGCTTCGTGTTTATCGCCGTTTGGTTTATAGCCGACAGAGCTTCTTTTAGCATTAAAGATGCGGTCAAGAAGCTAATAATTCTTAATAATGAGGTTGTTTTTTACAGTATAACTTTAGGGATTATTTCTATTTTTACGGGCAGTTTGCCCCTTTCGGCCTCTTTCTTTATCAATACGGTCTTTCCAATTGCCACGGGGTATGGATGGTGGTTTAACACTTCTGATGCCGGCCTTATTTTGCTGCTCCCCTATATATTGGAGGGGCTTCGAGCCTGTAGTAGAAGCGAGCACAAATTCCTTTCAGTATCATTATCGTTTGCATTTGGATTATTTCGATATTTGCCGTTCGTTTCGTTTCCAGCCGAAGGAATGCTCATCGATCTCATCGTTCTCGCAATTGGTGTCTGTTATTTACGATAACAGTAAATTTTAATACCACTAGCTGGAATAAGTTGGCGCTTGTTGGGACTGCATGTTTTATATCAGGACTTCTCTTGCTGTACCTTCCGTATCATTCGCAAGGAATAATTCACGACTTTGCTGTGAATCTATTTAACGGGTATGTTTATTCATCAGCTAGCATTCTTTCAATGGGTCTCTCGTTTGCAGTATTTCTATCAGTATTTAAATTGTGTCTGAAATATTAATTTAATTCTGCCCGTGTCAATTGGCTTGCGGGATCCGCTTTTGCCGTATATCTGATTTCCGACAATTCACTTGCTCAAAGCTGGCTCTGGAAGCGTCTGTTTACCTTTACCAATCTGGGAAATCAACTTGGAATACTGTTAGTGATGGTGATTCCATCGCTGGTGATGGCTTGTTGCCTGACTGTCGATATCGGAAGAAGGACGATTAATTCACACTTATCTTTGACTAAAAAGTCGTTTGTCTAACATTGATCACTCTCGTCTGCTGCTCCATAATTGCCTAATAGATATACAATCCATATGCTGATGAGTGATGTGTCGTTTTATCTGATGCGACATGTTAAACGATTTTTTGGGCATGCTGTTTATTTTGGGAACTGTGGCTCTAGGTCGATTGTGCCTGGATATTCAAAGGTTTATCTGATTACATAGGAAGAGTGAAATGATGAGAAATCGGCATTTGAGTTTATTCAGCGCGATTTGTCTTGTATCAATTTGTTTCACCCCTCTTATATGGCCTACGACCGCATTTTCATTATCTTATGATTATGCAGTTGAAGGCGCTGATGGATCTTTGGTTCAAGCGGGCCAGGAGGCATTTGGGACACTGGGCGGCGACCGCTTGACTTCGGATTCCGTTAATTTAAAAGCGTCTATTGATTTTTCGACATATGAATATACCGGCGCCGCGATTACTCCTGAGGTTTCTGTTTTTGCCGTCGATGGGTCTGTGCTAGTAAACGGTATCAATTACGAAGTCTTGTATTCAAATAATGTTGCCCCTGGCTGTGCCGCTATAAGTGTGAATGGGCTAGGGGATTACTCCGGTATTTCAGCCCAGTTGTCATTTCGAATTGTTCGTTCCTCCGATAATAGCATCGCTCTTCCTGGTTCTTGGGCCTACCAAAATGGTAAATGGTGGTGGAGATATGAGGACGGTGGCTGGCCGTCAAACTTTTTTCTGACTATTGGGGGAGCGGAATATTATTTTGATTCCGAAGGCTACGCAGCTACTGGCTGGAGATATCTGAGTGATGGATGGCACTTATTCTCTGGGTCCTGTGCGCATTTGAAGGGATGGGCTGCCAGCGGTAGTCATTGGTTCTACCTTGACGAAACATCAGGTTTAATGAAGACCGGCTGGGTTTTAGTCAATCATAACTGGTACTATTTGGACCTTTCGGGCGCTATGCAGACTGGCTGGCTGTTCCTTGACAATACTTGGTATTGGCTTGAACCTTCTGGATTAATGGCTACGGGCTTTAAACTTGTTAACGGTGCGTTGTATCATTTTTCTCAATCTGGATCCATGAGCACTGGTTGGTTTGTTGACGATGGGACATGGTATTGTGCCAATGCCACTGGAGCGATTCGCGCTGGATGGTTTTACTATGGCTCTAACTGGTATTGGCTTGATCCTAACAATAATGGTGCCATGCTCCTAGGTTTTCAAACTGTGAATGGCTCTATTTATTATTTGGATCCCGATAGCGGTGGTGCATTAGAGTGCAACGCCTGGATTTTCTCGCAAGATGGAAGCGCATATTATGCGTGCGGCAGTGGAGCAATTGTGTTAACGGGTGTCAAGGACAGCGTGGGCGCGATTAAGCTCAACGACGCTGAAGGAAAGCCTATATTAGGCTGGTATTGGTCTTCCGCTGCTCAGACGTGGTTTTACACAGATTCAGACGGGGTGCTGCAGCACGGTTGGCAATTAATTGGCGAGAGGTGGTATCACCTCGACAACGAATCTGGCGTTATGAATACAGGCTGGTTCCGCGATGCTGACAGGCTATGGTATTACCTTATGTCGTCAGGTCAAATGGCAACCGGCTGGAACAGTATCGATAATGGCGAGTATTTCTTTAATGCAGCTGGTGCTTGGGTAGAGCCCGAACGTTCTGCCCACACTTCCTCTCAGTCTCAAATTGTTGGTCGCTGCTACAACGTTCCTTCTCCTGGAGTGGGGTTGTGCTCGGAGTGGGTTAGCGAGGTTTTTTATCCCGTGCTAGGGTCTTATCCCAACGGTGACGCATGCGACATGTTTTGGAATTGGTGTCACAGTCGAGATATATCGCAGCTTAAGGTTGGAATGATAGTTGCGGTCCCTACTCATACGCATACAAATGCGGGGGCTCGCTGGGGACACATTGCTATTTACGTCGGTAACGGTATGGTTATGGATAACATCGGCTACATCAGGACGACATCACTGGCCTGGTGGCTGAACTACTACCACACTACCGCTACGCCTCAGTGGGGCTGGGTTTTAAATACGCCTTTGGAATAAGATACTCTCTGACTGTCGAGTGAAGGACAACTTATCACAATAGGGGAATCGAGGGTTAATCCTCGATTCCCCTATCTAGCCTAGACACATGCTAATTTGCCTAGATTGAATATGAAAAGAAATGCAAACTTCTTATAAATGATAATAACGATTCGCGGGTTCCCCGACGGTGAAGTTTGGATTCATATAAGGATCGCCTTCGACGTAATACTTAGCCCATCGATAATTCATGTACGCGACCTCTTTGTGGAAGCGGATCTGCTTCTCCGTATTGTTTTCAACGCCTCTAGAAATCGACTCGTAGTGATAGAGCTCGACTTCAGGTGTGTATACGATCAGGTCGTTGATCTCGCGTAGCTTTAAGCAAAAGTCAACATCATTAAATGCAACTTGAAGCTCTTCACTGAAACCTCCGACTTTCTCATATTCGCTACGCTTGGTCATTATGCAAGCTGCAGTGACGGCGCTGAAGTCTTGTTGTGCATCGTTGAGTGCAAAGTAGCCCCAGTTATCCTTTGGCATGCTTTGGCAAAGATGCCCCGCCACGCCACCAGTGACACATAAGCCCGCATGCTGAATGGTGTTGTCGGGATAGTAGAGTTTTGCACCAACTGCGCCAACATCCTCACGTGCGCAGATGCCAAGCATTATCTCAATCCAATTGGGCGTAATTACCTCAGTATCGTTATTCAACAGCAAGAGATAGTTACCTTTGGCGTGAGCAACGCCAAAGTTCATGAGCTTGGAGAAATTGAATTCGTGCTCCCAAGTTACAAGACGAACGATATCTGGATATTTTGCTTGCAACTTATCGTAGTAATCGAACGTCGCCTTTTCTGTGCTGTTGTTTTCGATTATGACAAGCTCGTAATTGTTGTACGTTGATTTCTCAACAATTGACTTAATGCAGTTGTCCAGAATGTCGGCGTGGTCTTTAGTCGGGATGATAATTGACACGAGTGGATGGGAATCTGGCACAGCGTAGGTTACTTTATATGTAAAGGGACGACGCGCTTGTTCGACCTTCGCATTGAGCCCAAGCCTGTCCAAATGACTCTGGACCGCTTTGATACCTGCGATAGTGGCATACGGCTTGCTATCGGCATTTGCTGCGGTGGAGGTCCCGCTTAGGCGCCAGTGATATAGAACCTTTGCAACATGATGAACTTTCCTTGCCTTTTCCACGGCGCGGAGAGTCAGATTATGATCCTGTGCTCCATCGAACTCTTTCGTGTTCGGTTCTAGAACATCAAGCAGCGACTTACGGATGGTAAGCATATGGCAGATATAGTTATTGTTTCTGAGCAGATCGATATTGAAATCCGGCTTAAAGAACGGCTGCGCTAGCTTTCCATCGGGCATGAGTTTGTCTTCGTCGCAATAAAGAAGATCGACGGCATCATTGTTTTCAATTGCCTCGGCATATGAGAACAACAGGTCCGGTTCAAGAATATCGTCATGGTCAAAGAAACTAACGAAATCACCCGTAGCGATGGCAACGCCGGCGTTTGTATTTTCGGAAATGCCCTTATTCTCGGTAAGGTTAATTGATTTAATTCTGTTGTCGTGGGCCGTCTCCTGCTCAACGCGAGCCTTTAGTTCCTGATTGTCAGGACTTGCATTAACTAGGATGAGCTCCCAGTTTGCATAAGACTGGGTTTTTACGGATTCGGCCATATCGTTAAAGAACGAAATGGGCGTGTTGTAAAGAGGGACAATGATGCTGAACTTCGGAGCGCTGTTGAAGGCGATTTTTCTCTGTTTCTCCAGAGCGCCGATGGTTGCCTTATGTTCCGTGAACCATTCGGGGTATTCAGGGTCAAACTGCGCATGGGTAAAGAGAAAGTTGGTCTCCTCAAGAAGCATGCCTAATTTATCGGGCGTTAAGCAGTCGAATGCACTGAATGATGGGTGATTTTGATCGTCAATAACAAAATAATAACGATCGAACGCCTTTGGCATACGAACCGAGAGCTGCGTTTCAAGTTGCTTTTTCTCAGACGTAAATCCAACGCTTGTTACATTCGAACCGAAATTGACGATGCTCAAATTAACTTCATTAAGGGTTCGATCGAAACAACGAAGTTTGATTTGCGAGTCGCTACGATAAGGAGTTCTCACCGTGCACCTAAGGATATAGTCGCTTGAATCTTCGATGCACTGCCAGAAATCAATCGTTGCCATGTCAAACTCTGAAACGTCATCGTAGTTTCGGAGTTTGCTGCACATGTCAGGTTTAATTTTGTAGTTAAGGCGCGACTCCCATTTGATGTTCTTGCAATTGAGCGAAAGGGAGTCGCTGCTCAGGGTGCGACCGTCTTGGCCGATTTCGCTAAACTCAATTTTGATGGTGCGAGCATCGGGATCGGGGAGTACAAGGACGTATGAGTTCGAGTCACAACTATTGTCCCGGAATTTTAGGAGGGATAAAGGTGAGCGGCGGTTATCGTCTGTAGCCGCCTGGGCTGTTACGCTGGAGCCTTTATGGATGCCTTCAATCTTAAGCTGCTGGTAGATTTTCCAGTTTCCTCTGCATACTCCGGTTGTTTCGACTCGCATTGTCTGCCTTTCGTTTGTTGGACACTGCCCATTGTACTTTTTCATTTGTTGCCTCGCTAGAAATGCAGAAAGAGTTGCGTGTTTCTGCTGTCCGATTTAAATAAGAAGACGGGGAGGTTGCTGCCGGTGCGTATAATTTAATTAACTATGCATCTGTAATCAGCGGCTTTTGCTCAACGATTGTCAATCGAGAGGATTTTTATGAAAGGCATCATCCTCGCCGGCGGGTCCGGCACGCGCCTGTACCCGCTCACGCTCGTGACCTCCAAGCAGCTGCTGCCGGTCTACGACAAGCCCATGATCTACTACCCGCTGTCCACCCTCATGCTGGCGGGCATCCGGGACATCCTGGTCATCTCCACCCCGACCGACCTGCCCAACTTCGAGCGCCTGCTCGGGGACGGCTCGCGCTACGGCGTGAACCTGTCCTACGCCGAGCAGCCCTCGCCGGACGGCCTGGCGCAGGCGTTCACCATCGGCGAGGAGTTCATCGCCGGCGAGCCGTGCGCGCTCGTGCTGGGCGACAACATCTTCTACGGCAACGGCCTGTCGCGCCACCTGACGCGCGCCGTGCAGAACGCAGAGTCGGGCCGCGCCACGGTCTTCGGCTACCACGTGGACGACCCCGAGCGCTTCGGCGTCGTGGAGTTCGACCGCGAGGGGAGGGCCGTCTCCATCGAGGAGAAGCCCGCCGAGCCCAAGTCGAGCTACGCCGTCACCGGCCTGTACTTCTACCCGGGCGACGTGGCCGCCAAGGCGCACAGGGTCGAGCCCTCGGCCCGAGGCGAGCTCGAGATCACCACGCTCAACCAGATGTACCTGGAGGAGGGGACGCTGTCCGTGGTGACGCTGGGCCGTGGCTACGCGTGGCTGGACACCGGCACCATGGAGAGCCTGCACGAGGCCGCCGAGTTCGTCCGCGCCGTCGGGCACTCCCAGGACCTGCCGGTCTCGGTACCCGAGGAGATCGCCTGGGAGAACGGCTGGATCACGACCGCAGAGCTGGAGGAGGCCGCGAAGGCCTACGGCAAGTCGGTCTACGGGCAGCACCTGAAGAAGGTCGCCGCCGGCGAGATCGTCAACAGCCCGCGCGAGTACTAGCGCAAGCTTGTTTTCTTTCAGGGGTCACCGTTTATCTGGTGGCCCCTTTCGTTATGATTACGTTGACCATAAAGACAATATGATTGGGAGTGGATGTGTTAAGCGTCTACTTTGGCGATATGCCAGAAGCGATTTACAACACAGCGACATATTTCAAAAACTCTTACCGGTCTTCTTGGATTACGGATCCCTATGCAGTCTCGATAATTAAAGATGTCGATCGATCGGTTGTTGTCTCCGAAAACGTCATCGAAAGCCCTGTGCTTGGATCCATCTCCCCACTCCAGCTTTCTGGTGGCGTGAAAACGCTGCTGCTTATGAGATTTGATCGTAAGCATATTTTTAACGCTTCTACCTGTGGTGACAACTGTGCCAAGTGGATTCTCGACATGGCGAAAGACCGCAAGCTCGTTGTGAATCTCTATCATGTGATGGACTTTGGCCGCGAGGATTTTAAAATCAAAGTCGTGAACAGCGGCCGAATCGTTCATAACATGGCCGAATTGATTCACGAGTCGATTCCGTATCTGTAGGTGCTGCTTATGAACGGTTCGCATCTTGTTAAGATTTCCCGCCGTAGGGGAACCAAGTACACATTTACCATCAAGCGGAACATCACTATTGTGCGTGGCGATAGCGGCACGGGTAAGACGACGCTGTTTGACATGGTCGCAGACTACATGCGAACGGGCGAGCAGTCGGGCGTTTCCTTGCAATGCGATTGTCCCTGTGTCGCCCTGACCGATTATGATTGGCGAAACCAGCTTTCGTCCGTTCATGACTCGATTGTATTTGTCGATGAGGGCTTAAAAGAGATCCATTCTGATGAGTTTGCCCATCATGTGCTGTATTCCTCGAATTATTTCGTGCTGATCTCAAGGGCTGATTTCCCCAATCTTCCGTATAGCGTGGATGAGATTTACAAGATTAAGACGAGCGGAAAATACCATTCTTTCGTCCCTGTTTATCAAGATCGCGGGAATCATCGTTATGCTATTTCCCGGTCGGCGCCAAAACAGGACTTTTCTATCCTTCTATGCGAGGACAGTAAGTCTGGTTTCCAGTTCTTTAAACGGCATTTTGCTGACAGTGAGCTTACCTGTACTTCGGCCATGACGAACAGCGCGATTTTGGGCTGGTTGGATCAGCATCTCGACGATCGCGTGTTTGTTGTCGCGGACGGGGCGGCATTTGGGTGCTATGCGGACCGCGTCCTTAAGCTGCAAGACATTCACCGCGATACTGTTACGGTTTGTCTTCCCGAGTCGTTCGAATGGCTTCTGCTGAGCTCCGGCGTAATTTCAGGGCTAGATGCCAAAGCAGTTCTGCAAGAGCCGGAAGCGTTTGCAGACAGTGAGAAGTTTAAAAGCTGGGAGGACTTCTTCTATAAGTACTTACGCGATAAAACTGGGAATTCGGTCTTCCGGTACGACAAAGACTGCATTCCGGAGGCGTTTTGTAGGGGAAGTAATTCTGCGAAGGTTATGGCTCTTATCGCGTGCCGAAATGTCCGATAGTTTTGTTGAATAGTGTCGCGGCATCACTTCCTGCGGCATACTAAAGAAGCTGTACATGCTTCAGATTGGATTTTCATGTCTGAGATTTTTGAACCTAAGAACATCATCGTCACGGGCGGCTGCGGCTTCATCGGCAGCAACTTCGTGCACTACGTGGTCAACAACCACCCCGGGGTGCACGTGACCGTCCTGGACAAGCTGACCTACGCCGGCAACCCCGAGAACATCGCGGGGCTGCCGTCGGACCGCGTGGAGCTCGTCGTGGGCGACATCTGCGACGCCGCCCTGCTCGATGAGCTGGTCCCCGGCCACGACGCCATCGTGCACTACGCCGCCGAGAGCCACAACGACAACTCCATCGCAGACCCCGATCCCTTCCTGCGCACGAACGTCGAGGGAACCTTCCGCCTTCTTGAGGCCGTCCGCAAGCACGGCATCCGCTACCACCACGTCTCCACCGACGAGGTCTACGGCGACCTGGCGCTCGACGACCCGGCCAAGTTTACCGAGGAGACGCCGTACCACCCGAGCAGCCCGTACTCGAGCACCAAGGCGTCCTCTGACATGCTGGTCCGCGCCTGGACCCGCACCTACGGCCTGCGCACCACGATCTCCAACTGCTCCAACAACTACGGCCCCTACCAGCACGTGGAGAAGTTCATCCCCAGGCAGATCACGAACATCATCGACGACGTGCGCCCCAAGCTCTACGGGAAGGGCGAGAACGTCCGCGACTGGATCCACACCGAGGACCACTCCTCGGCCGTCTGGGACGTCCTCACCAAGGGCCGCATGGGGGAGACCTACCTCATCGGCGCCGACGGCGAGAAGAACAACATCACCGTGCTGCGCATGATCCTGGAGGCCATGGGGAAGGACCCCGAGGACTTCGACTGGGTCGCCGACCGCCCCGGCCACGACCGCCGCTACGCCATCGACAGCACGAAGCTGCAGCGCGAGCTCGGCTGGAGGCCGGCCCACACCGACTTCGCCGAGGGCCTGAAGCAGACGATCGACTGGTACGTGGAGAACGAGGCCTGGTGGCGCCCGGCCAAGGAGGCCACCGAGGCGCGCTACCGCGCGCAGGGGCAGTAGGCCGAACCTCGGCGAACCGCACCGCGGGGCGCCCGCGCGGGGCCGCAGGGCATGGGGATGATCCTGCGTCCCCGCGCGGGCGCCCCCGGTTATACAACCTCTTCGATAGGAGCTTTTCCCACATGGCAGACATCGCATTCGAGAAGGACCTCTCCGTCGCCGAGACCGGCATCGAGGGCCTCAAGGTCGTCGACCTCGCCGTCCACGGCGACTCGCGCGGCTGGTTCAAGGAGAACTGGCAGCGCGCCAAGATGTGCGCGCTCGGGATCCCCGACCTCCGCGTCGTCCAGAACAACATCTCCTACAACGACAGCCGCGGCGTCACGCGCGGAATCCACGCGGAGCCCTGGGACAAGTTCATCTCCGTGGCGCGCGGCTCGGTCTTCGGCGCCTGGGTCGACCTGCGCGAGGGCAGCGAGACCTACGGGAAGGTGTTCACCTGCACGCTCGACCCGTCCAAGGCCATCTACGTCCCGCGCGGCGTGGGCAACTCCTTCCAGGCCCTGGAGGACGGCACCGCCTACACCTACCTGGTGGACGCCCACTGGTCCCTTGAATTGAAGAAGACCTACACCTTCGTGAACCTCGCCGACCCGGAGCTCGCCATCCAGTGGCCGATCCCGCTGGATCAGGCCACCGTCTCCGAGGCCGACCTCAACCACCCGATGCTGAAGGACGTCGTCCCCATGGCGCCGAAGCGCACCCTCGTCACCGGCTGCAACGGCCAGCTGGGCCGCGCGGTGCGCGCGCTCGCCGAGGAGCGCGGCGTGGCGAAGGACTTCGACTTCTGCGACATCGACACCTTCGACATGTCCGACCCGGACGCCTACGCGCAGTACGACTGGTCGCTCTACGGCACCGTGATCAACTGCGGCGCCTACACGGCCGTGGATAAAGCGGAGACCCCCGAGGGCCGCGTGACCGCCTGGAAGGCCAACGCGACCGGGCCGGCCCTGCTCGCCCGCACCTGCGCCGTGCACGGCATCACGCTCGTGCACGTCTCCTCCGACTACGTCTTCGACGGCACCGCCGAGGTGCATGACGAGGACGAGCCCCTCAGCCCGCTGTCCGTCTACGGCCAGACCAAGGCCGCCGGCGACATCGCCGTGGCCGGGTGCCCGCGCCACTACATCATGCGCTCCAGCTGGGTCATCGGCGAGGGCCGCAACTTCGTCAAGACCATGAAGGGCCTGTCCGACCGTGTCGCCGACCCCGATGACGGGCTCGGGCAGGTCACGGTCGTTGACGACCAGCTGGGCCGCCTGACCTTCACGCGCGACATGGCCGGGGCCATCTTCCACGTGCTGGGGAGCCGCGCCCCCTACGGCACCTACGACTGCACCGGCTCCGGCGCCGTGAAGAGCTGGGCCGATATCGCCCGCGCCGTCTTCGAGGCCGCCAACGGCAACGGGGACAGGGTCGTGCCGGTATCGACCGCCGACTACTACGCGAGCGCCGAGGGCCCCGTCGCCCCGCGCCCGGTCCACTCCGCGCTCGACCTGTCCAGGCTCGAGGCTGCCGGCTTCCACATGCCCGACTGGGAGGAAGAGCTGGGGGAGTACATCAAGACGCTCTAGCCGCTATTAACTTTTCGAGAGTAAAAGCCGCCGTTCTTTAACGGCGGCTTTTCTTGTTGGTGGCTATCTGCGCAGTGGTGCCAATAGTATTTTGCGGAAGATCTACCTCTCGCTTGGCTTGGAAGTAGGGTGGCCGGGCTGGTCGTCGTAGGCGTATTTGCTGTACACGTTGACCTCCCACTGCTTTTTTTCGACCTTTGCTACAGAATCTAGGATGAAGCCGGTCGCAAGGCTCAGGCCGCACAGGAACATAAACGAGGCGGCGAGCATAGCGGTGGGGAAGCGCGGGACGAGGCCGGTCTGGAAATATTCGACAACGATGGGCATGCCCAGGGCGAGGCCGAATACCGCGAACAGAAGCGCAACGAGGCTGAAGAACTTCAGCGGGCGGTAGTCCTTGAACAGCGTGCCGATCATCGCAACGACTTTAATGCCGTCGCTCACTGTGTTGAGTTTGGACTCGGAACCCTCGGGACGGTCGCGGTACTCGATGGGCACATCTTTGATGCGCCAGCGGTGGTCGACGGCGTGGATCGAGAGCTCGGTTTCGATCTGAAAGCCCTCGGAAAGCACTGGGAAGGTTTTAACGAACGGGCGGCTCATGGCGCGGTAGCCGGTCATGACGTCATCGAAGCTGTAGCCATAGATCCACTTGATCATGGCACGTACCAGGTTGTTGCCAAAGCCGTGGAAGGCACGTTTGTTCTCCTCGGCATAGGTGCCGTTGGAAAGACGGTCGCCCACGGTCATGTCGGCCGTGCCGTTGAGGATGGGCTCGCAGAGGGCTTTGGCCGCTTCGGCAGGGTAGGTGTCGTCGCCGTCGACCATCAGGTAACAATCGGCATCGATGTCGCGAAACATCTGACGGCACACGTTGCCCTTTCCCTGACGCGGCTCAAAACGCACCGTGGCGCCGTGCTCGGTGGCGATGCGTGAGGTATCGTCCGACGAGTTATTGTCATAGACATAGACCGTCGCCTGCGGAAGCTCGCGGTGAAAGTCGTCGATGACCTTACCAATCGTGAGCGCTTCGTTGTAGCAGGGGATGATGACGGCGATGGATTCAGAATTCACTCAATGCTCCTTATACATTCAATCCTTGAAAGTATAGCCGTTTGCGCCTGACATCCTAAGATGTGGGATAGTTCTCCAGTTTTGCTGCGCGAATCATTTACTTTGCTGTCGGGTCTATACTGTACGTTTGTCAACGATTACGAGTAAGGGAGTTGCATCCGTGTCGGATCAGACAAAGCAACAAGAAACTCGCAGTCTGCCTGCGACGTTTGCTAAGAATGAATTTGAGAAGGATGCGTTTATCCTTCGCCAGCTGGTTACCAAGGATTTTAAAATCAAGTATCGCCGCAGTGTTCTGGGCGTCGCATGGTCGGTGCTCAATCCGCTGCTGATGATGATCGTCATGGCCATCGTGTTCTCGACGATTTTTGGCCAGGGCCGCAATGGCTCAATGACACCCGAGATGTACCCGCTGTACTTGATCGTGGGTAACATTACCTTTGCCGTCATGTCCGAGTCTACGAACCAGGCCCTGACGTCGATCGTGGGTGCTGCCCCTTTGCTCAAGAAAGTTAAGGTGCACCGCTGGGTCTTCCCGGTGCAGAAGGTGCTCTTCTCGCTAGTCAACTTTGCCTTCTCGCTGGTTGCCGTCGCCATCGTTATGCTGTGGTTCCGCGTTATGCCTTCTTGGCACCTGATTCTGCTGCCGGTTTGCCTGCTGCTGCTTATGTGCTTCTGCATGGGCCTGGGCATGATGCTCTCTGCCCTTACGGTCTTTTTCCGCGACGTTATGCATCTGTGGAGCGTCATCATTACGGCGTGGACTTACATTACGCCCATCTTCTGGACGACTGACTATATTGCGCAAATGCCGCATCTCGTGCGTATCTTGATGTATGCGAACCCCATGTACAACTACCTGCAGTTTATGCGCGATATCTTCCTGTTCCAGACTACGCCCTCGCTTATGACGTTTGGTATGTGTGTCGCTTGGGCGGTCCTTGCGCTTGTTATTGGCTACACCGTGTTCCATAAGTCCGAGCGCAAATTTATCCTCTACATCTAAGGAGTGCTGTGATGACTGAATCTGTTGTTGATTACAGCGAGCAGCCTCTGGCTGTCGAGGTCGACGACGTCACCATGATCTTTAACATGGCGTCCGAGTCGCTGACCAACCTCAAGGAGTACTTCATCAAGCTTGCCAAGCACGAGCTGTTCTTTGAGGAGTTTAGGGCACTTAAGCACATCTCGTTCGATATTCATCGCGGCGAGGTCGTGGGCCTGGTCGGTACCAACGGCTCTGGCAAATCCACGATGCTCAAGATTATCGCCGGTGTGCTCGAGCCCAGCGAGGGCAGCGTTAAGGTGCACGGCAACATCGCGCCTCTGATTGAGCTTGGCGCCGGTTTTGACCCCGAGCTGACCGCCCGCGAGAACATTTATTTGAACGGCGCGCTGCTCGGCTATACCAAGGAGTTCATCGACGCCAATTTTGACGGCATTATTGAGTTCGCTGAGCTGCAGAATTTTGTCGATATGCCGCTTAAGAACTTCTCTTCAGGCATGGTGGCGCGTATCGCCTTTGCAATCGCGACGATTACCGAGCCCGATATTCTGATCGTTGACGAGACGCTGTCCGTCGGTGACGTGTTTTTCCAGCAGAAGTGCGAGGACCGCATCCAGCACTTTATCCAGAGCGGTGACGTGACGGTTCTGTTCGTTTCGCACTCCATGGAGCAGGTTGAGCGTATCTGCCAGCGTGCCGTTTGGATTGAGAAGGGTGACCTTCGCATGGACGGCCCGGTCGATGAGGTCTGCAAGGCGTACCGCGAGCAGTTCAACTAGGTTATAATTACTTGCGCTTGGCCGAATTGTTTGGCTGGGCGTGCGGTTATTTGCTCCATTAGCTCAGTTGGATAGAGCAGGGGACTTCTAATCCCAAGGTCGACGGTTCGAATCCGCCATGGAGCACCATCGTTTATTAAGCCCGGACCGCTTGGTGGTCTGGGCTTTTTCACATGCCGGTGTTCTTTATTCTTGCCGGGTATACGTTTAGGCCGAAGCGGTGGTGCGAGCGTTCTGCGGACAGGCAAGCCTTGCCGTCTTTGCCTTTCATGCGGTTGACTGGTTTATCCCTTGGCAGACGATGCCGTTGCTTTTAACGCTGCCAGTACCATGGCTCTTTGCGTCGATTGTGCGCTGCGGGTGCGACATAGGGTTGGCGTACGTGATCAAGAAGGCGTAACAAAAACGGGGAGGACCAACTTGGCCCTCCCCACTATATCTAGTCTGTCTAGTCTGCCTTCAGGCACTCGGGCAAGACGTTTGCAACTGCATCCATCGCCTGTGGCTTTAGGTACTGCTCGTTGAGCAGCGCCTTTCTGTAGGCATAGCGAGTGTCTGCCGAGTACTTGATCAGCACATCCGTAAAGAATCGTTCCCAGCTTAAATAATCGCGACTTTCGATATAGCTTGAGGGATCCTTGAGGATCTTGGGAATGTCACTGCTGGGTATGAGCCCGGAGCGCAGGAGTGTCCACTCGAATGATTCCGGGAGGAACAAGCGAACGTTCTTGTAAACGCGCTGTCCGAGCACCTTTTCGATGTAGGGACCAAACGCTGCGCCGTCTCCAATGGCAAGAACGTTTTGCTCGGGGCATTCGTGAATTGTCCGCTTTAGATTTGCTACGCCGGTGGCGGTATAGCAGGGGATCCCGAGCCGGTTGCAAAGAGCGTCGTAGAATTGATAGCCAGATTTGCTATCTTCGACAACTACGGCGTCGGGTACCTCGAATCCAACATTTAGATCCTGATACAGCATGCTTGCCGTGTGGTCATATAGCGGCTTGGTTACCGAGTAGAAGCGCCTGTCGCTCTTGCGGCCATTGATTGTTTTACTCGTCGTGTTGACTAGCTTTAGGATTTCATCAACGCTGTAGGGGAGCTCGTTGGCATCACGACGAGATATCAGAACAAAATAGTTGGACGAGCCGTTTACGGCTTTGGCGAAGTCCTTTGAGTAGATAAACTCGTTGCCCTCATCTAGAAAGACGATTGAATCTTCGATGATCGACAGCTCGCGCTCCCAGCGTCTGCTGGAAAGCGTTTCGCAAGGTACGTCGCAGCTGAGTGCAACGCCGCTTTCCGGTCCTCGGTCGTTGTAGTCGCGAATCATCGAGATGAGCGTCGTTTTGCCCGTGCCGCTGTTGCCGCGTATAAAGGAAATATTGCGCTTAAACGTGAGTGTGTATTTGACCTTTGCACGCTCTACGACAACGGTATGCGTTCCCTTCATTACTCATCAACATCCAAAAAGTCATTCGTGGCGCCGACAAACTCCTGCATGTTTCTGACGATGCGGCCATCGTTATTGATGCGAATCTCAAAACGCTTCCAGGGGAACTTCATGATGTGGTAAAGGGTTACCAGCACATCCTGCTCTTTGCCAATTTTTAGCAGCCACCGGGCGCAGTTATCTCCGCAAGTGGATGCATTGAACACCATGTTTGGGAGATTGTGCACCAGCAGAAGCGTCTTAACGCCGCCGGAAAGCTCGAGGGGCGTAATCGAACCGAGCTGTTTGCTGATGATGTTGTGGGGGCCGATGAGTTCTGAACCGTCAACACCTTTAATCATCTGCGCTGCCAGAGGGTCCTCGAACCAGGAATCCAGGTACGAGTTCCTAAAATAGGTCTCGGTATCGTAGATGGAACCGGGGTAATCCCCCAGGTGAATGCTCAGCATGTGGGTCTCCAGACGTTGTGTGACTGCAACGATTATATGCCAGTAATAAATTGCCGGCAGCAGCGAGGTGCTACTGCCGGCATTGGTTTTATTGGCGTGTGAATCGGCGCTGATGGATTTGATCGCTAGGCTACTCTTCGAGACGCTCCCTCAGCAGCTCCAGTGCGTGGGCATATCCCTGCAGGCCCTCGCCGGTGATGGTGGCGAAGCAGGCTAGGCGGGCGTAGCTCACCTGGCGGAAGTCCTCGCGCGTCTCGACGGCACTGATGTGAACCTCGACGGCAGGGATGGCGACGGCTTTGAGCGCGTCCAGGATGGCCACGCTCGTATGCGTGTAGGCGGCCGGGTTGATGACGATGCCGTCGACCTTGCCGTAGGCCTCCTGGATCTTGTCGACGATGCTGCCCTCGTGGTTAGACTGGAAGACCTCGACCTCGTCGAAGCCCTGTGCGGCGCCCGCTTCCTGGCAGATCTGGACCAGGCGGCCGTAGTTGTCGCTGCCATAGATGCCCGGCTCGCGAATGCCGAGCATGTTGAGGTTGGGGCCGTTGATGACGAGTGCTTTCATGGTTGTTTCCTTTTTTGTTGGGCGGGAGGTGCGGCGGAGCGAAAAACCACCACAAAGGTGCCTGTGAACTGCGCCCCGAAACTTGGACTGAATAAATAGCGACTACGCCGCAAGGGCCCGGTTCCGGAACTCCTCCGGCGTCAGGCCCTTCAATTTTACCTGCCTGCGCCGCGTGTTCCAATGGGCTATGTACTCCTCCAGGTCGCGCTTGAAGTCCTCGAAGCTGCCCCACTCCCTGCCGCGGTAGAACTCGTCTTTCACGTGGCCGAAGAGCTGCTCGGTGGCGGCGTTGTCGATGCAGTTCCCCTTGCGCGACATGCTCTGGGTGATGCCCGCCCCCTCCAGCCTGGAGGCGTAGGACTCGTGCTGGTACTGCCAGCCCATGTCCGAGTGCATGGTCGGCGCCGCCCCGCCGGGCAGGGCCTCGAGGAGCCGGTCGAGCATCCTGTGCTGCTGGGCGAGGTCCGGCGAGGTCGATATGTCGCTCGCCACGATCTCCTTCGTGCAGAAGTCGAGCACCGGGGCCCAGTAGGCCTTGGCGCCGGCCACCTTGAACTCGGTGACGTCGGTGCCGAGCTTCTGCCACGGCCCCTCGGCGCCGAAGTCCCTCGCGATGACGTTCTCGAACGTGCTCCCCACGAGCCCCCTGTAGGAGCTGTACCGGCGGCGG
>NZ_JBDGBA010000009.1:18737-77695 GCF_040910185.1 Collinsella aerofaciens | reverse complement strand
GGAGAACGGGCTGGCCAGGAGCATGTCCGCGAAGGGCTGCAGCCCGGACAACTCGGCCTGCGAGGGCTTCTTCGGCCGCCTCAAGAACGAGTTCTTCCACTACAGGGACTGGGAGGGCGTGACGGCCGGGGAGTTCATGGGCAGGCTCGAGGCCTACCTCGTGTACTATCGTGAGGAGCGGATCAAGAAGTCCCTCGGGTGGCTCAGCCCGATGGAGTACCGCAGGAAGCTTGGATACGCCTAGGCGCGGTCCAAGAAATCGTCCGCACCCCCTCTTGAGGGGTTAAACGGGAACTATTTCACCGCAACTTATCGATGGCGTGTTTGGTTGGTGCCTGTTGATGGTCTGGGTATCGGGGAGGGCGGGCTCCGTTATAATCGCCTAGAACATTAAATGGAAACGGGACGGGAGCCATACATGCGCCAGGGTTTCGACAACGCGAAGTATATCGAGCTGCAGGCTGCTCACATTAAGGAGCGCATCTCGCAGTTTGGTGGCAAGCTCTATTTGGAGTTTGGCGGTAAGCTGTTCGATGACTATCATGCGAGCCGCGTGCTGCCGGGTTTTGAACCGGACAGCAAGTTCCGCATGCTCAAGAGCATCGCCGACGATGTCGAGGTTATCATCGCGATCAACGCGAACCACATCGAGAAAAACAAGGCTCGTGGTGACCTCGGCATTACCTATGACGAGGATGTGCTGCGCCTGGTTGACCTGTTTCGCGGCAACGGCTTTGCTGTCGCGGCTGTGGTCATCACCCAGTACGCCGGCCAGCCCGCTGCCGATGTGTTCCGCAACCGCCTGAACGCGCTCGGTATTCCCGCCAAGCTGCACTATCCCATCGAGGGGTATCCGCACGATGTCGATCTGATCGTGTCCGACGATGGCTACGGCAAGAACGAGTTTGTCGAGACCACCCGACCGCTCGTCGTGGTCACTGCCCCCGGTCCTGGCTCGGGCAAGCTTGCCACCTGCCTGTCTCAGCTCTATCACGAGCACAAGCATGGCACGGCCGCCGGCTATGCCAAGTTCGAGACCTTCCCTGTCTGGAATCTTCCTCTGACGCATCCGGTCAATATTGCCTACGAGGCCGCCACGGCTGACCTCGACGACGCCAATATCATCGATTCGTTCCACCTTGAGGCCTACAACAAGACCACGGTCAACTACAACCGCGACGTCGAGGCCTTCCCGGTAGTCCGTGCCCTGATGGAAAAGATCCTGGGCAAGAGCCCCTACCAGAGCCCTACGGACATGGGCGTCAATATGGTCGGCTTTGCCATCACCGATGACGATGCCTGCCGCGACGCTTCCAAGATGGAGATCGTCCGCCGCTACTTTACCGCGGTCGAAAATGTGCGCCGTACCGGCGTGGGCGATGAGCAAGTCGACCGTCTCAAGATTATTATGAAGAAAGCCGGCATCGATAAGAACTACTCACCGGCGCGCTCGGCAGCCCTCACCAGGGAGCAGCTGACGGGTGGTCCCGTGGGTGCCATGGTCATGCCCGATGGCTCCGTGGTGACCGGCAAGACTTCCACGCGCCTGGGCGCCGCGAGCTCGCTCATCATGAATGCACTTAAGCATGTCTCGGGCGTCGACCTTGAGCTCGAGGTCATTAGCGATGAAGCGATCGAGCCCATCAGCAAGCTCAAGACGCATTTCCTGGGCAGCAAAAACCCGCGCCTCCACACCGACGAGACGCTTATGGCGCTGTCGATCACCTCGGCCACGAGTGAGACGGCCGCTCGCGTCCTTTCGGGCCTGGAGCAGCTGCGCGGTTGCGATGCCTTCTTTAGCGTGATTATCTCGCCGACGGACGAGACGGTACTGCGCAAACTGGGTATCAACGTGTGCTGCGAGCCCAAGTTTGAGCGCCGCGGTTTCTTCCATCGCTAAGTTTGAAGCACCGCGGTAATTGCATTGCATTTTGGCCGTATCGGGTTAGCGCCCGGTACGGCTTTTTGATCAATAAAGCGCCTATTTCGGCGAAAAGTAGCTGTTTACCTGCCTAGAAACAATTTGAGCGGTATACAATAACCGTAACTGTTTCATCCTTAGCGGGATGCCGCATGATGGATATTACCTGCCATCGTGAGGTGTGTCGGTCGCGCACGGCGCGTTAGATGCTCGTGCTCGGTTTGAGGAGGCTGCTATGGCGGGCAAGGGTCGTGCGAGTGTCAACGATATGAAGCGTGTCGAGGTGCTGGTATTGATGGAGATCGACCAGCAAACCGAAGACAATGGCGGGCCGTATGGTTTCTCGCGCAAAACGCTTGCCGAGCGCGTGGGGGTTTCGCCGTATCGTGCCCGCGCCGCAATCGATCGCTTGGATTCCGAAGGCATGATTGATGTCGTCTCGCGTTATAGCGACGACGGCGGTCAGCTTGCAAATGGCATTTGCCTCACCGAACGTGGCGAGTGGTATCTTGAGGGCGTCCGTACCGGCATGCTCGTTCAAGAAATGCTTGAGGACGAGGTTTCTGATCGATAGCAGCATGTAACCCTTGCCATAGCGACGCCGCCTGGGAAACCGGGCGGCGTTTTGTTTCAAGATTGAGAAATGCAATCTCACGCGAGAAAAATTGCGAACGGTCCGCGGCGCGAGTATTACAATGAAGACCCGTAAGATGTGGATAAACAACTTCTACGGGAAGCGCAGGTAACTCAATATGACCAAGCATGTGTTCGTAACCGGTGGCGTGGTTTCGTCTCTGGGCAAGGGTATCACCGCGGCCTCGCTGGGCCGTCTGCTCAAGTCGCGTGGCTACAAAGTAACGATGCAGAAGGCTGATCCGTATCTGAACGTCGACCCCGGTACCATGAGCCCCTTCCAGCATGGTGAGGTCTTCGTTACCGAGGATGGTTACGAGTCCGACCTGGACCTGGGTCATTACGAGCGCTTTATTGATGAGAACCTGACCCGCGATTCCAACTTTACGACCGGCGCCATCTATAAGAGCTTGATCGCCCGCGAGCGTCGCGGCGACTTTTTGGGCGGTACCGTGCAGGTGATTCCTCACGTCACCAATGCCATTAAGGACAAGTTCCGCCGCATCGAGGAGCAGACCGGCTCAGATGTAGTCATCACCGAGCTGGGCGGCACGATCGGCGACATCGAGTCCCAACCGTTTGTCGAGGCCATCCGTCAGTACCGCAAGGAGGCCGGCCCCGAGAACGTCTGCTACATCCACGTGTCGCTCGTTCCCTATATCGCCGCCGCCCACGAGGTCAAGACCAAGCCCACGCAGCATTCCGTCAAGGAGCTCCGCAGCTTTGGCATCCAGCCCGATATCATCGTGCTGCGCTCCGACCACCATATCGATGACGCTATCCGCGGAAAGATCGCAAGCTTCTGCGACGTCGACACCGATTGTGTCTTTACCAACGAGGACTGCGCGAGCATTTACGATGTTCCGCAGCTGCTTGCCGAGCAGGACTTTGACCTGCGCATTTGCGAGCGCCTGGGTCTGGACCCGCGTGAGCGCGACATGAGCGAGTGGAACGAGTTCCTGCGCAAACAGAATCACGCCAACCATCACGCCGACAAGGTGAAGATCGCTGTCGTGGGCAAGTACACGCAGCTGCCCGATGCGTACCTGTCGGTTATCGAGGCCCTGCACCATGCGGGCGTCTTCTACGATCGCCATGTGGACGTCCAGCTGGTCGACGGCGAGAGCCTCGACGAGCAGAATGTCTCCGAGGTTCTGGGCGACGCCTCGGGCATCCTGGTCCCCGGCGGCTTTGGCAAGCGCGCCCTGGAGGGCAAGATCCTCGCGGCCGAGTTTGCCCGTGAGCACAAGATTCCGTATCTGGGCATTTGCCTGGGTATGCAGGTGGCCGTGTGCGAGTTCGCCCGCAACGTCGTCGGCCTTGCCGGCGCCAGCTCCTCCGAGTTCGATCCGGATGGCCCGTTTAGCGTCATCGATCTGATGAGCTCGCAGGAGGACGTGACCGAGAAGGGCGGCACCATGCGCCTGGGCGCCTATCCGTGTAAGCTCGCCGCCGATACCCTTGCTCGCGAGGCATATGGCGAGGAGCTCGTCTACGAGCGTCACCGTCATCGCTTTGAGTTCAACAACGCCTTCCGTGACCAGCTCGAGGACGCCGGCTTGGTTATCTCGGGTCTGTCGCCCGACGAGCGCCTGGTCGAGATGGTCGAGCTGCCGCGCGACGTGCATCCGTGGTATGTGGCAACCCAGGCTCATCCCGAGTTCAAGAGCCGCCCGACCAACCCGCAGCCGCTGTTCCGCGAGTTCGTGCGCGCTTCGATCGGCCAGCACGAGGGTGTCGACCGTCTGCAGGTGACGCCCATGAACCTCGCTACGGACTAAGGGTGCCGGCGAATAAGGAACATACCGAAGCTACTCCCTCGTCGCTCGCCGTGGCGGCGGGGGAGTATCTCGATTACCTCGCGGTCGAGCGGGGTTTGGCGCGCAACACGATTGCGGCCTATCGTCGTGACCTGACGACGTACTGCGCCTATCTGGAGCGGGCGGGTATTGTGTCTTTTGAAGAGGTGACCCGTCAGGTCGTGGAGGGCTTTGTCGCCGACCGTCGCGATGGGGGCTATTCGGATGCCTCGGTGGAGCGTGCGCTTGCGGCCGTGAAGGGCCTGCATGCCTTTTTGGTGCGCGATGGGGCTGTGGCCCAAAATCCAACGGCGGCGTTGCGCCTGCCTAAAAAGGCTGAGCGTTTGCCGGAGTATCTATCGGTGGAGGATGTCTCGGCGCTGCTCGATCAAGACTTCCCCGAGGGCGAGATGGGCTTGCGCGACCATGCCATCTTGGAAGTGCTCTACGGATGCGGTTTGCGTGTGAGCGAGTTGGTGGGGCTCGATGTGGGCGATATCCATATCGACGATGGCTTTGTGCTCGTTCGTGGTAAGGGCTCGAAGGAACGCCTGTCCCCGCTGGTAGGAAGCGCGGCGCGAGCTCTGACGCTTTATGTAACTGAGGGGCGTTCTCGCTTGGCGGCCCATGCCCGCGGAACCGAGACCTCGGCGGTCTTTTTAAATAAGAACGGCCGCCGTCTGTCGCGCCAGGGCATCCATGCCATCTGTGAGCGCTACGGGCGCCAGGTGGGACTGGTGGGGCTCCATCCCCATACGCTGCGTCACTCCTTTGCCACCCATATGCTTGCGGGCGGCGCAGACCTCCGTGTGCTACAGGAGATCTTGGGACATGCCGATATATCGACCACGCAGGTCTACACGCATGTCGATCGTACGCAACTGACCGAGGTCTATCTGGCGGCGCATCCGCTGGCACATCGCTAGCACCTCGCTGACCTGCATATTTATAAATATTAAAGGGGACGGGCCCCAGATTGCCGAGACGCACTTTTGCGCGCATGGGCAATCTGGGGCCCGTCCCATTTTTCGCCAGACACCGACGCGGTGGTGGGCCGTGTGTGTCGTGGGTGGGGGAGTTTGGGGGCGATGTGAACGGCGTGTAAAGGGACGTAAAAATCGCCTCAAGGTCAACTTGAAGGTTGAGGTTCGCGGGCGTGGTTCTACAGGTGGCATCACGCCTTTGCTGCAAACACAACATATTGTGTTCTCGAACATATGCTCGGGGGTGTTTTACAACATATTGAGGGTGGAGTGGTGGGGCGTGGTGGGGGAAGGGGTGGGGAAAGGTGTTGAAAAATGGGGCGGTTCCCCATATTATTGATGACGTCGACAGGCGGGGTGGTTCCCCGCGTACGTGCCATCTGAGTAACCGAGGGGAGGGCGCACATGGGAATGACGGGTGCATACGAGCGCAATCTCGATTCAAAAGGTCGTCTGTCCCTGCCTGCACCCCTTCGCGAGGAGCTTGGAGAGCACGTTCGCGTGTTCAAAGCCCTGGATGTCGATGCTCTGTACGTGTTCTCTGCCGAGGCCTTCGATAAGTGGGTCGAAGGACTCTTCGCGGGTCGTGAGGGCCACGAGGGTTTTAACCCGCGTGACATCAACGACCAGAAGCTCATGAGGGCGATCAACAAGCGCACCACGTCGATGGACGTGGACAGCGCCGGTCGTATCGGTCTTTCCGAGTCTCTCCGCAAGCAGGCGAACCTCGACCGCGAGGTCACGGTTGTGGGCAACTACGACCACCTTGAGGTTTGGGATCGCGCCGCGGCCGATGAGGACGATGACGATGAGGCCCTGCTGGACCTCTTCTTCTCGTAAGGGCAAGGCACGGGTAACGGATGGAGCGTGGGATCTTGACACAAGAATATCGGCATGAACCTGTCATGCTCGGCGAAGTGCTTGAGTCGCTGCGGCTAAAGAGCGGCTCCGTTGTCTGCGATTGCACCCTTGGCGGTGCCGGCCATTCGGTAAAGATGGCCGCGCAGGTGGGGGAGACGGGCCTTTTGCTCGGCGTCGATCAGGACGACATGGCCCTCGAGGCCGCTGGCGCCCGTCTGGACCGCGAGGTCCCCGGCGTTCCGCACCAGCTGCTGAAGGGCAACTTCGGCGACTTGGACGAGCTGCTTTGCTCGGCCGAGGTGCCCGGGGTCGATGGCTTCCTGTTCGATTTGGGCGTTTCGTCACCGCAACTCGATATCCCTGGCAGGGGCTTTTCGTATAACGAGGACGCCCCATTGGACATGCGGATGGATCCGGGTAATAACACCTTAAACGCAGCTGAGGTCATCAACACCTATAACGAACACGACCTCGCCCGGATTCTACGCGTCTACGGAGAAGAGAAGTTCGCCTCGCAGATTGCGCGCGAGATCGTGCGCCGCCGCGAGCAAGAACCGATCGAAACCACCGGCCAATTTGTCGAGATCATCAAGGCGGGTATCCCGGCTGCCGCTCGTCGGCATGGCGGACACCCGGCCAAGAAAAGTTTCCAGGCCATTCGCATCGAGGTCAATCACGAGCTCGATGTGCTCGAACGAGGGCTTGATGCCGCCACCAGGTGGCTCAACCCGGGCGGACGTATCTGCGTCATCTCGTATCACTCGCTCGAGGACCGTATCGTAAAGAACCACTTTAAGGAGATGAGCCAGGGGTGCACGTGTCCGCCGGAGATTCCGGTGTGCGTGTGCGGCAACGTGCCGATACTCAAGGTCATCACCCGCAAACCCTTGGTTGCCCAGCCTGATGAGGTTGAGCGCAACCCTCGGGCGAGATCAGCCAAAATCCGCGTGGCGCAGCGTCTGTAGGCGCGACCGCGCGATATTGGACCTCCCGCTCGCACCATAAACGAAGCTTAAACACACTACCAACGTACTCGGGATGGGAGGCGGCATATCATGGGCTACAACACTTCAAGCGCAGCACTCGCCTATGATATGAACGCCATGCCCGCCTATCGTGAGACGCCGCAGGCCCCCGTTGCTCCCCGTGAGCAGCGCGCGCCGCGCTTTGATGTCTACACGGGCGCGGGCCGTCAGGCAAACCAGGCGGTAAGCCCGGTTTTCATGAGCGTTCTTAAAACGTTTTGCATCATTGCGGCTATCTTCATGACGATCGGCGTCGCCCGCGTGGCGCTCGCCGGCGTTACGGCCCAGGTGCTCAACAGCAACGCCGAGCTTACCAGCACGCTCGAAAAGGCGACCGATGAGAGCTCCGACCTGGAGGTCATGCATTCGGTCTATGGCGCCGACACGCGCATTCGCGACCTTGCGGGCGCTTATGGCATGGTGGAGCCCAGCGAGAGCGTTACACTTGACTTTTCGCAGGATGCAGCCGCGGGCGCCAACGCGACCGCGACCGCTCAGTAGCAAGACGGTAGTTGAGTATGACAAATGACTATCGCCGCGGTTCCGATGGGGGCCGCGGTTCTGGACGTCCCTCGTCGCGGGGACGTTCTGGTTATCAAGGAACGGGTCGGCAATCTTACAACGCCGGGCGGTCCCGTGGCAACGACCCGGCGTCGCGACTTCGCGGCTCGGGCGGCCCTCAAGTGCATAACACCAGGTCGCGCAAGAGTTCGTCGACCGAATGGCTCACAGGCGCGCCTCTGCCTCGCCGCAAAGCCGTCATGGGCTTCATCGGGCTTGGCTTGGGCTTGGGCGTCTTTCGCCTTGCCGACTATCAAATTGTCGAAGCCGATAAACTGCGCGAGCGTGCCGATGCGCGCCGCCTGCTTGCGCAGACCCTCTATGCCAAACGCGGCACCATCTACGACCGCAACGGCAACGTGCTGGCGTCGTCGGTCGAATGTCGCAACATCGCCGTGAACCCGCAGCTTGTCGAGGATGTTGACAAGACGGTGTCGGCGCTGGTCAAGGCAACTGGAATCGATAAAAAGACCTGCCGCAAGCTCGTTGAGTCCGATGGAACCTGGGTGTATATCAAGCGCCAGGTGGACGAAGACGATGTTGCGGCGCTGGAGAAGAAGAACCTGCCCGGCGTGCTTTTTGAGCAGGCCATGAAGCGCGTATATCCATACGGCAATCTGGCATCGCAGGTGCTGGGTGTAGTGAATGTAGACAACGACGGCTTGACGGGTCTCGAAAAGCAATACAACAAGCTTCTGACCGGCACGAACGGTTCTCTCGTACGCGAGCGCGCGAGGGACGGCAGCTATATCGCGGGCGGTGCCTATAAAAAGGTGGCTGCGGTCGACGGCGTTGATATCGTGACGACGCTCGACGTCAATATCCAGCGTGCGGCCGAGGATGCCCTGGCAGAGGCAGTTGAGAAGACTAAGGCCAAGAACGGCTCGGCGCTGGTCACCGATCCTACGACAGGCGAGATTTTGGCAGCCTGCTCGTACCCGACCTACGACCAGACCGATCTGGAGAATGCCAAGACCGAGGATATGAATCTGCGCCTGGTCACCGACGCCTACGAGCCCGGCTCGGTCTTTAAGACGCTCGTGGCGGGCGCCGGCTTCGACTTGGGCGTCGTGCGATCGAGTACGTCGTTTGAGGTGCCGGCGAGCATCAAGGTGGGCGACGATACCGTCACCGATGCCGACAAGCGCGACTATGCCATGACCATGGATGTGCGCGAGATGATGCGCCGTTCGTCCAACGTGGGCTTTGTCCTAGTGGGGCGCAAGATCGGTGCCGACGACTTTGCCGCCTATGTGGACAAGTGGGGCATCGGTCACAGCTCGGGTGTCGATTTTCCGGGAGAGAGCCTGGGTATCGTCAAGGAGCGTGACCAGTATGACGGCGCCACGCTGGGCTCGATGAGCTTTGGACAGGCACTGTCTGTCTCGCCGATTGAGATCGCACGTGCCGTGGGCGGCATCGCCAACGGCGGCGTGATGATGACACCGCACTTCTATAAGTCCAGCAAGGGCGACGAGAAGGACTGGGGCGAAGGCGAGCGCGCGATTTCGGAGGACGCCGCATCCCAGGTGACATCGTGCATGCAGACGGTCGTGTCCGAGGGAACGGGCGTTGGCGGCGCGGTTGACGGCTATGACGTGGCGGGTAAGACCGGTACGGCCGAACGTGCCGACGAGAACGGCGGCTACCTCAAGGAGAACTACATGTCGTCCTTTATGGGCTTTGCACCGGCACAATCGCCCAAGGTGCTGTGCTATATCACGCTCGACGGAACGCCGAGCGGCTCAGATGCCGCTGCGGTGCCGTTCCAGTCCATTATGGCCAACGCGCTCGACGTGCTGGGTATCCCGCACACGAAGTAGGGGGTTACAATCTTTGGGGCGTGGTTTGTTGTCCCATATGAGGGTGTTCACATGCCCTGCACCACGCATGTGCGGCGCTGGGATACAATACGCCGATAGCATTATTAGGTTTACAGGGGAGCTGCAATGATAGAGATCGCCGTCAACAACCTCGCGGCCGCAACAGGGGCCCGAACCGTGACGGGAGAAGCCGATCGGGTATGCCGCGGGTGCGTTATCGACTCGCGCCAGGTCGAGGAAGGGACGATTTTCGTCGCCTTTCCCGGTGAAAACGTCGACGGCAATGATTTTGCTTCCCGTGCCGTCCAGTCGGGTGCCGGCGCCGTCGTGATGACGCGTGAGCCCGAGGCCGAGCTGGTCTCGCTGGCGCAGGACAAGGGGTGCGCCATCCTGCTGACCGATGATCCCGAGGAGTTTCTGCTGCGTTTGGCGCACACGTATCGCCTGGAGCTTGGCTGCCTGGTCGTTGGTATTACCGGTTCCATCGGCAAGACGACGACCAAGGACGTGCTCGCCGCCGTGCTCGCCAAGCGCTATCGTGTCTGGGCCACCAAGGGCAATTTCAATAACCTGATCGGCATGCCGCTCACGGTGCTTTCCGCTCCGGCCGATACCGAGGTCCTGGTGCTCGAGATGGGCATGAACCATTTCCACGAGATTGAGCGCCTGTCCCAGTCCGCCAATCCCAACCTTGCCATCGTGAGCAAGATTGGTACCTCTCACATCGGCATTTTGGGCAGCCGCGAGAACATCGCCCGCGCTAAGGCCGAGATTGTCCAGGGCATGTGCGCCGCCGGCGACTTCTTGCCGCTGCTGGTTTTGGGCGGCGAGGACGACTTTACGCCGTTCATTCGCGATACGTTCGCCCAGCCTGCTGGTATCGATGTGATGCTGGCCGGCGTCTCGGACGATGATGAGGTCCGTGCCCGCGACATTCGTGTTGATGACGAGGGCCGTCCGGTCTTTACGCTCGATTTTGGCCAGGGTGAGACGACCGATACCATGCTTGCCATCCCCGGCGTGCAGTCCGTCCCAAATGCCGTTAAGGCCGCCGCAGTTGCCTATCGCCTGGGCGTGACGCCCGAGCAGATTGATGCTGCCTTTAGAGGCCTCACGATCACCGGTCACCGCCAGGAGATCAAGCGCGCCAAGAGCGGTGCCCGCGTCATCGACGATTCCTATAACGCCAGTGCCGAATCCATGGCTGCTGGCCTCGATCTGCTGTGCTCGCTATCGTGCACGGGGTCTCGTATGGCGATCCTGGGCGAGATGGGCGAGATGGGCGATGAGGCTCCTCGCATGCATGAGCTCGTGGGCGCCTATGCCGCCGCCAAGAAGCTCGACATGCTGGCGTGCGTGGGTGGTGAGCTGGCCCAGCTTATGGCCGATGCCGCGCGCATGATGGGCATGGACGAGGACCGCATCCAGGTGTTCTCCGATTATCAGCAGGTGCTCGACCGCATGGGCGGCGCGCTTGAAAAACATGATGTTGTACTGGTCAAGGGTTCCCGCTTTGTTGAGCTCGACCGCTTTGTGGAAGGTGTGTGCTAGCCCATGTTCGGCAATCCCTCGTATCCAACGTATCAGGCTTTTTTGGGGCTTGGCATCGCCGCCGCCATTGCGCTGCTGCTCATGCCGTGGTGGATCAAGCTGCTCAAGGTCGAGGGTATCGGCCAGCAGGTTCGTGCCGACGGCCCCAAGCGTCATTTGGTTAAGCAGGGAACGCCCACCATGGGTGGCGTTGTCATCCTCGTCGCGATCTCGCTGACCTGTCTGCTAATGGGCAAGCTCACCACCGAGCTCGTGCTCGTGCTGCTCGCCACGCTGGCGACCGGCGTGCTGGGCCTGATTGACGACCTGACCTCCGTTACGCATGGGCGCTCGCTCGGTCTGACGCCCCATGCCAAGATGATCGGCCTAACCATTATCTGTGTCACCTTTACGGTACTTGCCGTTAACTGGTGCGGCGTCGCCCCCGAGATTCGTTTTCCCGGTGGGTTGACGATCGACCTTGGCGTGCTTTCGACCACCATCTGCGGCCTTTCGTTCCCGTGGCTCTACATTGTCTTTTGCTGGCTGATGATCGCCGGTCTTTCTAATGCCGTGAACCTGACCGATGGCCTTGATGGTCTTGCTGGCGGCACCTCTATGATTGCCATGCTCGCCATGGCTGCCATGGCGTTTTTGCACGGAGACGTGAACCTGTCCATCTTCTGCACCGCGTGTGCCGGTGCCTGCTTGGGCTTTCTGTGGTTCAACTGCTATCCGGCGAGCATCTTTATGGGCGATACCGGCTCGCTTGCCCTGGGCGCCGCGTTTGCCTGCACGTCCATCATGACCAACACCGAGGTCGTCTCCCTCATCATCGGCGGCCTGTTTATCGTTGAGACCCTGTCGGTCATGATTCAGGTTGTCTACTTCCACTTTACGCACAAGCGCGTCTTCCTTATGGCGCCCATCCATCATCATTTCGAAAAGAAGGGCTGGGCCGAGACCAAGGTCGTCATCCGTTTTTGGATTATCGCTGCGGCCTTTGGTGCCGTTGGCCTTGCCCTGTTCTTCCAGTTGGGATAGTGGTCTTTCATGCCTCTTGCTGATGTCTTTAGCCTGCTCGTTTTGGGTCAGGGCAAATCCGGTCTCGATGTCGCCCGCTGGGCGCTGGCACATCCCGAGCGCGTAAGCGCCGTTACCGTGTATGGCGGCGGCACCTCTGAGCCCAATGACGCCACGCGTGCGCTCGAGGCTGCTGGTGCGTCGTTTGTCTATGGGACCGAACAGGTCGAGGGCGCCTATGACGTATGCGTGACGTGCCCGGGCATCTCGGAGTTCTCGGGCTTCTTTAAGGCCGGGCGCGAGCATGCCGCCCAGATTATGGGTGAGCCCGAGTTTGCCTATCGCCTGTCGCCCGATAACTGGATTGCCATCACGGGCACCAACGGCAAGACGACCACCACGTCGCTGACTGATTATCTGCTTAAGGCTGCCGGCGAGGCCAGCGTTGCTGTCGGCAACATCGGCGAGCCGCCGGTCAACGAGATTGACGGCCGAGCCCACAACGAGTGGTTTGTGGCTGAGCTCTCGAGCTATCAGATTGCTACGACAACCGAGCTCCACCCCCGCGTGGCGGTGCTGCTCAACATCACTCCCGACCACTTAGGCTGGCATAAGAGCCATAAGAACTATGCGCTTGCTAAGATCAAACTGTTTGACAATATGGTCGATGACGATCTGGTGGTTGTCGACGTCGAAGACGCCGGCATTCACGAGTTCGATGAGTACATCTACACGCCGGGTCGTCGCATCTGCAAGGTTGCCTTTGACGAGCCTGAGGGCGAGGATGCCGCCTTTGTGCGCGACGGCAAGATGGTCGTGCGCCTGAAGGGTGTCGAGACCCCGCTCATCGCTACATCCGAGCTCAAGATCTCGGGCCATCACAATGTTATCAATGCCCTGTGCGCTGCCACGGCTGCCTTGGCGGTCGGTGCCGATGTCGATGGTGTCTGCCGCGGTCTTGCCTCGTTCCAGCCGCTCGAGCACCGCGTGGAGCCGTGTGGCGAGATTGACGGCGTGCGCTACGTCAACGATTCCAAGGCGACCAACACCGATGCGGTCGAGAAGGCGCTGACGGCATTTCCCGATGACGATGTGATCTTGCTGCTCGGCGGCCACGATAAGGGCACGCCGCTCACGGACTTCGCGCGCGTCGTTATGGACAACGTGCGCTCGGTCGTCTGTTTTGGCGATGCGCGCGAGCGCTTCACCGCCGCTATGGACGAGGCCGATGTCGATGGCGATGTGGATATCGCCCAGGCAGATGACCTGCGCGACGCCGTGGACGTTGCCCGTTCGTTGTCGAGCCGTGGTGACGTGATCTTACTATCACCTGCCTGCTCTTCGTTCGATGAGTTCTCGGGCTATGAGGAGCGCGGCCGCGTGTTTAAGGACTACGTGGCTCAGCTTGCCGCTGCGGCGAAATCGCAAATGGAATAGGGGTTGCGGTGAGAGAGGAGAGCCCCCGACAAGGTATGAGGAGGCCCGACTCGGACCGTGCTTCCTCACGTCGCATCACACCGCGTTCCAGCCGCGGCGGGCAGTCGTTTAGCGAACGCTATATTGCCGGCGTTCCCGCCCGTATCATGCGCCCCCGTTTGATATTCATGGCCTGCTTGTTTACCTTGGTGTGCTTTGGCCTGCTGATGGTGTACTCGGCGTCTTCGGTCGAGGCGCTGCACGAGAATGGCTCGGCGACGTTTTTTCTGGGTCGACAGGCCGCGTTTGCCGTGGTCGGTGTTCTGGCACTGATTGCCATCGTGCGCGTTTTGCCGGACAGCTGGTTTGGGGAGGATGTGCTCAGGATCTTCCTTATCGGCATGATAGGGCTACTGCTTCTGGTGTTCTTGGTGGGCAGCGGCAGCCGCGGCGCCACGCGCTGGCTCAACATCGCCGGTATTCAGTTCCAGCCTTCCGAGTTTTTAAAGCCATTTGCCATTGCGTATTCGGCCATCATGCTTGATCGCTTCTTTTCGCCCGGTGGCAACATCAACGAATTCCTTCGCAAGATGGGCATCTACCTGGGCATTTCGCTCTTTCTGATCTTTATCCAGCCCGATTTCGGTACTGTCCTGATCATCCTGTTGACCCTCATGTGCATGGCGTTGTTTGCGGGTCTCGACCCCAGATTTATCATCGGCGTGCTAATCTTCGGCATTCTCGTGATCGTGATTGCGCTTGTCGCAGAGCCGTACCGTATGGTGCGTATTCAGGTTGCCTTGAACCCTTGGGCCGACGAGTATGGTGACGGCTATCAGGCCACGCTTGCCATCATGGCCTTTGCCTCGGGCGGTCTGTTCGGCCGTGGCATCGGCAACTCAACCATGAAGTACTCGTATCTGCCCGAGGCGCACAATGACTACATCCTGGCCATCATTGGCGAGGAAGTTGGTTTTGTCGGAACCGTGCTGTTCTTCTTGGTGTTTGCGATGCTGATCTACTCGGCGTTTCGCATTGCCGAGCAGGCGACCGATCGTCGGGGCGCGCTTATGGCGTCTGGCTCCGCGGTCATTCTCGCGGTGCAGTTTTTGATTAACGCGCTGGGCATCCTCAACGTGTTTCCCATGACGGGCAAACCGTTGCCGTTTATTAGCTACGGCGGTTCGTCGATTATTGTGTCGCTCATGCTTGCCGGGTTGATCCTGCGCGTTTCGTACGAGAGCGCCCGCCGCGATGAGTATGACCGCCGCCGTGAGAGCTTTGCCGTTATGGATGAGAGTACCGCCGGCGTGCCCCACGTGCGCGGCGAGCGATCTTCGCGTAACGGTTTTACCGTCCTGGATGGCTCTGCGACCGACCCCGCAGCCCGCCCGCGTCAGCGAACGGCGCCGCAAGGTCGTCCTCAGCGCCCCACTCCTCGCAATGCGGGCGGCGGATATAAGCGAATCGATTTGAACTCAGACCCGTCGGCGCGTTTGCGTACCGACGACCAGGGACCGCGTGTACGAAGGGACTACCATGACCGATAAAATGACCGTTGCTATTGCAGCCGGCGGCACGGCAGGGCACATCAACCCCGCGCTCGCCTTGGCCGAAGAGCTGCGTGACCGTGGCCACCACGTTGTGTTCGTGGGCCAGTCGCGCAAGCTCGAGGGTCGTCTGGTCCCCGAGGCTGGGTTTGATTTTGTGCCCATTACGGTCACAGGCTTCGACCGCTCCCGTCCTTGGACGGCGCTGACCTCGCTGTGGCGTGTCAACAAGGCCAAGCGTGCGCTCGCCAGTCATTTTTCAAAGGTTGGCAAGCCCGATGCCGCCATTGGTTTTGGTGCCTATGTCGAGGTTCCGCTGCTGGGGTGGTGCAAGGGCGCGGGCGTTCCGTATCTGCTGCATGAGCAGAACTCTGTTCCGGGCCTGGCCAACAAGATGATGAACTCCCACGCCGCCCGCGTGTGCATCTCGGTGCCGGCAGCGCGTTCGGTCTTTGAGCGCGAAGGTGACCCTGGCCACGTGCTCATGACCGGCAACCCCGTACGTCGCTCGGTAATCGAGGGCGATCGCGCTCGCGGCCGCAAGGCACTTGGCGTTCCCGAGGACGCTACGCTGCTGCTCGTCTTTGGCGGTTCACTTGGCGCCCAGCACCTCAACGAGCGCGTGGCTTCGCTCAAAAACGAGCTGCTTTCGCGCAAGAACCTCTATGTGTTGCATTCGACGGGTGCCGACGGCTTTGAGGAGACCGAGCGCGCTTTGGCGCTGACGCCCGAGGAGGCGAAGCGTTACCGCGTCCAGCCTTACATCGACAACATGGGCGATATGCTGGCTGCTGCCGATTTGGTGCTCTCGCGTTCGGGCGCATCGAGCGTGGCCGAGATCGCTGCACTCGCCGTGCCTTCGGTGCTCGTGCCGTACCCGCACGCCACGGCCGATCACCAAACCACCAATGCCCGTTATCTGGTCGACGCCGGGGCCGGCGTGCTCTGCGCCGATGCCGATATCGACGGTTCTGCCTTTGCCGATGAGCTGCTGCACCTGGTCGATGACGCGGCGGCGCGCGACGCCATGCGTCAGGCGGCGCGTGGTCTGGCTCAGGATAGGGCCGCCGCTCTTCTGGCGGATGCGGTAGAGGGTTTGCGTTAGTTAGACGGGATATCGTCGGTCGCCCTCGCGCTGATGCGGTTGGTGCGGTACAGTTAACGGGTTACAGGCAGTGTTTACGCAAGGAGTACACGAGCACATGGCTGATTCCCAGACTGCAACCTCCGCGCCCGAGTTTAAGAGCGCCCACTTTATCGGTATCGGCGGCGCCGGCATGAGCGGCATCGCCCTCGTTCTGCACGAGCGCGGTTATGCCGTTACCGGCTCCGACCTTAAGACGTCACGTTATATCCGCCAGCTTACCCGCGCTGGTGTGAAGGTGCATGTGGGCCATGAGGCCGCCACGATCGACGAGGTCAAGCCCGACGTGGTTGTTGTCTCTACCGCTATTCCGGAGTCCAACCCTGAACTCGTGCGCGCTCGCGAGCTTGGTATTCCCGTGTGGCCCCGTGCCAAGATGCTCTCTGCTTTGGGCCACGGCTACACCACCGTCGCTGTTGCCGGCACGCATGGCAAGACCACCACGTCTTCGATGTGCGCCACCATGCTCGACCGCATGGGCCTGGATCCGAGCTTCTTGATCGGCGGCATTGTCGAGGGCTATGACACGAACGGCAAGAACGGCTCGGGCGACTACTTTGTCGCCGAGGCCGACGAGTCCGACAGCTCCTTCCTGTTCCTGAACCCCAACGTGGTCATTGTGACCAACGTCGAGGCCGACCACCTCGATCACTACTCGGGTATCGAGGAGATCGAGACAACTTTCGCCAAATTCATGAGCCTGGTGGGCGAGGACGGCACCGTCATCGTCTGCGGTGAGGACCCGCATCTGGTCGAGCTCGCCAAGTCGACGGGCCGTCACGTGCTTTCCTACGGCTTTGCCGAGAGCAACGACATCGTCTGCATGCACCCGGATGTCAAGGGCATCCAGAGTGACTTTATCGTTCGCTTTGAGGACGGCACTGAGCATGCTGTGGAGATCAAGAGCAATCCCGGTCGCCACAACATGCTCAACGCCACGGCGGTGCTCACCGTCGCCCATGTCCTGGGCCTTGACATCGACTCCGCCGCCAAGGCGCTCTCGAGCTTTGAGGGCGTCCGCCGTCGCTTTACCCACGTGGGCGATATCGATGGCATCACCGTGGTCGATGATTACGGCCATCACCCCACCGAGATCAAGGCGACGCTTGCTGCCGCTTCGTCGCTGGGCTACAAGCATGTCGACGTCGTGTTCCAGCCGCACCGCTATTCGCGCCTGCAGGCCCTGTGCGACGACTTTGCCGATGCATTTGCCAATGCCGATAAACTGCTGTTGATTGATGTGTTCTCGGCTGGCGAGATGCCCATTCCGGGTGTCACCTCTAAGATGCTCGCCGATACCGTGCGCGCCAAGCATCCTGGCAAGGAGGTCGTGTACTGCTCCAGCCGTCTTGAGCTTAATCAGGAGCTCGAGCAGATGGTGGGCGAGGGCGACCTGCTGCTCACTATGGGTGCTGGTGACGTTACGACCGTCGGTCCCGAGTTCATTGAGTATCTGACTGCCAAGAAAGACGCTTAAGTCTAATGGGTCTGTTTAACGCCGTCATGGCGCTCTCGGGCATGATCGACACGGATGTGATCGAGGACGAGCGCCTTGCGCGTCATACGAGCTATCGTATCGGCGGCAAGGCCGACCTCTTTGTGACGTGCCATAGCTATCATGCCCTCCGCCGTGCCGTGGCGGTGCTCGATCGCGAGCAGGTGCCGTGGGTCATCATCGGCAAGGGCTCCAATCTGCTGGTTGCCGATGGCGGTTATCGCGGTGCCGTCATTTCGCTCGGACGTGAGTTTCAGCGCACGGTTGTTGCCGATGACGGTTGTACGCTGACGGTCGGTGCGGGCGTGATGTTTGCGCGCTTGGTCAACGATGCCCTGTCGCGTAGCCTCTCGGGCCTTGAGTTTGCCGTTGGCATCCCTGGTTCGGTCGGCGGTGCGATATCTATGAATGCCGGCACACGGACCGAGTGGATTGGCTCGCTGGTTGAGGATGTCGTAACGTTTGACCCGGCATCCGGTATCAAGCATTATGCGGGGTCCGAGATCACTTGGGGCTACCGCGAATGTAGCCTTCCCCGCAATGAGATCATCCTCGAGTGCGTGCTCAAGCTTAAACCGGCGCCCAAGGCCGACATTCGCGAGCGCATGGAGCGGTACCTCACGAGGCGCAAGCGTACACAGCCCATGGGTCGCGCATCCTGCGGGTCGGTCTTTCGCAATCCGCCCGATGCGAGCGTGGGCAAGCTTATCGAGGATTGTGGATTAAAGGGTTTTTCGATTGGCGGCGCGGAAGTTTCGCCCGTTCACGCTAATTTTATCGTTAATAACGGAACTGCCTCGGCCGATGACGTTGCCGCGGTTATCAGACATGTGCACGGAAAGGTGAGGGAGGCGTATGGCATCGAGCTCAGACCGGAAGTTAAATTCCTCGGCTTCTAGAGCATCGAAACCCACCTTCCGCCGCGCCGGAGGGCGTTCCGGCGCGCCTGCCAAACCTCAACGCAATACCGTCGCGCACTCTAAGTCTGTCGGGCATGCTCGACAGACCAGTCGTCCGGTTGTCGGCTCGCAGCTCGGTAATCGTCCGGCCGCAAAAAAGTCCTCGCGTCCCTCGGTGACGTCAAAGCCTGTTATGGGCGCCAAACCTGCCCGTCCCATGGCAACTCCTAAGCCCTCGACGGGAACTAAGGCGGCGCGTCCGGGTCGCACGCTGGGCGCATCGAAACCGCGCTCGCTGACATCGGTGCCGGCTACCGCCAAGAAGCCTTCGGGTAAAAAAGGCGTCAACCCGTTGTCTTCACTTGGGGCGATGGCAAATAAAACGTCAGACGCCGCTTCTCTCGTTACAGGCAAAGGCAAAATCGTGGGCGGCGTTCTGGCCGTCTTGGCCGTGCTCGTCGTCGTTGCCGTCGTGGTGATCAACTCTGGATTGTTTACCGCCACTGATATTCAGATTCAAGGCAGCGAGCATGTGACGAAGCACGATGCTATCCAGCTGATCGATTTGCCCGAGGGAACGTCGCTTTTTAACGTCGATCCTGACCAGATTACCGAGGACCTCAAGCAGAACCCGTGGGTGTCGGGCGTGGATGTCCAGCGTCAGTTCCCGCATACGCTCATCATTACGCCGATGGAGCGCAAGGTCATCGCAATTGCCTATATCAGCTCCGATGACCTTGCCTGGGCCATCGGGGATGATGACACCTGGATCGCCCCGCTGTCGACGTCGGTCGAAGTGGATGACCAGGGCAACGTCATCACGACGGGGCAGGGCTCAAATACCCTGACCGGCATTGATGCCGCGCTGGCGCTCGCTAAGCACTATGGCGCGGTGTTGTTGACTGATGTCTCGGCGGATGTCGCTCCGGTTTCCGGCCAGGCGGTGAGCTCCAAGGCCGTTAAGGCTGGCTTGGATTATGTGCGTGGTTTTTCGAGCGAGTTCTTGGGACAAGTCAAGGATATTTCCACGCCTTCGGTCGAAGCCATCTCGGCAAACCTCAATAACGGCATTGAGGTGTCGCTGGGTGATTCGAACGATATCGTCAAGAAGGAGCGCGTAGTCACCAAGCTGCTTTCGCAGGTAGAGGGCGTAACGTATATCAATGTGCGCTCTCCGGGTAACTATACATTTAGGAACGCTCCGACCTCGTAGCGCTGGTTGATGCTTTGTTGAGGGGTCATACCACGCCGTTTATCTGGTTTGTTTGGTTTTCACGGTCAATTATTTGACTGATACGTTCATAATGTGCAACCATAATACGGTTTACCTTTGCATTTACTTTCAACCTGAAGGTTAATGTGCGCGGGGTCGACCCATGCTATGGCTATAACCTTTGTTCGGAGGACCGACATGCACGAGACAGAGATCAACAACTACCTTGCCGTCATTAAGGTGGTCGGCGTCGGCGGCGGCGGTACCAACGCGGTCAATCGAATGATCGAAGAGGGCATCCGCGGCGTCGAGTTTGTTGCCATCAACACCGATGCTCAGGCACTCGCGATCTCTGATGCCGATATCAAGGTGCACATCGGCACCGACCTTACCCGCGGCCTGGGCGCCGGCGCCAACCCCGAGGTTGGCCGCAAGGCTGCCGATGAGTCCCGCGACGACATTGCCGAGGCGCTCGCTGGCGCTGACATGGTGTTCATCACCTGCGGCGAGGGCGGTGGCACCGGTACCGGCGCTGCTCCCATCGTTGCCGATATCGCGATGAACGAGGTCGGTGCGCTGACCGTCGCCGTCGTGACCAAGCCCTTCACCTTCGAGGGCCGCAAGCGCAAGAAGAGCGCCGAGGAGGGCATTAAGACCCTCTCCGATTGCGTCGACACCATGATCGTCATCCCTAACGATAAGCTGCTCGACATCGCCGAGAAGAAGACCACCATGCTCGAGGCCTTCGCGATTGCCGATGGCGTCCTTTCCCAGGGCACCCAGGGCATCACCGACCTCATCACCGTCCCCGGTATCATCAACTTGGACTTCGCCGATGTTAAGACCATCATGAAGCAGGCCGGTACCGCCATGATGGGTATCGGTACCTCTTCTGGGGATACCCGTGCCGTCGACGCTGCCCAGCAGGCCATCTCCAGCCCGCTGCTCGAGAGCTCCATCGATGGCGCCACGCGCGTGCTGCTCTCCATCGCCGGTTCCAAGGACCTGGGCATCCAGGAGATCAGCGACGCCGCCGACGTTGTCGCCAACGCCGTCGACCCCGAGGCCAACATCATCTTCGGTACCGTTGTCGACGAGTCCCTGGGCGATCAGGTGCGTATCACCGTCATCGCTACGGGCTTCTCCGACTCCAACGTCAACCGTCAGGACGAGCTCTTTGCTGCTCAGCAGTCTCAGAGCAAGGCCGCTGCCTCCGCTGAGCCGCAGCGCACCGCTCCGGCCACGAGCCCGGCTCAGGCCGCTCCGACCCGCAACGTCGGTGGCACCGAGCTTCCTAACTTCGGCAACGATCAGTTCGAGCTTCCCGACTTCCTGAAGCGCGGTAGCTTCTAAGTCGTTCTTTGCATTGTTGTGCACAGGGGCGTGTCCGTATGGACGCGCCCTTTTTATTTCGACTTTGTAAACTAGAACCTCCAATCTCTTTACGTTCCCTTTACGATTGCCTCCAGCGCAGCAGGTATCCTTTTAGAGAAGTATGACAGCCGTATAAACGCGGGCTGTAGCGGCGATGCCGCGGTACTTGTGTTATTAGGAGGCTTTAGTATGGCAGCACGTGCGGACAACGTTTCGCGTGTCGACCATGATGGAGTTACGTTGGTGGAGGGCGTGACATCCGATGTTCGCTTTGCCTTCACCGAGCGCGCCGGTGGCGTTTCCGAAGATGCGTACTCCTCACTCAACTTGGGCTCGCATGTTGGCGATGACCCCTTTGCTGTTCAAGAAAATCGTCGTCGTGCGCTCGAAGCTATGGGTGCCGCCGAGTGCGAGCACAACCTGCTCGTTCCCAATCAGGTCCATGGTGATCATATCGTTGCGGTGACCTCGAACGGCGCCGATGACCTTGAGGACGTTCGCGAGCAGATTGCCGAGGGCTGTGATGCCATCGTCTGCACGGCGCATAACGTGCCCGTGCTGCTCTGCTTTGCCGACTGCGTTCCCGTGGTGCTGGTGGCCCCTGGCGGATTTGCCGTGGTGCACTCCGGTTGGAAGGGCACGATTGCACGTATTTCTGCCAAGGCGTGCCAGGCGCTTTGCGATGCTGCCGGCTGCGATGCGAGCAACGTTTCCGCCTATATCGGCCCCCATATCTTGGGTGACGAATATGAGGTATCCCAGGAACTCATGGATCGCTTTGCCGCCGAGTTCTCTTGCATCGATGCGAGTGCCTCTCGCATGCTCGATCTTTCCGCTGCCATTCGCGAGGCGCTGGTAGATGTCGGTGTCGACGCGGATAATATCGTGGATACCCAGCTTTCGACTGTGCGTCAGAACGACCGCTTTTATTCCTACCGTAACGAGGACGGCACCTGTGGGCGCCATGCTGCGATCGGCGTGATGCTATGAGAAAGATCGTATCGGTCCTGAGCGCCGCTGTGCTTACGCTTACGCTGTGCGCCTGTTCTTCGGGATCTTCTACCTCTTCCATTACCGTCGCCGGCTCCACGACCTGCCTTCCTATCGCCGAGATTGCGGCCGAGGGCTTTAAGGAGGAGACCGGCATCGACGTGCTCGTTTCCGGTTTGGGTTCTTCCGCTGGCATCGAGGCCGTCAGCGCCGGCACAGCCGATATCGCCAGCTCCTCCCGTGGACTCAATGCCGACGAACAGGATCTGGGCCTGACTCCCATCGTCATTGCCCACGACGGTATCGCGGTCATCGTGAACGACGATAACCCGGTCGATAACCTCTCGACCGAGCAGCTCCGCGATATTTACGCCGGCAAGATCACCAACTGGAAAGAAGTCGGTGGCGAGGACCTGAGGATCCAGGTCATCAATCGAGATGAGGCGTCCGGCACGCGTGAGGCCTTCCGCACCATCGTGATGGACGGCACCCCGTTCGATCGCCGCTCGGCCGTTCTTTCGGGCACGGGCCAGGTGCGCGACGTGGTATCTCGTTCGCGCGGTGCCATTGGCTACATTTCGCTGGGCTTCGTCGATAGCCTCAACGCCAAGACCTCGGTCAAGGCCGTCTCGGTCAATCATGTTGAGGCGTCCGAGAAGACGGTCGCGAGCGGCGGCTATCCCATCTCACGCGACCTTTACTTCTTTGTGAAGGGTGCGCCTTCGCAGCAGGCGCAGGATTACATCGACTATGTGACGTCCGAAAAGATGGACAAGCAGATTCGCGAGGCGGGCTTTATTCCCGTCACCAACGACGAGAAGGGGAGTGAGTAGCATGGAAGCACAGGAAAACTCCCAGACTGAGCAGAATGTTCAGACGCCCAAGAAGCGCGAGCTGGCGCTCGTATCGCACAGTACCTATATCAAGGAGAAGGCGCTGCAGTGGATCTTCTTTGCCTGCGCGTTCTTGGCGGTCGTTACCGTCATCCTGATTTTTGTCTTTACCACGTACTCGGCGCTGCCCGTCTTTACTGACATCGGTCTGGCGGACTTCTTTAGCTTTACGTGGGCGCCTTCTGAGGGCCACTACGGCATCTTGTCGCTGCTTGCCGGCTCGGGTCTGGTGACCGTCGGTGCGCTCGCCATGGGCGTGCCGCTGGGCGTGGGTACGGCCGTTTACCTGGTCGAGATTGCCAGCAAGCGCGTGCGCAAGCTCATCAGCCCCGCCGTTGACCTGCTGGCGGGCATACCCTCCATCATCTACGGCTTCTTTGGCATGATCATCATCCGCCCGTTTATCGCACAACTGACCGGCGGCCTTGGTTTTGGTGCGCTGACGGCGTGGTTTGTGCTCGCCATCATGATCGTCCCTACCATCACCACGCTCACCATCGATGCTCTCAATTCCATTCCCATGGGCATTCGCGAGGCATCGTATGCCATGGGCGCCACCAAGTGGCAGACCATCTATAAGGTCGTGCTACCTGCCGCGAAGCTGGGTATCGTTGATGCCATCGTGCTGGGTATGGGCCGTGCCATCGGCGAGACCATGGCCGTGCTCATGGTCGTAGGTAACGCCCCGGTTATTCCCGACAGCATTGCGAGCCCCATCTCGACGCTCACGAGCCAGATTGCGCTCGACATGAGCTATTCCTCGGGTCTGCACCGCTCTGCGCTGTTCGGCATGGGTGTGGTCCTGTTTATCATCTCCGCCACGCTGGTGGGCATCGTCCGTCTGATTTCCAAGAAGAAGAGGGGGTAGGCTATGTCCGATTCCGTTGACACGACGGTCGATACGACCTCGTCGCGCGAGCGCATCAAGCGTGCCCTTTCCCACGGCAAGAAGGGCCGCATCAACAAGGACCTGTCCAACAAGATCATGCTTGGCGTGTTCCGTGCCGCTGCCTACATCACCACGCTGGTGCTGGTCGCTATCATCGCCTACGTGGTCATCAACGGCCTGCCACACATCTCGCTCGACTTTATCTTCGGTTGGCCCCAGGGCGTCAACGCCGAGGGCGGTATTTGGCCCACGATCGTCTCGACCGTCTATGTGACGGCGCTCGCCATGCTTATCTGCACGCCGATCGCTGTGCTGGCAGCCGTCTATCTGGCCGAGTACGCCAAGCAGGGCAAGGTCGTCGAGCTCATTCGCTACGCTGCTGACGCTTTGGCCTCGGTGCCCTCCATCGTTATGGGTCTGTTTGGCTACGCCTTGTTTGTCGAGGCCATGGGCTTGGGTCTTTCGATGGTCTCTGCCGCCCTGGCACTCGCGCTCTTGATGCTTCCCATCGTCATGCGCACCACCGAAGAGGCCATTCGCGCCGTTCCGCGCTATATCCGTTGGGGCGCGTACGGTCTGGGCGCCACCAAGTGGCAGGTTGTCTCCAAGATCGTGCTTCCTTCTGCCTTTGGCCGTATTGCCACGGGCATCGTCCTCGCCATCGGCCGTGCCATTGGCGAGACCGCGGTGGTGCTCTACACCATGGGGCAGGCCATCAATCTACCTATTTCGCCGCTCGATTCCGGCCGCCCCATGACGGTTCACCTGTACCTGCTTGCCAACGACGGCATCAACATGAACGCAGCCTACGGCACCGCGCTCTTGCTGATGGTGATCATTCTGGCCTTCAACCTGTTTGCGCGCTTCCTGTCGCGCAAGCGTCGCTAGTTAAGGAGTCCCATGTCCGTTTATCAGTCCGCTCCCACGCTGGAGCAAGCGGCCATTACGGCCAAGGATTTCAACTTTTGGTACGGTGACTTTCATGCGCTGACGGGGCTCGACCTCAACATCGCCAAAAACGCCATCACCTCGTTTATTGGCCCTTCGGGCTGCGGCAAATCGACGTTTTTGCGCTGCATCAACCGCATGAACGACCTGATCGAGGGCACGCGCATCGAGGGCACCATGACGCTCGACGGCAACGATATCTATGCCGAGGGTGTCGACCCGGTCGATCTCCGTCGTCGCGTGGGCATGATCTTTCAGCAGCCCAACCCTTTTCCCAAATCCATCTACGAGAATGTCGCCTTTGGCCCTCGTCTGCAGGGCGTGACTAGCAAAAGCGACCTCGATGACATCGTGGAAGAATCGCTCAAGCGCGCCAACCTCTGGAAAGAGGTATCCAATCAGCTCAACAAGGATGGTTTGGCGCTCTCGGGCGGTCAGCAGCAGCGTCTGTGCATCGCGCGCGTGCTTGCGGTGCAACCCGATGTCCTTCTGATGGACGAGCCCTGCTCCGCCATCGACCCCACGTCCGTCTCTAAGGTCGAGGATCTGATGGCCGAGCTGGCGCCCGAGATGACGATCATCATCGTCACGCATTCAATGCAGCAGGCAGCTCGCATTAGCGACTACACCGCATTCTTCTTGCAGGAAGTTGCCGGCGAGCCCGCTACGCTCATCGAGTATGGTCAAACCGACGCGATCTTCACCAGCCCGGTGGACTCGCGGACGGAAGACTATATCACCGGCCGCTTTGGCTGATCGGTGCGACTAGTCCCAAGCCGATCGGATCTGGTCCGGTGCGTATTCACTGTGCGGGCGGCATGACCGCACCCAACTGATTGGAGTGAACCATGCGCAAACTGTTTTCCCGTCAGCTCATCGAGGCCCGTCACGAGATGCTGAGCATCTACGAGGCCGTCGATCTGGCCCTCCACGATGCCGTGAAGGCCTATGTGACCGACGACCGCAAGCTCGCCACCAAGACCAAGAAGCGCACGCTTTCGATTGACGCACGCTGCGCCAACCTGGAGGCCGTCTGCTACAACCTGATTGCCACGCAGTCACCGGTCGCCTCCGACTTCCGCTTGCTGCAGACGATCATCTACGTCGACTTTAACCTGCAGCGCATGACCGATAAGGTTCGCCAGATTTGCCGCGCCACGCGTCATATGATCAAGGCCGACATCTCGCTGCCCAAGGAGCTTGTCGGCACGGTCGAGGCCGAGGCTGAGGCCGTCTACCAGGTGCTGGGCTCTTCGCTTTCTGCGCTCGTCACCAACGACATGTCCATCATCTGCAACTTGGCCGTCGAGGACGAGCCAGTGCACGCCGCCTACGAGAAGTTCTTCCGCACCTTTAACCGCATGGACACGGGCGATTTTATGGACGACGACAGCAACTATGACGACCTGCGCCGCGCCATCATGGTATCGCGCTATCTCGATCGCATCGCCTCGATTTCCATCGATGCCGCCTGCCGTCTGACCTTCCTGTTGACCGGACAGCGTATGACTGCCGGTGATATCGCCTGCACTGATGAGGATGAGCTCGAGAGCATGCGCGTGCCTTCGGGCGAGGGTGTTATCATGAGGCCCGCCGTCGATGTACGCTACGTTGCCAAGGTGCCCGTTAACGAGGTCAGCGAGGGTCTTCGCTACCTGCTCGATCATCTTGAGGATGAGGACGATGGCGAGGACGACGAGGAGTAAGTAACCCCGTTCGTCGAAAGATTGTAAATACCTAAGTGAGCGCGGCCTTGCACATGCGGGGCCGCGCTCTTGCGTTAGCATGGGACTACTTGTTTGGCTGTCAGCGGAGGCGATTGGCAATGGATAACTATTTGGACTTGATGCGCGCTCGCCGCGAGCAGATTCTGGAACGTTTTTATGCGGCGCTCGATCGCGCGGGCCGTCCCCACGACGCCGCGAGCCTCATTGCCGTGTCCAAGACCGTTGGTGTCGATGAGACCGTTGCCGCCATCCAGGCGGGGTATCGCCATTTTGCCGAGAACCGCCCGCAGGAGCTGGTTCGCAAGCTCACGGGTCTGGCGGAGCATCCGGAGCTGCCCGAGGTGCGCTTCGATATGATCGGCAACCTGCAGACCAATAAGATCAATGCGGTGCTGGGCTCAGCCGAGCTGATTCACTCGGTGGGTTCGATGCATCTGGCGCAGGCGATCTCGAGCCGTGCTGTCCGCAAGATTGAGGCAGGCGAGCTCGCCGGCCCCCAGCGTGTGCTCATTGAGGTCAATGTAAGTGGTGAGGAGTCGAAGGGAGGCTTTTCGCCCGATGAGATTCGCGCCGCCGCGGGTGAGCTTGCGGAACTTGAGGGAATTTGCGTACAGGGGCTTATGACTATGGCGCCCCGGGGGAATAAGGATGTGGCACGCCGCACCTTTGCGGGGCTTCGTGAGCTGAGGGATGAGCTGGAGGCGGCGCATCCCGATTTGAACCTGCCTGAGCTTTCCTGCGGCATGAGCGAAGACTTTGAGCCTGCCCTTGAGGAGGGCTCTACGCTCGTTCGCCTGGGCAGGGTAGTATTTAGCCCGGAGTTTGCAGTAAAATAAGGCTCTGAAGTGCGCACTGATTATCGGGGCGCCTGCACTAAACCGCGAGAGGACACAACCATGGGCTTCCTTGACGAGATTAAAAATAAGATGCACCTGGGCGGCCAGCAGGGTTACGACCAGGGTTATGGCCAGGACGACGACTACGGCTACGATGACGGCTATGACGATGGCTATCAGGGCAACGGCTACAGCGGAGCTTCGGGCGAGGGCTTCTACACCCAAGACGAGCCGAGCAACGGCCTGCTTGGTCAGACGCGCCGTGGTGAAGCTGAGTCGGTTGCCGTGTATACACGCTCCGGGCAGCTGGTCGGCGATGACTCTCGCCATGCCACGACGTATAACCCGCCTTCGCGCTCGCAGGACAGTGTTGCGAGCGGTTATCGTCCCGGTGCCTATGACACGCCGTCGAGCTACGCCGAGAACACCCGCGCCCGTGCCGCCGCTGCGCCCGCGCCTGCACCGAGCGATGCCTCGGCCTATGCGAGCAATATCATCAACGCCACACCGCAGCTGCCGGCCTATGTCCTGCGCCCCGAGAGCTATGACGACGTGGAGACCGTGGTGCGCCGCGTTCGCACCAAGCAGCCTGTCGCACTGATTTTTGTGGGCGTACGCACCGAAGTTGCCAAGCGCGTCTTGGACTTCTCTTACGGCTTTGCCTGCGGTCTGGGCGCCACGGTCAAGGAGGTGGGCGACCGCGTGTTCATGGTGCTGCCCGCCGGTTGCGAGGTCAAAGATTCCGATCTCAAGAAGCTTCGTGCCGACGGCTACCTTAAGTAAAGACAAGACGAGGAGATTCCCATCAACATCTACACTATCGTCCAGCTGGTCAACACGCTGTTCAACTTCTATTCCACGCTCATTGTCGTCTACTGCTTTATGACGTGGATTCCCATGAAGCAGGGTGGTTTGCTTCAGGATATTGCCGCGGTGCTTGATAGCGTGTGCGGTCCGTGGCTCAACCTGTTCCGTCGTTTCATCCCGCCGATGGGCGGTATCGATTTTTCGCCGGTCGTTGCGATTATTGCGTTGCAGTTGGTGCAGAGGCTGGTTCTGCAGCTTCTTATAGGTATACTCGTGTAGAACTGACTTAGTAACTTACGTCGGGCGTGTAGCGCCGAGGCGATGAAAAAGGAGACTTGTTATGGCTATTACCCCTGCAGACATCCAGGCTCAGACTTTCTCTGAGGCCAAGCGTGGCTACGATCCTGCTGAGGTCGACGTCTTCTTGGAGACGCTGTCCTCCGAGGTTGACGCTATGCTCGCTAAGATCGTTGACCTTAAGGGTCGTCTGACTGCTACCGAGCAGCAGCTTGCCGATGCACAGGCTCAGCTTGCCCAGGCTCGGGCTACCGCCGACCAGGCCGTTCCTGCCGCCCCCGTGGCTGCTCCCGCCCCTGACTTCTCCGCTCAGGAGCGCCAGATTTCCGCTGCCCTGATCGCTGCCCAGCAGACCGCTGAGACCATCGTTAACGATGCCAACGAGAACGCTGAGCGTATCCGCAACGAGGCTGACGCCAAGGCTCGCGAGGTTATCCGCCAGGCTCTGACCGAGAAGCAGGCCGAGCTCGAGGAGATCGATCGTCTCAAGGCTTCCCGTGAGGAGTTCAAGGCCGAGTATCTTAAGCTCATCCAGCACTTCATGGACGATGCCCAGAACTCCTTCCCGGCCGACCTCATGGCCTCCACACCGGTCGGTTCTGCCGCTTCTCCTGCAGTGACTGTTCCCGCCGAGCCGCTGCCCGTCGCTGACCCGGTTGTCCCCGTGGCCGATCCCTTTGCCCCGATCGACAACTTTGCTGCCGACGACCTGGACTAACATTCGGCCTACAATTTAGTGCCTAGAAAGGACCCGCAGCTTGCGGGTCCTTTTTTATGACTGTGCCGGGGTGCGTAACATAAAAACCAAGCCCTGCACATAGTGGCGCAGAACTCGGCGAACGGATGAACGGTCAAGGGTAGGCTTTAAGGCATGTCCCAAAAATCTACTTGAGGAGGAAGTCGGGGAGGGGAATGGTGCGGGCCTCGCGATGCTCGGGATCGGCGATGTGGTCGGCAGGATAGCCACAGACGAGCATGTGATAGGGATAGACGCCCTTGGACAGATTGAACTGTTCTTGTGCCACCTCAGGCTTAAAATGGCATACCCAGCACGTTCCCAGGCCCTGCTCGGTGGCCTCCATCATCATCTGATCACACACGATGGACGTATCGATTTCGCTGGAATTCATCTGATCATACGGGCGCACCCAAGCGTCATCGGTAACGCTGCAAATAAGGAAGACAAGCGGAGCCCCAAAGATAGACCCATCACGAGCAAACCGAGGCTGACAAGCAGCAGCCTTCTCCAGAAGCTCAGGCGTATCCAACACCATCACACGGGTTGGATGGTTATTACAAGCAGAAGGAGCAATACGCCCAGCCTCAACAATGGCATCCACCACAGCCTGCTCCACAGCCCGATCTTCAAACTCACGACAAGAATACCGACCCCGAGCCAGATCCAAATAACTCACAACCAAGCCCTCCAAATTCAGTGTATCAACCCAAAGCAAAACAAAGGGTACCCAAAGCCCGATCCAGCCAAACGTTTAAGGCGGTCCCAAAGTTCCCAATCGGGCTCAAAGGCCCTGTCAACAAAAGCCTCATTGCTTTCAAAGTATCAGCCAAAGTTCCCAATGGTGGTACGTAAGGCGAAGGGCCGGCCACGGTTTGCTTTCGAACGACTCTGCAAAGCAGCCGGAGTGAGAAAGCAAACCGTGGCCGGCCCTTCGCCGCCGGGACACGTACCCCCAATTAACTGTTCTTCATGACAATCGAATCCACAACATCGGCCACATTCTCGCAGCAGTCGGCGCAGTACTCCAGGAAGGCGTACACGTCACGCCAAGCGATGACCTCGAGCGGGTCCTTGCCGTTAACGTGCAGGTTGCGCATGGCGTTGATGTAGAGCTCGTCGGCCTCGGACTCGATGGTGTTGATCTGGATGACCAGCTCGCGCAGGGTCTTGGACTTGCGGTAGTTGGGCAGCTCGACCATCAGGTCCTTCATGGCGCGGCAGGCGTCGGTCACCTTGTGGGCGATGACGATGGCATCGGGGTGGATGCTCTGGATGTTGGTGAAGTAGACGCGCTGCACGACGCCCTCGATACGATCGAGCACGGTGTCGAGCGAGCAGCTCATCAGGTCTAGATCCTCGCGCTCAAGCGGGGTGATAAAGGCGGTGAGCAGGGCGTCTTCGAGCTCGTGGTGCTTCTTGTCTGCCGCATGCTCAATCGCATGCATCTTATCGAGCATGTCGTGGATCTGCGCAGGGTCAAAGTTCTCAAAAATCTTGGTGAGCAGCTCTGCGGCCTGGACGGCTAGGTCGGCGCAGGCGACGTAGTTGTCAAAGTAGAACGAATCGGGTTTCTTTGCCATGGGTGGTCCTTTCGAGGTGAAGATGGGCGGGCGAGGTAATGCAGTCCGGATGGACGTTCGGTTTGACTAGAGGAACATCATGAACAGCTTGGCCATGACAAAGCTGATGAGTCCGCAGGCGGGGAAGGTGAAGAACCAGGTGAACATCATGTCCTTGACGACACCGAAGTTGATGGCCGAAAGGCGCTTGACGGCACCGACGCCCATGATGGCGCAGGTCTTGATGTGGGTGGAGGACACGGGGATGCCGGTAAGGGTGGCAAGCAGCAGGTTTGCGGCGCCCGCCAGGTCGGCGGAGAAGCCCTGGTACTTTTCGAGCTTGACCATGCTCTGGCCGACGGACTTGATGATACGCTCGCCGCCCACGCTGGTGCCGATACCCATAGTGGCCGAGCACAGCAGCATAATCCAGATGGGGATGCCTGCATCGCCGACGCTCGTCTGGCCGCTGGCAAAGGCCACGCCTAAAAAGAGCACGCCGATGAACTTCTGTCCATCCTGCGCGCCGTGCATAAAGCTCATGGCCGCAGCGCTCGCGATCTGAGCGTATTTAAAGAAGACATTGGCACGTCGCCTGTTGGCGGCGGCGAAAAGAATCGAGACGAGCTTGCACAGGACCCAGCCCATGACAAAGCCCAGGCCGATGGAGAGCGCCAGGCCGTAGATGACCTTCATCCACTCGTGGACGTTGACGCTGCTCGCGCCGCCGAGGGCGATAGCGGCACCGGTCAGGCCGGCGATAAGGCTGTGGCTTTGCGAGGTGGGGATACCAAAACGCGACGCTGTGGCGCCGTAGACGACGATGGAGAACAGCGCCGCGCAGAGGCACGCGAGCGCCATGGTGCTGTTTCCGCCAAAGTCGACGATATGCGAGATGGTATTGGCGACGCTCGCGTTAAAGTGCGTCATGATGAGCACACCGAGGAAGTTGAATGCGGCGCTCATGAGAATGGCGGCGCGGGCGGGCATGCAACGCGTAGTGACGCAGGTCGCGATGGCGTTGGGCGCGTCGGTCCATCCATTGACGAAGATGGCGCCCAACGCGAGGATCACGGTGACGGCAAGGACTGGGTTCGACACAATTTGGCCGAGGAAGGTTGAGAACGTTACGTCCATATATGGGCTTTCTCGAAGTTTGCAGACACGTTACAAAAACATGATAAATCGTATCACCTCCTGTGGGTTTCTTTACCGAGTTCTGATGGGAGAAGTGAATTTTTTGGCACTAAAATTGAATATTAGGCCTGTTGACCGCGGGTGTTCTTTTTGCTAACACGCCATGCGGACACGTGCGATTACTACGACACTCCAAAACCACAGTCTGTTCGCTTTACAACATGCAAACATGCGTTCGATAATAGGAGGCATGGAATATCGACAGACAGATGGCAAAACTCGGCGCGTGCACAAGCAGTATGTGGACGTCGTGGCTCGCATCCTCGCGGGCGGACAGGTCGTGCCGGTCACCGTCTGCTGGGTCGACGGTCGTTGCTTTACGATTGACGAGATTGTCTCGACCACTGGGTTTGGCCTGACGGTTCACGGCATCCGTACGGCAACCTATAAGGTGCGTTTTGGCGGGCACGCGACCGAGTTGTATCTGGAGGACCAGACGCGCGAACGACCAGATGGTTCGCAGGCCCATCTGATGCGTTGGTGGGTGTGGGCATTCGACCGTACGCTCGAGGGCGAGCGCCGTGGGTAAGGACGTACGGCATTCGGGTACAATGACAGGAATCTTGTCACCTGCTGCGCCGTCTTTCACGGCACTTTTTGAAAGGACGAACCTATGAACGATATCCAGGGCTATCAGAACGGCCCCGTCGAGAGCGGCGCAAGCCGCGCCAAGGAGATGTCGCCGCGCGCGTACAATCTCGCCATGTCTGCCCTGATCTTCTTGGGCTTTTGCGCCATGGGCGCCGGCGCCTACTTTACGAGCACCATGTCGTTTGCGCGCATGATGATGAGCGGCGCCGCCCTGCCGCTGGTCTTTGGCTCGTTTATTTTGACCATCGTCGGCATGGTCATGATGTCGGCCGCCGCCAGCAAGCAGTCCGTGGGCCTGTCCCTTGTGGGCTACGTAATCTTTGCGAGTACCTTTGGCCTGACCGCGTCGTTTGGCCTTGCCAACTACGACCTGCCCACCATCAACACTGCCTTTATCGCCACGGCCGCCATCACCTTTGTCTTTGGCGCCTTGGGCGTGACGTTCCCCAAGTTTTTCCAGCGCGTATATGGCATCGGTTTTGGCATTCTGCTCGCAACTATTCTGGTTGAGATCGTGCTGATGTTCATGGGCGTCTCGCAGACCATCACCGACCTGATCGTGATCGTGGTGTTCGCCGGGTTTATTGGCTATGACACCTATGTTGCCACGACGGTGCCGCCCACACTGCCCAATGCCGTGCTTATGGCCTCTAACCTGTTCGTGGATATTATCAACGTGTTTTTGCGCATTTTGAACATCCTCGGCCGTCGCGATTAAAGCGCGGCATTGCGACGCTTCCTGCCGGACACGGTAAAACGATGCGAAAGGCGGTCCTTCGGGGCCGTCTTTTTTGTGCGCGGCGGGGTATCATGGATGGGAAAAAGCCGATAGCGGCAGCGACAGGAAAGGTGGCCACGTATGGCAGACGTCGACAACAGGAACCGTAACCGCAGGTCCAACCGAGCGGGTCAGCCCAATCCCAAGCGCGAGGCCCGTGCCAAGGCCGCCGAGCGTCACGTGGCAACTGTGTCCGAAGCGTGCGCCAAGGATATCGAGCGTTCGCTTGCCGGTGTTCGCGAGTTTGACGGTATGCCTGCCGGCTTTGTCGCGGCGATGAAGGCCAAGGTTCAGAGTGCTGTGGCCACCGAAGAACAGGTTGCCGAGGACGTCGAGGGCGCGGAGGCTGCCGAGGTCGAGGCAGCTCCTGAGCCCGTCGAGGAGCCTGCCGAGGAAATCGCCGAAGCTGAGTCCGCGCCTGCTGAGGAGCCTGCTGCGTCCCTGCCTGAGGTCACCGTGCTCGATGCCTCCGCCACGCAGGCCATCTTGGACAACGGTCGTGGCTATGCGCAGTTCTGCGACATGGCCGTGCTCGCCTTTGCCTCGTTCACCAACCCGGGCGGTGGCTATATTCAGGGTTATCTGGGCCAAGAGGCCACACTGTGCGCCGATTCGTATCTGTACAACGTTCTCGATAAGCAGCGCAAATGGTACGGCGAGAACCGTCGCCGCAACATCAACTGCGAGCTCTATCGTAACCGCGCCCTAGTGGTGCCTGCGGTGCGCTTCGACCGCAACCACGTGCATGCATACGCCGACGTGATCGTGGCCGCCGCGCCCAACGTTAAGCGCGCCCGCCAGGAGTATCGCGTGAGCGACGATGCTCTGCTGGATGCCCTGCGCGACCGCATTCGCTTTGTGCTTGCCATCTGCGACGAGCTGGGTCGCGAGAAGCTCGTGCTGGGCGCTTGGGGCTGCGACAACAACGGCTTTGACGCCGAGGCCGTGGCCGAGCTCTTCCGCAAGGAGCTAGCGTCGGGCGACTTTAAGGTCAAGCAAGTCTTCTTTGCCGTGCCTTCTACGCGCTGGGATGAGGATTTTGCCAAGTTCGAGCACGTGCTGGCAAACTTCCCCGAGCGCAACGAGGAGTCCTATGCCCAGGTTGCCGCTCGCGCTGCGGCAGCTCGCGCCGCCGAGCAGACCCAGGCTGCTACCGAGGATGATGAGGACGAGGACGATTGGCGCAAGTACCTGTAATTGGTACGTGCTGACAGATAGGTCGAGCCGGCGGGAGAGGCTGCTTCCGTCGGCTTTTTACTGAGCGAGGGGCTTACGATGAAAAACGTTCTATGCTTTGGCGACAGCAACACCTATGGTTACGATCCGGCGGGCATGCGCGACGGCACCGCGGTGCGCTATGCGCAGGATGTGCGCTGGTGCGGCGTGGCCCAACGTGACTTAGGCGAGGGCTGGCATGTAATTGAAGAAGGCCTCAACGGCCGCACGACGGTACGCGACGACATGTGCCATCTGGACACCAATCTTAACGGCATCCGCGCGCTGCCGATGCTGCTCGAGGCCCATAAGCCGCTGGATGCGATCGTTATTATGCTGGGAACTAACGATTGCAAGACGGTCTTTGGTGTGACGGCCTCCGATATTGCCCGTGGCACCATGGCACTGATTCGCGCGGTGCGCGCATTTCCCTGGACCAATGCCGCATCCTGCCCGCGTATTCTGCTGATGGCACCTATCAAGATCAAGCCGCAAATCGCCGATGTATATATGACCGATTTTGACGAGCGTTCCGTCGAGGCCTCGGAGCATTTTGCTGAATACTACGCGCACGTAGCCGAGCAGTTTGGCTGCGACTTTTTGAATGCCGCCGACTTTGCCGAGCCGGGCGATATCGACTATCTGCATATGATGCCCGAAAGCCATGAGAGCCTGGGTCACGCCGTGGCAGCCAAGCTCCAAGAGATGCTCGGAGAGTAGCGCGACCCCAAGCCACCGCAAAGGGGACGGGCGCCTTTGCGGTGGTTTTGGGCTGCAAATCTTAATACTGCCACATGTGATTGACGGGGCCGGAGCCTTTGCCCATGTTCAGGCCGGCGGCCAGAGCGCCTGTCAGGTAGGCCTTGCCGGCGTTGACGGCATCGGCAAGATCCATGCCCTGGGCCAGCGCGCAGGCGATGGCGGACGAGAGCGTGCATCCGGTGCCGTGCGTGTTGTCGGTCTCGATGCGCTTGTGGCGGAACCACGTGGTGAGTGGATCTCCCAGATGGTTGCCCTCGTCATCGAGCGGCGCGGGTTCGGCCAGTACATCGTTGGCCTCGTTGACAAGATGCCCACCCTTAACGAGGGATGCGCAACCAAAGCGGCGGGTGAGGAGCATGGCAGCATTTTGCTGCGTGCGCTCGGAGTCGACCTCGTAGTCAAGCAGGGCCATGGCCTCGGGAATATTGGGCGTGATAACCGTCGCTAGCGGGAACAGGCGGCGGGTGAGCGCCTCGGCGGCATCTTCGGCAATCAGCCGCGCGCCCGAGGTGGCGACCATGACGGGGTCGACGACAACGTTTGTCGCGTTCCAAGCGCTCAGGCGGTCGGCGATAACATCGATAATCTCGGCAGAGGAAACCATGCCAATCTTGACGGCGTTGGGGCGGATATCGTCAAAAACGGCATCGATCTGCGCCGCGACAATATCCGGGGAGATGTTCTGCACGGCGGTAACGCCCAGTGTGTTTTGCGCTGTGATGGCGGTGATGGCCGTCTCGGCATACAGGCGGTGCGCCGTGATGGTTTTGATGTCGGCCTGAATGCCGGCGCCACCGCTGGAATCGGATCCCGCGATGGACAGGACGGCAGGTACCTTACTACGATCCATGTTCGCTCCCTTGTTCGGTCGGAATCAAATGGGTCTTTAAGCCAGCATTATAAAGATGCCCGGGACGACTCTATGTCGAACCCGGGCGGGCGATGCAATCTTTACGCAAACGTAAGCAAATGTTCACACGTCAACAATTGACAGGCGCCAGCTCGCCGCCAGAGGCGGCCGCGGCGACAGGGCTAGTCCTCCATGCCGAGGTCGATCGTGGTGCCCTCGAAGATCTTGTTGACGGTTCGGACGGCGCACATCTTGCCACACATGGTGCAAGTGCCCTCGGTGGCGGCGGGGGACTCCTCGTAGCGCTTCTTGCCCGTAACCGGGTCGAGCGCGCACTTCCACATGGCGTCCCAGTCGAGCTTGCGGCGTGCCTGGCCCATCTTGTCGTCCATGTCGCGGGCGTGGGGCACCTTTTTGGCGATGTCGGCGGCGTGTGCGGCGATCTTGGTGGCCATGAGGCCGTCGAGCACATCCTGGGCGTTAGGCAGGCATAGGTGCTCGGCCGGTGTCACGTAGCACAGGAAGTCGGCACCGGAGCTGGCGGAGATGGCGCCGCCGATGGCAGCGGTGATGTGGTCGTAACCCACGCCGATATCGGTCACCAGCGGTCCGAGCACATAGAACGGAGCATTGTGGCACAGGCGCTTCTGCAGTTTCATGTTGGCGGCGATCTCGTCGAGCGCCATGTGACCCGGGCCCTCGACCATGACCTGGACGCCGGCGGCCCAAGCACGCTTGCATAGCTTGCCCAGCTCGATCATCTCGGCGGTCTCGGTGGCGTCGTTGGAGTCGTAGAGGCAGCCCGGGCGGCAGGAGTCGCCGAGCGAAATCGTCACGTCGTACTCGTGGCAGATTTCGAGCACCTCGTCGTAGAACTCGTAGAAGGGGTTCTCGTTACCGGTGACTTCCATCCAGCCAAACAGCAGCGAGCCGCCGCGGCTGACGATGTTCATGAGGCGGCCGGTCTCCTTGAAGGTCTTGATGACCGATTTATTGATGCCGCAGTGGATGGTCATAAAGTCCACGCCGTCTTCGGCGTGTGCACGCACGACCTCGAGCAGATCGTTCTTGGTCAGCTTGACCAGCGGCTTTTCCATGTAGCCGATGGCGTCGTACATGGGGACGGTGCCTACCATGAGCGGCGTCTCGTCGATGAGCTGCTGGCGGAACTGGCGCGTCTTGCCCGAGTTGGAGAGGTCCATGATGGCGTCGGCGCCAAAGTCCTCGGCGATCTTGACCTTCTTCCACTCTTCGGCGGCATCGGCCTTATCGCCCGAGATGCCCAAGTTGACGTTGACCTTGGTGGACAGGCCCTCACCGACGCCAAAGGCGCGCATGCCCTTTTTGATGTGCACGATGTTGGCGGGAATGGCGATGCGGCCGTCGGCCACGCGCTCGCGGATGTACTCGGGGTCGCGATGCTCGCGCTCGGCGACTTCCTTCATCTGCGGTGTGATCTGCCCGGCGCGGGCGAAGTCGATTTGCGTGACGAGCTTGGGCTCGGTCTGTGTGCTCATTGGCACGGCTCCCTTCGTTGGCATTACCCATATCAGGTTTGCGGGTCAGGGCGGGCGCGCCCAGTCTCAGCCTGCCGTCTTGTCCTGCAAGCTCCCCGTTTATGTGGTGGGCTCAAGTATAGCCTGAATGGGTACGATTGGGCCAACGAGCGTGCCTGTGGGGAGGCGAACATGGAAGACAAGCATCTATATCGAGAGACGCAATGGGATGTATCGGCCGAGGAAAGCCGTGCGCACCATGGCCTTGTCGCGATTGGCTTTGCGGTGCTTGCCGTGCTGGTGATTGCCTTTTGTATTTGGACGTTTGGCGGTCGCGGCGGCGCTGCCTGGGAGTTTGAGGCCGACGATGCCCTGCCGATAATGACGGTGAGGGTCGCGGGCGGCAATACCGTTGCCGCGCCGGGGGACTATTGGTATCCGCGCGACGAGTTTGTGCAGCTGCAGCTGAGCGGCGGGTCTATTCCGGGCGAAGAAATCGAACGCGTGACGTTTGATGCGACGCTCAAAACGCTGACGGTGAAGCTCAAAGATCAAGGGGACGTGCCCACGACCATGGACATTGCGCTGACGGAATGGCGCTTGGAGCCCTCGGCGGGCGCTGCGGTATCCGAGGTGGAGCACGTTAAGATTACCTACCAAGATGGCTCGACGAGCGAGATTGCAAAGGCCGATGGCTTGGCGGAGTAATGGGGTGTTTGGAAACGGCGGGTCTATTGTGCCTGTGCGTTCATGAAAACCAGGGTGTTTTTGTCTGAAAGCTCGGGGATGTGCCGATAGCCGATGTTGAATGCGGTAAGTTCGCTTGCATCCTTGAGCTTGTTTTCTGCCATCCACCGCACCATGGAGCCGCGCGCCTTTTTGCTGGCGGTCGACCGTTGGATGGGCTTCCCGTTGCGGATGCCTTCGCCAAAGAGACATGTGACGACCGTGGCATCGGTGGTGAGGCGGGTGAGAACAGCTTTGGCGTATTCCGCGCTGGCGAGGTTGACGATCGTAGCGTTGGAGCCTGCCGGAGCGATAGTCCCTGCGAGCTTGTCGCCCCAAAATGCGTAGAGGTCTCGGGCACCGTCGACGACAAGCTTCGCGCCCATCTCCAGCCGATACGGTTCAACGGCATGGAAGGGGCGTACGCATCCGTAAAGGCCCGAGAGGATCCAGAGATGGTTTTGCAGCCAGTCGAGCTGTGCGGCATCCATGACCTCGGGCGCCATGCTTTGGTATTGAATGCCGTGATAGGACATGACGGCGGGGGAGATTCGACGCGCGATATCGGGATCGGCGAGGCTGGCATCGCTCAGGACGGGCATAAATTCGTGAAGCGTATCCAGGCACGTTGTAAGCAGTTTGTCGCTCACGTTCCATAGCGCCTGCAGGCCGCCGCTGCCTTCATTCCGCTCGATATCTAGCAGTGCGCGGTGGAGGCGAGCTGTCTCGCGCGCAAAGGGTGTAATGCCCAGGACTTCAAAAGCATCTTGGGCCGCGCGCATCTGCTTGGCGGGCGAAATGATGACCTGCAGCATGGACTCTCCTCTGCCAAAAAAGAAGTTGCGGTGGAATACGGTCTGTTTTGGTCGTTTATGGGCCAGTCTAGTCCGTATTTCACCGCAACTGATGAAGGGTTGGTTAGGCGCGCTCGATGAAGGCCTTGTAGCCGCGGTAGGCCTCGTAGATGTCGGCCTTGTTGGCGACCTCCCACAGGGCGTGCATGGACAGGACGGCAACGCCGGAGTCGATGACGTTCATGCCGTACTTGGCCATGATATAGGCGATGGTGCCACCGCCGCCCGCGTTGACGCGGCCGAGCTCGCAGGTCTGGAAGTCCACGCCGGCCTCGTCCATGATGTCGCGGACGAGGGCCACGTACTCGGCGTCGGCGTCGTTTGAACCGCCCTTGCCGCGGCTGCCCGTGTACTTGTTAAAGCACAGGCCGCGACCCATGAAGGCTGCGTTCTTGGTTTCGAACTTGCCGGCGTAGCCCGGGTCGAAGCCGGCGGACACGTCGGAGGAGAGCATGCGGCTGTGGGCGAGTGCGCGGCGCAGGGCCAGCGGGCTATCCTCGCCGGCGAGCGTCATGATCTCGGCGACGGTGTTCTCGAAGAAGCGGCTCGTCATGCCGGTGGCACCCACGGAGCCAATCTCCTCCTTGTCGACGATGAGTGTGATGCTCGTGCGCTCCACGTTGGCGACGTCGATCTGGGCGAGCATGGACGGATAGGCGCAGACACGGTCGTCATGGCCATAGCCCAGAATCATGGAGCGGTCGAGGCCCATGTCGCGGGCCGGGCCGGCGGGCACGACCTCGATCTCGGCGGAGAGGAAGTCCTCCTCCTCGACGTCGTACTGCTCCTTGAGGATGTCCAGGAACATCTGCTTGACGGGCTCCTTGGGGGCGTCCTTGTCGTCCTCGTCAAACTTGACGGGGCGGCCGCCCACGATCACGTCGAGGATCTCGGCGTCGACGGCGTCCTTGGCGGGCTTGGCCATCTGCTCGCTCGAGAGGTGGATCAGCAGGTCGGAGATGGTAAAGACCGGGTCGTCTGCCTTGTCGCCGATGTTAATGTCGACGGTGGTGCCGTCCTTTTTGCAGATGACGCCTACGAGCGCGAGCGGGGAAGCGACCCAGTGGTAGCTCTTGACGCCGCCATAGTAGTGCGTGTCGAGATAGGCCATGTCGCCGGCCTCGAAAGCGGGGTTCTGCTTAAGGTCCAGGCGCGGCGAGTCCACGTGGGCGCCCAGGATGTTAAAGCCCTGCTCGAGCGGGGCGGTGCCCAGGTTGACGAGCATAAGGTCCTTGCCGTGGTTGGCGGCGTACACCTTGTCGCCTGCCTTGAGCGCGCGGCCCTCGGCGATCACGGTCTCCAGATTGACGTAGCCCGCCTCCTCGGCCATCTTGATACCGGTCTTGACGCACAGGCGCTCGGTCTTGTTCTCGCTCAAAAACTGCTTATAGCCGCGGCAAAGCTCCTCGAGCTCTTCGATCTGCTGTGGCGTGTACTTTTTCCATGCGCAGGGACGCTCCATGACGCAGGCTCCTTTCGGATCGATCGTGCTGGTTGATGTACCGTGAGCCATCGTATCACGCGCGGGCTCACGGTGGCGGGGGAGCTTGATGTGAGGTGGCCGCGGGGCGGGGAGCGTGTAAACTGGAGTGAGCAAACCGTGCCCAGCCCAAAGCGAGGTATTCAATATGTCTGACAAGCGCCGTACCTTTGCCGTTATCGACGGCAACTCGCTCATGCATCGCGCCTTCCACGCCGTGCCGCCGACCATGAACGCGCCGGACGGCCGCCCCACCAACGCGATCTTCGGCTTCCTGAACATGTTTCTCAAGATGATCGATGCCTTTAACCCCGACGGCGTGGTCGTGGCGTTTGATAAGGGCAAGCCGCGCGTGCGCATGGAGATGCTGCCGCAGTATAAGGCGCAGCGCCCGCCCATGGACCCCGATCTGCATGCGCAGTTCCCTATGATCAAGGAGCTGCTCGTCGCACTCAACGTGCCGATTCTGCAGTCCGAGGGCTGGGAAGGCGATGACATCCTGGGTACTATGGCGCGCCTGGGCGAGCAGGCCGGCTGTGACATGCTGCTGGTGACCGGTGATCGCGACATGTATCAGCTAGTTACCGAGCACGTCAACGTGGTCTCGACCCGTAAGGGCCTGTCCGACGTGGCGATCATGACGCCCGAGAGCGTGGATGACCTGTATCACGGCATTACGCCGGCGCTCGTGCCCGATTTTTACGGTCTAAAGGGCGATACGTCGGACAACATTCCCGGCGTACCGGGCATCGGCCCCAAAAAGGCGAGCGCGCTCATCGCACAGTACGGCAGCTTGGACGAGGTCATCGCGCATGCCGACGAGGTCAAGGGCAAGATGGGCGAGAACCTGCGTGCGCACATCGACGATGCGCTGCTGAGCCGCAAGGTCGCAACCATTCGCACCGATGCGCCCGTCGAGCTCGATTTTGAGGCGACGTCCTTCCCGGCGTTTTCTGCCGACGAAGTGTCCGCGGCGCTGGGCACGCTTGGTATCACCGCCATGCAGAACCGTTTCTTGGCGCTGATCGGCGGCGAGGGTGGCGCTGCTGCCGCTGCTAGAACGTTTGAGATGCCCACGATTGAGCGCACCGCTGCCGGCGATGCCGAGGCGCTTGCTGACGTGGCGTCCGAGGTTTCGCGTGCGATCGAGGCGGGCGAGTGGGTCGCCGCCGTGGTGGACGATGACAAGGAAGAGGGCGCGCTCTTTGGACTGACGCGCACGCTGTGGTTGGCGACGTCCAAGGGCCTCTTCGCGCTCGAGGAGGGCGACAGCTGCGCGGCGGCTGAGGTTGAGGGCTTCAACTTCGTTCACGGCGTGATTGCTGGCGTGCTCGCGCGTCTGTTTATGGAGGGTCGCGTGGCGAGCCCGGATATGAAGGTGCTGTTGCACGAGCTTTCGCCCATCGATTCTTCTGAGCCCGAGCTCATGGATCCGCTCGCTGCCGATTCCACGCGTATCTTCGATACCGTGGTCGCTGCCTATCTGCTGGATTCCGATCGCTCCGAGTTCGATGAGGCATATCTTGCCGATACGTATCTGCAGATGGCGTTGCCTGCGGCGCGCGGCGCAGAGGGTGCTGGTGAGGACGCTCCAGCGCCTGCCGCCCGTACTGCGGCTCTGACGCTGGCGCTCGTGACGCCGTTGCGCGAGTGCATGGCCCGTGAGAATGCCGCCAACGTGTTCGATGGCATCGAGATGCCGCTCGTGCCGGTGCTTGCCAAGATGGAGCGCGCGGGAATGCTCGTGGATCCCGACCGCCTGCGTAATCTGTCCGAGGGCCTGGCGACCCAGATCACCGAGGTCGAGCGCAGCATTCGCGACCTGGCGGGTGACGAGACCTTTAATATTGGCAGTCCCATGCAGCTGTCGCATGTGCTCTTTGATGTGATGGGGCTTCCGACCAAGGGCCTCAAGAAGACTAAGCGCGGCTACTATTCGACCAACGCCAAGGTGTTGAGCGACCTTGCCCGCGACCACGAAATCGTGCGTCTGATCTTGGATTGGCGTGAAAAGTCCAAAATCAAGTCCACCTATCTGGATACGCTGGGCCCGCTGCGCCGTGGTGACGGTCGCGTGCACACCACGTACAACCAGACCATCACGGCAACGGGGCGTCTGTCCTCGAGCGACCCGAACCTGCAGAACATCCCGACGCGCTCGGAGCTGGGTCGTACCGTCAAGACGGCGTTTTCGGCAGGCGAGGGAAGCGTCTTTTTGGCGGTGGACTACTCGCAGATAGAGCTGCGCCTGCTGGCACATCTCTCGGGTGACGAGCACTTGGTGCGCGCCTTTAACGAGGGCGAGGACTTCCATGCCGAGACGGCGGCGCGCGTATTTGGTGTGCCGGTGTCCGAGGTAACGCCCGACCTGCGCAGTCGCGCCAAGGCCGTGAACTTTGGCATCGTGTACGGCCAGCAGGCCTATGGTCTGTCACAGTCGCTGCATATCTCGATGGCCGAGGCGCGCGACATGATCGACCGCTACTACGAGGCCTACCCGGGCGTGCGTACATTCCTCGACAACGTGGTGGCGCGCGCCAAGCAGACGGGCTACGCCGAGACCATGTACGGCCGCCGTCGTCATATTCCGGAGCTCAAGGCCAAAAACCCGCAACTCCGCGGTTTTGGCGAGCGCACGGCCATGAACCACCCCATGCAGGGCACCGCCGCCGACATCATCAAGATCGCGATGGCCCGCGTAAGCCGCCGTCTGGAAGAGGAGGGCTTTGCCGCCCACATGATCTTGCAGGTACACGACGAACTGGACTTTGAGTGCCCCATCGACGAAGTCGAGCGCCTAACCACCATGGTCCGCGACGTCATGGAGCACGTCGTAGACCTCCGCGTTCCCCTAATCGCCGAAGCCAGCACCGGCATAACCTGGGCCGACGCGAAATAGAAAAACAGCCACAGGTCCAAAGCAGCCAAACCAGAAGGGAGTCCCTTTCAGCAAGGAACTCCCTTCATCCATAATTATTCAGCCAAGTATCTAGACGCCAAGACGCCATCTAGGCGGCAAGCAAGTCACCCTAGGACCTGGCCGGGCGAGGCGGGTAAGTTTTTCGTAGATTCCGCACGAGCCGGAAAGCACTTAATGTGCTTTCCGAGCGAGCCCAGGACCTGACCGAACGAAAAACTTACCCGCCTCGCCCGGCCAGGTCCGACGAGCCACGTTAACGAGCCGCCAAGATGGCGTCGATGAGCGTCAGTACGCCCCCGTCGTTGTTGCTCGGAATGCGCCACTTGGCGTGCGCGTTCATATGCTCCTCGGCATTGTCCACGATAAAGCTGTGACCAACGCGCTCCAGCATGGGGATGTCGTTGTACGTATCGCCCACGGCGGCGGCGTCGGCGATATCGATGCCCAGGTGCTCGCACAGGTGAGCGACGCCGGCGCCCTTGTCGACGCCCAGGTTCATAAAGTCGATCCACTCGCGCCCAGCGTTGGTGACGTAGAGCTTGTCCGAGAACTCGGGGCTATAGGTCTCGCGGAAAGCGGGCTCGGCGTCGTAGCCGGGGAAGAAGACCGAAATCTTGTTGGACTCGAAATCAATGCCATCAAAGCTGTCGACGTAGTTGATTGTGTTGTAGTAGACGCTGATCTCGTCGTGGTATTGATGGTCGCGGGCAAGCACGTAGAACTCGTCGAAGCAGCAAAGGACGGGGACAGCGCGCGGATCCTCCGAGGCACGGCTCAAGACCTGCTGATACAGCTCCACGTCAATAGTGCTCTTATAGATATAGCTGCCGCGATAGATCACGCACGCTCCGTTGTCGGGACAAAAGGCGAGGCGGTTCTTGACGCCCTCGAACATCTCCTCGAGCTTGGGGGCGGGACGTCCGCTGGCGGGGCAGAATACGATGTCGGCGTCGGCGAGCTTGTCCAGGCGCTCATCAAGACCCTGGGGCAGCACGCGCTCGTCGGTCAGCAGCGTCTTGTCCATGTCGACGGCGAGAATCTTAATGTTTCCGATATTGGCGTCCGATTCGTAAGTTTGCATAAAAGCGAGCCTTTCGTTTCGAGATTGTTTCAGACGTTATAACCATCAATTCGTAGTCGGGCGTATTTTCGCAGGAACGGAGCGTATTTGCACCACGCTTCACAAAGTAATGAAAAAACTTTTCAGAAATTTGAATTTGTCGCTTGTGCTGCGGGCACTTTAGCGTAATATAGCGACCATCGAAAACGGAGACGGAAAAACAACCGCTTACCGAGGAAAAGGCACCGTTTACGATATTAGAATTGCGCCCGGCGATAGGTGAAAGGAGAGGCAGATGCAGTTCGTAAAGATCATCACCACTGCAGACAATGCCATCCGACGCCAGCGCGCAATTTCCCGACGACGATAACAATCGTCTCTGTCCGCATGGGGCGAATTGCCTCAACAGAGTCATTTTGAGGTCGTTGGGTTTTAGCACGACATTGCTGCATGTTTCTAGGGCATGTATGTGCTGATTTTTGCTATTTAACCTGATATTGCACGGTATATGACCTTGAAATGACTTGCAACTGACCGATGTTCTAACTAGCTACCAAGGGCGAAAGGAAACAGCCATGAGCAAGGAAAAAGTCGTTCTCGCATATTCCGGTGGTCTTGATACATCCGTATGTGTCAAGTGGCTCCAGGACGAGAAGAATCTCGATGTCGTTTGCGTCTGCGGCAACGTGGGCCAGGAAGAGACCGGACTGGATGCCAAGAAGCAGAAGGCGCTCGACCTGGGCGTTCTCGATTGCCAGGTACTCGACCTGCGCGACGAGTTCTCCGATGAGTTCCTGACTAAGGCCATCGCCGCAAACTCCATGTACGAGAACAAGTATCCGCTGCTCTCCGCCCTGTCTCGCCCGCTGCTTGCCAAGAAGCTTGTTGAGGTCGCCCACGAGTTTGGCGCGACCTACGTCGCCCACGGCTGCACCGGCAAGGGTAACGACCAGGTCCGTTTTGAGGCCGCCGTCAAGGCCCTCGACCCCGAGCTCAAGGTTATCGCCCCGGTTCGCGAGTGGGACCTGAAGTGCCGTCCCGACGAGGTCGCCTATGCCCACGCCCACAACGTGCCGGTTCCCGAGGGTGCCAACGACAACCCCTACTCCATCGACGACAACCTGTGGGGTCGTGCCATTGAGTGCGGTCACCTGGAGGATCCCTGGAACGAGCCGCTCGACGACGCTTGGGTTATGACCAAGAACCCCGAGGACACGCCGGACACCCCGACCTACACCGAGATTGAGTTTGAGGCCGGCAAGCCCGTTGCCGTCGACGGCAAGAAGATGAAGCTCTCCGAGATCGTCATCGCCCTCAACAAGATCTCCGGCGACAACGGCTTTGGTCGCCTGGACCTGGTCGAGGATCGTCTGGTGGGCCTCAAGAGCCGCGAGTGCTATGAGGTTCCCGGCGCCCTGACACTCATCACCGCCCACAAGGCGCTTGAGGACATTTGCGTCGAGGGCGACCTGCTCAAGGCCAAGATTAAGCTCGAGCAGGATTGGGCCACCGCCGTGTACAACGGCCAGTGGTACAGCCCGCTCAAAAGCGCGCTCGACGCCTTTATGGCCGACACCCAGAAGTTCGTGACCGGCACCGTCCGTCTGAAGTTCTTTAAGGGCAACTGCCATGTCGTCGGCCGCAAGAGCCCCTTCAGCCTCTACGACTACGGTCTGGCTACCTACGACCGCGACACCACGTTTGACGAGAAGGCCAGCGCCGGCTTTATCGAGATCGATACGCTGTCGCTCAAGACGTGGGCAAAGGTCCAGGGTCCCAGCTCCGCCGCCGCCCAGGCCTAGCGCCTCCTTCCCTTGGTATCCGCGCGGCCCATCCGCGTGATACAAAACGGGCGCACGGGGTCCCTACCTTTCGTTATGCTTGCTGACACTTCTTAACATCGGTGGCCCCTACGTTCCGCCCGCATATATGATGCCGCGTCCGCGGCTGATTCCGAGCCCCGCCGGGGTTGTCCGGCGGGGCTCCTTCTATCAATTGGGCGGCTCTGCGCCTATATATATGAGGAGTATCCATTATGTTCAATGCTGTCGCGCATGCCTTACTTGCCCTCGCGCCCGAGTTCGATGCTGCAAAGGTCGAGGATGTTCCTATGAGCCTGAAGGCCTGGATCGATGGTTCGCAAGGCAACATCCGGAGGGGGACGTTGGGCGCCAAGTGCCTGGTGCGTCACTTCTTTGCAAATTAGCTACATTGCCCCGCGCACGGTGGGGAATGTGTAAAACTAGCGGTTGAAAAATCGCTTTAGCGACATGGCGCATTGCGCTGGGCGCTTGTTTTGGTATTCGGAGAAAGGGGACGGTTCCATGGCTCTTTGGGGCGGTCGTTTTGAGGCGGGCGTGGCCGAGGTCACGCAGGAGTTTGGCGCGTCGCTGCCGGTCGACAAACATCTCTATAAGCAGGATATCGCCGGCTCTAAGGCGCATGCCAAGATGCTGGCGGCCCAGGGCATCATCAGTGCCGAGGATGAGCAGGCGATTGCCGAGGGCCTGACCGGAATCGAACAGGATATCGATGCCGGCAACTTCACCTTCGATATCAACGATGAGGACATTCATATGTCTATCGAGAGCGAGCTGACGCGCCGCATCGGCGAGGCCGGTAAGCGCTTGCATACCGGGCGTTCGCGCAACGACCAGGTGGCGACCGATACGCGCCTGGGCGTCAAGGCGCTGGCCAGGGAGCTCATGGAGGCCAATCTTGAGTTGCGCCATGTGCTGGTGGATGCGGCCAAGAAGTACGACAAGGTGATTCTGCCGGGCTACACGCACATGCAGCATGCTCAGCCCGTGCTGCTGTCGCATCATCTGCTGGCGTATTCCTGGATGTTCGCGCGCGACTTTACACGCTTGAAGGCCGCCTTTGATGCCGCCGACAACTGCCCGCTGGGCGCTGCCGCGCTTGCCGGTACGAGCTATCCGCTCGATCGTCAGATGACGGCTGCCGAACTTGGCTTTGCGGGTGTGATTCCCAACTCGCTCGATGCGGTTTCCGACCGTGATTTCCTGCTCGATCTGCATTATGCCGGCTCCGTCATGGCCATGCACCTGTCGCGTCTTTCCGAGGAGATCGTGCTGTGGTCGAGCTCCGAATTTGGCTTTATCACGCTTTCCGACTCGTACTCCACCGGCTCGTCCATCATGCCGCAGAAGAAGAATCCCGACTTTGCCGAGCTTATCCGCGGCAAGAGTGGCCGAGTCTATGGCAACCTGGTGCAGTTGCTCGTGACCATGAAGGGGCTGCCGCTGGCCTATAACAAGGACTTGCAGGAGGACAAGGAGGGTGCGCTCGATACCGCTCACACGCTCATGCAGTGCCTGTCGGTTATGGCCGGTATGATTTCGACTTGGACCGTCAACGAGGATGCCATGGCGCGCGAGTGCGGCGTGGGGCACCTTGCCGCCACCGATGTTGCCGATTATCTGGCTAAGCGTGGTCTGCCGTTCCGCGAGGCGCATGCCGTGGTGGGCCATCTGGTCCTGATGTGTGAGAAGCGCGGCTGCAATCTTGAGGACCTGCCGTTTGAGGTATTCCAGGAGGCAAGCCCGCTCTTTGAGCGCGATATTACCGAGGCGCTCGACATCCCGTCGATTGTCGCCGCGCGCACGACCGAGGGCGGCACCGCTCCTGCCGCCGTTGCCGTGCAGCTGCAGCGTGTCGAGGCACAGCTCGTGGCCGATGAGGGCGTGTTTAGCTCGCTGACCAAGGTCGTCGAGATGGGTCACGGGGCAAAGTAGAGGTTTGGCTGAAGCCGTTTTGGCCATGTATTGATAAATCGGTTTTGCTTTACGGACGTCTGCTGATGTGGGCGTCCGTATTTTGTTGCTATGGGGGAGGGGCTTGTCGAGAACTTCTGTAGGACCTTTGGGCAGGTTGTGAAGGGGGTACGTTTGCGCGTGGCAACCGACCGCCTGCTCTGTTCGATGCGGTTGACGGGCGGTCGGATGGTACTCTAATCGGGCTGCGAAACAGAAGTGACACATATGGAGCGCTTTAATAAATTGCAGCGTTTCAATAAACAGCTTTTTGTTTAACTGCAGCTAAAACTCTGTTACGATGCAGTCCAGGCGGGTGCCGGAATGGGACTTGGGCACGCGCGAACCTACTTGAAAGGCTACCTTATGGCTATCGAGAAGACCTTCATCATGATTAAGCCCGACGCCGTGCGCGACCGTAAGATCGGCGAGATCGTTGCTCGCATTGAGCGCAGCGGTCTTGTCATCGAGCGCATGGAGATGACCACGCTCGAGCGCGCTACCGTCGAGGAGCACTACGCCCATCTGGCCGACAAGCCCTTCTTTGGCGGTCTTTGCGACTTTATGACGAGCGGTCCGGTCGTCAAGATGGTCGTTTCCGGTCTCTCCGCTGTTGCTAAGATGCGCACCCTCATGGGCGCTACTAATCCGCTTGACGCTGCTCCTGGTACCATCCGCGGCGACTTTGCCGTCGATGTCAACGCCAACGTGATCCACGGCTCCGACTGCCTGGAGAACGCCGAGATTGAGATCAAGCGCTTCTTTGGCTAAACCAGCTTTGACTCCTTAAAGCTGTTAGCGTGTGGCTTGGGCGCCGCGGAACTCCATCCGCGGCGTCCTTTTATTCCAAAATCTATGAAGGGGCCCGCTCGGTCATGAGTTCCGAGCGGGCCCCTGCTGTTAGCTTGTGGCACTGAGTGGTTTAGGCCTCGTCGACGACCTTGAGGCCGCGCGTGTGGTCGATCTCGTTGAGGAGGTTAACGCGACGCTCGTGACGACCGCCCTCAAACTCGGCGTCGAGCCACTCGTCGACAATCATCTTGGCGAGCTCGGAGCCCACGACGCGAGCACCAAAGGCGAGCACGTTGGTGTTGTTGTGCATGCGCGAGAACTTGGCGCTGAAGGGTTCGGAGCACACGACGGCGCGTACGCCCTCGACCTTGTTGGCAGCCAGGCTAATCCCGACACCGGTTCCACAGATGAGGATGCCCAGGTCGACGTCGCCGTTGGCAACGGCCTTACCCACCTTGTAGCCGGCGATGGGGTAGTCAAAGCTCTCGGAGGTGTCGGTGCCAAAGTTCACGACCTCGCAGCCGCGCTCCTTCAGGTGCTCGGAAATGATGTTCTTGAGCTCGACGGCGGCGTGGTCGTTACCGATACCGATCTTCATGGATGGTTCCTCTCTTGTCTGTGCGGTGCAAATGCTAAAGGTGTTTACCGCGTTCGACTGCATGATAGCGCGACTTTTGCGTAAACGCTCGAGCGTTTTTTGGTCAAACGCTTTAGCATGCGACAAGACCGGTTTCTCATGAATGAATGCCGTCAGTTTGCGCCTGAATGCCGTCTACCGGAACCTGGGTTGCGGATTTTGATGCATTGTTATCAAATAAAAGAGCTAATTATTATTGAGAGCCCAGCCCGTTATACAAGTAGGAGATACCTATGCCTGCCGATTCCCTTCGTGATGCCGCGTTTTGCGATGTTTTGAACCGCGAGCTTGTCTGCGCGCTCGGCTGTACCGAGCCCATTGCCGTTGCCTATGCAGCGGCACTGGCGAGCCAGACGCTCGGTTGCGAGCCCGATCATATGGATGTTGCCTGCTCGGGCAACATCATCAAGAACGTCAAGAGCGTGACCGTGCCCAACTCGGGCGGTATGCACGGTATTGAGGCCGCGGCCGTGCTGGGTGCCGTGGGCGGCGACGCTAAGAGCGCGCTCGAGGTGCTCGAGAGCGTTAACGATGAAGACCGCGCTCGCGTGGCCGAGCTCCTCGCCGACGCCGGCTACTGCGATGTGTCGCTTGTCGAAGGTGTGCCCAACCTCTACATCAAGGTGACTGCGACGGCCGGGGGCCATACCGCGGTCGTCGAGATTACCGATCACCACACTAATGTCACGTGCCATACGCTCGATGGTATTCCGGTATGCGGCAAGTCGGCGGGGGAGTGTGCCGCCTGCGCCGAGCGCGTGGTGGCCGAGCGTGCGGCGGATAAGGCCGATGCCCCTATGAGCATTGAGTCCATCATCGACTTTATCGAGGACGGTGACATTGAGGACGCCCGCGCTGCCGTTGAGCGTCAGATTGAGCTGAATGGCGCAATCAGTGCCGAGGGCCTTGCGCACGCTTGGGGCGCCGAGGTGGGTCGTACGCTGCTGGGTGCTCGTGCCGATGACGTCGCCTGCCGTGCCCGTGCCCGTGCGGCCGCCGGGTCCGACGCCCGCATGAACGGCTGCGCGCTGCCGGTCGCCATTGTGTGCGGCTCGGGCAATCAGGGCATTACCTGCGCATTGCCCGTCATGGAGTATGCCGAGTACCTGCGTTGCGACCACGAGCGCCTGGTGCGCGCCGTGATGCTGTCCGATCTTATCGCCGTGCATATCAAGAGCTATATTGGTGCGCTCTCGGCGTTTTGCGGTGCTATTTGCGCCGCGTGCGGCGCCGGCGCTGCGATTACCTGGCTGTGCGGTGGCACGCGCGAGCAGATTGGCGCGACGGTCTCGAATACGCTCGGTAACGTGGGCGGCATCGTGTGCGATGGCGCCAAGGCGAGTTGCGCGGCTAAGATTTCCGCTGCCGTTGATGCTGCGATTCTGGGCCACGATATGGCCATGCAGGGCCGCGGCTTCCGCGCCGGCGAGGGTCTCATTCAGGATACCGTCGAGCAGACGATTGCCAGCATGGGCTACGTGGGCCGCGTGGGCATGAAGGACACCGACATCGAGATCCTCAACATCATGATCGGTAAAACCCAGGTGTGCTAGTTACGCGGTTTTACCAAACCGCGTAACCAGTCGACGCTGCAAACGCCCCTAAGCGGCAATCTGCCTTTCAATCGTCGGGCATGGCCAGAAGGCCTATGCCCTCCTCTTTCAAGGCACATTGCTCGCTTAGGGGCATTTTCGCTGACTCATGCTCAACCTGCGGCGCTATTTTGTTTGGAGCGAGGGGTCCTATGACAGTTCGTCGGCTATTCGGTGCTCGTAGAAGGCTTCGATTACGGCGTTAAAGTCGCGGGCGAAGTCTTCCATGGTTCCGCGCCAGGTGGCTCGGCTGGGCTTGCCCTGGCCCACAAAGGCGGTTTGGATGCCGCAATCGGGGGACGGGAAGTCGCGTTTGGGATCGTTGCCAACCATAAGGACCTCGTGCGGCTCGAGCCCCATCACCTGAAGCTGCTCTAGATAGTAGGTGGCATCGGGCTTGCAGCGGGTGGTGTTTCCCATGTGTGTGACGAGCTCAAAGGGAGCGTCGGCCAGGTCGCCCCAACCCATGCGGCACTCGATGGCGCCCTGGGGAAAGCTGGGGTTGGTAAAGAGCGCGCAGCGCAGCCCTGCGTCCTGTACGGCCTGGAGCGCGGCGTGCGCGCCCGGCATGGCGTGAGCGTTAATGACATCGTCGTTCTTGTACGGAAGAATTTCGCGGTCATAGTAGGTAAACGCCTCGTAGATGAGGGGATCGGAGAGGCAGATCCCGCATCGGCGCTCGACCTCTTCTTGGTAAAACTCAAGATTGGTGCGGTTGTCCGTGCCGCTGCGGCGATTGGCGTTGAGGTCGACCAGGATGGTGCCGAGGCGCGCCATCGTGCCACCGCGGCTGCGGCGCCCGATATCCGCGAGCATCGAAGAGACATCCTTAAAATAGCGAAGGATGAACGCGTTGAGGTTGATGCTAAGAAGCGTTTCGTCCATATCGAAAACGACTGCTTTGAGCACGCGGGCACCTTTCTCGAAAAATCGATCTAGAATCGTTGGCTCCGGATACTTTACCCCAAAGCCGAATGCCTGGCTGGTTATCGTCAAGTTGCGGAGACGTGTGTTCATAAGATTACGAAAAAGTCTCCACACGAGTAAAAAATCGCAGTTCACGCTTGAAATCGAACTCATTTCCCCGTAACCTATACGAACGTGATTGCATAAGCGTCACATTAGTATCTGTCGGCTCCCGAGTGTTCCTAAACGTTGTGTGCTTGTCGCACCCTTCTGTAGGTCCTAGCAATCGGGGCCCCGTAGTTCGAAAGGGGTCCACCTTTGAGTGAGATTCAGAACTCGTCCATTTTCTCTCTTGACGATGTCAACGAGGAGGAGATGAACAACCTCATCGACGGTACGATTACCGACTTTGATGAGGGCGATCTCGTTAACGGCACTGTCGTTAAGATCGAGCATGACGAGGTGCTCGTTGACATCGGATTCAAGTCCGAGGGCGTTATCCCGGTCCGCGAGCTGTCCATCCGCAAGGACGCTAACCCTGCAGACATCGTTGCACTCGGTGATCCCATCGAGGCTCTGGTTCTCCAGAAGGAGGACAAGGACGGTCGTCTGGTCCTGTCCAAGAAGCGTGCCGAGTACGAGCGTGCTTGGAACCGCATCGAGGAGAAGTTCAACTCCGGCGAGAACGTCGAGGGCGAGGTTATCGAGGTTGTCAAGGGCGGCCTGATCCTCGACATCGGCCTGCGTGGCTTCCTGCCTGCTTCCCTCGTCGACCTCCGTCGCGTCAAGGACCTCACCTCTTACATGGGCACCCGCATCGAGGCCCGCGTCATCGAGATGGACCGCAACCGCAACAACGTTGTCCTCTCCCGTCGCGTCGTGCTCGAGGAGTCCCGTAAGGCCGAGCGCTCCGAGATCCTGTCCAAGCTCAAGTCTGGCATGCGTCTCCAGGGCACCGTTTCCTCCATCGTCGACTTCGGCGCCTTCGTCGACCTCGGCGGTATCGACGGCCTCATCCACATCTCCGAGCTCTCTTGGAACCACGTCAACCATCCTTCCGAGGTTGTCAAGGTCGGCCAGGAGGTCGAGGTCGAGGTTCTCGACGTCGATCTCAACCGCGAGCGCATCTCCCTGGGTCTCAAGCAGACCACCGAGGATCCGTGGCGCGCACTGGTCAAGAAGTACCCCGTCGGCGCTATTGTCGAGGGCACTGTGACCAAGCTTGTCCCGTTCGGCGCTTTCGTCGACCTGGGCGAGGGCATCGAGGGCCTGGTGCACATCTCCGAGATGGCCAACAAGCACGTCGATCAGCCTTCTCAGGTCACCCACGTGGGCGACAAGGTTCAGGTCAAGGTCATGGAGATCGACCTCGACCGTCGTCGTATCTCCCTGTCCATGAAGTCCGCTGCTGAGACTCTGGGCGTCGAGATCGAGGTTACCCCGCTGCCTTCCGAGAAGAAGGACGAGGAGACCGACGCCGAGTAAATCGGTTTGACGATCACTTGTTTAAGGGATCCGTCCGCAATGGACGGGTCCCTTTTTGCATTTGCTTCTGATGCACGCGATGCTGCCCGTGCGCAATGCTGCCCGGGTTGTCTGTTTGCTATTGGGTTGTCGGTGCATGAAAAATGCCGACATCCCGCCTCGGGGAGGAGGCGGGAACACACCGAGTAGACGGAGGGGTGCGGAGCGCGGTCGCGTCTCGACTGACGACGTTGCCCATCGACAACCCTATTGTACTGCATGGCGTGGTTCTTGGTTTATCGTGTCGAACGCTTGTGTTGTGCCATTGCCTGCGGCAACGGTGTGCTACACTCTTGCACTGCTGAGTGGGCCAGACGGTCGCGCGATGTGCTGCTTGCAGCACGCGTGAGGAAAGTCCGGGCTCCAGAGGGCGGGATGCCGGCTAACGGCCGGGCGGAGTGATCCGACGGAAAGCGCCGCAGAAAAGAAGACTCCCACCTGCGCCGCAAGGCGTAAAGGGAAAAGCTGAAACGGTGGTGTAAGAGACCACCAGCGTCGTGGCAACACGGCGGCTTGGCAAGCCCCATCCGGAGCAAGCGCGAATAGGAACGCTATGGGCCGGCCCGGTCCGCGTTCGGGTAGCGTGCGTGGAGCTGCACGGTAACGTGCAGACAAGATAAATGACCGTTCACGACAGAACCCGGCTTATAGGCCCACTCAGCAACTATGTTGACGCTGCGACGGCATCAGCTGGCCGATTTGGCGCTCATTCGTCGGTCGCCGCCATAAGGCGTGCTCCCTCCTCTTTCGGGCCAAATCGACTCAGCTGACGCCGTCTTGCTGTTTTTCCTGGTCATCGGCAGCCTCATTTCTGTTGCAATCTCGTCTTTCAAGGCACCTTGCTCGCGCTGACGGGTTCTCGCTTTCGACGGCGTCAGCTGGCCGATTTGGCGCTCATTCGTCGGTCGCCGCCATAAGGCGTGCTCCCTCCTCTTTCGGGCCAAATCGACTCAGCTGACGCCGTCTCGCTGTTGGCGACGGCATCATTGGCGTTTCCGTTCTTGTTGGCGAGGGCAATGGTACTGCCTTTGCCGTATTATTGAGGCTGTTTGTTGCTTTGCTTGTTGTTGAGGGGCTTTGTTGGACAGCTATTTTACTCTGCAATCGAATATTGAGGCTTCGGGCGAGTTTGTGGACCGCAAGAGCCGGTTTATTGCCCAGCTGGTCCATATTGAGTCCGAGGATGAGGCGAATGCCTTTATCGAGATGGTTCGCAAACGTCATTACGACGCTCGACACAATGTTCCCGCGTGGATTTTGGTCGATGGACGCGAGCGCCAGAGCGATGATGGTGAGCCGAGCCGCACGAGCGGTATGCCGACGCTCGAGGTGTTGCGCGGCGCGGGGCTCAAAAATGTTTGCTGCGTAGTGACGCGCTATTTTGGTGGCACGCTGTTGGGGCCTGGTGGCTTGGTACGCGCCTATACCGCGGCGACGCAGGCGGCGGTGGCCGCGGCTCAGGAGGCCGGGCAGATCGTTGAGATGACAAGCGTCGTGCCGGTTGACGTGCATGTGGCCTATCCGCAGTACGAGCAGGTGCTTCGTTTGGCGCAGGATTCGGGTGCCAAGGTTTCGGATACCGATTACGCGGATGCCGTGACACTTCATTTGGTGTTTAAGGCGGGGGAGCAGGAGCCGTTTTGCGCTAAGATGCGCGAGCTTATGGCGGGGCGTGAGGAGATTGAGGTCGGAGCTCCCGAATTTGCCGAGTTCTAACGGCGACGGCCGGCGTGCTTTTGGATGGATCCAAAGCGCGCCGGCCGTCGTTTTACTGTTGCTGTCGATTACTCGGCGAGCTGCTTTAGCACATCGCAGGCGATCTCGATGGCATCGTCGATGCAGCCGGGGCAGCTGCGAAGCGGACCCTTGTCCGATCCGATACCCTTGAGCGTGCCGCAGACGGTCGTCGTGTTCTTCTCGCCAAAGCGCTTGGCGATTTCGCGCGACAGCTTGTAGGTCTGGCCCTTGGTCTTGGGGTTTTCCATGCCGTCGCTCATTACAAAGCCCATGATGGCCACGGCGCCCGAGATGGCGCCGCAGGTTTCGGTCATGCCGCCCATGCCGGCGCCAAAGCCCTCGGTGAGGGTAAAGGCGACCTGGGGGTCGAGCCCGACAGCGGGCGCGAGCGTGCAGGCGACGGCCTGGGCGCAGTTAAAGCCACGGGCGTGATATTCGGCAGCTTGAGCCTGACAGGCGGTGATGTCGAGCTGGGCCGTATCGATTTGCTTCATCGTTGTCTCCTTGGTCACGGTGTACCCGCCTATGGTACCCGTGACGGGGCATGTAATCATCGAGAGCTTCATGTATGCCTCGTTTTTATCTATCGAGCAAATGCCCAAAGCTTGAGATAAATACCCTGATCAATTTGTCCCATAACCTACCTTGGGGATGGGTTGAGAGGGGTGCGGGGTAGCGGTATCGTGAACCGAATAAAACGTAACCCAGGCAAGGGAGCTAGATATGAGCGAGCAGACCATCGGTACCACATGCGTTCAGGGCGGCTATCACCCGGGAGATGCCGAGCCGCGCCAGGTGCCCATCTACCAGTCCACCACGTGGAAGTACGACACGTCGGAGCATATGGGCAAGCTGTTTGACCTGGAGGAGTCGGGCTACTTCTACAGCCGCCTGCAGAACCCCACGTGCGATCTGGTTGCCGCCAAGATCTGCGAGATGGAGGGCGGTACCGCTGCGATGCTCACGAGCTCGGGCATGGCTGCGAACTTCCTCGCGATCTTTAACGTGGCCGGTGCCGGCGATCATGTGGTCGCTAGCTCTGCCATTTACGGCGGTACGTATAACCTGCTCGCCCACACCATGGAGCGCATGGGTCTGACCTGCACGTTCGTCGCCCCCGACTGCACCGATGAGGAGCTCGAGGCAGCCTTTGAGCCCAATACCAAGCTCGTCTTTGGCGAGACGATTGCCAACCCCGCCCTTGCCGTGCTCGATATTGAGCGCTTTGCCAAGGCCGCACATGACCACGGCGTGCCGCTGATGGTCGACAACACCTTCCCGACGCCCGTGATGTGCCGTCCCTTTGAGTGGGGTGCCGACATCGTTACGCACTCCACCACCAAGTACATGGATGGACATGCTGCCTACCTGGGCGGCGTGATCGTTGACCACGGCCAGTTTGACTGGATGGCTCATGCGGACAAGTTCCCGGGTCTTACCACGCCCGATGAGAGCTACCACGGCGTGACCTATGCCGAGAAGTTTGGTCGCGAGGGTGCCTTCATTACCAAGGCAACCGCTCAGCTCATGCGCGATCTTGGTCCTATGCAGAATCCGCAGGCGGCCTTCTTCCTGAACAGCTCGCTCGAGAGCCTGCATGTGCGCATGCCGCGTCATTGCGAGAACGGCCTGGCCGTTGCCAAGTTCCTGCAGAGCCATCCCAAGGTGCGCTTCGTGAGCTATCCGGGCCTGGAGGGCGATAAGTACTATGACATCGCTCAGAAGTACATGCCCAACGGTACCTGCGGCGTTGTGAGCTTTGGCTTTAACGGTGGTCGCGCGGCGGCCGAGACCTTTATGAAGAGCCTCAAGCTCGCCCAGATCGCCACGCACGTTGCCGACGCCCGCACTTGCTGCCTGCATCCTGCTAACGCTACGCATCGCCAGATGAACGACGAGGAACTCATCGCCTGCGGTATCTCCGCCGACATGGTGCGCCTGTCGTGCGGCCTCGAGGACACGGCCGATCTGATTGCCGACCTTGAGCAGGCGCTCGAGCAGTGCTAGGCTAGCGTTCGCATAAGGCGCCGATGCTGGCAGAAAGCTTCGGCGACCTTTAGTTCCGATTCCGTAGGCGGGACCCCAATCGCGACTGTTTACAGGCGATTGGGGCCCCGTTTTTGCGTTGGGCCACTCGAAAGGATGGATATGGAGAAAACCGCAGAGCAGCTGCGCCGCGAGCACATTGCCCTAGAGGGCGACACCCATGGCAAGAACAAGTGGGCGATTCTGTTTACCGTGCTCATCATGACGTTTATGGTGTGTCTGGATTCGACCGTCGTGACCGTGGCGCTGCCCGTGATGCAAAAGGAGCTGGGCGTGGGCCTCGATCGCATTCAGCTGGTAAGCTCGGTGTATCTGCTTGCGACTTGCGTGGCTATGTTGCCGTTTGGCCGTCTGGGCGACGTGCGCGGCAAGGTGAATGTGTTTCAGTTGGGCGTCATCGTCTTTTCGGTCGGTTCGCTGCTGTGCGGCCTTTCGGCCTCGCTCGAGGTTCTTATCCTGGCGCGCATTGTTCAGGGCGTCGGTTGCGCGGCGGCCATGGCTAACAACATGGGTATCATCACCGAGTCGTTTCCGGCGCGCGAACGAGGCCGTGCCATGGGTATTCTCGCGACCTTCGTGGCCCTCGGCATGATGTGCGGCCCCGTGCTCGGCGGCATGCTGGTGGCAAGCTTTCCCTGGGAGAGCATCTTCCTCATCAACCTGCCCATCGGCGTAATCTCGTTTATCGTGGGGCTCTACACGCTGCCGCACGTTAAGCCAGAGGCCGGCGAACGCCCCATGTCCCTGATCGAGGCTGCTCGTCGCTGCTTTGCAAATTCGGCCTTCACCATCAACCTTGCCTGCATGCTCATCGTGTTTGTTGGCATTGGCGCATCCGAGTTTATCCTGCCGTTCTATTTTCAGGACGCCCACGGCTTTGGTTCCGACATTTCCGGATTGCTCTTTTTGGCGCTGCCAATGGTGAATGCCTTTATCGGCCCGCTTTCGGGTACGGTTTCGGACCGTGTTGGCTGCGAGGGCCCCACGGCAGTCGGCCTGGGCGTGTACGTATGCGGTCTTTTTGCGGTAAGCACACTCGACGAGCATTCTTCCATCCCTGTGATCGTGTGCTGTGTCGCGTTTATGT
>NZ_JBDGBA010000009.1:0-18584 GCF_040910185.1 Collinsella aerofaciens | reverse complement strand
GTATGGGCAGATGAGCGTGGCGATGGGCGAGGCCGTGACCAGTTTTGTTGCAGGCCGTCCGGATGTATTCCTATTCGGCTTTCGCTCGGTGTTTTACGTACTTATGGCTGTGGCCGCTGTGGGCTTTGCGCTTGCTATGGTGCGTTTGGTGAAGATGCGCGCCCGCCATTAGCGTGTTGGGAGGCTGTCTGCCACGATTCGCGCCGTCCCAAAAAGACTGGTTTGTGGTGCGATGCGGCTTGTGGGGCGGGCGGGGGTCGGTCCGTGGTAGACTATCGAACAACGTTTATTAATCGCGCGGTATCGTTGCCGTGAGAAGGGGTTGCGCCATGCAGGAGCTTGAGGATCGTATTCGCCATGACGGCATCGTAAAGGCCGGTAACGTCCTTAAGGTTGATGCCTTCCTCAACCACCAATGCGACGTTGAGCTGTTCGACCACATGGGCGCCGAGTGGGCCCGTCTGTTCGAGGATGTCGAGATCAACAAGATCCTGACGATCGAGGCTTCGGGCATTGGCATGGCTTGTATCGCGGCTCAGCATTTTGGCGGCGTGCCGGTGGTCTTTGCCAAGAAGGCGCAGTCCATCAACCTCGACGGCGAGCAGTATGCCACGACCATCTACTCCTTTACCAAGCAGAAGGAGTACCCGGTCATCGTCGGCAAGCGCTTCCTGTCCGAGGGTGACAAGGTTCTGATTATCGACGACTTTTTGGCCAACGGCTGCGCGCTCGAGGGTCTTATCAAGATCTGCGAGGCTGCGGGTGCCGAGGTATCCGGTATTGGCATCGCCGTTGAGAAGGGCTTCCAGGGCGGTGGCGATAAGCTCCGCGAGCGCGGCTTCCGTGTTGAGAGCCTGGCCCGTATCGCCGATATGGACTGCGATACCGGCGAGATCACCTTCGCCTAAGTGCGTAACACAAGCGATTGGTATGCGATGTGACAAAGGGACTTTCCCTTTGTCACATTTTTTGTATGAGGGGAGGTGTTGATATGGATGAGAACAAGATGGGATGGCGTGAGTATGCGCACTATGCCGAGATGTCGGTCGAGGAGTTGGCGCGCGATTGCGAGGTGCAGGTGTTTCGCGCGACGGGCCCGGGTGGGCAGGGCGTGAACACGACGGACTCGGCGGTGCGCATGAAGCATATCCCTTCGGGGATTACCGTGACGGCGCGTGAGAGCCGCAGCCAGTTCCAAAACCGTAGCAGCTGCCTGCGTAAGCTGCGCGCTGAGCTTGAGTGTCGCGGGCGTCCACCGCGCCGACGCGTAAAGACCAAGGTGCCTCAGCGCTCTCGCCAGCACAGGCTCAATGACAAGCACTTCAACGCCATTAAAAAGGCCAACCGTCGCAAACCGGGCAGCGACGAATGATCTCTTCATAAGTTGCGGTGAAATAGGGACTGTTTTGCGGCTTTAACTGCATAAACAGTCCCTATTTCACCGCAACTTAGGGGTGGCTAGTGGGTGGGGCGCCAGACGTTGAGGGCGCCGCCGAGGACGTCGACCTCGATGCGCGAGGCGACAACGGGCTCCCCGTCGGCCTGGATGGGGTAGTCGGGCTCCTCAAAGGTAAGCTCGGCATGGCGACAGCGGCGCATGCGAACCGGTGGCAGCTTGGTGTGGTGGCCATCTTTGGCCGAAAGGAACATGGGAAGCGCGACCGCGCGCGGAACGGGGCCGCAGGCGTAGCAGACGTCGAGTATGCCGTCACAGGGGTCGGCTTCGGGACAGATACGATAGCCCGAGCCATAGGTAGGACCCAGCTGAATCGCCATGACGATCGCCCTTACGCGCTCGGCGGGCGCGCCGTCAAAGCTGACTGCCATGGGGTAGTTGCGATAGCGTAGGCCAAACTGCTCAAGTCCCGAGAGGGTGTAGAGCGGGGCGCCCGTCAAGCCGGTCTTTTTGCGCAGTTCGGTGGTGCCAAGGCCGATAGCAGCATCGATGCCGATCGAAAGCGTCTGGTCATAGTACTCAACGGAACATTCGCCGCTACCGCTTGCGGGGTTCCATGAGCGAATCCGCCCGATGTCCTGACGCTGCAGCTCACAGGTGAGCAGCGCGCCAAAATCCTTGCCGGAGAAATCTTCGATGCCGAGCGTCTGGGCAAAATCGTTGCCGGAGCCCACGGGCAGGACGGCAAGGGCGGGCCGGACCGCCTCATCCTGCGTCATGAGTCCATTGACGACCTCGTGGATCACGCCGTCGCCGCCAAGGGCGATAACAGTGCGATAGCCCTGAGCCTGTGCGGCAAGCTCCTTGGCGTGCCCCGTGCGTTCGGTTAGTACCAGGTCAAACTGGGATGCGCGTGCGGTCATATCCAAAAAGCGCTGCAGGCGTTCGGCAACCTCGCGCGCGGCGCCCGACTGGGCGGCTGGGTTGGCGATGATGAGCGTGCGACCAAAATCAGTTGCGTGCATGGGGCGACTCCCGGCGTGTGACATGACAGTGCGGTCGCGCTCAGGTAGAGTTGCCCCCGATTGTGGCTGCACGGCGATTATTACATCTACTCTATCAGGTCGTTGTGGCGCTCGATAGCATCCGCTACCGTACCGCCCTCATCCACAATAAGCGAACGGCGCTTGGGTGAGATGATGCGTTGGGCGGGGTACACGCCGCGGTGTCCGCCGGTTAGGTAGCTGATAAAGGCCACGATGACAAAGAACCCGGCGGCCGTGCCGTGGAACAGGTCGATGGCCATCATGCAGGTGGTGATGGGTACGTTGAGGCCGGCGCAGAACACGCCGAGCATGCCGAGAGCCGCCAGAAAACTGGGGTCGAGCCCGGTAAGGTAACCGATCCAGCCACCGAGTGCCGCACCGATGCCAAACAGGGGCGTGACCTCGCCGCCTTGGAAGCCAGCGCCCAGGGTAAGCGCTGTGACGACCAACTTGATGGCTGCGTCCGCCAGGGTGGTGTTGCCCGCAAATCCGGTGCCGGAAAGCCACGTGGAAAGGCCGGCGTAGTCCCAGGCGTCGAGGAGGGCATAGGCGGCTAAAACCACGAGTGCGCCTATAAGTGCGCGAACGAGGTAATTGATGATAAAGCGACCGTACAGGCTCTTGACGGTTCGAACCGACCACGCAAAGAGGCGTGCCGTCAGACCGAAGATGATGGCACTGATAACAACGATGACGACCGTTGTAGGCGTCATAGCGGGAACGCTGGCGATGACATTCACTTCGTACTCGGTACCCAGGGCGAGTGATGTAAAGTAGCCGGTAAACGACGCGACCAGGCAATAGATGCCCGCGGTGTAGTCGATCTTGCCGATAAAGCACATCTCCATGCCAAAGAAAGCTCCGGCAAGGGGCGAGCCGAATACGGCGCCAAAGGCCGACGAGATTCCGGCGAGCATGAGGTCGTGGTGGTCATGCTTTTTGAGGTGGGCGAGGCTCGAGATGTTGCTGGCGATGGTGCCGCCAATCTGCACCGCAGCTCCCTCGCGACCGGCCGATCCGCCCGTTAGGTGCGTGAGCGTGGAGCAGACGAAGGTGAGGACGGCCATGCGCATATGGATGAGGCGGGTGCCCAGAGCGGAGTCGATGACCAGGTTGTTACCGCGTTTGGCGGCAAGACCGTGGTTTTTGTACACCCATGCGGTGGCAACGCCCACAACGGGAAGAAGCGCGTAAATCCACGCATGGTGCTCGCGATAGTCGGTCGCGATATTCAACGAGGCCAAAAACGCCCAAGCGGCAACGCCCATGGCGAGCGAGACGATGACGACGAGTACGAGCAACTTGGCACTCGCGAGTAGGTTGCGGGCGTTGCGGCGCGTGTCGGCAGCCAAGAGATGCTCGGAGCGGGTAAGTTGATGCCTGCCTGCCGTGATGACGTCGTTCAGGGAGAAAAAACCGCCGTCGTCGAGCGGCTGGGGATGGTCTTGCGCCTCGTTTGCGCTTTCGGGTTTGTCGTTATGAGTCATACGTTCCTCTTTTAGGTTGCAACGCAAGCATTATAAAACGCGGTAAACGCGACGAGCCGGTGGGTTGGTTTCGATTCTGTTTCGTGGCTTGCGGCCGACAGGTGTATTTGCGGGTACAGGCCAAGTCGCGGTCGTGCGTCTGGGGATTATACTGAGACAAGCATAAAGAATCGGCGCCCCTGTTGTGCGCCGTGGCATTAAGAGGTGCATATGGCAGAGAAACTCATTCCGCTGGAGGACGCGCAGTCGATTGTTCTGTCGCACGTTGCTCCGACCGATTTCGTCGAGATTCCCGTGTGGCAGGTCACCGGTCTTCCCTTGGCCGAGGACGCGGTGGCCGACATCGACATCTCGCCGTTTGCCAACAGTGCTATGGACGGATATGCCGTGCGCTCGGCGGACTTGGCGCAGGCGTCTGGCGAGGCGCCGGTGACGCTCGACGTTATCGGACACGAGGCTGCGGGACATGTGTTTGAGGGCGTAATCGGCGCGGGCGAGACGGTCCGCATCATGACGGGCGCGCCGGTACCCGAAGGTGCCGATGCCGTGGTGAAATACGAGATCGTCGATGTGCTCGACGGTGACGGCAACGAGGGCTCGCGTGTGAGGTTCTCGGCGCCGGCCACGGTGGGGGAGAACGTTCGCTCTGCCGCCGAGGAGGCCCATGCCGGCGACGTCGTGATGCGCGCCGGTGAGGTTGTGGCTCCGGCCGGCGCCGGCCTGCTGGCAAGCGCCGGTTACGCGAGCGTGAAGGTCCATGCCGCTCCGCGCGTGGGCATTATCTCGCTGGGCACGGAGCTGGTCGCGCCGGGTGAGCTGCCGGCGCGCGGGCAGATTCGCGACTCCAACTCGTCGGCGTTGATGGCCGAGGCGCTCGATGCCGGCGCCGAGCCCGTGTTCTACGGCATTGCGCCCGACGATGAGCAGGCGATTGCCGAGCTGGTTCATCGTGCCGTGCAGGAGTGCGACTTTGTCATTACGAGCGGCGGCGCCTCTTCGGGCGATTACGATTTCGTGACGGCGCTCGTCCGGCGCGAGGGCGAGGTGCTGTTTGACCGCATCTCGATGCGTCCGGGCAAGGCCATAACGTTTGGTCTGCTTGGGGACAAGCCATATTTGGGGCTTTCGGGCAATCCCGCGGCGGCGTATGTGGGCTTTGAGATGCTCGCCCGCCCGGCTATTCGCAAGATGCGCGGCTTTGCCGAGGGCGTGCGTCCCGTGCAGCAGGCGACGCTCACACACGGCGTGAAGAAGCGCCAGGACCGACGCTTCTTCGATCGCGCCACGGTTTTGCGCGACCCCGAGACCGGTGAGTTGTTGGTGACCGAGGCTAAGACGCAGAACTCGGCGCTGCTCGGCACGATGCAGCGGGCCAACTGCCTGCTGCGTATTGACGAAGGGCCGTGCGAGCTCAAGGCGGGGGATGTCGTGGACGTTGTGCGCGTCGACCTGCCCGAGGGAACGGTGCTATAGGAGGAACGCTATGGAGTTGAAGATATCGATCGTGACGTGCTCGGATACGCGCGACCTTGTCCAGGACGAGGCGGGCGCTGCCCTCGAGGAGCTCATCGTGGCGCAGGGCTGGACGGTCGCCTCGCATGTGGTCGTGCGCGACGACGCCAGCGAGATCGGTGATGCCATTGTGGAAGCCGCCGATGAGTGCCACGCCAATGTCGTGCTCACCTGCGGCGGCACGGGGCTTTCGATGCGCGATGTGACGCCCGAGGCGACGCGTGCCGTCTGCGACCGCGATGTGCCGGGTATTGCCGAGGCGATTCGTGCGTACTCGATGACCAAGACGCGCCACGCAATGCTCTCGCGTGCTATTTGCATGCAACGAGGTCATACACTTGTCGTAAACTTTCCCGGTTCTACGAAGGCCGCCCGCGAAAGCTGGGAGGCCATAGCGGACCAGCTGGAGCATGCGGCTCAGATGACAGCGGGCGGCGGACATACCAACTAGGTGGTTTACCTGCGGCGGGGCGACCTGAACGGCTGCTCCGCTTTTGTTTTCCGCCGAAGCGACGCCGAGGTGCACGGTAATTTGAAACTATATTCTCTTACGAGAATAATATCTCACTATCATTATTCGCGCAGAAGTATAATCTGATTGCAGATTAAAGCCCGCGGCGGGGTGCCCGGGCATAGCGTTCGAAAGGGTTGAACATGTTCGATATGGTTTCTCGCCGCGGATTCGTTTCGCTTTCTGCTGTCGCCGCTGCCGGCCTTGGTCTTGCCGGCTGTTCGGGCAGCAAGACGTCCGAGCCGGCCGGATCCGATGCCGGTTCTGCTAAGGCATCTTCCAAGAAAGCTGTCGAGCTGCAGGTCTTTGCCGCCAACTCGCTCGAGAAGGCCCTGCCCGAGGTTCAGGAGCTCTACACCGAGCAGACCGGCACCACCTTTGCCGACACGCAGTTTAAGGCGTCTGGCGACCTTGTCGAGCAGATGCGCGCCGGTGCCGCCGTCGACGTGCTCATCACGGCCTCCAAGGGCACCATGGACGACGCCGAGGCCGCCGAGCTCGTCGACGCCGACACGCGTGAGGACATGTTCGTCAACGACCTTGTGATCATTCGCGCCGAGGGCTCCGATACCAAGGTCGAGGCCATCGCCGGCGTCGCGAATCTGGACGGCAAGATCGCCATCGGCGACGCCAAGACCGTTCCCGCCGGAAAGTACGCCAACCAGGCCCTGGCCTCCGTGGGCCTCTACACCGGCACCGAGGGCGACGACGGTGATTATGCTCCCGAGATTGCCGACAAGGTCGCACTGGCCGATAAAGTTGGTACCGCCGCCGCCTATGTGTCCACAGGCGACTGCGTGGCTGGATTTGTCTACAGCTCCGATATCTTCCGCTACGACGGCATCGAGGAGGCCTTCGTGTGTCCCGAGGACTCGCACAAGCCCATCGTGTATCCGGGCGCTGTCGCCGAGAGCTCCGAGCATGCCGACGAAGCCAAGGCGTTCATCGACTTCTGTCTGACCAACAAGAAGGCTCAGAAGATTTGGGCTAAGTACGGCTTTGAGCTTTCCGCGTAGTGCGGCTTGGCGCGATAATTCCATCGTTTTGTGTTTCACTCCGTCCTTGTATTCGCTTGGAGCTTTTCGTGCTTAATAGATTCCGCATGCTTGTCGCCTGTGCTTTGACCTTCGTGCTTTGCTGGGTGCCGGGATTTGCGTTTGCTGGGGACGCTGAGGACGGGGCCCAGGTTGCTGCGACCGCTCATGGGCTTTCCTATGGGATCGAGGGTTTTGAGCGGTTGGCCAAGGGGACCGCTCGTGCCATGGAGGGCCAGCCTGAGGGCTACCGGTTTCCCGTTGACGAGGACGTGGACCTTGTAGTGGCGCCTGCTGCCGATCGCGTTGTGGTGTGGATATCGCCCAAGGCGGTCGAGAAGTTTGGATTGGATCCCCAGGACAACGAGTGCGTATCGGGTCTCAAGGCCCTCGTCTGTGAGCTCGACAGCGCAAACTGCATGGGAGGTGCGCAGCTGGGGGACGTGGATCTTCCTTGGTATGTCACGGCGGAAACAACGTTTGATGCCGGCGGGTATACCTATAGCTTTGACGAGCGCGGTGCGGATGGGGACCGTTATGTGGTGATTGCATCAGCCTCGGGTGATGCCAAGGGCGGCGCGCGTTGGCTTGATAGCGCTCACATGGTAGAAGCATCGTCTGTCGTGTTGCGGGATGAGCAGGGGCCCTTGACCTCTCTGGCTTCCTTTTTGGGCGACATCGACTATCGCCCGTTTTGGGTGTCCATTAAAACGAGCGGTCTTGCCCTGGTGATCGCGTTTGCGCTGGGCCTGTTCGCCGCGTGGAAGACCATGGGTACCTCGAGTCGCATCAAGGGCCTGCTCGACTCGGTCTTTACCATCCCTATGGTGCTGCCGCCCACGGTCTGCGGCTTTCTGCTCCTCATGCTGTTTGGCCGCTCGACCGGGGTGGGCCAGTGGCTTATCGCGCACGGTATCTCGATTGTCTTTACGTGGCCTGCGGCGGTGATCTCTGCCGTGGTGGTGTCGTTCCCCCTGGTCTATCGAACGGCCCTCGGTGCCTTTGAGAGCCTCGACACGCAAATGCTCGATGCGGCGCGCACGCTGGGCTGGTCCGAGCGTCGCATCTTTACCAAGCTTATGATGCCGCTTGGCTGGCCCTCGATTGCCGCCGGCACGGTACTCGCCTTTGCCCGCGCGATGGGCGAGTTTGGCTGCACCCTGTTCTTTGCGGGCAACTACGCCGGTATTACGCAGACCATTCCCATTGCCATCTACTTTGAGTGGATGGGCGGCAACACGTCGGTGGCCCTCTTTTGGGTCGTCGTCGTGATCGTGTTTAGCTTCCTGGTCATCCTGTTCATCAACATGTACACCGCTCATTCGCAAAAGTATCGCGAGCGGGGCCTTTCCCGTGCGGAGCGCAAACAGGCCAAAGATCTCGCCGGACAGGGCGATTCGCTCGACCCAGTCGGCGGCGATGCGCTGCGTATCGATCGCGAGGCGCTGGCCGAGCTCATGCGCGATGATGCGGCGCCGCAGGGAGGTCGATAGGTCATGTCACTCGTTCTGGATATCAAAAAGCGCTATCCCGGGTTTATGCTCGACATGCAGCTTGAGGCCGGCGAGGAGCGTGTGGCACTGCTGGGCGCCTCGGGTTGCGGCAAGAGCTGTACGCTGCGCTGCATCGCCGGCGTGGAGACGCCCGACGAGGGCAGGATCGTCGTCAACGGCGTGACCTTTTTTGACTCGGCAGCGGGCATCAACCTGTCGCCTCAGGAGCGAAAATGCGCCCTGCTGTTCCAAAACTATCAGCTGTTCCCTAATATGACAGTGGCCGATAACGTATGTGCCGGCGTAAAGGATGCGGGCGACGCCGCGGCGCGCAAGCAGCTTGCCGAGCGCTACCTGGGTATCTTTGGACTGGCTGATTTCGCCGACCGCTATCCCGCGCGCCTCTCGGGCGGCCAGCAGCAGCGCGTGGCGCTCGCGCGCATGGTGGCGGCGCACCCGGGCATCTTTATGTTCGACGAGCCCATGAGCGCACTCGATTCCTATCTTAAGAGCGCGCTCGAACAGAACATGCTCGACCTGTTCGATGTGTGCAACCGCACCGTGCTCTACGTGAGCCACGACATCGATGAGGCATGCCGCCTGTGCCAGCGCATCTGCGTGATGCACGACGGGCATGTTGAGGAGATCGGCTCCATCGAGGACGTGGTCCGCCGTCCGCAGACGCTGGCGGCGCTGCGCCTGACGGGCTGCAAGAACACAAGCCGGGCGCGCAAGATCGGTGACGAAGAAGTTGAGGCCCTCGACTGGGGCATGACCTTTAACGTGGGTCGCGCGGTTCCCGATAATGTGGCGTACTTGGGCGTTCGCGCAAGCTACTTCCATGTTGACAATCGCGCTGAGCGGGGTCGCAACAGCTATGATTTGCACGTGGCCCGTGTGAGCGATTCGCGTTTTGAGCGGCTGGTGCTGCTGGACGTGCCACGCGGCGATGCGCCCACGCGTCTGCAGTGGAAGGTCAACAAGGTGGGCGTGCCTGTCGACGAGCTGCCGCAAGCAGGCGAGACGCTGCGCATGCACTTCGATGCGAGTAGAATCCACTTGGTTTGTCGATAGTGCCGGGTAATGCCGTCGGGGATATAAGCCTCGGCGGCTTTGTCTTGCCGCTCGCCGAATGAGGGATGACAAACTCTTATCAATAAAAAAGATTATTTATTAAACGACGGCACACGACGCTGTCGTACGAATGTCAACGGTGTTCGCATGTTCGATGACCGTTGATATAGTTGACCTTATCTTGTAAAGGAGGGTGCGCACATGCCGCAGACGACATATATTCGCCGCGTTGCCGCGCGTGCCCTATATATGGCTCGGAGCCGCATATGAGCAGGTATGTTCACGGCTCCGGGAGAGACGACGCACAACTAAATAATCAGCTGCAAAGCAGGTTCCCCAAAATTCCGGGTTTAGTCGCGGTCGGGTTTTCGCCACCCACCGTGCAGCAATACCGTAGCTATTCATTTTTGATTCGAGAGGGGAACCGTCATGGCTGAAGAATTTGATTTCCATCCGATGTGGGAGAGCCTCGGCATGAATCTTGCCGACCACGACATGCTGCTGGGCGCCGTGGGCCAGATGTACGGCGATATGTTCCTGACGCAGAACAATCGCCCCAAGTCCACGTCCTACCTGGATTTTGTCGCCACCAACATCCACAGCGGCCGTATTAAGGAGATGCTCGACAAGAAGGAGGCCGGCGAGGCCACCAAGATCGTCGGTTCGTTCTGTGTGTACGTGCCCGAGGAGATCGTACTTGCCTGTGACGGCATTCCCGTTGGTCTGTGCTCGGGTGCCGACTGGGCGACCGACAAGGTCGAGGAGCATCTGCCGCGCAACACCTGCCCGCTCATCAAGAGCTTTGCCGGCTTTAAGCTGGGCGAGGTCTGCCCCTACATTGAGTCGAGTGACTTGGTGGTAGGCGAGAACACCTGCGATGGCAAGAAGAAGGCCTACGAGTTCTTTGCCACGCAAAAGAACATGTACGTCATGGATATTCCCAACGTGCACGACGAGTCGACGCTCGTGACCTGGAAGGCCGAGGTCAAGAAGCTTGCCGCCAAGATCGAGGAAGAGTGCGGCGTCACGATTACGCCTGAGCGCCTGAAGGCTGCCATCCACGCCGTCAACGAGAAGCGTCGCGCCCTGCAGCGTCTGGCTGCGACCCGCGCTGCCGATCCGGCGCCCATCAGCGGTCTCGACAGCCTGCTGACCGTTCAGGCCGCCTTTATGGATGACACGCCGCGCCTGACCGGCGCCATCAACGAAATGGCGGCTGAGTGCGAGCAGCGCGTTGAGGCCGGCGAGGGTGTGGCGCCCAAGGGCACCAAGCGCATCCTGTACACCGGTACGCCCATGGCCGTGCCCAACTGGAAGCTGTTCAACCTCATCGAGAAGGCCGGCGGCGTCGTGGTGGGCGAGGAGTCCTGCACGGGCTCGCGCTACTACAAGGACCTGGTCGACGAGTCCGGTGAGACGGTTGGCGAGATGCTCGACGCCATCGCCGAGCGCTACTTTAAGATCAACTGCGCCGTCTTTACGCCCAACGACCAGCGTATGAAGGACATTGTCCAGATGGCCAAGGACCTGCATGCCGACGGCATCGTCGACGTGGCCTTGCAGTTCTGCGCGCTCTACGAGATGGAGTCGTTTGCCGTGGAGAAGGCCGCCGAAGAGGCCGGCATCCCGTTTATGCACATCACGACCGACTACGCCGGCGAGGATGCAGGCCAACTGCAAACCAGGATTGAGGCTTTCTTGGAAACCATTTAGGGCTATCCGGTCCAGCGGCTTCCCCAAGCACCCGATCTTGCCGTTCAAACCATCGCTTGCATACCAAAGTACGCGGCGCTCCTCTTTCACGGCAACCTCGGGCACCTGGGAAAGCCGTTTCCTTGGTTGGTTAAAAGGTTTGTTAAGGAGTTATATGTCGGAAAATATTGAGCAGCCGTTGCCGTCCACGTTTGAGGAGTTCAACGAGCAACGCAAGGCGGCGTTTATTCGCGTCAAGGATTATAAGCAGGCGGGTAATCGCCTGGTCGGCTTTTTGTGCAGCTATACGCCGCTCGAGATTATCGATGCCGCGGGCGCTGCGAGCGTGGCGCTGTGCGGTACATCCGATGAGGTGACCCCCGAGGCCGAGAAGGTGCTGCCGGCAAACCTCTGCCCGCTCATCAAGTCGACCTACGGTTTTGTTTACTCGCAAAAGTGCCCGTTTACGTACTTTAGCGACATGATCATCGGTGAGACCACCTGCGACGGCAAGAAGAAGATGTACGAGCTACTCAACGAGCTCAAGCGCACGCACATTCTGCATCTTCCGCAGGGTCGCGATCGCGCCTATGAGCGTGAAGGCTGGTACGAGGAGTGCCGTCTGCTCAAGGAGGAGCTCGAGGGTTTCTACGGAATCACGATTACCGACGATGACCTGCGCGCTGCCGTCCGTCGTCGCAACCGCTTGCGTGCGGCCCAGCTCGACATGTTTGCTCTGCAGGCCAACCAGCCGGCGGCCATGAGCGGCGTCGACCTGATGAGCACTATGTTCGCCGGTACGTTTAGCTTTGATATCGAGGCCTATACGCAGCAGCTGGAGCAAAAGGTTGTCAAGCTGCGCGAGGCCTACGACGCGGGCGAGCGCCCGGTTGCGGCGGATGCCAAGCGCATTCTGATCACCGGCTGCCCGGCGGGCGGCGTGATCAACAAGATCGGTCGCACCATCGAGTCCAACGGCGGTGTGGTCGTGTGCATGGACGACTGCTCGGGCGAGCGCACGGCGGCCATGATGATCGACCCGGACGCGCCCGACATCCTGCGCGCCATCGCCGACCGCTACCTGGACATCAACTGCTCGGTCATGACGCCAAACGACGGTCGTATGGAAAACACGCTGGCCATGTGCGAGAAGTATCACGTCGATGGCGTAGTGGAGAGCGTGCTCCAGGCGTGCCACACCTTTAACGTGGAGAGTGCGCGCATGCAGGAGGCAGTCGAGGGTGCGGGCATTCCGTATATGAAGATCGAGACCGATTACAGCAACGGCGACATGGGTCAGATCGAGACTCGCATCGCCGCCTTCATCGAAACCCTCCAGCTTTCTCAGGCACCGGATCTTGCCCCTCAAACCGTCGCTTGCGTACCCAAAGTACGCTGCGCTCCTCTTTCGGGGCAATCTCCGGCACCTGAGAAACCTAGAGCTAAGGCGCCTGAACGCGCCGCTACCTTTGATGTTTAGATTGGGAGAGGGCCATGGTAGGGATCGGGATCGATATCGGGTCTACGGCGGCTAAGGCCGCTGTGGTCGATGGGGAAGGTTCGGTGGCATGGACGTGCGTGCAGCCAACCGGGTTCTCCTCGGTTGATGCGGCCGAGCGCCTGCGCGGCGAGCTTGCCGCGGCTGGCTATGACGTGGCTGCCGACGACGTGCGCGTGATCGCGACTGGCTACGGCCGTGTCGCCGTGCCCTATGCGCACAAGGTCGTGACCGAGATTACCTGCCACGGCACCGGCGCCGTGCGCCTGTTTGGCGACCACGGCACCGTGATCGACGTGGGCGGTCAGGACACCAAGGTCATCCAACTTAAGGGTGGCCGCGTGGCCAAGTTTGCCATGAACGACAAGTGCGCTGCCGGCACGGGGCGCTTTTTGGAGATCATGGCCGACCGCCTAGGCATTTCCCAGCAGCAGATGGCCGTCCTGGCGCGTTCCGGTGAGCCTACCAAGATCAGCAGCATGTGCACGGTGTTTGCCGAAAGTGAGGTTATCAGCCTGATCGGTCGCGGTGAGCCGCGCGAGAACATTGCACGTGGCGTGATCGACAGCGTGGTCTCGCGCGTGGCGACCATGGCCGGGCAGGCCGCGGGCGCCCCGTACTACCTGACCGGTGGCCTGTGCGAGAACGCCTTCGTGGTGGAGCGGTTGGGCGAGCTACTGGGGTCGCCGGTGACCACCTCGCCCCAGGCTCGCTTTGCCGGAGCGATTGGCGCGGCGATTCGCGCACAGGCGCTCAATTAATGCATCCGCCGCAGGCTCGCATTCATGCGTATACTGGGAGAAAATGATTGACCGATGAGAGGAGGTATCGATGGCTGACGATCAGATTAAGCTCACGTCTATGACGGCCGCGAGCGGTTGAGCCGCTAAGTTGGCCCCCGGAGCCCTCGCCCAGGTCCTGGGCGATTTACCCAATGTGCATAACGACAACTTGCTCGTGGGGTTCGATACCTCCGACGATGCGAGCGTCTTCCGCGTAGGGGAGAACCTTGGGCTCGTGCAGTCCATCGACTTCTTCCCACCGATGGTCGACGACCCGTTTCTATTTGGCCAGATCGCCGCGGCAAACTCACTGTCGGACATCTACGCCATGGGCGGGCGGCCGAGCCATGCCATGAACTTGCTGTGCATCCCGAGCTGTCTGAGCGTTGAGGTTGCCGGTCAGATTCTGGCGGGCGGCGCCGACAAGTGCGTCGAGGCGGGTTGCTCCATCGCGGGCGGTCACACCATCAACGACGACGAGCCCAAGTACGGCCTGTCCGTGAGCGGGTTTGTCGCGCTCGACCGCATGCTCGCCAACAGCGGCGCGCGCGTGGGCGATGCGTTACTGCTGACCAAGGCGGTTGGCTCGGGCATCATCACCACGGCCATTAAGGGCGAGCTCATCGAGCAGGACGAGGCCGCAGCCATGTTTGACTCGATGCGCACCCTCAACGAGGCTCCGATTCGTCTGGCCGAGGGACTTGAGCTTCACGGCTGCACCGACATTACGGGCTTTGGTCTGATCGGGCACGCATGCGAGATGGCCGAGGGCTCGGGCGTGCAAGTTGAGCTTGCGTCGGGGGCGGTGCCACTCTTTGACCAGGTGCTCGACATGGCGCGTTTGGGCATTATCCCCGCGGGCTCCTACCGCAACCAGGACTTCTTTGGCCCGCGCGTGACGGCCGACGAGGACCTTGAGCCGGGCATGCTCGACGCGCTGTACGACCCGCAGACGTCTGGTGGCCTGCTTATCGCGGCACCTGCTGCCGATGTGGATGAGCTTGCGAGCCGTCTACATGCCGAAGGACGTATCGCCGTCGTCGTCGGGCGCGTGTACGAGCCGGTACCACGCGGTCCTGCCGTTCGCGTTGTGCATTAAGGAAAACCGTTTATGCGACCGCCTACTGTTCTGGGCGGTCCCTTTTGAAAGGAAAAACTATGTCTACCAAAATTGAAGTCAATGCCATGGGCGATGCCTGCCCGCTGCCCGTCGTCAAGACGCTCAGAGCCCTGAAGCAGCTCGATGGCGAGGGCACAGTCGTGACCTCGGTCGACAACGAGACCGCCGTCAAGAACATCTCCAAGATGGCGCAGGAGAAGGGCTGCACGGCCTCAGTCGAGAAGGTTTCTGACGCTGAGTGGCACGTGACCGTCGCGACCGCCGGTGCCGTGGCCGTTGCGGACCCCGAGCAGGACGGCGCTGCTTTCTGCGACGCCAGCGCCGGCAAGGGCAAACTTGTCATTTCCGTCTATACCGATTGCATGGGCCGTGGCGACGACGAGCTGGGCCACAAGCTCATGAAGGCGTTTATCTTTGCCGTGACGCAGCAGGAGGAACTGCCCGCGACCATGCTGTTCTACAACGGCGGTGCCAAGCTCACCGTCGAGGGCTCGCCGGTGCTCGATGACCTGAAGGGCCTGGCCGAGCAGGGTGTCGAGATTCTCACCTGCGGTACCTGCCTCGACCACTATGGCATTAAAGACCAGCTTGCGGTGGGCGAGGTCACGAATATGTACGTGATCGTGGAGAAGATGGAGCAGGCCGTGCGCGTCGTGCGCCCGTAGCGTATTGGTTGGAGTTGCCATGAGGGAGAAGCGCCCGGCGCTTGTCATCACGTTTCCCACCACGGCGGCCGCCATGGGCTGCGAGTCCCTGTACATCGAGCGCGGCCTTCCCGGGCGAACGATTCCCGTGCCCGGGGAGGTCGCTGCCGGCTGCGGTCTGGCGTGGAAGGCGTTGCCTGCCGATGAGGAGCTGCTGCGCAGCGAGCTTACCGCGGCGGGCGTTCCCACCGAGGGCTATACCGTGATTGATATGTGGGAGGTCGTGCGATGATCTACCTGGATAACGCGGCGACGACCATGCACAAGCCGCAGACAGTGATCGATGCCGTGACGCAGGCGATGTGTTCACTCGGCAATGCCGGGCGCGGCGCCACGTCGGGTGCCCTCGATGCTGCTCGTACGATTCACGCTTGCCGTGCCAAGCTCGCGCGCCTTTTGGGTTGCCCGAGGGCGGACCATGTGTGTTTTACGCCCAACTCTACGGCGGCGCTCAACACCGCCATCAACGGGGTGGTGCGCCCCGGCGACCGCGTGGTCACGACGGTGCTCGAGCACAACTCGGTGCTGCGTCCGCTCAACCGCCTGGCGGCAGAGCAGGGTGTGACGGTTGGGCATGCGGGTTGCGATGCGAGCGGCGTGCTCGACTACGACGAGCTCGAGCGGTTGGTCACGCCGGGCACGCGTGCTGTGGTGGTGACGCACGCCTCCAATGTGACCGGCAACGCGGTCGACATTGCGCGCGTGGCGGCCATGGCCCATGCGGCCGGCGCACTGGTAATCGTCGATGCCTCGCAGTCTGCCGGAACGGCGCATATCGATATGCAGGCCATGGGGCTTGACGTGGTGTGCTTTACCGGCCATAAGGGGCTCATGGGACCTCAAGGCACCGGTGGCCTGGCCGTGGCGGAGGGCATTGACGTGGCGCCGTGGGCCATGGGTGGCACGGGTGTGCACAGCTTCGATCCACTGCAGCCGCTTGAGTGGCCCACGCGCCTTGAGGCGGGCACGCTCAACGGTCACGGCATCGCGGGACTTTCCGCAGGTCTTGACTTTATCGAGGCACAAGGCGGGGTCGAGGTGATTGCGGCACACGAGCGAGCACTGGCGGATCGCTTCCTTGCCGGTGTGCGCGAGATTCCGGGGATTAAGCTCTATGGTGCCTTTGGCCAACCGACGCGCTCGGCGATCGTCCCGCTCAACGTGGGCGATATCGACTCTGCCGAGATCTCGGATGCACTCATGCAAGGGTGGGGGATTGCGACGCGCCCCGGCGCCCATTGCGCCCCGCTCATGCACCGAGCGCTGGGGACCGAGCGTCAGGGCGTGGTTCGCTTCTCGTTTGGGTATTTCAACACGGACGAGGAAGTCGACACCGCGATTGACGCTTTGCGCGATTTAGCCTGCTAAAGCGTATATACTTGCGGGACGGGTCTTTTGCTCGTCCCGTTTTTGTTTTGATTCGAAAGGTGCTCTCATGGCCTCATCCGCCTCGCGTGGTCTGCGTTCCGACCATGTCGTTACCGTCGGCATCGCCCTGTTCTCGATGCTCTTTGGCGCCGGCAACCTCATTATTCCGCCGTTGCTGGCGCTGCAGGCAGGTTCTGCCACGCCGGTCGCCATGCTCGGCTTTCTGATTGCCGCCATCGGCCTGCCCGTCATGGGATTTATCGCCGTGGCGCTTGCCGGAACGGCGCGCGAGCTTGCCGGCCGCGTGCACCCCAAGTTTGGCGAATTCTTCGTTGCGGCGGTGTATCTGGCCATCGGCCCGTGCCTGGCTATTCCGCGCACGAGCTCCACGGCCTTCGAGATGCTGGTACCGCTGCTGCCCGAGGGCGTCTCGCTCGGCACGGCACGTCTGGTGTTTGCCGTTGGCTTCTTTGTCGTCGCGTTTGCGCTCACGCTGCGCCCGGGTGTCATCACACGCGTGCTCGGTCGCATTACGGGCCCTGCGCTCATTGCGCTTATCGTGCTCGTTGTCGGCGCCGCCGTGATCTCGCCGCTGGGACCGGCTGCTGCCCCGCAAGCTCCCTATGATGCCGGCGCTGCGGTCCAAGGCTTCTTGACCGGCTACCAGACCATGGACCTGCTTGCGTCGCTCGCCTTCGGCATCATCATCGCCGAGACCATTCACGAGCTGGGCGTGACCGATGACAAGCGCGTCGCTTTTGAAATTTCGCGCTCCGGTGTGATCGCCGGCGTGCTCATGGCCATCATCTACTGCGGCTTGGGCCTTGCCGGAATGCAGCTCGGCACCGTGATGCCCGACGCTACCAACGGCGCCGCCATCCTTGCCCGCTCTGCCTCCATGCACTTTGGCCTTGCCGGCACGGTCGTGGTCTTCGCCATCTTCTTCCTTGCCTGCATGAACGTGTGCATTGGCCTTATCAGCTGCTGCTCGCGTTACTTCTGCGAGACGTATGTGGTTAAAGGGGGAGCGGAGGCCTCCGAGGAGGCCATGCGCCGTCCCTTTGCGATTCTTGCCTTTGTGTTCGCAGCGTTTTCGTGCGTGCTCTCCAACGTGGGCCTCGACGTGATCCTCATGTTCTCGGTGCCCATACTCAATGCCTTGTATCCCGTCGCCATCGTGCTGGTTCTCATGGGTTTGGTACACGGCTTTTGCGACGCTCATCCGCAGGTGTGGGTCTGGGTCGGCGGTGTGGTTGCCGTGCAGAGCGTGATCACCTCGGTCCGCGATGCGTTCTTTGCGGGCGCGTGGCTGCCGTTTGATGTGCTGCCGCTGGCGGATATCGGTGCCGCGTGGGCGCCGGTTGCCGTGGTTGCCTTTGTGATCGGCCTGCTCCATAGTCGTTTTGTTGCACATTCGAGGAGCTAAGGCATCAATGCTTGCACAGGCGGGGAGTCTCCCCTATAATTTCCTTCGCTTTGGGACACGCAAGGTTTAGACCTTAGCTGCTCAACACCTTCGGGACGTGGCGCAGTTTGGTAGCGCGCCTGCTTTGGGAGCAGGATGTCGCAGGTTCAAATCCTGTCGTCCCGACCATATCTTGCGGGCGTAGTTCAATGGTAGAACCCCAGCCTTCCAAGCTGATGACGCGGGTTCGATTCCCGTCGCCCGCTCCATAGGATAGTTTTAACGGCTTTGGCTCCATTTGGTGCCAGAGCCGTTTTCATATACATGTCGGGGACCCCACATCCCCTCCTAAGTTGCGGTGAAATAGTTCCTGGACTAGCCGCAAGGGGGTGCGGACAGAAAGTTGGACCGTGAAGCGGTCCGGACTGGAGGTTCGCATGTACAGCAGGGAGAAGGTCGAGC
>NZ_JBDGBA010000008.1:71695-82541 GCF_040910185.1 Collinsella aerofaciens | reverse complement strand
TCGCCAGGCGCGGTACCTGGTACTCGGCGGCATCGGGGGAGATCTCCGGGTCGAGGCCGGACCCCGAACACGTCACCAGGTCGACGGGCACAGCGTCCATATCGGCATCGGGGTTGGCAGCGCGGATCTTCTTCACGCGCGCATCAATCAGCTGCCGATACTCCTCACTCGACGGGGACAGGTTGGACGGGGCACCATACGCCATGAGCTCGCCATCTTCGCCTTCGACAATTGACACGTTCTGGATACGACCCCACATGTGGGCTTCATCATCGAAGTTCTGGCCGATGAGCTCGGAACCCACAACCTTGCCGTCGACCTTGATGAGCGAACCATTCGCCTGATACGGGAACGCAACCTGGGCGATGCCGGTCACGACGAGCGTATAGCCCAGGCCGCAGACAACGGTAAACAGCGCGAACACGCCCAGTGCGCGCGATGCAACACCTTTGAACATACAAACCTCCACTTACATAATGCCGCAGAACGCGAGCAGCATGTCGATGAGCTTGATGAATACGAACGGGGCAACGATGCCGCCCAGGCCCCACACGAGCAGGTTGTGGATCAGCAGCTGTCCGGACGGTACCTCGCGGTACTTAACGCCCTTCAGCGCGGCCGGGATCAGCGCGACGATAACGAGCGCGTTATAGATGATGGCCGAAAGAACCGCGGACAGCGGGCTTGCCAGACCGAGGATGTTGAGCGCGCCAAGGCCCGGATAGATCGGCGAGAACAGGGCCGGGATGATAGCGAAGTACTTCGCCATGTCGTTGGCCACCGAGAAGGTCGTGAGCGAACCGCGGGTCATGAGCAGCTGCTTGCCGATACGCACAACCTCGATGAGCTTGGTAGGGCTGGAGTCGAGGTCGACCATGTTGCCGGCCTCCTTGGCAGCCTGGGTGCCCGTGTTCATGGCCACGGCGACATCCGCCTGCGCCAGCGCCGGCGCGTCGTTGGTGCCGTCGCCGGTCATGGCGACCAGGTGCCCCTCACGCTGGAACTCGCGGATCTTCTCGAGCTTGCCTTCAGGGGTGGCCTCGGCCAGGAAGTCGTCAACGCCGGCCTCGGCGGCGATTGCCGCGGCGGTGAGTGGGTTGTCGCCCGTCACCATGATGGTCTTGATGCCCATCTTGCGCAGGTCGGCGAACTTCTCCTTAACGCCGGACTTGATGATGTCCTTGAGGTACACAACGCCCAGCACGCGGCAGTTCTTGGTCACGACCAGCGGGGTGCCGCCGGCCTTGGCGATGCGCTCGACGGCCTCGTCGCACTCCTGGGAGAACACGCCGCCGGCTGCCTCCACATAGGTGCGCACGGAATCGGCAGCGCCCTTGCGGATCTCATTGCCCTCGTAGTTCACACCGGACATACGCGTTGCTGCGGTGAACGGGATGAACTCCATACCCTTATCCTCGAGCGTGCGGCCGCGCAGACCGAACTGCTCCTTGGCGAGCACGACGATGGAACGGCCCTCGGGGGTCTCGTCGGCCAGCGAGGAAAGCTGGGCGGCATCGGCCAGCTCCGCGGGATCGACGCCATCGACCGGGATGAACTCGGCGGCTTGGCGGTTACCCAGGGTGATGGTGCCGGTCTTGTCGAGCATGAGGATGTCGACGTCGCCGGCGGCCTCGATGGCGCGGCCGGACATGGCCAGCACGTTGGCCTCGTTCAGACGGCTCATACCGGCGATGCCAATGGCGGACAAAAGGGCGCCGATGGTAGTGGGAGCCAGACACACGAGCAGCGCCACGAGCGTGGTCACGGCCGTGGGGTTGACCATGTCGTTAAGACCGACCGAGAAGTAGGAGTAACAATACAGGGCCAGCGTGACCAGGATAAAGACGATAGAGAGGGCCACCAGGAAGATCTCCAGAGCGATCTCGTTAGGGGTCTTCTTGCGCGCGGCACCCTCGACCATCGCAATCATCTTGTCCAGGAAGCTTTGGCCGGGCTCACTGGAGATCTTGACGATGATCCAGTCGGACAGCACCGTGGTACCGCCGGTAACGGCAGAGCGGTCGCCGCCAGCCTCGCGGACCACGGGGGCGGACTCGCCGGTGATGGCGGACTCGTCAACGGAGGCAGCGCCCTCGATGACGTCGCCGTCGCCGGGAATCTGCTCGCCGGCGCGTACGATCACCAGGTCGCCGCGCGTGAGCTCGGTGCCGGGAACGACGGTGAAGTGCTCCTTGTCCTCAACGGACTCGATGCGATGGGCCTCGACATCCTTCTTGGCCGCACGCAGGGAATCGGCCTGGGCCTTACCGCGGCCCTCGGCAAGCGCCTCGGCGAAGTTCGAGAACAGGTCGGTGAGCCACAGGATGACCGCGATGGCGACCACATAGTAGGTGGGCACACCCGCGTCCTGCACACCGAAAATGGAAGCGACGGCCAGGACGGAGGTCATGACGGCGGAAAGCCACACCAGGAACATGACCGGGTTTTGAATCTGGACGCGAGGATCCAGCTTGGCAAACGAGTCGCGGACCGCGCGGCCCATCATGTCTTTTTGCATAGTCATAAATCTGCGCCCTCCTTTACGCAATCATCTGGAAGAACTCGGCAACGGGGCCAAGCGCCAGGGCCGGGAAGAAGCTCAGGGCACCGATCAGCAGAACGATGAACACGAGCAGGAATACGAACATGCCGTTGGTGGTAGACAGGGTACCGGCGCTCTCGGCGACCTTACCCTTCTTGGCCAGCGAGCCGGCGATAGCCAGCGTACCGATGATGGGCATGAAGCGGGCGAACAGCATCTCGAGGCCGAGCATGACGTTGATCCAGGGAATGTTGCAGTTCATGCCTGCAAACGCCGAGCCGTTGTTGCCGCCGCATGAGGTGAAGGCATACAGCACCTCGGAGAAGCCGTGCGCGCCACCATTGTTGAGCTGGTCGGCAAGACCGGGCACCATGCAGGCAATGGCCGAGCACACCAGAATGGCAAACGGAGTTGCCAGACACAGGACAACTGCCCAGCGCATCTCGCCCGGCTCGATCTTCTTGCCCAGGAACTCGGGCGTGCGTCCGACCATGAGGCCGGCGATGAACACTGTGAGGATGGCGAAGCCGATCATGCCGTACAGGCCGCAACCCACGCCGCCGAAGACGACCTCGCCCAGAGCAATCTGGAGCATCTGGACAAAACCGCCCAGCGGGGTGTAGGAGTCGTGCATGGAGTTAACCGAGCCGTTGGAAGCAGCCGTCGTGAAAGCGGACCAGGTGGAAGAGGAGGCGATACCGAAACGGCTCTCCTTGCCCTCCATGTTGCCGCCGGCCTGGCCGTCGGTCATCTCGATATTGACCGCTCCGCCATCGGCCAGCTGCGGGGTGCCCGCATGCTCGTTGGCGGCAATGATGCCGGTGAAGATCACCAGCAGGATAAACATGGCGGCAAAGATGGCCTTGCCCTGCTTGGTGTTTTTGACGCCGATACCGAAGGTGAAGCAACAGGCGGCCGGGATCAGCAGCAGGCTGGTCATCTCGATGATGTTGGTGAAGGCACTGGGGTTCTCATACGGATGAGCGGAGTTCACGCCGAAGAAGCCGCCGCCGTTGGTGCCGGACTGCTTGATGGCGACCTGAGGAGCCGCGGGACCCTGGGGCAGGAACTGCTCGGTGACCACGCGCGCACCCTCGACAACCTTGCCGTCGACCTTGACCGTGTCGCCCTCGATCTGGGCGCCGTCGATGACGCTCCAGCCGCCGTCTGCATTAGGCTGGACAGCGACGGGCTCTACGAGCTCAGCCTTCTGAGCCGGCTGGAAGTTGGAGATGACACCACCGGCAGCCAGGCAGATGCCGAACACAAGGTTCAGCGGGATGAGCACATACAGGACGGCGCGAGTGAGGTCGACCCAGAAGGAACCCAGACCCTGCTCCTTGACCTGACGGAAACCGCGGATGAGCGCGAACATGACCGCAATACCGGTGCCGGCGGACAAGAAGTTTTGCACGGTGAGGCCCATGAACTGCACAAAGTAGGACAGGGTGGTCTCACCGGAATAGGATTGCCAGTTGGTGTTGGTTATGAAGGAAGCAGCCGTATTAAACGACAGGTCCCATGACACACCCGGCAGGTGCTGGGGATTGCCTGGCAAGAAGGACTGAAGCGCCTGGAGTGCCACAAGAGCCACGAGGCCGATCCCCGAAAAGACCAGCACGCTCGCCAAATAGCGTCTACACCCCATCTGCTCTGCCGCGTCGATGCGAAGCAGACGATAGACGCCACGCTCCACAGGAGCAATCACAGGCGACAGGAACGTATGCTCACCATCCATGATATGGGCCATGAACCGACCGAGCGGAACGGCCAGGACGACGAGCACGGCAAAGTACAAGATGTACTGAATCGCAGCCTCCATAGTTTACGAATCACTCCTCATCAGAATGTAGATGTAATAGATAAAGAGTCCAATGCAGACGACTCCGATGATGGGAATGAGGATGTCCATTTACCGCCCCTTTCACGCGCGGTCCGATGTCTCGGACGCCTGCTCTCGCAAGCGTCTGGGGACAGTAAACGCTTCTAGGGATTAAAGAGGCGTGAGGGCCGGGGCTCACGTCCTTAAGATGCCGTAAAGATGCAGGTAGAAAGCACTATTGCGGCAGCAGTGCGCCTATACTCGACCTCGCGAGCATACAGTGGCGTCCTCGCCGCGTATGCACGCATGGACAACGCTTCAGAAAGGCTACGCTATGCAGCGCGACGCATCGGACACTCGCGTCAATCCAGACCTCATCCTCAAGGCAATTGAGAAAGACGAGGTCGCCGATGACGCTCGAACCAGCCGGGGACACCTCAAGATTTTCTTTGGCTACGCTGCTGGCGCAGGCAAAACCTATGCGATGCTTCAAGCCGCCCACGCCGCCGAGCGGCGAGGTGTCGACGTCGTCGCGGGATACATCGAGCCGCACGAACGTCCGGCAACTGCCCATCTTGCACAAGGGCTTGAGAACGTGCCCTGCAAACTCATCGAACACAACGGCATTACGCTCAACGAGTTCGATCTAGATGCGGCTATCGGGCGCGCCCCTCAGCTCATCCTTGTCGACGAGCTTGCCCATACGAATGCGCCGGGGTCTCGCCACGACAAACGCTATCAAGACGTCGAGGAACTTCTACATGCGGGCATCGACGTCTATACGACCGTGAACGTTCAGCATATCGAGAGCCTAAACGACATGGTTGCATCCATCACCGGCGTTGTCGTGAGCGAACGAATCCCCGACCGTATCTTCGATGATGCCGACCAGGTCGAGCTCGTCGACATAGAGCCCGAAGACCTACTTGAGCGCCTTCGCGCCGGCCTCGTCTACCGTCCCGCACAAGCCGACCGAGCGCAGCAACATTTTTTTACCGTCGAGAACCTCACCGCACTCCGAGAGATCGCGCTGCGCCGCTGCGCCGATCGCACCGGCCACCTCACAGACGCCGCACGCGTGCTGGGAAACCGTGACTACTACACCAAGGAGCGTATCTTAGTCTGTGTCTCCCCGGCGCCGACCAATCCCCGCATCGTCCGTGCCGCCGCACGCATGGCGAAAGCGTTTCGCAGCGAGCTCGTCGCCCTGTTCGTAGAGAGCCCGCGCACGCAAGCCATGAGCGATGACGAGCGCGCCAAGCTTGCAGCCAATATCGCCCTAGCCGAGCAGCTCGGAGCACATATGGAAACCGTCTATGGCGACGACGTCGCGTTTCAGATCTCCGAGTTCGCGCGCCTGTCGGGTATTTCGAAGATCGTCATGGGGCGCACGGGCGAGCGCAGCAGCGTCCGTCAGACCCTCTTCGGCCGCAAATCTCTCGTAGAACAGCTCATAACATTCGCCCCGAACCTCGACATTTACATCATTCCAGACCAGTCGACTCCGCCCTCCCGGCCCAAAGGACGCCGCCGTGCGCTCTCTCTGCAGCCGCCCAGCAGCCGAAACGTACTTCGCACGCTGGCCCTCTCTCTTGTCGCCACGGCAATCGGCACGGCTTTCCGCCATCTGGGATTTGCCGATTCCAGCATCATATCCCTCTATATCCTCACGGCCCTGCTGACCGCCGTCACCACGACGGGGCGTATCTGCACGATCGTATCGAGCGTGCTCTCTGTAGTGCTTTACAACTTCTGCTTCGTCACGCCTCTGTTTTCGCTCGCCAGCTACGACCGAAGCTATCTGGTCACGTTCGGCATCATGTTCGCTACCGCTATGGTCGCCGGCGAGTTAACTGCGCGCATCGCCGACAACGCCCGTACCTCCGCCGAGAACGCATTCAAAACGCGCGTACTCCTCGAAACGAACCAGCTCTTGCAGCAAGCCCATAGCGCGGAGGAGTGCGCCCGCGTCGCCATGAACCAACTCATCAAACTGCTAAAACTCGACGTGGTCTTCTACACCGCCGAACACGGCACGCTCGGCAAGACGCTCTATGAGTCCGCTGGCACCGAAAACCGATCCGCGACGCTGCTCACCGACTACGAGCGCGCCGTTGCAACCTGGACCTATACCAACAACAAGCGCGCGGGCGCAAGCACGCGGACCCTGCCTGAGGCGCGCTGTCTCTACCTCGCGGTTCGCACCGGCGACAAGGTATTCGGTGTCATCGGCATCGACCTGGAGGGGCGCGAGATCGAAGCCTTCGAGCATTCGATCGTCCTATCTATCGTAGGTGAATGCGCCTTGGCGCTCGAAAGCGACCGGGCGGCGCAAGAGCGCGAAGAAGCTGCGGTCTTGGCGAAAAACGAGCAGCTGCGCGCCAACCTTTTGCGCTCCATCGGCCACGATTTGAGGACACCCCTCACGGCTATATCCGGATCTGCGGCAATCCTTCGGAAGAGCGACGAGAAGCTCAGCCTCGAACAACGCTGCGATCTTGCCGATGCCATCTACGACGACTCCCTCTGGCTTATCGATACCGTGGAGAACCTCCTCGCCATCACACGCGTCGAGGACGGCACCATTCGCCTCAACTTCACATCCGAGCTCATCGACGAGGTCATCGAGGCTGCCCTCAGCCATGTCGCCCAAGCATCGCATGGACGTGCCGTCACCATCGAGCACACTGACGACATCCTGCTGGTACGCATCGACGTCCATCTCATCATGCAGGTGCTTACGAATCTCATCATGAACGCCTTCAAATACACGCCCGAGGACTCGACTGTCACCATCAGCGCACGTCGCGAGGGTGCATTCGTCGTGGTGGACGTCGCAGACGATGGGCCGGGTGTGGCAGACTGCGACAAGCCTCATATCTTTGAGCGCTTCTTCACCTCAAGCAATACGCAGCCCGTGGATTCGCGTCGAAGCATCGGCCTTGGGCTGTCGCTCTGCCGCTCCATCGTGGGGGCGCATGGCGGCGTCATCGAGGTTCGCGACAACCACCCCCATGGGGCCATCTTCCGTTTTACCCTGCCCGCCGAGGAGATCGAGATTCATGAATAATGCCGCTAAGCCACGCATCCTCCTGGTCGAAGATGACCTGGCCGTTCAAAACCTCGTTTCGACCGCGCTTGACCTCCACGGCTATGTCGTGAGCAAGGTTTGTAACGGCCAGGCCGCCGTCATGGATGCGGTGTCGCACGGCCCCAGCCTCATCATGCTCGACCTCGGCCTTCCCGACATTGACGGTATCGAGGTCATCACGAAGATCCGAAGCTGGTCGGCAGTCCCCATTATCGTCATTTCGGCGCGCACCGAAGATTCCGACAAGATTGCAGCGCTTGACGCAGGGGCAGACGACTACCTCACCAAGCCCTTTTCTGTGGATGAGTTGCTCGCGCGCGTCCGTGCGAATTTGAGGCGCTCCTCGATGGCGTCGAGTGAGTCGACAGAAGCAAGCACGTTCGACAACGGTCCGCTGCATATCGACTACGCCGCGGGATACGCGACGAAAGACGGACGCGAGCTCTCGCTCACCCCAACCGAGTACAAATTGCTCGTCCTTCTGGCGAAAAACGTCGACAAGGTGCTCACCCACACCTTCATCACCCGCGAGATATGGGGCACGAGCTGGGACAGCGATCTGGCGAGCCTGCGCGTGTTCATGCGCACCCTGCGCAAGAAGATCGAGGCAGACCCCTCTCACCCCAAGATGATTCAGACGCACATGGGTGTCGGGTACCGCATGCAGCGTCTCTAGCCCACCCCACAAAAAGTTGCGGTGGAATACGGAGTAGATAAGGCCTTTGACAGCCAAAACAGTCCGTATTTCACCGCAACTGATTTAACGATACCCAAAATTACTCTTCAACTCGCCGCGCTCTCCCCCAAATGCACAAAGCGCCCCGCGAACGAATGCCCGCGGGGCGCTTGGATGTTCGGACCTTATTTGATACCGCGGCCCAAGTCTTCGGCGATTTTGTCTACGCCCTTAAGTGCGGCACAGGTCTTTTTGTTGGAGCAATGCCCCGTGCAAACGCCACCCTGAGCGCAGTCGGCGCAGGTGCCCTTGCGGTAGATGCGCACGCATACCGCGACAAACGCAATACCGATAACAGCCAGTACAACAATATCGATAGGTGCCATAGCAAGCCTCCTCTAGTTAACCACCACTTACTTTACCCCATTCTCCACCTACCAAAAAGGGACAGGTTTATTTTGGTTGGTTTTATCTGCGGAAACGCCACATCTCCCTACCAAAAAGCCCGAGTGTCGCTGGGACACCCGGGCTTTCGGAAAGGGGTTGATCCTTATTCGGACTTAAGCGGAAACTGCGGCGGAAGCAGTGTTGGTCTCGTCCTCATCGGTCCATGCATGTTTGGGCATGGGACGGAAGATCTGGAAGAGCATCGCGACCAGCAGCACGATGGCCACAATCGTCCAGATACCAAACTGTCCAAGGACAAGCAGGTTGTAGAACTGGTTGATGAACAGGCCGATCACCCAAGCGAAGGCGCACTCGTAGCCGATGGCAATCGCGGTCCACTTGCCAGAGTCCATCTGGTTGCGGATGGTGCCAATGGCGGCAAAGCACGGAGCGCACAGCAGGTTGAAGGCGCCGAAGGCAACGCAAGCGCCCATGGTGGGGAACATGCCGGCAAACGCGGTCCACAGGCTCGGGTCGGTCTCGCCCGCGTCGGCGACGGACAGCAGCGAGCCGGCGGTGGCGACGACGTTCTCCTTGGCGACGAGGCCAGAGACGGTCAGTGCGGTTGCCTGCCAGGTGCTAAAGCCGAGCGGGGCGAAGATCCAAGCGACCAGGTTGCCGAGCATGGCGAGCACGGAGTAGTCCATGAACTCCTCGGGGATGCCGTCCATCGCAGGCAGGAAGCCAAAGGAACCGTTGTAGCTACCAAAGTTGGACAGGAACCAAACCACGACAGTGGACGCGAAGATGACCGTGCCGGCCTTCTTGATAAAGGCCCAGCAGCGCTCCCACACGTGCAGCGCCCAAGAGCGGATCGCCGGGAAGTGGTAGGCGGGAAGCTCCATAACGAACGGCGTCGGGCGACCGGCGAAGAGCTTGGTCTTCTTGAGCATAAGGCCCGAGGCGATGACGGCAAAGACGCCCAGGAAGTAGAAGAGCGGGCTGATCCACGCCGCGGTGGTGGAAGAGTCGCCGATGATGGGACCCATGAGCAGGGCGATGATCGGCAGCTTAGCGCCGCAGGGGATGAACGTGGTAGTCATGACCGTCATGCGGCGGTCCTTCTCGTTCTCGATGGTCTTGGTAGCCATGACGCCGGGGACGCCGCAGCCCGAAGACACGAGCATGGGGATGAACGACTTACCGGACAGGCCAAAGCGGCGGAACACGCGGTCCATGATGAAGGCAACGCGGGCCATGTAGCCGCAGTCCTCCAGGAAGGACAGCATCACAAAAAGCAGGAACATCTGCGGCACAAAGCCGAAGATGGCGCCCAGGCCGCCGACGATACCGTCACAGACGAGCGAATCGACCAGGCCACCGTCCTCGGTGCCACCCGCCACAAGCGCGTCGTGGACCATGGTGGTAATACCCGGAACATACGGGCCATACTGCGCCGGGTCGACCGAGTCAGCGTCATCACCCGCGGCCTCGACAGCCTCATCGTAGGCGTCGCGGCCCTGGCCGAGCACATACCAACCGTCGGTACCAAAGAGCTGGTCGTTGGTGAAGTCGGTCACCGTGCCGCCCAAGGTAGAAACGGCGATGTAGTACACGCAGAACATGATGACGACAAAGATCGGCAGGCCCAGAATACGGTTGGTAACCACGCGGTCGATCTTCTCGGAGGTGCTCATCTTGGCCGGGGCCTTGGTGAGACACTCGTCGATGATGTGCGCGATCACGCCGTAGCGCTCACCGGTGATGATGGACTCGGCGTCGTCATCGCAATCCTGCTCGCACTGGGCGACCAGCTGCTCTACGCGAGCAGCCTTCTCCTTAGTGAGGTTGATGAGCTTGCAGGCGTCCGCGTCGCGCTCAAACAGCTTGACAGCGTAGTAGCGGCGCTTGTTGGCGGGAACGCTCGCCGGAAGGTTGTTCTCGATGTGGTCCAGAACGTCCTCGATGGAGGAATCGAACTTGTGCTCCGGCACCTGGCCCTTGGAAGCAGCAGACTTCTTTACCTGCTCGAAGAGCTCCTTGATGCCCTTGTTCTTAAGAGCCGAGATCATCATAACCGGGCAACCGAGCTTCTTGGAGAGCTTGTCCGTGTCGATCTTATCGCCGTTCTTCTCGACCAGGTCGGCCATGTTGAGGGCAACGACCACGGGCAGGCCGGTCTCGATAACCTGAAGCGCCAGGTACAGGTTACGCTCGAGGTTGGTGGCATCGACGACTTGGACGACAACATCGGGCTCGCCGCTCATGAGGTAATCGCGCGAGCATTGCTCCTCGGGGCTGTAGGGGGAAAGCGAGTAGATGCCAGGG
>NZ_JBDGBA010000008.1:31574-71542 GCF_040910185.1 Collinsella aerofaciens | reverse complement strand
GATCTGAGAATCCGCCATTCAATCCTTCTTCCTTGTGTGCCTGCGCTGCTTTCTCCGCGCAGGCTGGATAATGTGCTTCAAAGATGCTGCATTAAGTTAGAAAAACCTAACTTTATCTGCAGAAATATGCGCCGCGAGTCCTTACTGGACCTCGACGACGGCGGCCTCCTCCTTGCGGATGGAAAGCTCGTAGCCGCGCACGTTGATCTCGACCGGATCACCGAGCGGTGCAACCTTCACGACCTTGAACGAAGTGCCCTTGATGAGCCCCAGGTCCATAAGGTGGCGGCGAAGCGCACCCTCACCGTGAAGCTTGACGATGGTGGAGCTCTCGCCCACCTTAACGTCACCCAACGTCTTCATTTACTTGTCCCCCTTTCAGTGCGTACAGAAATACCGTCGACTAACCGACGGTCATGATGTGCATGGCAACCTTGGAATCGATACCAAAGCGTGCGCCCAGCACAGTGACGATGATATTGGCGCCACTCGAGCTCACCACGTGAATTTCGCTGCCCTCGACAAAGCCGAGGTCCTTGAGGTGGTGCTTCATATCCTCATTGCCCTTTACACGAGACACGCGCACGGTTTCGCCCGCTTTTACCATCGAAAGCGGCATTGCCGGCATCTGCGGTCCGCAAGACATGAGTGGCTCCTAACGTCAGTTCGTCCTTCACATCGACGCAGCAAAAGTTAACCACGCCTATGTTCGCTTTAGTAAACTAACACGTGGTTAACTTTTTGGAAAGGGTCCCCATTCAGATTTCGAAAAAGTTTCCTATACGAAACAAAAGGGCGCGGCAAAGGACCATCCTTTACCACGCCCTGTCATGCTTAAAGCGAGAGATTTCTGATCGATGTGACACAGGAGGCCTCATCTACGCCCGAAACGCGGAAGATGATGTCCTCGCCGCACTCGCCGTAGAGAGCCATGAGTCCCATGACATCGCGGCCATCCGTGTGGCGATCGCCGATGCTGACTGACACGTCGCTACGATGCTTGGCAATGATGTCATAGAGCAGCGCAACCGGGCGGGCATGTAGTCCCAACGGATCTTTAATCGTCTTTGTAAACTCGACCATGTCCCCTCCCGCGGCATCGCACATTCGGCCGGCAAAACCCAGCCACGTGGTAGCTATTGTACCGTTAGATGCCTGTTGAGGGTGGGACGGAAACCGCATCCCATTTCGAGCGTCAATGATGGGACACAGTTTCCGCCAGAAGGCTCAACCGGAAAGTGCGTCCCATTATTTGGCTGGATTCTGGGTCGCAGTTTCCAAAAGGACCCTGTTTGGGAAACTGCGACCCGTTTTGGGCGCAAATTCCGGGTCGTAGTTTCCGCGACGCCCGGTCAACCTATGCCCTCGCAACACCCACGCATAAAAAACGAGGGAAGGCACGCGTCCTTCCCTCGTTACAGGCAATATGTAGCCGCTCGCCTACATCAGGCGCAGGCTGACGTCCTTGAGCTGGGCGCCGCTAACGGCACTCGGAGCGCCCGACATAAGGTCGGAGCCGCTGGCCGTCTTGGGGAACGCCATGACGTCGCGGATGGAGTCGGAACCGGTGAGCAGCATGCACACGCGGTCCAGGCCCAGAGCGAAACCGCCCATCGGGGGCGCACCAAACTTGAGGGCCTCCATGAGGAAGCCAAACTGAGACTCGGCGCGCTCCTCGGTAAAGCCCAGGAGCTTGAGCATAGACATCTGCATCTCGGCGTTGTGGATACGCATACCGCCGCCGCCGGCCTCAAAGCCGTCCATGACAAAGTCGTAGGTGCAAGAACCGGCTGCCAACGGGTCGGCCTCGATCTTGGCGATGTCGGTCTCGGTCGGCAGGGTGAAGGGCTGGTGCTCGGCGGCATAGGCCTTGCGGTCCTCATCCCAGTGGAACAGCGGGAAGTTGACGACCCACAGGAAGTCGTGGCCCTCGCGCTTGATCTCGAGTGCGTTGGCCATGTGAGAACGCATGCCGCCCAGGATCTCGTCGGAGAGCAGGCGCGGGCCGGCGGCGAACATCACAAGGTCGCCGGGCTCGACGTCCATGCGCTCGCGCAGAGCCGCCATCTCCTCGTCCGAGAAGAACTTGACGATGGGGCTGTTGATGGAGCCGTCCTCGCGGAATGCGATCCAGGCCAGGCCCTTGGCGCCAAACGTGGAGGCCACGCCGGCAAGCTTATCGATCTTGGCACGTGCCCAGGCGCCGGCGCCCTTGGCGTTGATGGCCTTGACGACAGAGCCCTCCTCGTTTGCGGCAGTCGCAAAGACCTTGAACTTGGAGTTGGCGAAGATGTCGGTCAGGTCGACCAGGTGCATGCCATAGCGGGTATCGGGCTTGTCGGAGCCATAGGTGTCCATGGCCTCCCAGTAGTCCATACGACGCAGCGGCGTGGGCATCTCGACGCCCATGCGGCCGAAGGCGTCGGCCAGGACCTCCTCGAGCGCGCTCATGACGTCGTTCTGGTCCACGAAGGACATCTCGATATCGACCTGGGTGAACTCGGGCTGACGGTCGGCACGCAGGTCCTCGTCGCGGAAGCACTTGGCAACCTGGTAGTAGCGCTCGACGCCACCGACCATGAGCAGCTGCTTCAGGAGCTGCGGGGACTGCGGCAGGGCGTAGAAGTTACCCGGCTGAATACGGCTGGGAACGATGAAGTCGCGAGCGCCCTCGGGCGTGGACTTGAACAGGGAGGGCGTCTCGACCTCCATGAACTCACGGTTGTGCAGCGCCTCCCGAATGGCAAAGGTAAAGTCGGAGCGCAGCTTGAGGTTGGCCATCATCTCGGGACGACGGAGGTCCAGATAGCGATAGCGCAGGCGGGTGTCCTCGCTCGTCTCGATGCCGTCCTCGATCTGGAACGGCGGGGTGACGGACGTGTTGAGCACCTCGGCGTGGTCGGTCAGGACCTCGATCTCGCCGGTCGCGAGCTTGGTGTTGGTGGTCTCCTCACCACGAGCGCGCACGACGCCGTGGATCTTGATGGGCCACTCGGGACGCATGGTCTCGGCGATCTTAAAGGCATCGCCGTCGGAGTGCTCGGGGTCGAAGGTGAGCTGCGTGATGCCCTCGCGGTCACGAAGGTCGCAGAAGATAAGGCCGCCGTGGTCGCGGCGACGACTCACCCAACCGGTGAGGGTGACCTCTTCGCCCACGTTCTCGAAGCGAAGCTCGCCGCAGGTACGGGTGTGCATGGAATGCTCATCGATGGGACGGGTCTGGCTCATACCAGTGATCCTCCTTTATGGATCTGTGCCGCCCCGTGTCGTTCCGGGCGGCGTCGTACAGATTTGCCCAGCCTGCGTAAACCGCGCAGCCAGACATGGCGTTCTATCTTATCGCACCTGTGTCGATGTGCCGCGGAAAAGTGGCTCCTGCCCAAAGACTTGACGGAGACGAAACAATTGATGCGTCGCGGCACCCGTCTGCACGCGTCACGTGCGACAATATGCCCCAATAAAACAGCACTTGGAAAGGCCCGTCATGACTGCACGGCTCATTGTTATGGATATCGACTCCACGCTCATCAACCAGGAGGTCATCGACCTGTTGGGCGAGGAGGCCGGCGTAGGCGAGCAAGTGGCGAAGATCACCGAGCGCGCCATGCGCGGCGAGCTCGACTTTAAGCAGGCGCTCGAGGAACGCGTGGGGCTGCTTGCCGGCTTGGACGAGAGCGTGTTCGAGCGCACCTTTGAGCGCGTGACGTTTACCCCCGGCGCGCTGGAGCTTGTGCGCTCGGCGCACAGCAAGGGCTGGAAGGTCGGCGTGGTAAGCGGCGGCTTTCACGAGGTCGCCGATAAGATCGTGGCCGCCGCGGGCATCGACTTTTGCCTCGCTAACCGCCTGGAGGTCGTGGACGGCAAGCTCACCGGCAAGCTGGCGGCAGACATTGTAACCAAGGAGTCCAAGCTCATCCAGCTGCTGGACTGGGCAGTTGAGTGCGGTGTCGACATGGCCCATACCGTCGCGATCGGCGACGGCGCCAACGACATCCCCATGATTCAGGCTGCGGGCACGGGCATCGCGTTTTGCGCCAAGCCCAAGACGCGCGAAGCCGCCCCGTTTGCCATCGACGAGCGCAACCTGATGCTCGCCATGGACATCATCCTGCGTGACTAGCCGATCCGTCTAACAATTGAATCAGTCTGTCCTATAGTTTCCGAACAATTTTGTCTTAGTGTTCGGAAACATACCCTTTGAGTGCTAGACTTTGCGCCGTCGAAGGGAACATATATGGATAAGCAAGATCTTGAGCAATTGCTGAGCGATGTTGCCGGCGGAGCAGTCACCCCGGCAGTCGCCCTCACGCGCATCCAAACGGCGCCAACCGCCGATCTGGGTTTTGCACAGCTCGATCTTTCGCGCGGAGTGCGCCAGGGAGCCGGCGAGGTTGTCTACGGTGCCGGTAAAACCGCCGAGCAAATTGCCGCCATTATCGAAGCGCTGCGCGATGCCGGCCAGGAGCGCATCCTGGTCACGCGCCTGGATGCCGAAAAAGCCACGCACACCGCTGAGCTTCTCGGCAACGACAGCGACCTGGGGTATGTCCCGGACGCCCAGCTCGCCCTCGTGGGCGGCAAGCCCTCCCCTACCGGCAACGGACGCATCGTTGTCGCCTGCGCCGGCACGAGCGACCTGCCCGTCGCCGAAGAAGCCGCGTTGACGGCCGAGTTCTATGGCAACGAGGTCGACCGCCTCTACGACGTAGGCGTCGCCGGCCTGCACCGCCTGCTCGCGCATGCCGAGGAACTCGCCCAGGCACAGGTGGTCATTGCCATCGCCGGCATGGAGGGCGCGTTGGCGAGCGTTATCGGCGGTCTGGTGAGCTGTCCGGTCATTGCCGTTCCCACCAGCGTGGGCTACGGCGCGAGCTTTGGTGGCGTAGCCGCGCTGCTCGCCATGCTCAACTCCTGTGCCAGTGGCGTTGCGGTCGTCAATATCGACAACGGCTTTGGTGCCGCCTACCAGGCAAGTCTTATCAATCATCTGAACGCCGGCACGCCCTGCGCCCGTTAAGGAGCATTCCATGTCCAACCATCAGCACACGCTTATCATCGACGGCACCTCGGGCATCAGCGGCGACATGACTGTCGCGGCCCTGCTCGACCTGGGCGCCAGCGAGGAGCACCTGCGCGAACAGCTCGCTACGCTGCCGGTCGACGGCTTTGAGATTGCCGTTACGCGCGTAAACAAGCATGGCATCGACGCCTGCGATTTTGACGTCCAGCTTGCAGAGGCGCTCGAGAACCACGATCACGATATGGCCTGGCTCTACGGCAACGAAGCGGCTGCCGAGCACACACATGAGCACGAGCACCACCATCATGGCCATGGCGAGCACGAACACGAGCACACACACGACCATGACCATGAGGCCCACGGCCATGGTCACGAGGGTCACCATCATGCCCACCACCATCACCACCGTTCTTTGGCGGACGTCACCGCCATCATCGACGGCTCGCAGCTAAGCGATGGCGCCAAGCGTCGCGCCCTCGCCATTTTTTCCGTACTCGCTGCTGCCGAGGCCAAGGCTCACGGCAAAACGCCCGACACCGTCCTGTTTCACGAGGTGGGCGCCGTCGACTCCATCGTTGACATCTGCTCGGTCGCCATCTGCCTCGATGACCTGGGCATCGAAGATATTGTCGTCGAGTCGCTCTCCGAGGGCCACGGAACCATCCGCTGTGCCCACGGCCTTATGCCCATTCCCGTCCCCGCTGTCGTCAACCTGTGCCAGGCGGGCAATATCGCCCTCACGCCTGCACCGGTCGCCGGCGAGCTCGTGACGCCCACGGGCGCCGCCATCGTCACTGCTCTGCGCACGTCCGACCAACTGCCCCCACGCTACCGCATCGAAGCCGTCGGCTACGGCGCCGGCAAGCGCCCCTACGAGGGTTGCTCCGGCACGCTCCGCTGTCTGCTCGTTCACGTGGATGCATAGCCATGGATGCCCGCAAGGCAAAAAGCCGCGCCGCCATCGTTGCGGCGTTCTCCGAGCTGCTACGCGAAGAGGACTACGGCAAGATTACCGTCGGCGACATCATCGCGCGCGCTCACGTAGGCCGTGCGACATTCTACGGTCTCTTTAAGAGCAAGGACGACCTACTGTCCGAGCTCGTGAGCGACATCTGCACCCACGTCCTCGACGACGATGGCACACCGCTCGACGACCCACTCGTGCAAGTCGAGCATATCCTCAACAACCTCTGGGAACGCCGTCAGGGCGTTCGAGCCCTCGTAGCCGGCGCCGGCTCACGCGTCTTCGCCGACTGTCTCCGCAAGACCATCATGTCGCGCGCAGCCGAAACCGTCTCCGCCGACCCCACGGGCCCCGCCAGCACCATGGACCGCAGCTTCCTACTACACCACATAGCCTCAAGCTTCGTAGGAATGGTCCAATGGTGGGCCTGGCACAACTTCCAAGCCCCAAAAGAGGACGTAGCCAAAGACTACCTCTCAGCCATAAAACCCCTCTTCAACTAAGTAAGAACCTCATCCCAAAGCATCGCCCCAACCCAGGCCGCCACGCATCCCAAAGTGTCACTCGCGCTTCACCGCCCCCAACAGCAACAAGCCCCTCCCATCCAAATCCAAATTCAGATTTATATGTTGGGCTGCTTGTTCCAACGCGGCCAAGATCCCGCAGCTGTCCGCATGGGGTAACTTCCCAGCGCATTCCGCAGGACGAAAGAACCCCCGCCGCACGAAGTGCGCAGCGGGGGTTCTTTCATGTCCGAGGACGCGCTGGGAAGTTACCCCATGCGGCCAGCGGACAACTATGTAGCCTCAGACTAGAACATGCCCAAGAAACCGTGCACAAACAGCGCGGCCAGAGCGGCACCGACAAACGGAGCGATGCCAGGAACGAGCAGGCCGTACTTCCAGTTGTTGTCAGCCTTGTTCTTGATCGGCAGCACCTGATAGGCCATGCGAGGACCAAGGTCACGAGCCTGGTTCATGGCGAAGCCGGTGATGCCGCCCATGCCCATGCCAACAGCCCAAACGATCAGACCGACGCAGATGGCGAGCATCAGAACGTTCTCGCCAGCACGGTTAGCAGCAGCAAGGATGGCGCTGATGAACACGAAGGTGCAGATAGCCTCGCAGAAGAAGTTGCGGGCATAGTTGGTGCCCTCGGTGGTGGGGTTGGTCGAGAAGATGTTGCGCTGAGCAATGGGATCGATGACACCATCGGAAGCCTTGAACTCATCGGCATACATCAACCACGCGATCACGGCACCCGCAAAACCGCCGAGCATATCAGCAACCATGAAGGGGATGCAGCTGCTCCACGGCACCAGGCCGACGATGCACTGGGCAAGCACCATGGCAGGGTTCATGCACACGGCGCCGCCAAAGATAAACAGAGCAACCGAGATGCCAAAAGACCAGGTGGTGATGGCAAACATGTGGCCGGAGCCCTGATACTTGGTGCCCTTAAGCACGGTATCGCAGTGCACGCCCACGCCAAAGATGATCATGAGGGCCGTTGCGCCGAATTCGCAGAGGAGTTTGGTAAGCATAAAACCTTATCTTTCTTGTCGGTTATAAACGATTCGTTTAGGCCGCGTACTAGTGCTGAGCGACGACAACGCCCAGGCCATCAGGAATGACGGCCACCTTGGCATCGGCACCCTTCATCTCAAAGGCGAGCTTGAGCGCCTCCTCGATAGTGTTGACCGGCGTCATGTGCATATCCTTGATCATCTGGTGATCGCACAGGTCGGTAACCATGATCACAGGGTGATGCGCCAGGATGCGGGCAAAGATCTGGCTCGTCCACTGGTCGGGCAGGGTCTCGTCCTTAGGACGGTCGATGCAGGCGCGCTCAAACTCTGCCGGATCATTGTCGGCGATGTTGTGATAGAAGCCCTCGCCACCGTGACCGTCGGCACAACCGGCGACATCGATGATCACGCCGCCCTCGGGAAGTGTGGCCTCTGCAGAGCACATGCCCTTCACGGCCTGATAGATGTTCTGGTCGAGCGGGTAGCCGCCGTTGGTGGTAATGGCAATCTCGCACTCGACGGGCTCAACGCCGGCAAGGCTCTTCACGAACTCGCAGCCAGCCTCGTGCGCCTTATGGATGTCGCCGGCAAAGGAGCCGATGACCTCGTGCTTGCCGTTGAGCACCACGTTGAGCACAAAGGCAAGGTGAGCCATCTCGGCAGCGGCAAACATGTCCTCGCTCACGTGGTTGTGGCACAGGTTGCCGGCACGCGAGTGGGAATCGTTCACAAACTGACCGTTGTGGTTGTACATGATGGTCTTGTAGCTGGCAATGCCAGGCAGGACGGACTTGCGGCTGCCAGAGAAACCGGCAAAGAAGTGCGGCTCAATAAAGCCCTCGGCAAGCAGCAGATCGCAATCGGCGGCAATCTTGTTGATGATGCACTCGCCACCAGAAGGCAGGGTGCCGATCTTTTTCATCATGCTGTCGTCAGTCGCGACATGCATAACGATTTCCTCGTTGGCAACGATCTCCTCGCCATACTTGTTGACGAGCTCCTCGTGCGTCGACGGACGATGCATACCCGTAGCAACCAGAATGCGAACGCGCGCCTCAGGCGCAGCGGAATGGATGTGATGCAGCAGAATAGGCATCGTCACACGCGAGGGAACGGGGCGCGTATGGTCGGAGCTAATGATGACGATATCCTTCTTGCCAGCACAAAGCTCCTCGAGCGAAGGCGAGCCATAAGGGTTGGCAAGCGACTCCTCCACAAGCTCTTCCTGCGATTTTGTAGTCTTAAACTCGTTTTGATGACCTTCCATCACACCCGCGAAGTTCTTATCCTCGAGCTCCAGATGCAACGTCTTGTGGTCAAACGGCAGTTCACATTCAAACAATGACGAGCGCCCTCTTCCTTTCAACTGACACACTAGATAAACCGTTGGAAGGATACGCCGCTCACCGAAAAACACCACCGTCCACCGATTCATTAACACAACGTTCATATTTGACCCACAACAAAACGGCCGCGACCCCAAACGGAACCGCAGCCGTCACAGCTGTAAGGCGCAAAGCGCGCCTTATTCCCTTCAACTTTAATCCCAGAAGACCGAGGACGAAGGGACCGATGGGTTTCCCTCTGAATGCATTCCGCAGCACGAAGCCCCCTTATCCGCAGCTCCGAAGGAGCAGGATAAGGGGGCTTCAAGTGCGAGGACGCATTCAGGGGGAAACCCGTCGGGTCCCGGTGAGAGTCACAGGGCTATCGATTACCCCGTGTTCTGCAATCCTGCCGAGACGCCGGTCACAGTCGAAAGAATCAGGCTCATGTATTCGGCCTTCTTCTCCTCGGCCATCTCGTCCTGGTTCATACGCACCTCGCGAAGGGCGCGGACCTGGGCGATGGACAGGGCGTCGACGTAGGGGTTACGCACGCGAACGGCGCAGCCGAGCACGCGGCGGCGCTGCAGCGGCCACTCGTCACCGACGATGGCAAGGACCCACTTACGCGTGAGCTGCATCTCGGTGAAGACCTTCTCGGACAAATCATCGCGGTCGCCCAGGTGCAGATACATCTTGGCGATGCGCTGATCGGTCTTGGCGATCGACATCTCGATGTTGTCGATGAACGTGCGGAAGAACGGCCACTCCTGGTAGGCAGCCTTGAGCTGGTCAAGATCGCCAAGCTGCTCGCAGGCGGTGCCCAGGCCGTACCAAGCGGCCAGGTTAATGCGCGCCTGGCTCCAGCTGAAGATCCACGGAATGGTACGCAGGTCGTCGAGCGACTTGGCACCCAAGCCGCGCTTGGCGGGACGCGAGCCGATCGGCAGCAGACCGACCTCGGTCAGCGGCGTCACGGTCGAGAACCACGGTGTAAAGTCCTCGGTGTTCAGCAGGTCCAGATAGCGCTCGTGGCTTGCGGTGTTGAGCTTCTCGGCCATACCCCAGAACTTCTGCGTGGTCTCGGTGTTGGTCTTCTCGACACTCGGGGCCGACTGCAAAAGCGTTGCGGCGGCAACGGACTCAACATGGCGCTGAGCCAGCGTGCGGTTGCCGTAACGGGCAAAGATGACCTCGCCCTGCTCGGTGAGCTTAAAGAAGCAGTTGACCGAACCCTTGGGCTGCGCCAGCACGGCCTTGTTGGCCGGGCCGCCGCCACGGCCCACGGCACCGCCGCGACCGTGCATGAGCACCAGGTCGATATTGTTCTTCTCGGCCCACTTGGCGATGCGCTCCTGCGCGGAGTGCAGCGCGAGCATGGCCGTGGTAGGACCGGCGTCCTTGGAGGAATCGGAGTAGCCCAGCATAACCTCCATGCGGCGGTTGGTCTGGGCAAGGCGCTTTTGCACCACGGGCAGCGTAAGCATCTGATCGAGCACGTCGACGCAGCCCTCGAGGTCCTCGAGCTGCTCGAACAACGGGATCACGTCGAGCTCGGGGACATCCTCCTCGTGTGCAAAGGACAGGTGCGCCAGCTCAAAGACGTCGGCCACATGCTGAGCGCTCTTGGTGAACGAGATGATGTAGCGGTGCGCCATCTTCTTGCCGTAGCGCTTTTGGATGGAGCCGATAGCGCGGAAGGTATCGATGACCTCGCGCGTCATGGGCTGCAGGTCGCCATGGATACCGTTCTCGTGGATATCCTTAAGGGCGCGGGCATGCACCACGGAGTGCTGACGGAACTCCATCTCGACCATATGGAAGCCGAAGGACTCGACCTGCCAGATGATGGTCTGCACCGGACCGTAGGCAGCACGGACGGCACCGCAGGCGGCCAGCGAACGCTGGACGACGCGCAGGTCATCCAGGAACTCGTCGGCGCTGTGGTACATGGTGTCGGTGATACGACGGACGGTGGCGTTCAGGCGGTCGGCCATGACGAGCATGACGGCGCGATGCGGCTCGTGCTCGGAGATCAGCTCGGCGCGGGCCGTGTAACGAGGGCTCATCTCGACCTGATGGTTCCACAGGTTAATGAGCTCGGCCGACGGCTTGCTGTAGGTAGCCTCGAGCGTGAGGTTGCGGCCGATGTGGCGGCACTTGTCCTCGAGCTTGAGCACCATGTGCGTAAAGTACTTGGCGGCGACCTCACGGCTCACCTTGGCGGTGACGTTGGGGTTACCGTCGCGGTCGGAACCGATCCAGCTGCCGGGATGGAAGAACGCCGGGCACAGCGGCGGCACAGTACCGGCCTTGTCGCCCAGCACCCAATCGTCAAAACGACGATAGATAACGGGGATAACGTCGAACAGCGTGTTATCGAAGATGTCGATGATGGTATCGGCTTCCTCGACCGGCGTGGGCTTCTTGAGCGCGATGGGACTCGTACGCACCAGGGCGTCGATCTCCTGCAGCATATGGCGCTCGTTCTCCACCAGGTCGGAGCCGCCCAGACGCGGACGCTCCTCCAGCAGGTTGGAGATACGGCGGATCTTGCCCTCGACGGCCTTACGACGGGCCTCGGTGGGATGTGCGGTAAAGACAGGGTGGAACTCGAGCTTGTCGAGCAGCTCGTTGGCACCCTCGACACCCAGCTCATTCACCAGCTGGTGATAGGCAACGGTAAGCTCGTTGGCAGGATCGACCTCGGTATCGGTCGACGCACCGGCCTCGCGCTCGCGCAGCTGCGCCACACGGTAGTTCTCCTCCGACAGGTTTGCCAGATGGAAAAAGCTCGTAAAGGCGCGAACGATGACCTGCTGCTTATCGAGCGGCAGGCTGTCGATCAAATCGACGACCTCACGAAATGCCACGGCAGTGGGCTCGTCGGCGGTGGGCACGCCCTGCTCGTCGACGGCTTCGTCGGCAGCGCAGGTACCGGGGTTGCCGGCATTGACCACAATCTCGGCTGTCAAAATCTTGTCGAACAGGTCCGCGATCTCGGGATCATACTCGCTAAGCACACGGCGCTCCAGGCGCAAGAACAGCGCCAGATTGTCGCGCAGCTCCTCGGGGATCTCGATCTCGGCGAGACGCTCCCTGGACTCGGCATTCGAGCCGATTCGGTTAACGAGGCGGTTGACCACGGCAGCGACGCGCGCCGCGGCTTCGGGTACAGACTGGTTGCTTAGGTTCTCAGCCACGTTTCCTCCCATTCCTCCTTCTATGCACGTAACATGCGGTATTCATTATAGGCGCTTGAGAAATACTTTCGACACTGATTGCGCTTTACCACACAAAAGTATTTTCTGCATTGCAAAGGTTTTTGCCCTAAATGGTCGTATTTCTCGGTGGGCGGCATACGTAAACGGGGGCATTCCGCATAAAAGCGAAACACCCCCGTAACAATCGCTCTCCATGAGCAGGGCACGTTAGCAGGCCCGAAGCTCAAAAAGATGCGCTACAGGCGCTCGCGAACCGCCTCGACGACGTTGGCCAGATCGGCAAGGACCTCTTCATGGCTCTCCATGTCGCGCACCTTGACCTTGCCGGCGGCAAGCTCGTCGCCGCCCAGGACTAGGATGAGCTTGGCGCCTACCTTATCGGCCTGCTTAAACTGGGCCTTGAGCGAACGGCCCTGATAGTCGGCCTCGGTCACAATCCCTGCAGCGCGAAGCTCCTGCGTGATGGCAAAGACGTTCTGGCGCAGCTCCTTGCCGGCATTGGCGACATAGACGCACGGGGCCTCCTCGGCACCCAAGTCGTTACCGAATGCCTGAAGGGCCAGCAGCGCACGCTCAAAACCGACAGCGAAGCCGACGCCTGCCGTGGGCTTGCCGCCCTCGAGCTCGACCAAGCCGTCATAGCGACCGCCGCCACCGATGGAGCCGACGCCGGCGCCGGGAGCCTCGACCTCAAAGACGGTACGGGTGTAGTAGTCCAGGCCACGCACCAAGGTGGGATCCTCGACATACTCGATACCCGCCGCATCCAGATAGCGCTTGACCTGCTCGTAGTGCTCGCGGCACTCGTCGCACAGGTTGTCACCCATCAGCGGGGCGTCGGCCATGATCTCGCGGCAATGGTCGTTCTTGCAGTCGAAGGCGCGCAGCGGGTTGAGCTCGGCGCGCTCGCGGCACTCGTCGCACATCTCGTCGGCGTGATCGAGGATAAACTGCTTGACCTGCTCGCGGTAAGCCGGACGGCACTGGGCGTCACCCATCGAGTTGATGAGCAGACGGAGCTTGGAAAGATCGAAGCCCAGGCGCTTGTAGAACTCCATGAGCATGATGATGCACTCGGCGTCTGCTGCCGGATCGGGAGCGCCGAGCCACTCGATGCCCACCTGGTGGAACTGGCGCAGGCGACCCTTCTGGGGACGCTCGCCACGGAACATGGCCTCGGCGTAGTACGCCTTAAACGGCGTGGAGCCCTGGGGCACCAGATTGTTCTCCACGACGGCGCGCACCACACCGGCCGTGCCCTCGGGGCGAAGTGCCAGGCGCTGCTTGGGCTTGAGTTTGGTGTCGGTGCCCTCGGTAAAAACGCGCTCCAAGTTGGCGCCGCTAAAGACGCGGAACATCTCCTTGCGCACGACGTCGGTCGACTGGCCGATGCCGTGGACAAAAACGTCCACCTGCTCGATCGCGGGCGTCTCGATGGGCTTAAAGCCAAACGGCTCGAACACGCCGGCAGCAATCTGCTGCATCTTTTGCCAGGCGCGCATCTCGGCGCCGATAAGGTCGCGGGTTCCCTCCGCCTTCTGTGCCTGCATGGGCAAACACCTTTCTTTTGTATCGCGTCATAGGTAACGGTCATTATACGGCACAAACGCAAACAGCGGCGGCGCGTCTGACCGAACGAGGGTATGGGGACTCGTTCGGCCAGACGCGCCGCCGCTGTTTGTGATCCCTTTTTCTCCGTCCCCTTCGGATCACGTGATCCCTTGGGGGCGGAGGAAAAGGGATCATTTCGTAGGCCCGTGGCCGCCTTGGAAACCGAATGATGGTACGAGCATCCATTCGGCTTCCAAGGCGGCCACGGACAGAACGGGGCGAACAGAAAAGAGCGACGGACGTCTACTCCCCCGCCACGCTCGCGCGCAGCTTGGCGGCGATGGGCTCCGAGGTCAGCAGGAATACGAGCATGACCACGGAGCACGCCAGGCACACAATCCAGGTGCTCGCAAAGGAGCCTGTGGCATCGAACAGCACGCCCGAGACAATGGCGCCCACGGTGCCGCCGACCATCTCGAGCGAGGTGATGGTGCCCGTGACCTTGCCGAGGTCGGCCATGCCAAACTGCTTGGACGCGGCGATAGTAGGCGTGATGGTGCCCATGCACGTTCCGATACCAAAGCTCACGGCGGCCACAATAGGACCAAGATCGGTCGCGGGGAAGCACAGAGCAACGCAAGCGATAATGCACGCAACGGATCCCAGCACGTTGCCAAAACGCAGGCCAAAGCGATCGTAGATGGCGCCGAGCGAAATCTTGGCGATAACGACGGTGACCATATAGGCCGAAAGCACCGTACCGGCCCACATGGGATCGTGACCGCCCGTGACGATCTTGGCACCGTTGACGGTAACGCTCGTCATGTTGGTGACCTGGTTGGGCAGGATGGCGCCATTGACCAAGCCCATAAAGAGAAAGGCGACGATAAGCAGCCAAAACGCCGGGCTCTTCTTGATACGAGACCAGCCGACGCTAACCTCGGGCACCGTGTGCTCGTCCTTGTCGCCAGCCGTCGAGACGGACGGATCGCCCGGGTTCTCGCCGAGCGGCTTAAGGCCGATCTCGGAAGGCTTGGTGCGGAAGGAATAGGCCGTGATGGGCAGTGCCGCCACAATGCAGACGGCAGCGAGTACCAGGAACGCAGAGCGCCAGCCCACACTCACGATAAGCGAGCTCACGATCGGCGAGAGAATAGCGCCGCCAAAGCCCGAGCCCGAAAGTGCGATGGAGATGGCAAGGCCTCGCTTGGCGGTAAACCAGTTGGCGGTCACTAGGCTGATGAGCAGGCGGGTCGAGGCCACAGCGAAGCAGCCCGAAACGGCAAAGAGCACGTAGACCTGCCACAGCTCACCGACAAAGCTCATGCCAGCAAGCACCGCCGAGGTAGCGATAACGGTGAGCGAGCCCAATATGCGGCCACTCACCTTATCGGCAACATGGCCGATAACGAGCGAACCCACGACACTCACCACGGTGGAGATGGCATTGGAGATGTTGTACTGCGCAAGGGAAATGCCCAGGTCGCTGACGATCAGCGGCTGGAACAGGCTCATGCAGTTGACGAAAATCGTGTAGCACGTGGCCATGATCACGAAGCCGGAGGTCACCACGAGCCAGCCGGGGAAGAACTTACGCTGCTGGGACATACTGCTCCTTATTTAACAGACGGATAGCCGGCGCCGGGCGCCGGTAGTGCCCAAGATTGCCTTGAAAGACAAGGGCATAGGCCTTACGGCCATGCCCGCAGGCTTGAAAGGCAAGGTTGGGTGCTACCGGTGGTCGGCGATATAGCCCAAAGCGACGGCGGTATAGGCCGCGGCACCGAGCGGCAGCTCGGCATCGTTAAAACGTGCCTTGGGATGGTGCTGGGCAAAGTGTTCGTCCGTGTCGGTTACGGCCGCGCCCACGGTAAAGTACGCACTCGGAATCTCGCTCGAGATAAGCGCAAAGTCCTCACTCGCCATGGCATGGAAAAGCGGCAAGAAAGCCGCCTTGGGCAGCACTGCGCCCACGTAGCCAAGCGACGCCTGAGTCATATCGCTGTCGAGTACAAGCGGCGGAACATCCGAAAGCGTCTCGATGGTCGCCGGCGTACGATAGGTCGTAGCAACGCCGTTAACGACCTCCGCGATGCGGGTCTTTAGGTGAGCCATGAGCTCAACATCAAAGCCGCGCAGCGTTCCCTCGAGCACGCAGGTGTCGGGGATGACGTTGGCCGCCAAGCCGCCGGCGAACTTACCAACGGTAAGTGCGACTTCCTTGGCCGCCGGCACCTCGCGGGAGATAAGCTCCTGGAGCGCCAGGTGCACGTGGACGCCGGCCGTGATGGGGTCGATGCAGATCTCGGGGCTGGAACCGTGGCCGCCCTTGCCCTGGAGCGTGATGCGGAAACCGTACACACCCGAGAGCGCCGGGCTGCCGTAGAGCACCAGGCCAAGCGGCGACTGGCTGTTGACATGCATGGCAAAGGCCGCCTGAGGGCGCGGGTTCTCGAGCAAGCCGTCGGCGATGGCAGCGCGTGCTCCCTCAAAGGTCTCCTCGCCCGGCTGGAACAGCAACTTGACGGTAGCGTTGGCCTCCACAAGCTCGGCCTCGCGGGCCTTGAGCAGGCGCGCCGCACCAAGCAGGGCCGTCGCGTGCATATCGTGACCGCAAGCATGCATGCAGCCATTGGTGGATGCAAAGGGCTCGCCGGATTCCTCGACAACGGGAAGGGCATCCATATCGCCTCGGAGCATGACGACCGTTCCGGCCTGCTCGTCCTTGCACGTGCCATTGCCCTGAGCGGCCGCACCGGCACCGATCAGGCCAACGACGCAGGAACCGTCGACTAGCGTGGTATGGGGGATGTCCATCTCGTCCAGACGTGCCTGGATATAGGCAGACGTCTACGGAAGATTGTTACCCAGCTCGGGCATCTGGTGTAGATCGTGTCGCCATGCAGCGAGCTCGTCTGCAAAAGCCTGAGCTTCTGCGACAAGACCGTCACCGATAGCGGCCTGCGCCGCCGCGGTGGCCTGGGGCGCTGGTTGCGGTTGAAAATCGGACAGAGCTGATGCCATAGAAGCCCTCCAGTAACGTTTTTGCAGCACGCACTTTGATAGCGTAAAGTGCAAGGTACAACTGTAAGGGCATGACATAAAAATGCCGCCCTGGGAGGGCGGCGCAACAAGTTGTTTACAATTGCGGGTGTGATTTTCGGCGCAAGAAATCGAAATGCGTCTCGCTCAAGATAATCGAAAGAAAGATGAGCGCGAAGCCGGCGAGCAGGCGCGAGGTGAGCGCCTCCCCCATCAGCAGCACCGAGAACAGCACGCCCGAAGGCGACTCCATCGAAAGGAGCAGTGAGCCCGTCGAGGCCGAGACATGCGCCAGGCCGACGTTTTGGATGAGCAGAGCCGCGCATGTGCAACCAACCGAGAGAAACGCCATCGCGCTGATAAAGCTCGGCGCCCACACGGACAGAGGCGCTTGGGTCTCGAATAGCAGCGACGTTGCCAGGCTCAGCACGCCGTTGCCCACAAACATCCAAAACGTGATGACGTTGATGTCCATTTTGCGACCGTACTTGGCAGTCACCGCCATCTGGATGGCGAAAAAGACCGCACCCGCCAGCGTAATGACATCACCGATGTTGAATTCAACGCTATCGAGCGCCACCAAGCCAATGCCCGCCAAGCACAGCAGCGCCGCGCCCAGGTTATAGCGGGTGAGTTTTTCGCCGCTCAGAAAATAGCTCGCGAACGGCACAACGATGCAATACGTGCCCGTCAAAAAAGCATTCTTGCCCGCCGTGGTGTGCGCCAGACCGACTGTCTGCAGGGCGTAGGCGGCCCACATAAGTGCGCCCATGCCAAGTCCGACGATAAGGTTGCGGGCGTTGAGGTGCGCGATGATGCGCTTGTGGAAGATGAAAAACATGACCAACGCCGCAGGCAGAAAGCGCACGTAGAGCAGTTCGAACACCGGAATGGTGTCGAGCGCGTCCTTCATGGTCGTAAAGGAGTAGCCCCAGACGACTGCCACCGAAAGCAGCAGGACTTTCCAGAACAGCGGCGAGCGAGCGCCGGCGCCGCGGGAGGTGCCGCCCGCGCCCAGGTCCTCGCGAGCAACAGGGCTATCGGGCATCATTTCGATATTGTCAGTGGCATGCTGGGCCATAGGGCATCCTCGCGCTCAATCTGGGCGTGGTGTCCGCACGCGCATGGCTGCGTGCCGCCTCATGGTCAAATAAAAGCAGGGCGCACCGGACCCCCGGCACGCCCCGCTACTGTAGCAACAACCAAGCAGCCCGTGCAATTCACTACGCTAAAGCATCGGGTTGGAAGATCTCGATGTTCCGACGGCGTTTACGTTGCTGAACTAAATCAATTTGGTTGACTCCAGTTTTTCGATGATCCAGTCGTTGGCTTTGATGACCGGGCGGCGGAAGACGACGCCCAGTGCCAGCGACGGAATCAGATAGCTCGCCAGAATGCCTAGCTCAATCCAGTACTCCATGTGGTACGCACCGGCCATGGCGGCATGCATGGCGTTGATGCCGTGGGTGAACGGCAGGAACGGATAGATCGCCTGGAACACGGGGCCGGTCATCTCGATGGGGAACGTGCCGCCCGAACCGCCGACCTGCATGACCAGCAGCACGACGGCGAGCGCCTTGCCGATATCGCCAAACGAAACCGTAAGCGTGTAGACGATATTGGAGAACACGAGACTCGCGACCCAGCCCGCCAGCACAAACTGCAGCGGGTCGTCGCACTGGATGCCAAAGAACAGGATGTCGCCCGCACACACGAGCGTTGCCTGCAGCAGGGCCAGACCGCCAAAGAACAGGTAGCGGCCCAGGTAGATCTCGTGCAGGCGCACGGGGATGAGCTCGTTGATAAGCTCATCGTCAACCGAGACCTTCATCATGGCCGCCAGCACAATCGAGCCCACCCAGAGCGACAGAATCGTGTAGAACGGTGCCATGGCCGAACCGTAGTTGCGGATCGGATAGACCGGCTTGCGATCGAGCGCGACGGGGCCGGAAAGCGACACGGCCAGACCCTCGGGATCATTGCCGATCATCGTCTTGATCGTAGCGAGGTCATCCGACATCAAGGCGCCGTCGAGCTCGTCCTTAAACGCACTGATCTTGTCCGACGCCTCGCCCAGCTGATCAGAAGCCTTGTTGACCAGCTTTGCAGCTTTGGAGAGGCCCTTTGCCAGCGAACCGGATGCGTCGGTCAGGCCAGCAACAGCACTATCCAGATCGTTCGAAATACCGTTCAGCGAATCCAAAACGCCCGAGATGGTCTTCTTGAGCTCCTTTGCCTTGGCCGAAAACGTAGAGTCGTAGTCAGTCTTGGCGCCCGAGATACCAGCCTTGGCATCCGCGATTGCCTGATCGACCTCGGCACGCGACTTATTAACCTCTGCCATGCTGTCAGAGAGAGACTTCGCGGTGGCCGTCAAGTCCTTGGCGTTGTTGCGATACTCCACAGCAATCCTGCTCAGCGATGTTGCCACAGACTTGAGGCTGTCCTGGAGTTTTTCGTCAGTCACCTGATCGGCAAAGCTGCGGAGCTGGTCGGCCGTGGCGTCGATATCGTCGGCACGCGTGTTGAGCGCCGCCGCGGCATCGTTGAGCTGGGACACTGTAAGGTCGACATGTTGATTCGCGGCATCAAATGCCTTCGCAAGCTCGGCGGACACGTTGTCAAACGAGCCCGCGCTTCCGTCAATCGCGGCATTGATGGCGTCGTTGGCGTCCTTCAGCGCTTCCTTGGAATCGCTAATACCGCTCTTGACATGCACCATCAGCTGCTTCGTTGACTCATCGACCGTGCCCGTCTGCTTGAGCATGCCGCTCGCCGACGTCAGCGAATCGGACGTGGAGCTCAAAATGCCCGCCAGCGACGAAGCATTTGCCCGAACGTCTCGCAGGTCCTCAATCGAATCGCCGAGCGTCGAGGACAGGTTGGCGATAAAGTTACCCACCTGGTCGGTGCTCATGTAATCGAGCAGGCTGGACACCGTCTTAAGACCGATCGTCGTAATGGTCTCGGTAAAAGTTTTGTTAACCTGGCTCTGGACGGCGCTCGAACCCTTCTCGGTCACGATCTGCGCAATGGCGTTGGCCTTCTGATTCTCGTAGAACTCGATATCGGCATGCTTCACGTCGGTCGAGAAAAGCGTCATCATGTCAGCGCTAAACGTTTTGGGGATAACGACGGCAGCATAGTACGCGCCCGACTTAACGCCCTCGATAGCCTTTTCGCGATTGTTGAGCACAACCCAATCGAAGCTCTCGTTGCCGCGTAGGGTGGCGGTCACGTTTTCGCCCACGTTAACCTCGACGGGGATCAAATCGCTCTCGTAACCCTCATCGGTGTTGACCACGGCGATCTTAAGATTGCCGGTGTTGCCGTACGGATCCCAGCTGCCGGCGATGTTAAACCACGCGTACAGACACGGTACGATAATGAGGCCCATCACGACAACCAAGCCGATCACGGAGCGAGACACGTTTTGGACATCGCGCTTAAACAGATGCAGGATGTTCTTCATTTATACCTCACCTCCTTTGGAGTGCTTGCCAAGCGCGGTGGTATCTCCATCATTTGTGGCTGTGCTGTCGCTGCCCTGAGATTTATGGTGCGAGCCGATATGCGGCAAGCGGCCCGTGGACTGATCGCCGCCCTTGGCACCACGCTCGCTGGCGTTGAGGCCAAACATGTGGCGGGCGGCAGGAATGGCGGCTGTGTGTTCGCGCATCTCGCGACGCAGGTCCTCATCCGAAAGCGCCGAGATGCGCATCTGGGTATTGAGGCTCGCTCGGATATATTCGATATTGATAAGCCAGCCGCAGATGGCAATAACCGAGATGATCCAAATGACAAGCAGGATGATCTTGCCGTTATTGTCGATATCGAGAACCGTCGACAGGACAAAGAGCAGGACCTGAACGCCCACCACGGCGGCAAAACCGCCCTTGATGTAGTACGGGTAGCGATGTTCAAAGGCGACCGCATGATCGAGCAGTTCGCGACGGTACGAATCGGAATCGAGCATGACGCGCATGGCCGTGCGCAGCGAGTAGCGCTGGCGCGGCAGGTCGTTGGACTCGCAAATCATCATACCGGTCGTGGAGAGCTGTTTATCAAAGAGCAGGTTAAGGTTGAGCAGCAGCGGACGCAGCTGCAGGCCGATAAAGAGCGCCACGATCAAGAACACGCCCAGAATGCACAGGTTAAACAGGTAGTTGAACGAATACATGCCGCCGACCGTCTCGCGCAGCAGATTGATGCCGTAGGTAAAGGGCAGCAGCGGGTGCAGCCACTGGAAGAAGCCGGGCATCATCTCGATGGGGTACATGCCCGACGAACCCGGGATCTGCACGATGACGAGAATGACGCCGATAGCCTTGCCGATATGCTTAAACGTGGTGGACAGCGCATATATGATATTGACGTAGGTGAACGAAATGGCGATGCCGCCCAGCACGAACAGCAGCGGGCTGACGCACTGCACGCCAATCACCAGATCGCCTACCGTAACGATGATGGCCTGCAACGCGCCCAGGATCACCATGAGCAACCAGCGGCCAAAGTAGCCTTGGCGCGCCGTAAAGCTGCCAACACCTTCACGGTCGACCTCGAGCTTGTAAATGGCGATGAGCACATAGCCGCCCACCCAAAGCGCCAGATTGGTGTAGAAGGGAGCGATGCCCGAGCCAAAGCTCTTGACCGGATAGATTGACTTGGACGTCAACTCAACCGGAGACGCCATGAAATCTGCCACGTCATTGACATCGACGCCCATCAGATCGGCCAGCTCGCCCATGGACTCGGAGGCCTGCAGCGCCGCGATGTCATTGGCGGCGGTTGCAAGCTTGTCCTGGACCTTGGCAAGCGAGGAATCGGTCTGGGACAGCGTGGTCTTGGCCTGGCTGAGCGTAGCGCTAAGCTGCGCCAACGTGCCGCGCGCATTTGCAAGTGTAGGTGTCATACCCGAGACGATACCGGTCAGGTCGCCCGAAACGGCAGCAAAAGAGTCGAGCGCGCTCGAGGCCTTCGGCAGCGCGTTTTGGCCCAAGTCCGTCTGGGCTTGGCCAAGGTTGGTCGCACCGGTATGAATTGCGTTATTGATAGCGTCACTGGCACCCGAAACAGCCGCTGCGTCATTCGCCATGGCGCTCGACTGCGCGGACAGACCGTCCTTGATGCTCTGAAGCTTTTCATTCTGCTCTCGAAGCAAATCGATGGTCGATACAATGCGCGCGTCAATTTCCTCGGAACCTGTCGACGTGTCATTGGCGAGAATCTCCAAGTGCCCGATAACGGCCTTATTGTGGTCGATCGTCGCTTGAAGAGACTCGAGCGAGTTGTCGATACGGGTGGTCGTAGATGTGACCGCGCCCGTCAGCTTGCCGATGGCAGCGTTCGCAGAGGCCGACGTCTTGGTGAGCGCAAGGCTGCCTTCCGAGAGCGCCTTGGAGAGCGAGGTGATGGAGTTGCCCGCCGTGGTGCGAGCTTCGCTCAGCAGGTCGTTGCCCTGGGAGATCGCCTGCGTCAGCGACGGTGCCTGGCCTTGCAAGCCGGCAAGTGCCGCATCAGCCGAGGCGATAGCGCCACTCGTCTTATCGATGGCGGCATTCATATCGCCAATCGAATCGCGCACCTCGCCCAAGGTGTCGGACGCCTCGGACACCGAACTTGCCAGCGAGTCCTGAGTCTGGGTTGCCTTGTCCTTTAAATCGACACCGGCATCCTTGGCGATACCGGCAACAGTCTTGCCTACCGTAGAGACAAATTCCGAGTTGATCTGCTCCTCGATGGTGTTTGCACCGGTATCGGTAACCTTGGGCGCAATGGCGCTCTTCTTCTCATTGACGTAGTACGTGAGCTTGGGCTGATGGTAGTTGCCGTCGAGCATCGAAACCAGGTTATCCGAGAAGTTCTTGGGAATCACGATAGCGGCATAGTACTCGCCGCTCTCGACGCCCTCCTTGGCATCGGCCGTCGAGTCGACGAACGTCCAGCCCAACTGATGATTCTCCTTGAGCTGGTCGACCACTTTGTCGCCAGCGTTGAGCTCACCCACCAAGTCGTTTTGGGTGCCTCGATCGTTGTTGGCGATAGCAATCTTGATGCCTTGGGTGTTTCCATACGGATCCCAGTTTGCCACGATGTTATACCAGGCATACAGCGAGGGAATAACGCACACGCCTAGGGTAACCACCAGGGCGACGGGGTTCACAAGCAGTCGCTTAATGTCGCGCTTAAATATCGCAAAGGACACCTTTGCATTGGATAGTTTGCTGCCGAGACTCACGCTTGGACCATCCATCCTGTCGTTAAATCGAATCGTACTATCGACAACCATTGTAGTAGGCGCTTTAACGTCTCAAAGCACAATGGTGTTGAGTTTTGCGGGTAGCAATATACTACGAAGATGAGTTAACGTACAGATGTACAGTATCCTAAATTTCAGCAGGTCACAAAACCACAACCCGCACAAATTAGCAATTCAAATAGTCATCGGGGACGTTCTTAAACGACTAGTCAAACAAGAACGTCCCCAATGACTACTTAGGACCACGGCAACGTCGATGTTTTGGCAATGCCAGCGAGCGGGCGCCAGAGCGAACAAATTGGCATGAAAAGAGGACGGCATAGACCTTCTGGTCATGCCGTCCTCTTTGAATGACAAGTTGTCGCTCTGGCGCCCGCGCAGCGTCGACTGGTCCGCCGTTCGTTAGAACGGCGGAACTGAGGGCAGCGTCGAGCTGTTACGCGGTTTGGTAAAACCGCGTAACTACCTAACTACATTAGTTCGCAGACAGCTGCGGCGAAGGCAACGGGGTCCTCGGGGAGGATGCCCTCGACCAGCAGGGCCTGGTCATAGAGCAAACCGGAGTACTGCTTGATCTTGTCGGCGTCGCCCGCCTTCTGAGCGGCGACGAGCTTGGAAAAGACCGGGTGCTTGGCGTTGAGCTCGAGCACGCGCTGACTCTTGGGCATACCGTCGGGCGCGCCCTCGGGACCCTTCTGGAGCACCTTCTCCATCTCGAGCGAAAGCGGGCCCTCGGTGGTGATGCACGCGGGAGCATCGGTCAGGCGCGCAGAGACGGCAACCTTCTCGACCTTGTCGCCGAGTGCCTCCTTCATGGCGTTAAAGAGGTCCTCGTTCTCCTTGGTGGCGTCCTCGGCCTCCTTCTTCTCGTCCTCGGTCGCCAGATCAAGATCGCCAGTCGCAACGTTCTTGAGCTCTAGATGACGATCCTCGACCTCGGGCTCGGCACCGTCGGCCACAGCCTTCTCGGCAGCCTCGCGGGCAGCATCGTCCTCGTAGATCTTGGGCATATCGGCGGCAACGTACTCACGCATAGCCTGGAACGTGAACTCGTCCACATCCTGCGTCAGCAGCAGCACGTCATAGCCGCGGTCGAGCACGCCCTTTACCACGGGCATCTTGGCCAAGCGCTCACGCGAGTCACCGGCGGCGTAGTAGATGGCCTTCTGATCCTCGGGCATGCCCTTGGCATACTCGGCCAGGGTAATCATCTTCTGTTCCTTGGCAGACCAGAACAGCAACAGGTCGGCGAGCTCATCGGCCTTCATGCCATAACTCGAGTAGATGCCGTACTTGAGGCCGCGGCCAAAGTTCTCAAAGAACTTCTCGTAGGCCTCGCGGTCGTTGTCACGCATATCCTCAAGGTCGGCGGTGATCTTCTTTTCCACACGCTTGGCGATGGCCTTGAGCTGACGGTTCTGCTGAAGCGTCTCGCGCGAGATGTTGAGCGACACGTCGGCGGAATCCACGACGCCGCGGACAAAGTTGTAGTAGTCGGGCAGCAGGTCGTCGCACTTCTCCATGATCAGGACGTTGGAGCTGTAGAGCGCCAGGCCCTTCTCGTAGTCCTTGCTGTACAGATCGAACGGCGCGCGTCCCGGCACAAACAGCAGGGCGTCATACTCGAGCGTGCCCTCGGCATGGAAGCTGATGGTGCGCGCAGGATCGTCAAAGTCGTGGAACGTGGACTTGTAGAACTCGTCGTAGTCCTTCTGCTCGACATCGGAGCTGTGCTTCTTCCAGATCGGTGTCATGGAATTGACGGTCTCGAGCTCCTGGTAGTCCTCGTACTCGGGCTTGTAATCGTCGCCGGCGTCCTCGGGCTTGGGTTTCTGGCGGCTCTTGGACACCATCATCTGGATCGGGTAACGCACATAGTTACTGTACTGCTGAATCAGGCTCTTGAGACCCCACTCGGTCAGGAAGCGATCGTAGGTCTCGGCCTCGCCGTCGGCATCGAGCTTCTCGTTCTCGCGCAGCGTCAGGATGACATCGGTACCGTGCTCGGCGCGCTCGCCGTCCTCGATGGTGTAGCCCTCAAGACCGTCGGATTCCCACACATGGGCGACATCCTCGCCGTAGGCGCGGCTGACGACCTTCACATGGCTGGCGACCATAAAAGCCGAGTAGAAGCCCACGCCAAACTGACCGATGATGTCGACATCGGAGCCCTGCTGCTCGGCGTTCTCGGTCTTAAACTCCTCGGAGCCGGAATGGGCGATGGTGCCCAGATTGCGCTCCAGCTCCTCGGCGGTCATGCCAATGCCGTTATCCGAGATGGTAATGGTGCGGGCGTCTTTATCAAAGGAGACGCGAATGGCCAGGTCGCCCTGGTCGATCTTGACGCTCGGGTCCTGCAGGCTCTTAAAGTTGAGCTTGTCGACGGCGTCGCTCGCGTTAGAGATAAGCTCGCGCAGGAAGATTTCTTTATTGGTGTAGATGGAGTTGATCATGAGGTCGAGCAGTTTTTTGCTCTCGGTCTTAAATTGACGCATGTGCAGTCCTTTCGCGCTACCCCTGTCCGCAAAAACGGCTCGGTCGCCCGAGCCGCATCGCAGACCTGCTATGTTCAGACTTAGATTTTATAACCCATTAACGCGCATATATACATACGGAATCGAAAAACTGTATGTCCGAGCGCTCTGATGCGCCAATTGCCAAGGAGTGTCCCAAACTGCCGGCAGGAAAGGAACGTTCCTATCTGCCATCTACGCGCTTGGCCATCCAGGCATGAGGCTGGCCCTCGTCTTCGTAGTCCACCGGGGCAATCTGCGTGTAGCCCGCCTTGGCATAGAGCGGCAGCACGTATTCCTGAGCATGCAGCTTAATGAGCTTGGCGCCGGCATCACGCGCGCACGTATCACTGGCCTCGACAATCTTGCTCGCCAAACCGCGACGGCGCATGCTCGGCAGCACGGCCACGCGCCCCATAATGTAGGTCTCCCCCGCCGCGACACCTTCGTCCAAGTCGCACGCCGGCGACACCGGAGCCTCTGCGTCAGCCGCGCGCTCAAGCTCTTCGGGAAACACGCGCGAGCAACCGGCAAGCTCGCCGTCTACATAGAGCGTCACATGAATGCAGTTCGGATCCTCGTCGATAGCGTCGAACTCATTCTCGTAGCCCTGCTCGTCCATAAAAATGACGCGGCGCACCAACGCCGCGTCATCAAAGCATCCCGTCTTAAGTTGGATATCCATGGCTGCCCTTTCATTCAATGCGAACGTTAGGGACAGATATTAGCGAAAATGAGCTCCGCGTACGCTAAACTTCGCGCGAGCCTTCGCCAGGCAGTCGTAATGACCCACGTTATGGGCATCGCTCGCGATGAAGCTGTACAGGTTCTGATCGAACAGGCGCTGTGCCGGCTTTTTCTCGCGACCAAAGCGACCGCCGGCAATAAAGTCCGCCGAAGCCTGCAGCTTGCAGCCCATATCGACCAGGCGCTCCGCCACGCTTACATCCTTTTGAACCGCACGATAGCGCTCAGGATGAGCGATGATCACCTGGTAGCCACGGCACTGCAAATCGTAAATCGTGTTCTCGTACTCTCTAAACGCATACGCATCGGCATGTGCCGAAAGCTCGAGCAGAAACTCGTTGGTTCCATCGAAATGCAAGTGCTCCGCGGCATCGATACCAAGTTCAACGAGCTTTCGATGGTTGACCTCGAAGCCCATCTGGAGCGGAAAACCGTCAGCGTTATCACGCAGCAGCTCAAAGGCATCCCACATCTTGTCGTAATCAAAATAGGGATCACGGCAGTGAGGAGTGCAAACGATTCTGGTTACACCGGCCCGCTTGGCAGCCTCGAGCATCGCCAAGCTCTCATCGAGATCGGCGGCGCCGTCGTCTACACCCGGCAAGATATGGCAATGAATGTCACGCATAGGTCAGCCTTAATCAACTAAACGTTTGCTCGGTTGGTGAAGATGCCCTTTTTGGAAGCCCCCTGATCGTCGGAGCCCTTCTTAACCTTCTTACCGTCCTTGGTGTAGTAGGAGTAGTAGTACTCGCTGGTCTCGGTCTCGCAGTAGTTCATGACGGTACCGATGAGCTTGACCTTCTCGGACTTCTTAAGCTGGCCGATAGCGTTGAGTGCCTCCTCGCGCTTGGTGAAGTCCTCGCGCACCACGAACAGCGTACCGTCGGTCAGGCTGGCAATCTCGGCAGCATCGATGAAGGTGCCGACCGGGGGAGCATCAAAGATGACGTACTGGAACTTGGCGGACAGTGCCTTTACCAACTTGGCAAAGCGGTGAGAGACGATGATGTCGGCAGGATTGGGAATATGCGGCTCGGCATCGAGGAAGTAGAAGTTCTTCTGACCCGTCTCGACAATTGCCTGGTCAATGGAGATCTGCTCGGAAAGGACCGCATAGAGTCCGCCGCGCGAACGAACGCCGAGCATATCGGAAAGGGACCTGCGGCGCATATCGGCCTCGACCAGGAGCACGGACTTGCCGCTCGTGGCGATAGCCTGGGCAAGGTTGATGGAAACCGTAGACTTGCCCTCGTTGGGAATCGAGGACGTGACGGTAATGGTGCGAATGGGGTCGTCCACGCTCGCAAAGCGGATGTTGGCCAGAAGGGTCTTGGCGGCATTCTGTACAACGAGCTTATCGGTGTTCTTTGCCTTAGCCATGCCTATTTACCACCTTTCATAGCCGGAATTCGGCCAACAACGGGAATGCCCAGGAGCTCTTCTGCCTCTTCGGCACCGCGGATGCGGGTATTGAGCATGTCTGCCAAAACGACATAGGCAACTGCGATAAAGATACCGGCGAGGAACGCGACAGCAACGTACAGCATACGCTTGGGACCGCTGGGGGCTTCGGGGGTCTTAGCCTCGTCGATAACGTTGATGCTCTGGGCAGCGCCGACGTTCTGAGCGACCGTACTCACCGAGCTGGCCATGGCCTTTGCGACCTTAGCCGTCTCCTTGGCATCGGTGCCGGTAACCGAAAGCGTAATGACACGCGTGGTGGTCTCGGAGGAAACAGACACCTTGTAGTCATCCAGATCGGTGAGGCCCAGTTCATTGGCTGCGCCGCTCTTAACGCTATCGCTATCCAGCAGCGTGGCGATATCGTTGGAAAGCATCTGACTCGCCGAGAGATCGTTGTAGCTCATCTGACCGCTATCGTCGGTCTTGGCGAGAATGTACATGCTCGTCGTCGCGGTATAGGTGTTGTCCATCGCAACGAAGGACACGATGCCCATGGCGATCGCGCAGACCACCGGAAGGGTGATGACCAGCTTGAGGTGCTTCTTCAGCAGCTGGAACAGTTCGAGAAGGGTCATGCAGCTTGCCTTTCATTTCCCCAGTTCGGATTGACAAAACTGTCCGTATGTTATCGCATCTTTTTACCGAGACCAAACTCTATACATAAGAAACAGGCTCTCCTGTAAAAATGTCGGAAGCAATCGTAAAATTGCACAACAACGCCGCACCCGAAAGTCAAATGCGGCGTCTACATCAATACCTATGTTGTATCGCTATGCGAATGGCTCGTCCTGCTGTATGGGAAACGTCACCGTAATGGTGGTTCCCACGCCCAACTCGCTCGACAGATCGAGCGTGGCGTGATGATACAGGGCCGCATGCTTGACAATGGCAAGCCCCAGACCGGTTCCGCCGCGCGCCTTGGACCTACTCTTGTCCACGCGATAGAACCGCTCAAATACCTTGCCCTGTTCTTCAGGCGCGATACCGATTCCCGTGTCGGCGACCGCAAGGAACGGATGGCCTTCGTCGTTGGTGTCGCACTGCAGCGTAACCGTACCGCCGGGTCGATTGTAGCGGATGGCGTTGCTTGCCAGATTATAGATGAGCTCGTCAATCAAGCGCGACACGCCCTCGATGACCACAGGCTTGGTCTCATGACTTATCGTCACATTCGCCTGACGGGCGACCTGTTCAAGACGCTGCTCGACCGCGTAGATGGCACGCGAGAGCTCAATAGGCTCCGTGGACCCAATGGGCACCGCCTCGCCCTCAGCTGCACGCTCGGCCTCGTCCAAGTTAGACAGCGTAAGGATATCGTTGACAAGCGCTGCCAAGCGGCCCGCCTCACGATAGATGCGACCGCCAAAGTTGCGCAGGTCGCCCTCGCCCTCGACCATGCCGTTTGCGATGAGCTCGGCATAGCCCGAAATCGCCGTAAGCGGCGTCTTGAGCTCATGGGTGATATTCGCCGTGAACTCGCGGCGCATACGGTCGTTGTCCGCTAGCACCGCCATTTGGCGCTTGAGTTCCTGGCGCTGCGACTCGATACGCTCAAGCATGGGGACCATCTCGGCATAGGCGTGCTCATAGCTACGGCGTGGGTGGTCCAAATCCACCTCTTGCAACGGCGCGATGATGGCACGGGACTCGCGGCGCGCCATAAAAAACGAGAGTACCGCACCCGCTGCTGCGATAAGCAGCATCGGCGCCACCATCGACAGCAAAATCGCCGCAACGCCAGGCTGGGCCTGCGCCAAGCGGACAACCTGGCCGTTATCAAGGGCGACGGCGCGATACAGCATAATCTCGTCGAGCGTAGAGCTTGCGCGCTCCGCGGAACCCGAGCCACTCTCAAAGGCCTCGATGACCTCGGGGCGATCGCCATGGTTGGGCAGTGTGGAAGGCGACGCCTCGTTGTCGTAGGCAACCGATCCATCCTTGTTAATCAGCGTGATGCGCAAGTCCTCTCGATCGAGGCTACGCAAGAACGGGATGGGCTCCTGCTGCTCGTCGAGGGCGGCAGCAATGAGCTCGGTTTCTTGCGCCAGGTTGGCACTCGTGGCATCCGCCAAGGTGTTTTGCACAAAGAACGCACCCAGCACCGTAAACGCCACGATAACCGCCATGGCGCAGACAAAGATCGTCACAAAAACGCGGTGCGACAGCGTATGTTTTCCCTGGGGGGCGAAGACCACGGGTTACTCCTCCGATGCGGTGGCCGCGGTGTCGTCACCTTCGGCACCATCACCGGCAGAAGGCTCGGCCAAGCGGTAGCCCACGCCGCGCACGGTCTCGATGGCGCTGGCATGCTCGCCCAGTTTTTGGCGAAGCGTCTGCACGTGCACGTCAACGGTGCGCGAACCGCCGTCGAAGTCCCAGCCCCACACGCTCTGCAGCAACGACTCGCGGGTAAAGACCACGCCGGGCTTGCGCATGAGGTACTCGAGCAGGTCGAACTCGCGCAGGGTGAGCTTAAGCGACTCGCCGGCAACAGTCACCTCACGATGGCTGGGCGAGAGCACGATGTCGCCCGCGCTGAGCACATCGCTTGCCTGTTTGACCATGCCGCCGCGACGCAGCAGTGCGCGGCAGCGGCTGGCGAGCTCCATGAGCGAAAACGGCTTAGTCAGGTAATCGTCGGCACCGCCATCGAGCGCCATCACCTTGTCGAGCTCGGTATCCTTGGCGGTAAGCATCATGATGGGCACCGTCGCCGTCAGGCGATCGGCACGCAGTCGACGCATAATCGCCAAGCCATCGGTATCGGGCAGCATGATGTCGAGCAGGACGGCATCGGGTACCCGTCGCGCCACGGCAGCCTTAAACTCACCGTCGCACGAAAAGCCTTCGGCCTCAATCCCCTGCTTGCGCAGCGCATAGACCGTCAAATCCCTGATGTTGTCATCGTCCTCGACGTAATAGATCATGTTGAACCCCTTTGCGGCCGGCATGACCGCATCTTAACCCTAAAGGTACCTGTACTAGATGGTATCAGCCAAAACGGCCCGTCAAATAATCCGCCGTGCGCGGATCGATCGGGTTTTTGAAGAGCTGGGCAGTGGGCGCATGCTCCACCAGCTCGCCCAGCAAAAAGAATGCGACCGAATCGGAGATGCGCGCAGCCTGCTGCATGTTGTGCGTAACGACCACCAGCGTGCAGGTCTCCCTGAGCTCGCAGGCCAGCTGCTCCACCACCAGCGTCGATACGGGGTCGAGTGCCGAGGTCGGCTCGTCCATCAGCAGAATGTCGGGCTGCACGGCAAGTGCGCGGGCGATGCACAGACGCTGCTGCTGGCCGCCCGAAAGACCCAGACCCGACTCTTTGAGCTTGTCCTTGACCTCATCCCATAGCGCAGCGCGACGAAGGGAATCCTCGACCAGCTCGTCGAGCACGACGCGGTCGCGCACTCCCATGCCGCGAGGACCGTAGGCGACGTTGTCGTAGATGCTCATGGGAAACGGGTTGGGGCGCTGGAACACCATGCCCACGCGCTGGCGCAAGCGGCAGATGTCGTAGTCTCCCAGGATATCTTGACCATCGAGCGCAATCTTGCCCTCGATGCGGCAATCCTTGATGCCGTCGTTCATGCGGTTAAAGCAGCGCAGCAACGTGGACTTTCCGCAGCCCGAAGGCCCGATGAACGAGGTGATCTGCTTGTCGCGGATCTTGATATTCACGTCCTTGAGCGCATGATGGTCGCCATAGAACAGGTCGAGGCCCTCGACATCGATTCGCGTCGGCGAGGCGGCAAGATCCTCTGCCGTGGGGCGAGTCGCATCCCCAACCTCGCGCTCGTGCGCGGCCTCGGCCTGCGCTTTCATGAGTTCTTCAAGCTCCGTGGGCTCCACAGCCGCAGCAGCCGTCATACCGCATACCTCCACATCGATATCAATTCAGCAGTATCGATAGTAGGAATCGCGGCTCATATGCACGTGAGCGCATTGTCAAGTGTTTGTAAGGGCACACTGGCTATGCGGCGGGCAGCTCGATGGTGAATATCGTGTGTTCGGGCGTCGATTCACATGCAACGGTACCGCCGTGCGCGCATACGATCTCCTTGGCGATGGCAAGCCCCAGTCCAGCGCCGCCGCGATTGGTCGCACGCGCCGCATCCAGGCGATAGAACTTCTCAAAGATCACCTTGAGCTTTGCCTCAGGGATGGGATCGCCCTGATTGATAAAGCGCACGCGCACGCCACCGCCGTCCCGGCGTCTGGCCTCGATCGTGATGGTCGAGCCCTCATAGCTATAGGCAATAGCGTTTTTCATGATGTTGTTGAACACGCGAGCCATTTTGTCGCCATCCACGAGCACCGTCAGGTCCTCGCGAATATCAACTTGGACTTCCTTATGCTGCTCGTTGAGGATGGGATAGAACTCGTCAGTCACCTGAGCCAGCAGCAACCCCAGATCAACATAGCCGCGCGTGAGCACGATATCGTGGAAGTCAAAGCGCGTGATATCGAAGAACTCTTCGATGAGCGTATCGAGCCGGTGCGCCTTGTCGAGCGCCACGCCCGTAAAGTGCGCACGTTGCTCAACCGGCAGCTCGGGAGCCTCTTGCAGCAGCGAAAGATAGCCCACCACACTGGCAAGCGGGGTGCGTAGGTCATGTGCCAAGTACGTGACCAAATCGTCCTTGCGATGCGACTCGTCACGCAGAGCTTGCTGCACCTTGCGCTCACGGTCACGCACGCGGTTAAGGGCGCCCTCGACCTCCAAGAAGTCGCCGTCGATGTTGTCCCAGGTGTCGGGGTGATCGATCAGGCGATCTTGAATACGAGCGGCCAGCACACAATCGGCATGCTGCTCGCCCTGCTCGTAGCCCTGGTAGTACAGGGCGCGGCCACACAAGAACAGCACGCACGCGGCAAGCGCCAGCACAAAGCCAAGCATGTTGAATACAAAGCCGGCATCGAACAGCACCGGCCCTTCGATGCCGCCAAGCGCCATGGCGCCAATCGCCAACGTCATGGCCCACGCGGCGCCGCCAATCACCAGGCAGCGGCACACGATCTCAAATCGATCGATCAGCAAAAAGCCGACAAGCAGCACCGCCAAGATTCCGACGATGTTGTCGATGCCAATCAGCAGCAGGCTCAGCAAAAAGAGCAGCACCGTTGCAAGCGCGCGGTTGTCGACGACCGACCTCACGTATTCAAAGAGCCGATCGGGCACCTCGAACGCTTGCCTATCGTCTTTTGTCATATCAAGATCCTCACAAGCGAAAAGCGTTATTCGATGATGTAGCCGACGCCCCAGACGTTTTTGATAAAGCGTGGCTTTTGTGCGTCGTCGCCGATCTTTTCACGCAAGTGGCGAATATGCACCATCACCGTATTGTTGGAGCCGGGCATAAAGTCCTCGTTCCACACCGCGCGGAACAGGTCCTCCACGGCCACCACGCTGCCGCGATGCTCGACCAGATACAGCAAGATTGAATACTCGGTGGGCGTGAGGCGAACCGGTGAACCGTCCACTGTCACGGAACGAGCATCGCGGTTGATCTCCAAGCCGTCGAGCTGAATGGTCGGCGACTCGGCCGCCTGTGCACGGCTACCGTAGCTGGTGTAGCGGCGAAGCTGAGCGTGCACGCGCGCGATGAGCTCCAGCGGACGGAACGGCTTAACCACGTAATCGTCCGCGCCAAGCGAAAGGCCCCCGATCTTGTCTTGCTGGGCATCGCGCGCCGTCAGCATGATCACGGGATAGGTATGGCTGGAACGGATCGTACGCAGCAGCTCAAAGCCATCGATATCGGGCAGCATGACATCCAGCAGCGCCAAATCGAACTCCTGCTCCAAGATTGCCTTGGCAGCATCGGCCCCGCTATAGGCAATCTGGACATCAAAGCCCTCTTTTGTAAGGTAGATACCAACCAAGTCGGCGATGGCCTTCTCGTCATCAACTACCAGTATGCGCTCGTTCATGCGTGCTCCTCTCGCGCTCCATTATGCCCGAGGCGACGCACGCCACACACAACAAGCGTGGGTGATTAAGTCGGCCTTAAGCACCCTTGCGCCCGTTCGGGAGCGGATGTGGGCCACGCACGCACGCGATGATCGCCGACGCCGGCAAACGATATACTCTAGTTTCAGAAGAGACCATCCCGTCGAAAGCGAAATCTGTGAAGTCCCTCACCTCTTTTGCAAAGCGCTCAGCCCGGCTTGCCGCCGGCTTTGTCTGCGCTATCGCCCTTGCCGCCGGCGTGCCCACCGTCGCCGGCGCCCAAGTGCTCACGACCGACAATGTTTGCGGCAAAACCGCCGATGTGCGCGGTATCACGGCCGAAAACCTGCCCGATATCGATGCGACCAATGCCCTCGTCATGGGCAAAGACGGCACCGTCTACTATGCCCGCGGCGCCGATGAGCAGGTCAAGATTGCCTCGATCACCAAGGTCATGACCGCAATCCTAACCGTCGAGAATTGCAAGATGGACGAGAAGGTCACGGTGAGCAACGCCGCAGCCACCGTGGGTAATTCGACCGCCGGCTTGCTCGAAGGCGACGAGCTTACCGTGGAGCAGGCACTACGCGGTCTGATGATTCCCTCGGGCAACGACGCCGCCATCGTGCTCGCCGAATATGTGGGCAAGAAGATCGACCCCAAGACCAAAGACGCCGAGGCCACATTTGTGAAGGCCATGAACGAGCGCGCTAAGAAGCTCGGCTGCACCGGTACGCTTTTTGAAAACCCGCATGGTCTGGACTTTGATGAGTGGGCTGGCAATATGCACTCAACCGCACACGACGTAGCGCTGATGATGCAGGAGGCCATGAAAAACGACACGATCCGCGAGGTCGTAGCGAGCGAGGATTCCTGGATCGAGGTCACGGGCGCCGACGGCACCGACCATTCGCATTCCATGGACACGCATAACTATTTGCTGGGCCAAGATGGCAACATCGGCGGCAAGACCGGCACCACCGACGACGCGGGCTATTGCTTTACGAGCGCCTACAACCGCGACGGCGACGAGATCTACACCGTTATTTTGAACTCCACCACCACCGATCAGCGCTTTACCGATACCGCCACCCTTGCCAACTGGTACTACGGCCACAAGGTGACGGTCGCAATCGCCAACACGCAGGAAAAGACCGCCAACGGCAACCCGCTTATGGCGCGCGTTGGCCAAACCGACTGGACGGATAAGACAATCGACGCCACACTCGCCGATCCTACGGCGCAAGCGACCGTGTTTTCCCTTGCCGGCGAGGTGACCGAAAAGGTTAGCTACGACGATCTTTCGGGCACGGTGCATGCGGGCGACAAGGTGGGCAGCGTTACGCTCAAGCAGGACGGCACCAAGATCGCCGTCATGGACCTGGTTGCCGACGAGGAAGGGGCAGGGCCGAATCCCATTGAGTGGCTCCTTGTGAAGCTCGACCGCCTGGGCCGCCGCATCGACAACCGCCCGCTCACAGCCGAGAGCGAGACCGTAGCCAAGGCGCCCGAGGTGTAGGGCTGGGGGAACATTACATTTGAGATTGGAGAGGCGTCCAACGGGGCGCCTCATTTTTTGAGGGTTCGAATCCCCAGTTAACATTCTCCTAATTAAAAAAAGGGCCCCAAATGGGACCCTTCTTTCAATTCATACTGGCGGAGAGCTGGGGATGTCCGGGCATGCTACGCATGCCCTCCGGCTTCAAAGCCTGGCGGCTTTTCGCCCACGGGCTACAAACGCTTTCGCGTTTGCTTAACGCCCGTGCCCTCTCGGGTTCGAATCCCCAGCCTCCTTTCTCCGTACAAAAAAAAGGGCCCCAAATGGGACCCTTCTTTAAAGTTAAACTGGCGGAGAGCTGGGGATTCGAACCCCAGATGCCCTTTTGGGGCATACTCGCTTAGCAGGCGAGCACCTTCGGCCTCTCGGTCAGCTCTCCGTAACAGCCGTTCTATAGTAACCAAACAGCCAAGGATGGGCAAGGGGAAATTTTGGAGCGATTCCAATTTGCCAGTAGACGTCTCAGCCAATCATCTCAATCTGTAACAGTTGCAGGACAAATCTTCGTCCAGAGGTTACAGATTTAGACAAACAGTCGGCGCCATCCGCAAATGTCTCAATCTGAAACACCTGCATGCCGTAATCCCCTCTAGATGTTACAGATTGAGACAAAGATACGGGGGCAACCCCAGCGGCGGCGTCGATGCCTCCAGTCTTTATTAGTCCTCTCGAACGGTCTCCAACAGATAATCGCGCATGTACGGAATTGCAAACGAAACACAGCCATAGCCCGCGGGCTCAATCAACCCCGCATCGATCAGACGCTTGCGATATGACCCAACTTTGTTCGCCGACAAACCCATCTTCTTGGCGATATCGCCGTTGGCGATATCGACGCCCTCGCATTGAGCCATCGCCGCGAGATACTGAAACTGCCGTTCCGACACCCTGCGCAGCGCTGGGGCAATCACCATAGCATTAAAGCTATCAAGAGCCGCCTGGATACCCTTACGAGCCGCCTCTTCGCTCACGCTCTCCGCCCCACTGCGCGCAGCAACCTGCCAAGCGTAATATCCGACCAGCTGGACCATAAAGGGATAGCCTGCCGAAGCTTTCGTTAATAGCTCAGCGGCACCTTTGTCGAGCTCCTTGCCCGCTCGTCTCATCGTATCCTCAAACGATCCGCCAACTTCAAAATCGGAAAGCCGAGTAAGTTCAACATGTTTGGCTCGCTGAAGGAACGTCAACGTATCATCCACCACCACGCCATCTACCGATGTCGGCAGCCCGGCGAAAGCGAAAGCGACATTCGCTCCTTGGCGGATCAAGAGCTGCATCTCATTGCCTAGCTCGCGCATTTCCTCAGTTGAGGCATCCTGGATCTCGTCGAGCGTAATGAGCAGACCACCGCGCTTCGCAGCATCGTACATCGCCTCGCCCAGATGAGAGGCCGACTTCGACATCTCCATGGAGCCAAGGCTGACCCCTAAAATCGATGGGGAAATCGAGATTGATTCAAGACGAACGTTTCGCTGCAGAGCCTCGAGGATTCTATTGCAAAAACCAGCATTGGAGGCAACGTCAACGACCTCGAATCCTTTTTTGCGTGCAAGGTCACCCAATGCATTAAGGAGCACCGTTTTACCTGTGCCTCGGACGCCCGAGATGCGCATGAGTCGATCGGGGGCACCAGGACCATTCTCAAGAGCCTCGGCAAAGTCATCCAAAACAGTGTCCCGTCCGATAAGCTCAGGCGGATTCATGCCCGCCGTTGGCTTAAAGGGGTTAACAGCTTTCGTCATTCTGCCCTCCTCTGCTAGTTTTAACAACTTTAACAAAGTTTAACAACTTTAGCAGAGTTTAACAGTTTTAGCAGGCTCGGCGGCTTTATGCCTTACCGATCCTGCCGGGTCCTCCCGCCCGCGCCGATACAAATAGCGCGGTGCGGCCCCTCTATATCGCCCCTACCCCAGCGAGCGGTTGAGGGAGCCGAGCTCGTCGTTGCCCATGGTGCGCCACATTTGGAAGATGCAACCGCGTGCCAGGAAAAAGAAGCCGTTGTCGACCAGTTGCACAGCGGCATCTGCCAGCTGATTCGTCACGGAGGACACTGGCGGCAGCTCGAGTCCAGCCTTGCGGATGGTCTCGACCGCCTCCTCGAACGTCGGAGGCTCGCTGACGCCCATCTCATTCATAAGGCCCTGCATTTCTTCCAGCGCACTACTGCCCGATTCCTCACCGCGCGGCACCAGACGGTAACAAGCCAGCGCTAGGTCGAGCTGATCGCAATTCCAATAGGCAAACGCCAAGCGATAGAACAGGTAGCCGATTGCAGAACGATCGCTGGCAATACGTAGGCCGTGGCGCGCCACCTCGATAATCTCGTCAAAACGCTCCAGACGCGCAAGCACGTTGATGAGCGCAAAGTGCGATTGCATGGACGAGCGCGCCAGATCGTAAAGATGGCGCACCTCGGGCAGCGCTCGTTCAAAGTCCTCTTGCTCGGCGTAAAAACTGCAGATCTCGTGCTGGGCAAAGTACAGCGCATCGGGCGCACGAAGGATTCGCACAGAGCGGTCTTCTTCCAACACCGGTAGCACCATGCGCACCAGCTGGTTATCGCAAAACTGCGTTTGAACCGGACCTGTCGCCAAAAGCTCGGCGACGGCGCACTTAGCCTCCAGCTCCTCGACAAGACGGGAAAAGCCTTCAAAAGCACCTGTACGGTCAACTTTTGCCTGCTCGCGCAATTCAACAACACGGGCCACGTATGGGTCGTCGTCCTCTTCCATGACCTCCAACTCGTCAGCCGTATCGGCAAGCAGCAGATCGCGCAGCGCCGGCGGCAGCGTGCGATGGTCATCACGCGGACGAGCATGAACCTCCGCAGGCTCAATCGTCTCCGGAGCGGTTGACTCATACGCCTCAAGCACACGCTTGCACGGCATATCGTCCATGTCCATGCTCTCAAGATCCTTGGCGACAGGCACGCAATCGGCCAGATAGGCCGCGCGCCCAAAGAAATACGTTGCGACAACACGCTCGCCCTGCTCGCCGTCGGGAGCCGCAATCTGCACGTAGCAGCGCGTGATGCGAGCGCCCGAAGCAAAGCAAGCCGCCGCGAGTGTAAGCACAATACGCGCATCGTGCTCAGTGGCCCATGCTGCGCGCTTAGGCTCATCCACCTCGCGCCAGGCGTCATCTTGAGCATCGTATTCGCGCTGCGGCATAGCATCGACAACCGTGCGGCCAAATCGCACCAACATGATGCCCTCGGCGACGTTCGCTCGATAGGTGTAGTCGAGCCGCGTGACCACGTTGAGCGCCTCTACGATACGTGCAAAACGGGTGCGAACGTCCCACTCGCCACCCGGCTGGCACGCAACCGTCCCCGGCTTGGCCCACGGGTTGTCATTCGACAGCGTTTCGAGCAAGCGAGGAACGTCGCCTGTCGTCTTGCTGATATGCCATAGGTCAAAGAGCGAGCAGCCCTCAAAGCTTGGCGACGAGGCAACGGGGCCCAACCCTGCCCCAATACGCTCAAGGATGCCCGATAGGCGGTTCAGGCGGCACTCGATGGCAAGCAGGGCATCGATCTCGTCCTGGTCCAGCAGGCTACGGTCAAAATTGAGATAGAAGAGTCTCGAGCGATCGATGCGCGCCAGGCTCATTTCGGTTTTGGCCGCGATGGTGCGCAGGCGAGGCAGATCAACTTCGCCCATCAAAGCGGCGGCATAGCGCTCAATGCCACTTGGATTATCTGTATGGTCAATGCGGTAGAGCAATGTTTCGATTGCATCGGGCAGCGGTGTGGAATCAAAACCCAGCAGCACCTCAACCGGCTCAGGGAGTTTTACAAGTTTGATCTTGTCGACGGCATTTTTCATGCCCTCGTCGAGGCCGTCACCGTCTGCCGTGCCTGAGACAGCGTTTTCAGAATCGGCGAATATCACGTAACGCAAGAACATCGAGGCCATGAACTCGCCGTAGCGAAGGCTGCGCGTCGAATTCCACGTCTCGCGATCGGATTGTTCGCGCATGGGGCCTTCGGGAGAGCCGATGACTCGCGCCCGGGAGTGCATCGTCCCATCGGTACCCCTGACCGCAATCTCACCGACGCTGGAATCGGACTCGTCAAGAATCAGCTGCATGTCGGGATCGTCGGGCAGCGGAGCCTCGCTGACGGGGCGGTCCACCTTGTACACCTCACCCGAAACGCTTACGTAGCCCAAAAGCGACACATGACTTTTGCCAACGAATTCGACGACATAACAAGATTCATGCTGATCCTCGCCAAAGAGTTTCCAGACCACGCCATATGAGCGTCCCGCAGGCTGCTCGGGCATCGCCGGAAAGTGCTTCTTGGGATCGAGAAACCTGAGCTTGTATGTCGGACGCTCTGCCACGAAATATCACCCTGATCGGTCGCTTGAAGAAGGAGTGGTCGCGAATAAGTCGCGACATCTACTCGGAATCTTACACGAGTCGACAGGAAATCGTCCCTTTGGACGAAAGCACTCAAGCCGGCGCAAAAGAAAAGCCCCCGTTGCCGGGAGCTTTAATCTCAAATGGTGCGGCGTATAGGATTCGAACCTATGACGTTCTGATTCGTAGTCAGACCCTCTATCCAGCTGAGGTAACGCCGCGACTTGTTGATTATTATGCACATCGACTGAATAAAGGTCAAGCATTTTTCGAAAAAAGTTATCAAATTTGATTTTTACTCATTTTGACCACTTGATGCTATCTTCGACGCATCGCGATATAAGAAAAGCCTCCGTTACCGGAGGCTTTAAAGTTCAGTTGGTGCGGCGTATAGGATTCGAACCTATGACGTTCTGATTCGTAGTCAGACCCTCTATCCAGCTGAGGTAACGCCG